>NZ_AP022582.1:1843766-2458355 GCF_010731595.1 Mycobacterium seoulense | reverse complement strand
ATCGGCGGCCTGGAAGCCGCGAACGGTTCGGGCGCCATCTCCTACGAGCCGGTCAACCACGACCTGATGGTTCGGTTGCGCCAGGCCAAGATCGACGGGATCTCGGTGCCCGATCTCGAGGTCGACGATCCGAGCGGAGACGCCGAGCTGCTGCTGATCGGCTGGGGCAGCTCCTACGGTCCGATCGGTGAAGCCTGCCGGCGCGCGCGGCGCAAGGGCGTCAAGGTCGCACACGCCCACCTGCGCTACCTCAACCCGTTCCCGGCGAACCTGGGCGATGTGTTGCGGCGTTACCCGATGGTCGTCTGTCCGGAGATGAACCTCGGCCAGTTGTCCCTGTTGCTTCGCGGCAAGTACCTGGTGGATGTGCAGTCGGTCACCAAGGTCCAGGGTGTCGCGTTCCTCGCGGACGAGATCGGGCGCCTTATCCGCGCCGCGGTCGGCGGCACGCTGGCCGAAATCGAGCAGGACAAGACGATGGTCGCCAGAATGGCGGCAGCAACGGTTGGAGCGGGAGCTATCGAATGACCGACCTGGTGGGAAATTTGGCGGGCGCGGACCTCGGGCTGACCCCGAGGCTGAAGAAGAACGACGGCGTGCCCACCACGGATCAGCCGCAGAAGGGCAAGGACTTCACCAGTGACCAGGAGGTCCGTTGGTGTCCCGGGTGTGGTGACTACGTCATCCTCAACACCATCCGCAACTTCCTGCCGGAGCTGGGGCTGCGGCGCGAGAACATCGTGTTCATCAGCGGCATCGGTTGCTCGAGCCGGTTCCCGTATTACCTGGAGACCTACGGGTTCCACTCGATCCACGGCCGCGCCCCCGCGATCGCGACCGGCCTGGCGCTGGCCCGTGAGGACCTGTCGGTGTGGGTGGTCACTGGCGACGGCGACGCGTTGTCGATCGGCGGTAACCACCTGATTCACGCGCTGCGCCGCAACGTCAACATCACGATCCTATTGTTCAACAACAGGATCTACGGGCTGACGAAGGGCCAGTACTCGCCCACCTCGGAGGTCGGCAAGGTCACCAAGTCGACGCCCATGGGGTCGCTGGACCACCCGTTCAACCCGGTATCGCTGGCGCTGGGCGCCGAGGCGACGTTCGTCGGCCGCGCCCTCGACTCCGACCGCAACGGGCTGACCGAGGTGCTGCGGGCGGCCGCGGAGCACCGCGGTGCCGCGTTGGTCGAAATCCTGCAGGACTGCCCGATTTTCAACGACGGTTCGTTCGACGTGCTGCGCAAGGAGGGCGCCGAGGAGCGGGTGATCAACATCCGCCACGGTGAGCCGATCACCTTCGGCGCCGACGGCGAGTACTGCGTGGTGAAGTCCGGCTTCGGCCTCGAATTCGCCAAGACCGCCGACGTGGCCGTGGACGAGATCATGGTGCACGACGCGCATACCGACGACTCGGCCTACGCCTTCGCGCTGTCCCGGCTCTCCGACCAGAACCTCGATCACACGGTGCTGGGCATCTTCCGGGACGTCAGCCGGCCCACCTACGACGACGCCGCACGCTCGCAGGTGCAGACGGCGCGGGCCTCGAAGCCGTTCGACGAGGCCGCCCTGCAGTCGCTGCTGCGTGGGCGTGACACCTGGACCGTCGACTGACGTGGGCGAGGCCGTGTCAGAACCGGGTTCACTGGCCGGGGTGGTGCTCGCCGGGGGCGCATCGCAACGGATGGGCCGCGATAAGGCCAGCCTGCCCGTCCCCGCGTCGGCCGGCTCGAATGCGGCGACCATGGTCGAGCACGTGGTCGGCGTCCTCCGGCAGCGTTGCGACCCCGTCCTCGTCATGGCCGCCCAGGGCCAGCCGTTGCCCGAATTGCAGGCCCGGGTCATGCGCGACGAACTGCGCGGGCTGGGACCGCTGCCGGCGACGGGCCGGGCGTTGCGCGCGGCCGCCGAGGCCGGTGCCCGGCTCGCCTTCGTCTGCGCCGTCGACATGCCTTTCCTGGCAATAGATCTCATCGACGATCTCGCCCGCCGGGCGCTGGAGACCGGCGCAGAAGTAGTGCTGCCGTGGGATGGTCAGGACCACTACCTTGCCGCGGTGTACCGGACCGACCTGGCCGACCGTGTCGACGCATTGGTGGCCGCCGGCGAGCGCAAGATGCGTGCTCTGGTGGACGCGTCGGATGCCCAGCGGATCGTGACGTCGGATTCGCGGTCGCTGACCAACGTCAATACCGACGCCGAGCTACGCGCCCTCGCCCAGCCGCGCGGCTGACGCCACCCGGCGCGAGGCGGTCGCGGTTGAGCCCGCGTCGATGATCGTTATCATCGGCAGGCCCGCGCGCGAGAATTAGCAAGGTTATTCGACACGAGCCATTTCTCTTTTCGCTCCAAGAATTGCTGCGCGGAGCCGTGGTCAGTGGAGTGGATAAATCCGGCGGTGGATCGTGATCTGTTGAGGCGCCGCGGGTTTCGGATAAATTGATCGCCGTCCTATCGGAGATGCGGGCACCGGCGCGTTCGGCACCGGGCGGAATGGCAGTGCCACCGAGCAAATCCTCGCCGTACCCCGGTCGCTCAGGACACGCCACGGCGACGACCTTCCGAAGCGAGTCACTGGCCGTCGGCAAGCCGGACGCACAGCTGCGAAACATGTTGTCATCAACAGTGTTTCGAGGCAATAGCGGTCAGTGACAGCTGATGATGCGACCGCTCACGCGCTCGCTATTCAACCAACGCAAGTTAGCCAGCAGCACAACATAATTCGGTTGTCCGGTCGGGCGCGCCACTTGTGCGAAGATGCGGAACTTGTTGTAAGCTACCCCGCTTCGTGACACGGACCCGGGTCCGTTGGGGTGCAACAGCGCAAACGCACGCCGCAAAATACGTGCGCCAGTTCACAAAATGGGCGTGATTCGGCTCACGATTTGAAAGCGTTCGCGATTGTTGGGTACCTTCCGGAATTCCGGCGCTGACCTCGCCAAATAGCGGTGCGATTGCGCTGTGATCACCCCGTTACCGAAACGAGATGCCCGTTTTCCGAAGATGACGAACGCCGCCGGGTCTCGTACGGTCCGTGTTAGCCCGCAACGGGTTACGGAAGAGTAACTGAAAACAGAATCACGGACCCGCGTGTGAGCGGGGCTGCGGACGGCGCAAGACCGTTCGCGGCCGGCGGGCAGTGGCCCGCCGGGCGACTCGAGCCCACCGCTGTCGTGCCCGAACAAGTCGGCACGTTCCAAAGCAGGTTTCCGCATCAACCAAACACCGTCAGCCCACCCCCGTGGGCTTGCTTTGGCGCGCGCGCACCGCGAAAGGAAAGATATTGAAGAACGTCCGTAAGACGCTCGTTCTCGCCGCGATCACGGGCACCCTCGTGAGCATCCCGTCGGCCACCGCCAACGCGGAACCGACGAGCTTCGACCCGAACATGGCGCCCGCCGGGGCGCCGGATGCGGCTCCGCCGCCCCCGGCTCCCGACGCACCCCCGCCCCCGGCCCCGGACGCCCCGCCGGCTCCGGACGCGCCCCCGCCGCCCCCGGCGCCGGACGCCCCGCCGCCGGCACCCGCGGGCTTTGACCCCAACGTGCCGCCGCCTCCGGGCCCGGATGTCCCGCCGCCCCCGCCGGTCAAGGCGTACAGCGTGAACTGGGACGCCATCGCGCAGTGCGAGTCGGGTGGCAACTGGTCGATCAGCACCGGTAACGGATTCTCCGGTGGCCTGCAGTTCACCCCGAGCACCTGGCGCGCCAATGGCGGCAGTGGTTCTCCCGCCGGCGCGAGCCGTGAGGAGCAGATCCGGGTGGCCGAGAATGTGCTGCACTCGCAGGGCATCGGTGCGTGGCCCGTGTGCGGTCGTCGCGGCTGACCAATGCAGTGATGAGTAATGCCGGGCCTTTGGCCCGGCATTACTCATCTGCGGGTCCGGTAACGTCGGGCGCGTGACCGCAACGCCGCGCGAATTCGACATCGTGTTGTATGGGGCGACCGGCTTCGTCGGGAAGTTGACCGCCGAATACCTGGCCCGGTCCGCGCCAGGCACCCGGGTCGCGCTGGCCGGCCGGTCGACCGAGCGCCTGCGGGCCGTTCGCGACACACTGGGCGAGTCCGCGCAGTCCTGGCCGCTCATCGCCGCCGATGCCTCATCGCCATCGACGCTGAACGAGATGGCGGCCCGCACCCGGGTCGTGATCACGACGGTCGGCCCCTATACCCGCTACGGACTGCCGCTGGTGGCCGCGTGCGCGGCCGCGGGCACCGACTACGCCGACCTGACCGGGGAGGCGATGTTCGTCCGCGAGAGCATCGACCTGTACCACAAGCAGGCCGCCGACACCGGCGCCCGCATCGTGCACGCCTGCGGGTTCGATTCCGTCCCTTCGGACCTCAGTGTCTATGCGCTGTACCGGGCGGCGCGGGACGACGGCGCCGGAGAGCTGGTCGACACCGACCTGGTGGTCCGGTCCTTCGCGGGCGGGGTATCCGGCGGCACCGTCGCGTCGATGCTGGAAGTGCTGGACACGGCGTCCCGCGATCCCGACGCGCGCCGCCAACTCGCCGACCCGTACACGCTGAGCACCGACCGCAGCGCCGAACCGGAGATCGGGTCCCAGCCCGACCTGCCGTGGCGGCGTGGTCGCCAGATCGCGCCGGAGCTGACCGGCCTGTGGACGTCGGGCTTCGTGATGGCGCCCTACAACACCCGTATCGTGCGGCGCAGCAACGCTTTACTGGACTGGGCGTATGGCCGCCAGTTCCGCTACACCGAAAGCATGAGTCTGGGGTCGTCGCCGCTGGCGCCGCTGGCGTCGGCCGCGGTGGGCGGGGTCGCCAACGCCACCTTCGGATTGGGCAGCCGCTATTTCCGGCTGCTGCCGCGCCGGCTGGTGGAGCGCATCGTCCCCAAACCGGGGACCGGCCCCAGCGCGGCGGCGCGCGAGCGCGGCTACTACAAGATCGAGACGTACACCACCACGACAACCGGCGCCCGATACGTCGCGCGCATGGAGCAGCGCGGCGACCCCGGTTACAAGGCGACCTCGGTGCTGTTGGGGGAGTGCGGCCTTGCGCTCGCACTCGACCGCGAGCAGCTGCCCAACCTGCACGGCGTCCTGACCCCCGCGGCGGCGATGGGCGATGCCCTGCTGGCCAGGTTCCCCGCCGCGGGTGTGACGCTGCACGTCGATCGGCTCGGGAAGTGACCCGGCTCACCTGCGATTTGGGCACCTACATCGGGGTGAACGGCGCTCCCTAGAATTGACGGGTGACCGCCAGCCGCAGCCCCGCCACCGACCTGCCCAAGTCGTGGGATCCGGCTGCGGCCGAAAGCGCGATCTACCAGAAATGGCTCGACGCGGGCTACTTCGAAGCGGACCCGACGAGCGCCAAGCCCGGGTATTCGATCGTGCTCCCGCCGCCGAACGTGACCGGCAGCCTGCACATGGGCCACGCCCTGGAGCACACCATGATGGACGCCCTGACCCGTCGCAAACGGATGCAGGGATATGAGGTGCTGTGGCAGCCGGGCATGGACCACGCCGGCATCGCGACCCAGAGCGTGGTGGAAAAGCAGCTCGCCGTCGACGGCAAGACCAAAGAAGACTTCGGCAGGGAGCTGTTCGTCGACAAGGTCTGGGATTGGAAACGCGAGTCCGGCGGTGCCATCAGCGGCCAGATGCGCCGGCTCGGCGACGGGGTTGCCTGGAGCCGCGACCGGTTCACCATGGACGAGGGCCTGTCGCGGGCCGTGCGCACCATCTTCAAGCGGCTCTACGACGCCGGCCTGATCTACCGCGCCGAGCGGCTGGTCAACTGGTCGCCCTTGCTCGAAACCGCGCTCTCCGACATCGAAGTCAACTACGAAGAGGTCGAGGGCGAGCTGGTGTCATTCCGGTACGGCTCGCTGGACGACTCGCAACCCCACATTGTGGTCGCCACCACCCGCGTCGAGACGATGCTGGGGGACACCGCGATCGCGGTGCATCCCGACGATGAGCGCTACCGCCACCTGGTGGGGACCACGCTGCCCCACCCGTTCCTCGACCGCGAGCTCGTCATCGTCGCCGACGAACACGTCGACCCCGAATTCGGCACGGGCGCGGTCAAAGTCACGCCCGCCCACGATCCCAATGACTTCGAGATCGGCCTGCGGCACCAACTGCCGATGATCTCGATCATGGACACCAAGGGCCGGATCGCCGACACCGGAACACAATTCGACGGCATGGACCGCTTCGACGCCCGGGTCGCTGTTCGCGAGGCATTGGCCGAACAGGGCCGTGTCGTCGCGGAGAAGCGCCCCTACCTGCACAGCGTCGGGCATTCCGAACGCAGCGGTGAGCCGATCGAGCCCCGGCTGTCGCTGCAATGGTGGGTCAGGGTGGAATCGCTGGCCAAGGCCGCCGGTGACGCGGTTCGCAACGGGGACACCGTGATTCACCCCGCCAGCCTGGAGCCGCGCTGGTTCGGCTGGGTCGACGACATGCACGACTGGTGCATCTCGCGGCAGCTGTGGTGGGGCCATCGGATCCCGATCTGGTACGGGCCCGACGGCGAGCAGGTATGCGTCGGTCCCGACGAGACGCCGCCGGAGGGCTGGGAACAGGACCCCGACGTGCTGGACACCTGGTTCTCCTCGGCCCTGTGGCCGTTCTCCACGCTGGGCTGGCCTGAGAAGACCCCGGAGCTGGAAAAGTTCTATCCGACAAGCGTTCTGGTCACCGGCTACGACATCCTGTTTTTCTGGGTGGCGCGGATGATGATGTTCGGCACCTTCGTCGGCGGCGACGAGGCCATCACCCTCGACGGCCGCCGCGGCCCGCAGGTGCCGTTCACCGACGTGTTCCTGCATGGGCTGATCCGCGACGAATCCGGCCGCAAGATGAGCAAGTCCAAGGGCAATGTCATCGACCCGCTGGACTGGGTGGACACGTTCGGGGCCGACGCGCTGAGGTTCACGCTGGCCCGCGGCGCCAGCCCCGGCGGTGACCTGGCCGTCGGCGAGGACGCGGTCCGGGCGTCGCGCAACTTCTGCACCAAGCTGTTCAACGCCACCCGCTACGCGCTGCTCAACGGAGCCCGGCTCGCGCCGCTGCCGGCGCATGACCAGCTCACCGATGCCGACCGATGGATCCTGGGACGGCTGGAAGAGGTTCGCGCCGAAGTCGACTCGGCCCTCGACGGATACGAGTTCAGCCGTGCCTGCGAGTCGCTCTACCACTTCGCGTGGGACGAATTCTGCGACTGGTATGTCGAACTGGCCAAAACGCAGCTGGCCGAGGGGAATCCACACACCACCGCCGTGCTCGCCGCCGTGCTGGACACATTGCTCCGGTTGCTGCACCCCGTCATCCCGTTCCTCACCGAGGCGTTGTGGCAGGCCCTGACCGGCCTGGAGTCGCTGGTGATCGCCGAATGGCCGGTATCGTCGGGTATCGGACTGGATCCCGTTGCCGCGCAACGGGTCAGCGATATGCAGAGGCTGGTCACCGAGGTCCGCCGATTCCGCAGCGATCAAGGCCTGGCCGATCGGCAGAAAGTGCCGGCCCGGCTGGGCGGGATGGACGGCGCCGACCTGAGCGCCCAGGTGGCCGCCGTGACGTCCCTGGCGTGGCTCACCGAGCCCGGGGACGAATTCCAGCCGTCGGTGTCGTTGGAGGTGCGGCTCGGCCCCGCCATGAACAGCACGGTCGTGGTCGAACTCGACACCTCGGGCACCATCGACGTCGCCGCCGAACGCCGCCGCCTGGAGAAAGACCTCGCCGCGGCGCAGAAGGAACTCGCGTCGACCACCGCCAAACTCGCCAACGAGGACTTCCTGGCCAAAGCTCCGCAGAACGTCGTCGACAAGATCCGGGATCGTCAGCGGGTGGCCCAGGACGAGACCGACCGGATCACCGCGCGCCTGGCCGGGCTGCGATGAGCGTTCGATGACCGAGCCCCCCGACTGGCCCGAGCGTGGCGAGGCGACCAGCCTGGCTCCCTCCCCGGACGAGATCGCCGCCATGCTGCAGGTCGAACACCTGCTCGACCAACGCTGGCCGGAAACCAAGATCGAGCCGAGCCTGACCCGGATCAGCGCGCTGATGGACTTGCTGGGTTCGCCGCAACGGGCCTATCCGTCCATCCACATCGCCGGCACCAACGGCAAGACGTCGGTGGCGCGCATGGTCGACGCGCTGGTGACGGCGCTGCACGGGCGCACCGGGCGAACCACCAGCCCGCACCTGCAATCGGCGGTCGAGCGCATCGCGATCGACGGCCGGCCGATCACCCCGGCGCAGTACGTGGCGACATACCGGGAGATCGAGCCGTTCGTGCAGATGATCGACGCGCAGTCCCAGGCGGCCGGTGGTCCGGCGATGAGCAAGTTCGAGGTGCTGACCGCCATGGCGTTCGCCGCGTTCGCCGACGCACCCGTCGACGTCGCGGTCGTCGAGGTGGGGATGGGCGGGCGGTGGGACGCCACGAACGTCATCGACGCGCCGGTCGCGGTCATCACCCCGATCGGCATCGACCACATCGAATACCTCGGTGACGACATCGCCGGCATCGCCGGCGAGAAGGCCGGGATCATCAGCAAAGCACCCGACGGCGCGCCCGACACCGTCGCCGTCCTTGCCCGCCAGGCGCCGGAGGCGATGGAAGTGCTGCTGGCCCAGACGGTGCGCGCCGACGCCGCGGTGGCCCGCGAGGATTCGGAGTTCGCCGTCCTGGGCCGTCAGGTGGCGATCGGCGGGCAGGTGCTGCAGCTGCAGGGCCTTGGCGGCGTGTACTCCGACATCTACCTGCCGCTGCACGGCGAGCACCAGGCGCACAACGCGGTGGTGGCGCTCGCGGCGGTGGAGGCGTTCTTCGGCGCCGGCGCGCAGCGGCAACTCGACGTCGAGGCGGTGCGGGCGGGATTCGCCGCCGTCACCAGTCCCGGCCGGCTGGAACGCATGCGCAGCGCTCCCACCGTGTTCATCGACGCCGCGCACAACCCGGCCGGTGCGGCGGCATTGGCGCAGACCCTGAGCGACGAGTTCGACTTCCGCTACCTGGTGGGTGTGATCAGCGTGCTCGCCGACAAGGACGTGGACGGCATCCTCACCGCCCTCGAGCCGGTGTTCGACTCCGTCGTGGTGACCCACAACGGGTCGCCGCGGGCGCTGGACGTCGAGTCGCTGGCGCTGGCGGCGGGGGAGCGATTCGGGCCCGAACGGGTGATATCCGCCGAGAACCTGCACGACGCCATCGACGCCGCGACCGCCTTGGTCGACGACGCGACCATGGACGGGGAAGCCGAGGCCTTCTCCGGCACCGGGATCGTCATCACCGGGTCGGTCGTCACCGCCGGGGCGGCGCGCACCCTGTTCGGCCGGGATCCGGAATGACCGACCCGGACCGGCCCGACCCCTGGCGGAGCTTCGGCGCCGTGATGGCCGCCACGCTGTTCCTGGAAGCCATCGTGGTGTTGCTGGCGATCCCCGTGGTGAGCGCGGTCGGCGGCGGCCTGACGCCGGTGTCCCTGGGCTACCTGGTCGGAGTGGCCGCGCTGCTCATCCTGCTGGGCGGGGTGCAGCGCAAACCCTGGGCGATCTGGGTGAACCTGGCCGCTCAGCTGCTCCTGCTCGCCGGCTTCGCGGTGTACCCGGGCGTGGGATTCATCGGGGTGCTGTTCACCGGCTTGTGGGCCTTGATCGCGTACTTCCGGGCCGAGGTGCTGCGCCGTCAGCGGTAGGGCGGGCTCGCGGCCACGGCCGATCGCCGCCCGGTTATGTACGCTGTGCGCCGTGACCGAACGGACCCTGGTACTGATCAAGCCGGACGGCGTCGAGCGGCGGCTGGTAGGGGAAATCATCAGCCGCATCGAGCGGAAGGGCCTGACCATCGCGGCGCTGGAGCTGCGGCGGGTCAGCGAGAACCTGGCCGCCGAGCATTACGCCGAGCACGAAGGCAAGCCGTTCTTCGGATCGCTGCTGGAATTCATCACGTCGGGGCCGGTGGTGGCGGCGATCGTCGAGGGGCCGCGGGCGATCGCCGCGTTTCGCCAGCTCGCGGGCGGCACCGACCCGGTGGACAAGGCCACACCCGGCACGATTCGGGGCGATTTCGGGCTGGAGACCCAGTTCAACCTGGTGCACGGGTCGGATTCGACCGACTCCGCCAAGCGTGAAATCGCGCTCTGGTTTCCCGACGCGTAGCGGCCCAGCAAACCGGCTGCGCCACGCCGCTGACGGCGGGTTGGCTCAGGGGCGGGTGGGCACGCCGAGTGATGTGGGATACTGACGGAGGGTGAACGTCGCCGGACCGGTGTCGGACACCCGAATGAAGACTTAGACAAGCGCGATCATCGCCACCCCGCGTTGGTGCGCGGCATGTCAGGCCGTCATTCAGCACGGCGCCGAGTGTGTTCCCCGCGAACCGCTCGGGGCGAGACCATCACAAGCCCGGGGAAAGTTGTCCGGGCCCATAGCGAAGCCCTCGCGTGGCCGCGTCGCAAGGACGCGCCCGGGGGCTTGAGGAGAATACGTGGTAGACGGTGCACCATCCGCAGAGTCATCCGAAGAGCCGACCCGGCACGACGAACTGCCGGACCGCCTGAGAGTTCATTCGCTGGCACGGACGCTGGGAACCACCAGTAAGCGGGTGCTGGACGCGCTGAGCGCGCTCGACGGGCGGATACGCAGCGCGCACTCCACCGTCGATCGCGACGACGCGGTCCGGGTACGCGACCTGCTGGCCGCCCAGCCCGACGCGGGCGCCGAGGACGGCGGTGTCAGCAGCGGAGACGACGAAGCCGCCGCGGAACCCGAATCCCGGTTGATGCTGGCGGCCCCGGAGAGCGCCGCCGAGCGGCCGCACTACATGCCGCTGTTCGTCGCGCCGCAGCCATTAGCGGACGAGGACGACGGGACCGCCGACGACGGCGCCGACTCCGAGGAGTCCGACGATTCCGACGAAGACGAAGACGACGACCAGGCCGATCGCCCGGCGAACCGGCGGCGGCGCCGGGGCCGGCGCGGCCGTGGCCGCGGCCGCGGTGAGCAGGGCGGGCCCGACAACCAGAACGACGCCGGTGACGAGGACGAGCCGCAACAGCGGCGCCAGAAGGCGAGCCGCGGCGACTCCTCCGACGCCGAGGACGGCGACGACGACGAGGGCTCCGACTATTCGGATTCCGACGACTCCGACAACGGCGACGACGGCTCGGCGGAGGGCGGCAGCCGCCGCCGCCGCAGGCGCCGGCGGCGCAAGTCGGGCTCGGGTGACGACAGTGACGAAAGCCCTTCGCCCGACGATCCGCCCAACACCGTCGTGCACGAGCGGCCGCCACGCAGCGGCAAGAACGGCGGCGATGGCGGGAACGGCTCGTCGAACGCCGAGATCAAGGGCATCGACGGTTCCACCCGGCTGGAGGCCAAGCGCCAGCGCCGCCGCGACGGGCGCGACGCGGGACGGCGCCGCCCGCCGGTTCTGAGTGAGGCGGAGTTCCTGGCCCGCCGCGAGGCCGTCGAACGGATCATGGTCGTGCGCGACAGGGTCCGCACCGAGCCGCCGCATCAGGGGGCGCGCTACACCCAGATCGCGGTGCTCGAGGACGGCATCGTCGTCGAGCACTTCGTGACGTCCGCCGCTTCCGCCTCGTTGGTGGGCAACATCTACCTCGGGATCGTCCAGAACGTCCTGCCCTCGATGGAGGCGGCGTTCGTCGACATCGGGCGCGGCCGCAACGGCGTGCTCTACGCCGGCGAGGTCAACTGGGAAGCCGCGGGCCTGGGCGGGTCCGACCGCAAGATCGAACAGGCGCTCAAACCGGGCGACTACGTCGTGGTCCAGGTCAGCAAGGACCCGGTCGGGCACAAGGGTGCCCGGCTGACCACCCAGGTGTCGCTCGCCGGCCGGTACCTGGTGTACGTGCCGGGCGCGTCGTCGACCGGGATCAGCCGCAAGCTGCCCGACACCGAACGGCAGCGGCTCAAGGAGATCCTGCGCGAGGTGGTGCCGTCGGATGCCGGGGTGATCATCCGCACCGCGTCCGAGGGCGTCAAAGAGGACGACATCCGCAACGACGTCACCCGGCTGCAGGAGCGCTGGAAGCAGATCGAGGCCAAGGCGACCGAGATCACGGAAAAGGCCGCCGGTGCCGCGGTCGCGCTCTACGAAGAGCCCGACGTGCTGGTCAAGGTCATCCGCGACCTGTTCAACGAGGACTTCGCCGGCCTCATCGTCTCCGGCGACGAAGCGTGGACGACGATCACCGAGTACGTGAATTCCGTTGCGCCCGATCTGGTTTCGAAGCTGAGCAAGTACGAGCCGCCCGCCGGCCCGGACGGTCAGGCCGGCCCCGACGTCTTCGCGGTGCATCGCATCGACGAGCAACTCGCCAAGGCGATGGAACGCAAGGTGTGGCTGCCCTCCGGCGGCACGCTGGTGATCGACCGGACCGAGGCCATGACCGTGGTCGACGTCAACACCGGCAAGTTCACCGGGTCGGGCGGCAACCTCGAACAGACCGTCACCAAGAACAACCTCGAGGCCGCCGAGGAGATCGTGCGCCAGCTGCGGCTGCGCGACATCGGCGGAATCGTGGTCATCGACTTCATCGACATGGTCCTCGAGTCCAACCGCGACTTGGTGTTGCGGCGGCTGACCGAGGCGCTGGCCCGCGACCGCACCCGCCACCAAGTGTCCGAGGTGACGTCGCTGGGCCTGGTCCAGCTGACCCGCAAGCGGCTGGGTACCGGGCTGGTCGAGGCCTTCTCGTCGTCGTGCACGCATTGCGGCGGCCGCGGGATCGTGCTGCACACCGACCCGGTGGACTCGGCCCCGTCGAACGGGCGCAAGTCCGAGTCCGGTGGTCGCCGCGGCAGGCGCTCCAAAAAGAACCGAGCCGAAGAGCCGGTGGTGGCCAAGGTGCCGGCGCACGCTCCCGGTGAGCACCCGATGTTCAAGGCGATGGCCGCCGGGGGATCGGCCGCCCGCGATGACGAGGAATCCGACGAGTCCGCCGAGGAAGCGGCCAACGAATTCGACGAGCAGAATTCACTTGGCGCGGCCGACTCGGAGGATGCCGACCAGGAGGACTACGACGAGTCCGACGACGACACCGATGACGAGTCCGACGACGACACCGATGACGAGTCCGACGACGACACCGATGACGACACCGATGACGATCTCGACGACGACGAGGACCTCGACGACGAGGAAGACCTCGGCGACGACGACGAAGACCTCGAGATGGACGACGACGACGACCTGGACGTCGAGGATGACTCCGAGTCCGACGAGGGGCCGGAGGGGTCCCTCGACGCGGGATCGGGATTCGGACGTCCGCGGCGCCGCCGCGCGGCGGGCCGGCCGGCAGGCCCGCCGATCCACGTCGACTGACCTGGCCCGGTTTGACCCTGTAGCCGCTGGTCAAGTACCCTAGGACAGTTGTCGCCAGGCCGTTTGAACTTTGGCCGGCGACAGCGGGGCACCCGGGCGATCGGCGCGGGCCCGCAACCCAGACCACACGCGCACCGCCGGTGGCTCGCGCGCGAAGAGCCGAAGAACGGCTGAGCAGAGGAAAGAAGGCAGGAGCAACGATGGCGACCTACGCAATCGTCAAGACGGGCGGCAAGCAGTACAAGGTCGCCGTCGGGGACGTGGTCAAGGTCGAGAAGCTCGACTCCGACCCGGGTGCGAACGTGTCGCTGCCCGTCACCCTGGTCGTGGATGGCGCGAAGGTGACCACCGACGCGGCCGCGCTGGCCAAGGTGGCGGTGACGGGCGAGGTGCTCGAGCACACCAAGGGCCCCAAGATTCGCATCCACAAGTTCAGGAACAAGACCGGCTACCACAAGCGTCAGGGGCACCGTCAGCAGCTGACGGTCCTGAAGGTCACCGGGATCAAGTAGCAGGAGGCGACAAGAATGGCACACAAGAAGGGCGCTTCCAGCTCGCGCAACGGTCGCGATTCCGCTGCTCAGCGGCTGGGGGTAAAGCGATTCGGCGGCCAGATCGTCAAGGCCGGCGAGATCATCGTCCGCCAGCGCGGCACCAAGTTCCACCCCGGTCTGAACGTCGGGCGTGGCGGTGACGACACGCTGTTCGCCAAGGCCGCCGGAGCCGTCGAGTTCGGCATCAAGCGCGGGCGCAAAACCGTCAGCATCACGCCCCAGGTCTAGGCCTCGCGAGCCGGGGGCACCGCCCCCGTGCGGGGAAACGCCGCGGCGGCTTCGCGAGGTATTTTCGCCCTGGCGTGACTTTCGAAGGGCTGGTATCTCGATGCCTCGATTCGTCGATCGGGTCGTCATCCACGCGCGCGCGGGCTCCGGCGGTAACGGCTGCGCGTCGGTCCACCGCGAGAAGTTCAAGCCGCTGGGCGGTCCGGACGGCGGCAACGGTGGCCGCGGCGGCAGCGTCGTGTTCGTCGTCGACCCGCAGGTGCAGACCCTGCTGGACTTCCACTTCCACCCGCACGTCACCGCGCCGTCGGGCAAACAGGGCATGGGCAGCAACCGCGACGGTGCCGCCGGCACCGATCTGGAGGTCAAAGTCCCCGACGGCACCGTCGTACTGGACGAAAACGGCCGGTTGCTGGCCGATCTGGTGGGCGCGGGCACCCGCTTCGAGGCGGCGGCCGGTGGCCGCGGCGGCCTGGGCAACGCGGCGCTCGCGTCGCGCGCCCGCAAGGCCCCCGGCTTCGCGCTGCTCGGCGAGCCCGGTGAGGCGCGGGACCTGACGCTGGAGCTCAAGACCGTCGCCGACGTCGGTCTCATCGGGTTTCCCTCGGCCGGGAAATCGTCACTGGTGTCGGCGATCTCGGCGGCCAAACCGAAGATCGCGGACTACCCGTTCACCACGCTGGTGCCCAATCTCGGCGTGGTGTCGGCGGGCGAGCACACGTTCACCGCCGCCGACGTGCCGGGCCTGATTCCCGGTGCGTCACAGGGCCGCGGTCTCGGCCTTGACTTCCTGCGGCACATCGAGCGCTGCGCGGTGCTGGTGCACGTCGTCGACTGCGCCACCTCGGAGCCGGGCCGCGACCCGATCTCCGACATCGACGCGCTGGAAGCCGAACTCGCCGCGTATACGCCCACCCTGCAGGGCGATTCGACGCTGGGCGACCTCGCCGAGCGGCCACGGGCGGTGGTGCTCAACAAGATCGACGTGCCCGAGGCGCGGGAGCTCGCCGAATTCGTCCGCGACGAGGTCGCCGAGCGCGGCTGGCCCGTCTTCCTGGTGTCGACGGTGTCGCGAGAAGGTTTGCAGCCGTTGGTTTTCGGGCTCTGGCGGATGATCGCGGAATACAACGCCGCGCGCCCGCAGATCGTGCCGCGGCGGCCGGTGATCCGTCCCGTCCCCGTCGACGACAGCGGTTTCACCGTGGAACCGGATGGCGAGGGCGGCTTCGTGGTCACCGGTGCCCGGCCCCAGCGGTGGGTCCGGCAGACCAACTTCGACAACGATGAAGCCGTGGGCTATCTCGCCGATCGGCTGGCCCGGCTGGGCGTCGAGGAGGAACTGTTGCGACTCGGCGCGAAACCCGGGTGCGCCGTGACCATCGGCGACATGACATTCGACTGGGAGCCGCAAACGCCCGCGGGCCAACACGTCGCGATGTCCGGGAGAGGCACCGACGTGCGGCTGGAGCGCAGTGAACGCACCGGGGCCGCGGAGCGCAAGGCGGCCCGCCGTCAGCGGCGCGAACGCGGTGACGAGTCGTGACCGCCGGCGACGATGCAGCGGGGCACCGCCCGCTCGCGGGGGACGAAGCGATGAGGAGAAGCGGCGCATCATGACCGCGCACCGAGAGGCCGTCCGGACCGCGCGCAGCCTGGTGGTCAAGGTCGGGACCAACGCGCTGACCACAGCGTCCGGCGTCTTCGACGCCGGTCGGCTGGCCGGGCTGGCCGACGCCATCGAGTCACGTATGAAGGCGGGCACCGACGTCGTCATCGTCTCGTCGGGTGCCATCGCCGCCGGCATCGAACCGCTCGGATTGACCCGCCGCCCCAAGGATTTGGCGACCAAGCAGGCCGCGGCCAGCGTCGGGCAGGTCGCGCTGGTCAACGCGTGGAGCGCGGCGTTCGCCCGGTACGGGCGCACGGTCGGGCAGGTGCTGCTGACCGCGCACGACATCTCCATGCGGGCCCAGCACACGAACGCCCAGCGCACGCTGGACCGGCTGCGGGCCCTGCACGCGGTGGCGATCGTCAACGAGAACGACACGGTGGCCACCAACGAGATTCGGTTCGGCGACAACGATCGGCTGTCGGCGCTGGTGGCGCACCTCGTCGGCGCCGAAGCCCTGGTGCTGCTCTCCGATATCGACGGCCTGTACGACGCCGATCCACGAAAGATCAAGGGCGCCAATTTTATTGCTGAGGTATCGGGCGCGACGGATCTGGCCGGTGTGGTCGCCGGCCCCGGCAGCGACCTGGGGACCGGCGGGATGGTATCGAAGATGTCCTCGGCGTTGCTGGCCGCCGACGCCGGGGTGCCGGTGCTGCTCGCCGCCGCGGCCGACGCCGCGACAGCGCTGAGCGACGCCTCGGTCGGCACGGTATTCGCCGCACGGCCACAACGGATGTCGGCCCGGCGATTCTGGGTGCGCTATGCCGCCGAGGCGGCCGGTGCGCTGACCCTGGACGAGGGCGCGGTGCGCGCGGTACTGGGCCAGCGCCGCTCGCTGCTGGCCGCCGGTATCACCGGCGTGTCGGGCCGGTTCTATGCGGGCGACGTCGTCGAATTGCGCGGCCCGGACGCGGTCATGGTGGCTCGCGGCGTGGTGGCCTACGACGCCACCGAACTGGCCACCATGATCGGCCGGTCGACCTCCCAGCTGCCCGGTGAGCTACGCCGGCCCGCGGTGCACGCCGACGACCTGGTGGCGGTGTAAGCCGGCTAGGTGAACGGGTTGCTGTTGTCCTGCCACGCCGCCGTTTCCGGGCGCGGGCCGAAACGGCGCGCGTAGTCCTCGTGCATCTTCGCTTGTTTCTTGTTCTTGATCACGTCGACCAGGTTCGGGTCGAGGCCGTGCTGCGCCAGCCGGTGTCGGCGCCAGACCTTGTTCAACGCAAGCGAGATCAGCAGCGCCCAGATGTAGAGCGGCACCGTCATCTCGGTATGCACGTACAGCGAGGCGGGCAGCAACCAGAAGGGCGCGAGAACGAACAGCGGCGGTATGGCCCACCGGATCATGTGCCGGCGCACGGCTCCCTTGCCCGCCAGATCGTGGGCGACCCAGTCGCGCATCGAGCTGGGCAGGCATCGACCGTAGGAGTAGGCGATGTGTTGCCAGATGTTGGGTTTGGTGCGGGTCATGGTGGCTCCTATGGGCGGGCGGTTTCAGGACTGCAATGCGCCCGCTGCCAAGGCGGCCGCGTTGATGCGGGTGAGCACCTGGTGCAGGTGCTGAAGTTCGTCCATGCCGACGCCCAGACGCGCGACGACGGCGGGCGGAATCTTCTGCGCACGCCGACGCAAGGCGGTGCCGCTGTCGGTGAGTCTGACGTCGGTGGAGCGCTCATCGATCGCGCTTCGCGTACGGGTGATCAGGCCGAGCCCCTCGAGGCGCTTGAGCATCGGTGACAGGGTGGCCGAATCCATCTGCAACGTGGCCGCAATCTCCTTTACCGACAGAGGTTTTCGCTGTCCCGCCGCTGACTTCTGGTGATCCCAGAGTGTCAGCATCACCAGATACTGAGGGTGGGTCAGGCCCAGCGGCTCCAGTAGCGGCCGGTAGACCGCCAGGACGGCGCGGTTGGTCACGCTCAGCGCGAAACAGACCTGCTGTTCGAGGGAGAGCGGGTCGTGCTGCTGCGTGGCCGGCGATGCCATACTCGCATGGTACGCTAATAGTTAGGGTATTAACTATGTTGTTCTCGTCACAGCGGTCGAGCTCACCGGGCGTCATCGCGCCGAGGCCGACTTGAGATACAGTGCGCCCCAGACTATTTCGGCCAGTGTGGCCCCCAGCTCCGCGTCGTAGTCGATCGGCTTCACCGGGAGGTTCTGCTGGCACGCGCGCTCGACCATCCAGGTCAGCGCGCTGGCGGTGGTGGCCGCGGGCAACCCCGGCCGAATCGAGCCGTCGGCCTGGCCTTCCTCGATGACCCGGGTCATCCGTCCGGTGACCGCCGTCAGCAGGTTGCGGTAGGTCGCCGCGACCAGCGGGTCATAGCCGGCCATCTCGTTGAGTGCGACCAGCACCGGTTGGTGTCGCCGGTAGCTCGCGATGATGCCGTCCATCGCCGCGCGGACGTCTTCGGGATCGTGCCGCGACGACACGCTCCACCAGCGGTCCGCGCTGTCGGCGAGGTCGGCGAACACCTGATTGGCCAGGCGGCGCAGCAGGTGGCCCTTGTCCTCGAAATAGACGTAGAAACTCGCGCGGGAGATGCCGGCCTCGGTCGACAGCCGGTCCACGCTGAGTTCGGTGAAGCTGGCGCCGCCGCGCATCAGGCGCTCGGTGGCGTCCAGCAGCCGGCGCTCGATCTGCTCTCGTCGCTGCTGACGTTCCTGTTCCCGGTTGGCCTGCGGCTTCCGGGTGACCGATGGCATTCACCCAGCATAGAACCCGTTTGACAACTTGACTAGACATACTGTCTAGGCATAATGTCGCTGGCAGTCTGTGACCGAGGTCATACCCAACGGAGGATCACCATGACCGTGATGACCGGGATGTCGGGCACCGGGAAGCCCGGCCGCGCCTACGACCCGATCGACCTGTCCTCGCGCGCGTTTTGGTCGACGACCGCGGCGGACCGGGAGCGCTCATTCGCTGTGCTGCGGGCCGAGCGGCCGGTGAGCTGGCACCCACCGGTGGAGGACGCCCTGATGCCCGATCCCGACGACCCCGGGTATTGGGCGGTCACCCGGCGCGCGGACATCGTCGCGGTCAGCCGCAACAACGAGGCGTTCCTGTCCGGCCTGGGCGTGATGTTCGAGAACATCCCGGTGGAGTTGCTCGAAGCGTCGCAGTCGTTCCTGGCGATGGACCCGCCGCGACACACCAAGTTGCGCAAGCTGGTCAGCGCCGCGTTCACGCCGCGGCAGATCCGCCGCATCGAGGACTCGATCCAGGCGAACGCCAGGGCCATCGTCGAAGAACTCCAGTGCGCCGGCAGCGGCGCCGATTTCGTCGACCACTGCGCCAAGCAACTGCCGATCCGCACGTTGTCGGACATGGTGGGAATCCCGGAATCGGAGCGGGAGCGGGTGGCACATGCCGCCGACGCGCTGGTGTCCTGGGCCGACCCGGTCTACCTCGACGGTCGTCACCCGATGGAGGTCCTGGTCGAAAACCAGGTGTATCTGCACCAGATCGCCGGGAGGCTGGCGGCCGAACGCCGCGAGCATCCGGGCGACGACCTGTTCAGCGGCCTGGTGAACGCCGAGGTGGACGGCGACCGGCTGACCGACGCGGAGGTGTCCGCCTTCTTCGTCCTGCTTTCGGTGGCCGCCAACGACACCACCCGTCAGACCACCAGTCACGCCATGAAGGCGCTCACCGACTTTCCCGACCAGCGGGCCTGGCTCGCAGCGGATTTCGACAACCGGATCGGTACCGCCGTCGAGGAGTTCATCCGATGGGCGTCGCCCGTCATGACCTTTCGCCGGACCGCCGCAACCGACTGTGAACTAGCCGGCCAGAGCATCCGGGCGGGCGAGAAGGTCGTGATGTTCTATCCGTCCGGAAACTGGGACACCGACGTTTTCGACCACCCGGAGCGGTTGGATCTGAGCCGCAGCCCCAACCCGCACGTCGGTTTCGGCGGTGGCGGAGTGCACTTCTGCCTCGGCGCGCATGTCGCCCGGGCGCAGCTGCGGGCCATCTTCGGCGAGCTGCTGCGCCAGCTGCCGGACATCCAGGCGGGCGATCCCGCCTATGTGGCGGGCAATTTCGTGCACGCCATCCGCAGCATGCCGTGCACGTTCTAACGCGTTGCTATCGGCGATAACTCGTCGGCCAGCAGGGTCAGCAGCTCGGAGCAGCCGCCGTCGACCTTGACGGTGGCCAGGTCGTCCCCGCGGGTCCGGCCCCGGTTGATGATGGCGACCGGCCTGCCCAGCGCGGCGGCGTGACGCACGAACCGGTAGCCGGAGAACACCGTCAGCGACGAGCCGGCGACCAGCAGCGCTTCGGCTTCGCTCACGAGTGAATATGCTTGGTCGACAATGTGTTTGGCGACGTTTTCGCCGAAGTAGACGATGTCCGGCTTGAGCATGCCGCCGCAGTGCGGACAGTCGAGATACCTGAACGAGGTGGTATCGGCGACGACCGCGTCGGCGTCGGGTGCCACCGCGAGACCGCCCACCGCTTCGGCGCGCTCGACGAATCCCGGGTTGAGCGCCTCCAGCTGTTCGGCCAGCGCGGCGCGGCTCATGGTGTATCCGCAGCGCAGGCAGACGACCTGCGCGTAGGTGCCGTGCAGGTTGACGACGTTTAGGCTGCCGGCCTTGCTGTGCAGCAGGTCGACGTTCTGGGTGATCACCCCGGTCACCACCGAAGCGCGCTCGAGCGCGGCCAGCGCGCGGTGCCCGGCGTTGGGCAGGGTGTCGTCCATGTGTCGCCAGCCGACGTGGTTGCGCGCCCAGTAGCGCTGCCGGAACACCGGGTCCGAGGTGAACTGGCGGATCGTCATGGGATTGCTGGGCGGTGCATCGGGCCCGCGGTAGTCGGGAATGCCGGAGTCGGTGGACAGGCCGGCGCCCGTCAGCACCGCGATCCGGCGACCGGCGAGCAGCGCGACCAGTTCGGGCGATTCTGCGCAGGGGGTGGTCACGTGATCGAGGGTACGGGTCCCGCGGCCCCGCAGGAGCGTGCGTGTTCGGGCACCGACACGCAGGCGGGGCGGGCATTTCGCGCACGCGGCGCCAGTCGCTAGCCGAGGCACTCCGCGGCCGTGGTGACCTCGGCCGACATGTTGGTCTCCATCATCTTCAGCGCCGCGGCGCCGAGTTCGGGGTCGATGTGGGCGACGGCGTCGGTCGGAATCACCACGGGGAAGTGGCGCACGTAGGCGTCGAGTGCGGTGTAGAGGATGCACTGCTCGGTGACCTGCCCGGTGATGATCAGTCGCTTGGTCTCCAGACGGTTGAGCAGATACGCCAGCGCGGTCGCGTAAAAGGCGCTGTGCCGCACCTTGGTCATCACGCGGCAGTCCCCGGCCGGCACGATCGGCTTGACCAGATCGGGCCGCGCCCCATCGAGGGCTGACCCGACGATGTCGGAGAACTGGGCGGCGAAGTCGCCGTAGTTGTCGTTGACGTACACGAGGTCGATGTCGTCGGATTCGCGCGCGCGCCGCACCAAATCGGCCAGCGGGTCGATGATCTTGCCGACATTGGGTATTAGTTCTTCAGCATCGGGATGCTCATAGGTGTTCATCATGTCGACCACGACCACGGCGGTATCGCTCATGATGGAGGGGATACCCGGCGGCACCGGGTTGACACAGGCCAGGCGACAATGGAAGGGCGATGGACTTTTACAACGCTTACAGCCAGGGCTTCGTCCGGGTCGCTGCCTGCACGCATCACACCGCGCTCGCCGATCCGGCGGCCAACGCGGAGTCGGTCCTCCGGCTGGCGCGCGCCTGCCACGACGACGGCGTCGCGGTGGCCGTCTTCCCCGAGCTGACGCTGTCCGGGTACTCCATCGAGGACATCGTCATGCAGGACCTGTTGCTCGACGACGTCAAAACCGCCGTAGAGAGCATCGTCGCCGCCTCCACCGATCTGCTGCCGGTCCTCGTTGTGGGTGCCCCGCTGCGCTATCGGCATCGCATCTACAACACCGCGGTGGTCATCCACCGTGGCGCGGTGCTGGGGGTGGTGCCGAAGTCGTATCTGCCCACCTACCGGGAGTTCTACGAGGGCCGTCAGATCGCGGCGGGGGACGACGAGCGCGGCACCATCCGGATCTGCGACGCCGACGTCCCGTTCGGTCCGGACCTGCTGTTCGGCGCGTCGGACGTGCCCGACTTCGTGCTGCACGTGGAAATCTGCGAGGACATGTTCGTGCCGATCCCGCCCAGTGCGGAGGCCGCGCTGGCGGGGGCGACGGTGCTGGCGAACCTTTCCGGCAGCCCCATCACGATCGGTCGCGCCGAGGACCGCTGCCTGTTGGCCCGCTCGGCATCGGCGCGGTGCCTGGCCGCCTACGTCTACGCCGCCGCGGGCGAGGGGGAGTCGACCACCGACCTGGCCTGGGACGGGCAAACCATGGTGTGGGAGAACGGCGAGCTGCTGGCCTCCTCCGAACGCTTCCCGAAAGGGGAACGACGCAGCGTCGCCGACGTGGACATCGACCTGTTGCGCTCGGAACGGTTGCGGATGGGGACATTCGACGACAACCGGCGCCATCACCGCGGGTCGGCCGAATCGTTCCGGCGCATCGACTTCCGGTTGGACCCGCCCAGTGGTGACATCGGATTGCGCCGCGACGTGGAGCGGTTCCCGTTCGTCCCCGCGAACCGCGAACGCCTGGAACAGGATTGCTACGAGGCCTACAACATCCAGGTGTCCGGGCTCGAGCAGCGGCTGCGGGCATTGAACTACCCGAAGATCGTCATCGGCGTCTCCGGCGGGCTGGATTCGACGCACGCGCTGATCGTTGCGGCGCGCGCGATGGACCGCGAAGAACGGCCGCGCAGCGACATTTTGGCGTTCACGCTACCCGGCTTCGCGACGGGGGATCGCACCAAACGCAACGCCATCGAGCTGTGCCGCGCACTCGGGGTCACCTTCTCCGAAATCGACATCACCGAGACCGCAATGGTGATGTTCAAGGAGATCGACCACCCGTTCGGGCGCGGGGAAAAGGTCTACGACGTCACCTTCGAGAACGTGCAGGCGGGCCTGCGCACCGATTACCTGTTCCGGTTGGCCAACCAGCGCGGCGGCATCGTGCTCGGCACCGGTGACCTTTCTGAGCTGGGGCTGGGCTGGTCCACGTATGGGGTGGGCGACCAGATGTCGCACTACAACGTCAACGGCGGTGTCCCCAAGACGCTGATTCAGCATCTGATCCGCTGGGTCATCTCGTCGGGACAGTTCGAGTCCGACGTCACCGACGTGCTGCAGTCGGTGCTGGACACCGAGATCACCCCGGAACTCGTCCCGAGCGGCGAAGAAGAGGAGTTGCAGAGCAGCGAGGCCAAGGTGGGTCCGTATGCCCTGCAAGACTTTTCGCTTTTCCATGTGCTGCGCTACGGGTTCCGGCCGTCGAAGATCGCGTTCTTGGCCTGGCATGCGTGGAGCGACCCGGAGCAGGGTAACTGGCCGCCGGGGTTCCCCGATGAAAAGCGACCGACATATTCGCTGAAGGAGATTCGGCACTGGCTCGGCATCTTCGTGCAGCGGTTCTACTCGTTCAGCCAATTCAAACGCTCTGCGTTGCCGAACGGCCCCAAGGTCTCGCACGGCGGCGCGCTGTCGCCCCGCGGCGATTGGCGGGCGCCGTCGGACATGTCCGCGCGCATCTGGCTCGACGAGATCGAGCGCCAGATCCCCGAGGAATAGCGCGCCGAAGGACCCGCCCGCGGTGGCGCGGGGCGGGCCCACAGCGTCCGCTCACGCCCTCGCGCGGCGCCAGCCCTGGTATTGCAGTTCGGCGAACACCAGCGTGTAGGCGCCGGCCGCCAGGTTCAACGCGACGCCGGCGGTAGTCAACGGGAAGACGCCTTCGAGCACCAGCACGACGGCGGCCACCGTGTACGCCAAGTTGGCGACGATGACGCCCATGCCGGCGCGGCGTACCGAGGGCAGGGCCGCGAGCCCGAACACGACCACGCCGTAGCCGATCAAGAACGCGGCCATGGCGTACTCGAAGGTCTTCGTGGTCCCCGAAAGCTCGGCGAGTTCTCCGGCCAGCGGGATACCGGCCAGGCCGACCACGCCGCTGATGGCGGCGTCGGCGCGCATGGCCAGGCGGAGCAGGCCGTCCCGGGTGCCCGTGCGGTCAATCGTGGTCGCGGACATGATGTTCCTTTCTCGATGGCTGACTGCGATCGCCACCGACGCTGCCCGCACACCGCTGCCAGATCGACGCCAGACGCTGCCAACCGCTGCCAACCGCAGGTCAGGTGGGTCGCGGTGACACGCCGGGTCAGCGTTCGTAGGTTCCGGTCAGCACACCGCGGGCCAGGACGTGGCCCCTCATCGCGGCCAGCAACGCCTTGGCCGTGGTGATGTGGTCGGGGACGGCGTGCTCGATCGCGAACACATGGAATCGGTAGTGGTGCGGCCCGTGGCCGGGGATCGGGCGCGGCCCGGCGTAGCCGCGATGGCCGAGATCGGCTCGCAGGCAGCGTATGCCTGGCGCGCCCGGCCGCAACCCGCCGGCGTCGAGGCCGTCCAGCGTTGGTTCGATCACCGCGACGGTGTGCAGCAGTGGGCGGGGGAGCGGGACGTCGACGTCGTCGATGATGAGCACCGCCTGTCGGGTCCTTGGCGGCAGCGCGGTCCACCGCAAGGGCGGCGAGACGTTGTCCCCCACGCCCTGGCCGGCGCTGGAAGTCGGCATGCCGCCCCCGTCGGTGAAGGCGGTGCTGCTGACGCTGATGGACGCGGGCGCATCGAACGCCCTATGGGCAAGGGGACTTCGGTGCGCGCCGGCGCGGACACCACGCAGAAGCCTGCCCAGCGGTGTCATCATGCGCCGCTGCCCGCGCCGCGAATCGCGACGGTGGGCGACCGTAACAGGTCGCCCAATTCGCCGGGTAGATAACCCTGCTGGGCCAACCGTGGCAGCACGCCGCCGCTTTCGATGATGTCGAGGATGAGCCCGGGGAGTTCGGGGACGGTTCCGGACGCACCCGTGGTGTCGTTACGCCAGGTGCCGGCGGTCAGGTCGAACGTCCCCGTGTCCCCTTCGTGGAAGACGGTGGTGGCATGGGGCAGGGTCATCGCCGGCAGGCCGGCGTTGACGGCGTTGCGGAAGAACAACGAGTTGAATTCCTCGGCGACCAGTCCCGCGACGCCGAGCTCGACGAAGAGGGCCGCGACGGGCCGTGACGATCCGAGCCCGAAGTTTCTGCCGGCCACGACGATGTCACCTGGGGACACCTGGTCGGTCCAACCCGGGCGGACCTCGTAGAAGATGTGCTTGGCCGCCTCCGACGGATCCATCTTCATGGCGAAGGCCGGGTACATGGCGTCGGTGTTCAGGTTGTCTCCGAACACCCAGACCCTTCCGCCGAACACCACGGTCATGCCGTCACACTCCTCGGGTCGGTGATGTAGCCGGTGATTGCCGACGCGGCAACGGTTGCCGGTGACGCCATGAAAATCTCCGCCTCGGTGCTGCCCATGCGGCCGGTGAAGTTGCGGGTGCTCGAGGTGATGCACACCTCCCCGGGACCGACCACCCCCATGTGGTAGCCGAAACAGGCGCCGCAGGTGGAGTTGGTGATGACCGCACCCGCGTCCGCCAGGTCCTGCAGGTACCCCAGCCGCATGGCATCCCGGTAAACCGCTTGCGAGGCGGGCGTGACGAGCAACCGCACGCCTCTAGCGACGGACTTGCCGCGCACCACCCGTGCGGCGATCTCGAGGTCCTCGAGCTGTCCATTCGCACACGAGCCGATGAATGCCTGGTCGACCTTGCGGCGGTCCAGCTGGGAGACGGGCAGCCCGTTGCGGCTGACCGTTCCCGGCCGCGCCACGTAAGGCTCCAGCGTTGCCAAGTCGACATGGCGGATCTCCTGGTATGCGGCATCGGAATCGGGTGTGACGGCGCCGTATCCGGTGACGCCGCGCTCGCGCAGAAACGACGCCAGCATGTCGTCGGGCTCGAACGTGGCGAAGTCGGCGGAAACCTCGGCGCACTGGGTCGCGATGGTGCGCCGGTCGTGCATCGGAAGACCGGCCAGGCCGGTGCCGCCGAATTCCAGGTTCAAATTCGGCGCATCGCCGTACTCGTTGGCGATGTGCAGAAAGATGTCCTTCCCGCTGACGGTCTGTGGTTTGACGCCATCGAGCTCGTACCGGATCGTGGGCGCGACCTGGAACCACGTCGTGCCGGTGCACATGATCGAGTAGATCTCCGCGGGTCCCAGGCCCCGGGCGGCGGTGTTGTAAGCGCCCGCGGCACAGGTGTGAGAGTCGGTGCAGGCCAGGACTTCTCCAGGCCGTGCCAGTCCATTCTCGGCGATCACCTGGTGACAGATGCCGTGCCTGCCGACGTCGTAGAACCGCTCGATGCCGAAGTCGGCGACGAATTTGCGGGCCTGCGGACCCGCGGCGGCGTCTTTGATGGTCGGTGCGGGAACGGCGTGGTCCATGACGACGGCCAGTTTGTCGGGGTCGTGGATCCGGTTCGGCGAAATCCACATCGTGGCGAACTGCAGATCGATGAGCACGGTCATGTCGACGTCGACCACGACCGTGTCACCCGCCGACACCGCATCCCGACCGGCCTTGCGGGCGAAGATCTTCTCGATGATGGTCATGCCCATGACGGGTCCTTCCGGGCGTATCGGACGTCGCGATCCAGCCATTCGGCCATCCCCACCAAGTTGAAGAAATCGCCGGGCGTGGTGGGCAGGTGGCCGGCGATGTCGGTGCCGTTCAATTCGCAAAGGCTCTGCAGCATGCCGAAGGTCGCCTGCGCCAGCAGGTTGCCCGGATGAATCGCGATGGCGTAGCCCAACTCCTGCAGCCGCCCCGCCGATTGCAGCGGCGTCAAGCCGCCGAGCACCAGGTTGATCAACAGGGGGGCTTCCACTTCGCGGGCGATGCGCTCGATCTCGCCGGCGTCCTGCGGCGCCTCGACGAAGATGATGTCGGCGCCCGCCCGTGCGTACCGGTTGGCCCGTTCGATGGCAGCTTCAAGGCCGAGGGGCGCCCGTGCGTCGGTGCGGGCCACCACCAGCAGGGCGTCGTCGGAGCGGGCGTCGAGCGCCGCGGCCAGGGTCTGTTCGAAGACCGCGGCGTCGACCACCTGTTTGTCGGGCAGGTGGCCGCACCGTTTCGGAAAGACCTGATCCTCCAACTGAATCGCGGCCGCCCCCGCCGCGTCGTAGGAGCGAACGGTGCGCACCACATTGATGGGTGCGCCATAGCCGGTGTCGGCATCGGCGATCAATGGGATGTCGCCCAACGCGTCGGTGATCATCGCGACCCGGCCGGCCATCTCGGTCGCGGTGACCAGCCCGATGTCGGGTAGGCCGAAACCGGAGGCCGCCACGCCGGCACCGGTCAGGTACGCCGCGGCGTGGCCCGTGCGTTTCGTCAGGTGCGCTGATATGCCGTCGAAAACGCCTGGCGCGACGACGAGTTCACGGGTCTTGAGCAAGTCCTTCAGCCGTTGACGGGCCGGGGTGGTAGGCATGGCTCTCCTTTCAGTCCAGGGCGCCCGCGACCGGGGCCGCGAGCAGGTCCATCAGTTGCCCGATGTCATCGAGGTCGTCGAGATCGACCACCAGCCGCTCGATCGCTTCAGCTCGCGCGCGGCTGGTGACCCGGTCGGCGAGTGAGTGGAACTTGTCGACGAGTTCGTCGTTGGTGACCGGATCGTTGGGTGCGCCGTGCGGCAGCGCCACGCGGGCGTGGTGGACGGCGCCGTCACGGGTGGTGACCACGACGTCGGTGCGGAACCTTTCGGCGATGTCGGCGTGGGCGAGTGATTCGTCGAGGTGCACCGTCGTCGCGGCGATGAGCGACCAGATGTCGTCGGAGTCCAGGCGTGCCGGCGTGAACTGCTCGGGCAGCACGTTTCCGTCGAGCAGCGCCGCGGCGGTCGCGTACCCGATGTTCATCTGAGCACCGATCGGGGTGAGCGGTCGCTGCGGCCGCCACCAGCCGTGCCGGTAGACGGTCTCGCCGACCGTGATGTCGATCGACGAGATGTCCTGGGGCGCAGTCGAATCACGCAGCCTGCGGGCGGCGTCGATCGCCGCGTGTAATCCACCCATCGCGGCGTAGGACTTGACCATGATGATGGTGGTCTCCCACCGTCGGCCGAGTTCGCCGGTCAGCAGGGCCGCGTCGGGATGGTGGCCCTCGCCGAAAACGCTCAGAAACCCGCCGTATTCACGCTCGAACACCCGCTTGATGCCGGTGTATCCGGCCGCCGCCAGTCCGGCCGCGTAGAAGCCGTTGCGCGCCGCGAAACCGTGGTGCATGCGCTTGCTCATGGCTTCGTACTGGGCGGCCATCAGCCCCGCCGACTGTGTACCGGCCAGCCCGAGGGCGTCCTCCAACTGCGCCGGGGACAGTCCGCGCAGCTTCCCGGAGGCCATTGCCGCGGCGTGGGTGCCGAAAACGGATCCCGAGTGCCAGCCTCGGTCGAGCATCTGGGTGCCGTGCAGCGTGTGGCCGACGCGCGGGCCCACCTCGAAGCCGGCGACCGCGGCCAGCAGGAGGTCGGGGCCCGTCGAGGGTTGCGGCCGCGTGCACACCGTCGACAGCAGCGCCGGAATCAGCAGCGAGCAGCTGTGCAGTGGGGCGAGGGGATGGAAGTCGTCGAGCTCGAAGCCCTGGATGAACGTGCCGTTGAGTATCGCCGCCGCGGGCGCCGCGGCCGTGCGTCCGGTGCCGATGACGACGGCGTCGCCGGGGCCTTCCAAGGCGAGGACGGCGTCGGTTGCGACGCGTGACCACGGTAGTTGCGCCCCGACGAGCGCGCAGCCGATGCCGTCCAGCAAGAGGTGCTTCGCGCGGTCGAGGACGGCTTGTGGGATGTCGTCGAGCGTGAGGTCGGCGACCCAGGTGGCAAGGCGTCCGGTCGGCCCGGCCGGGTCGGTGGCGGCCGGCACGTTCATCGGATCTCCCTGGAAGCCGAAGGGATAAGTTGTTATATACATATAACAACCTATCGAGCTGTGCAAGGGAGGCCGTGTGGAAGCATTGACCACCGTGCAGCAGGACAGAGCAGGGCCGGTCTCGGCGGCGGCCGGGGTGCCGCTGCACCGGCAGCTGTTCTTGGTGCTGCACGACGAGATCGACCGCGGCGTCATCGGCCCCGGCGACGCGTTGCCCACCGAGCAGACCCTCTGCGACCAGTTCGGCGTATCGCGCATCACCGTGCGCAGGGCGCTGGCGGACCTGGCCGACCGCGGCTACATCGAGCGCAGGCATGGCGTCGGGTCGTTCGTACGGCGACACGACCCGACGGACGTCTCGGACGCATCGGGGGCTGGGCGGTCGTTCATGCAGGGTCTGCGACAG
This sequence comes from Mycobacterium seoulense, assembly GCF_010731595.1. Classification (NCBI taxonomy): domain Bacteria; kingdom Bacillati; phylum Actinomycetota; class Actinomycetes; order Mycobacteriales; family Mycobacteriaceae; genus Mycobacterium; species Mycobacterium seoulense. Next base: position 2,429,244 of record NZ_AP022582.1, on the reverse strand, counting down.
GCGCAATTCGAAACCAAGGTCGAGGTCGTCGAAATCGGGAAGCGCCGCCCGCCGCGCGCCATCGGCGAGGCCCTGGGCACTTCCGACGAGTTGCTCCAGATCGTGCGGGTGCGGCGCCAACGCAGGACCGATGAGCCGTTGATGGTGACCGAAGCCTGGGTGCCGCCGGAGCTGGCCGACGCGCTGACCGAGCCGGAGTTGCGGCGTGCGCCGCTTTACGAGTTGCTGTCGGAGGCGGGCGTCGCCGTGGACCGGGTGCGGCACGAGATCACGGCCGAGATCGCCGGGCCGCGCAACGCGCACCTGCTCGACACGGCCATCGGCGCCGCGCTGCTGCGCGTCAACCGCGTCGCGTTCGTGGCCGGGGCGCCGCATCATTGCGTGTCGACGGTGCTGTCGCCGAGCCGCAGCCGCTTGCTGCTCAGCCAGACGGCCGACGAGATGGAAACCGGCGACAGCCTGAGAATCGCCCACGACGTCGGCGGGCATACCGGCTAGCGGTCGTCGTGCAGCGCCGCGTCGATCGCTTCGGCGTCCGGGGCGCAGTTACCGGCACCCGACACCAGCGTGGCCAGCGCGCCGGCGGCGCAGGCGCGCCGTAACGCGCGCCGCCGCAGGGCGGGCGAACCCGGATTGCGCGGCCAGCTTCCGGCCAGCACTCCGGCGAACACGTCCCCGGCCCCGGTGGTGTCCACCGCGGCTACCGCGGGAGCGGGAACCACGAAATCGCCGTCGGCGCCCACGTACCGGGCTCCGCGCGCACCCAGCGTTGTCACCAAGTGCATTGGGCGCCAGGGCCACTGGTCGGCCTCGGCTTCGTTCACCACGATGACGTCGGCCGCGGTTGCCAGTTCGGGCAGTAGGCTCGGGTCGCCGCCGGCCGGCGAGGCGTTGATGATGACGACCGCCCCGGCCGAACGGGCCTGCCGTGCCGCCGCCACCGCCGCGCGCACCGGAATCTCCAGTTGCGTCAATAACACCTCGGAGCCGGCGATGACGCGTCGCGCTGCCGCATCCAGCGTCAGCCGCCCATTGGCGCCCGGCGCGACCACGATGGTGTTCTCGGCGTTGGCGTCGACGACGACGATGGCCGTGCCACTCGGTCCGGGCGTTTCGGCGAGCGCGTCCAGTCCGACGCCGTTGGCCAGCAGGTGACCGCGCAACCGTTCGCCGGCCGCGTCGTCGCCGACCGCGCCGACGAACTGCACCTGTGCGCCCGCGCGCGCCGCCGCCACGGCCTGATTGGCACCTTTGCCGCCCGGTGCTTGGGTCAGCGACGCCGCCAGCACCGTCTCACCGGGCCGGGGAAGGGCCTCCACGCGCAGCGACAGGTCCATGTTCACGCTGCCGACCACGCAGACTCGTGCCATGACGTTGACGTTAGCGGGTGGCGACTCTCCGCGTACGGAAACCTCCGCGAGGGCCAAAGCGTCTGCAGCGCGGCGGTTTTGGCGCTTGCGTCAGCATCCGCATTCCTCACCGCGCCACGCCTCGAGACCCTCCCGCACCGCAAGGCCGGCGATGACCAAGCCGACCGCGGGGTCCAGCCACCAGCCGCCCGACCAGACGGCGATGACGGCCAGCGCGAGCAACACCGCCGCGGACTGCGCGGCGCACAAATAGTTTTGCGTGCCCTCGCCCGCGGTGGCCCGCGAATCCAGGCGCGCGCCGAGTCTCCGCTTGGCCCATCCCAGAAGGGGCATCAGAACCAGCGCCACGGCGGTCAGGATCATCCCGATCAGCGTGGTCTCGGGGCGGGCCCCGGTGAGCAGATTCCGGATCGATTCGAAAGCGATGTAAGGCGCGATGAGCCAGAACGAAACGGCCACCCCGCGCTGCGCCCGCCGCTCCGAAGTCTCCGACAGCGTGCGTGAACCCGTGAACCGCCACACGACGATCACACTCGCCAGGCCCTCGACCGCGCTGCCGAGCGCCCAGCCGATCAGGGAGATGGAACCGACCGCGAACCCTTGCCACAGGCCGAGCGCGCCCTCCGCGCACATCCAGACCAGGCTGGCCCACGCGAGCCGACGCGCCCAGCGGGCCGCCCACACCCATTCGGCGTCGCGCGCCGGATGTCGGGCGGTCGCGATGTCGGTCGACTCGCAGCCACACCCCTCAGCGCACCCGTCGCCCATAGCGCCAAGGATAAGTGTGCGGTGCTAGGCGAATGAAGACCCACGCGTTCTTCACGCTGAGCGCTTTGCCGCAATCACCCATATCTCGAGACACGCGCGCTAGGGTGCTGCGTGAGCGATGCTGCGGGTCCGAGGAAGGGCGAAGTCGAGTGACATCGAGCGAGCTACAAGACGCGGAGCCGGCTTCCGACCCGGCACCGGCATCCGCCCCGCGCGAAACGGCTGTGGCGCACTCGGGTGAGCCCCGCAAGAGGCATAAGTTCCGCCGTCGTCGGCTTTTCCGGATCGGCCTGCAATCCAAGCTGTTGCTGACGCTGCTGCTCTGCAGCATCCTGTCGATCGGGGTGATCGGTTTCATCGGGGCCTCGTCGGGGCGCAATGCCCTGCGCCAAGTCGAATCCGAACGACTCATCGAACTGCGCGAGTCCCAGGCGCGGCAGGTGCGGTCGCTGTTCAAAGAGGTGACGAATTCGCTCATCGTCTACAGCGGCGGCTTCAGCATCGTCGAGGCGACGACGGCGTTCACCGACGGGTTCGCTCAGTTGTCCAACGCGACCATCACGCCGGCCCAGCAGCAGGCGCTCGTCACCTACTACGACGACAACATGATCAAACCGATCAAGCGAATGACCGGTGAAGAACTCGATCGCAACGCGATCTTCCCGAGTTCCAACGCGCAGAAGTACCTTCAGGCCTACTACACCGCGCCGTACCCGTCGATCTCCGACGCGAGGAAGGTGGAGGACGCCGGCGACGGCAGCGCGTGGTCGGCGGCCAGCGCCCGCTACGGCTTCTACATGCACGACATCGTCACCCGCTTCGAATATCCGGATGCGCTGTTGCTCGACATGCAGGGCAATGTCGTCTTTTCGGTGAACAAGGGCCCCGACCTGGGCACCAACATTCTCACCGGCCCGTACCGGGAATCCAATCTGCGCGACGCATTCCAGAAAGCGTTGCGCTCCAACGACCTCAACTTCGTCTGGATCACCGACTTCCAGCCCTACCAGCCACAGCTCGACGCCCCCACGGCATGGGCGGTGTCGCCGGTGGGGATGAATGGCAAGTTCAACGGCGTCATGGCGCTCCCGCTGCCGATCTCGAAGATCAACCGGATCATGACGGCCGAGAAACACTGGGAGGCCGCCGGGATGGGGCCGGCAACCGAGACCTACCTGGCCGGACCGGACAACCTGATGCGTTCCGACTCAAGGCTTTTCCTGGAGGATCCGGCCGAATACCGGCGTGAGGCCGTGGCATCGGGCACCCCGCCCGACGTGGTGGAGGAAGCGATCCGGCTGGGCGGCACGACGCTGGTGCAGCCCGTCCCGACCGCGGGTCTTCGTGCCGCCCAACGCGGACAGTCCGGGGTCCTCAGCGCCACGGACTATCTGGGCAACAGGGAGTTGGAGGCCTACGGCCCGCTGACCGTACCGAACTCCGACCTGCACTGGTCGATCCTGGCGACGCGGGACAACTCCGACGCGTTCGCGCGCCTGGGTAGGTTCAGCAGGACGGTGGTGTTGGCCGTGTCGATCATGATCTTCGCCATCTGCGTGGCGTCGATGGTGATGGCCCAGCTGATGTTGCGGCCGATCCGCCGGCTGCAGACGGGCACGCAGAAGATCAGCTCCGGCGACTACGAGGTCAACATCCCGGTGACTACGCGTGACGAGATCGGCGATCTCACAGCGGCTTTCAACGAGATGAGCCGCAGCCTGGCGATCAAAGAGGAGTTGCTCAACGAACAGCGCCGGGAGAACGACCGCTTGCTGCTGGCGCTGATGCCCGAGTCCGTCGTCCAGCGATACCGCGAAGGTCAGGAGACCATCGCGCTGGAACACCAAGGCGTGGCCGTCATCTTCGCCGAGATCGTCGGCCTCGACGAGGTTTCCGTGGATGTCTCCGGTGACGAGTTGGTCGGGATCGTCGACGAGCTGTTCCGGCAGTTCGATTCGGCGGCCGACTCCTTGGGCGTCGAGCGGATCCGCACCTTCCACAACGGCTATCTCGCCAGCTGCGGGGTGGTCACGCCGCGGCTGGACAGCATCCACCGCAGCGTCGACTTCGCCGTCGAAATGCGCCACATCATCAGTCGATTCAACGGCCAGTCCGGGCACCAGCTGCGCCTGCGGGTGGGCATCAGCACCGGCGACGTCATCAGCGGACTTGTCGGCCGCTCGGGTCTCGTCTACGACATGTGGGGTGCCGCGGTGAGTCTGGCTTACCGAATGCAAAGTGGCGCAAACCAATCGGGCATCTATGTCACGTCGCAGGTGTACGAGGCGATGCGGGACGTGCGGCAGTTCACGCCGGCGGGCACCATCTCGGTCGGCGGAACCGACCAGGCGATCTACCGGTTGTCGGAGCGATCATGAACTTGTTCCAATCATCGTGGTTCTACTGGGCCATCGGCGTCGCGTTCGGATTCCCGGTCGTTTTGATCCTGCTCACCGAGCTGCATCGCATGCTGCTGCGCCGAAACAGCCACCTGGCCAGGCAGATAAGCCTGCTGCGCAACTACCTGCTGCCGCTGGGTGCGCTGTTGCTGCTGCTCGTCAAGGCTTCGCAGGTGCCGGCCGGGGATGGCGCGGTGCGGATCCTCACGACGATGTTCGGCCTGCTGGTGTTGGTGCTGGTGCTGTCCGCCCTGAACGCCACGGTATTCGAGGGGGCGCCCGAAGAGAGCTGGCGCAAACGACTGCCCACCATCTTCGTCGACGTCGCCCGCTTCGGGGTCATCGGCGTCGGCCTGACGGTGATGCTGTCCTTGATCTGGGGCGTCCGGATCGGCGGCTTGTTCACCGCGTTGGGCGTCACATCGGTGGTCATCGGCCTGATGCTGCAGAACTCCGTCGGCCAGGTCGTGTCCGGCTTGTTCCTGCTGTTCGAGCAGCCGTTCCGGATCGACGAATGGCTGGACACTGGCACGGCGCGGGGGCGCGTCGTCGAGGTGAACTGGCGATCGGTGCACATCGACACCGGCAGCGGAATCCGCATCATGCCCAACTCGATGCTGGCCAGCACCTCGTTCACCAACCTCAGTCGCCCGTCCCGCGCGTATGACTGCGCGATCACCACCAAGTTCGCGGCCGGCGATTCCCCGGACAAGGTGTGCGCGATGCTGACGCGGATCGCCGCGGCGCTGCCGGCCCGCAAAGCCGAAATCCTGCCCACCACGGTGGCCTTGGGCGGCGCCCAGTACCGCACGACCATCCGGTTGATCTCTCCGGCCGACGCCGAAGCCACCGAAGCGACCTTCCTGCGCTGGGCTTGGTATGCCGCGCGGCGGGCGCGCCTGCGGCTCGACGGTGCCGACGACGACTACTCCACCAAACAACGCGTGGAAAAGGCGTTGCGCACGGTGGTCGCGCCCGCGTTGCGGCTCAGTCATACCGATCAGCAATCGCTGGTCCCGTACGCGAAGATCGTCCGCTACGGTGCGGACGAGATTCTCGAGTCCGCCGGGCAGGTCTCGCCCGGCATGACCTTCTTGGTGGCCGGCCGGGTGCGCTTGACCGCGACGACCGACGACGGGTCGGTGGTGCCCGTCACCACGCTGGACGAGGGATCGTTCCTCGGCCTGACCGCGCTCACCCGCCAGCCCAACCTCGCCGGCGCGTACGCGCTGGACGAGGTGACGGCGCTACAGATCGATCGTGAGCACCTCGAGCATCTGGTGATGCGTAAGCCGTTGCTGCTGCAAGACTTAGGGCGGCTCATCGAGGAGCGGCAAACCAAGGTGCGACAGGTGACTCAGCATGAGCGGATCGGCCCGACCCGCCCCGGGGCACCGACGCCGGCGAAACCGCTCCGCTGACCCGGCGAGCGGGACTTGCTCGTCGGCACGTTACGCATGGAGCGGATGCCGTAATACCCGGGCCGCCTCACCCGGCCGGCTAAGGCCCGCTACCCTGGTTCAATGAGTCTGCAAGCACCCTTTCGCAGCGGAGAGGCTCAGCAGGGAGAGGCCGACTTGCGCCGGGAGGTGCACAACGCCGCTCGCCGCGCCCGGGTCGCCTCCCGCGTCCTGGCACTGTTGCCCACCGTCGCCAAGGACCAGGCGCTGCGCTCCGCGGCCGGCGCGATAGCGGCCCACACCGAATTGATCCTCTCGGCCAACGCCGAAGATCTCAGCGCCGCCGAAGCCGTCGGCACACCGACAGCGATGCTCGACCGCCTGGCGCTCGACGCCAAACGGGTCGAGGGCATCGCCGCCGGCCTGCGCCAGGTCGCCGGGTTACCCGACCCGGTAGGGGAGGTGCTGCGCGGCTACACCCTGCCCAACGGTTTGCATCTGCGGCAGCAGCGCGTGCCGCTCGGGGTCGTCGGCATGATCTATGAGGGCCGGCCCAACGTCACCGTCGACGCCTTCGGCCTGGCGCTCAAGTCGGGCAACGCGGTGTTGTTGCGCGGAAGTTCCTCGGCGGCGCGATCCAACCAGGCGCTGGTGCAAGTGCTGCGGGCTTCGCTGGTCAGCGAGGACCTGCCGGCCGATGCGGTGCAACTGCTTTCGGCCGCCGACCGCGCCACGGTGACGCACCTGATCCAGGCCCGCGGCCTGGTCGACGTGGTGATACCGCGTGGGGGAGCGAGTTTGATCAACGCGGTGGTCCGCGACGCGCAGGTGCCCACGATCGAGACCGGCGTCGGCAACTGCCACGTGTATGTGCACGAAGGGGCCGACCTGGATGTCGCGGAACGCATCCTGCTGAACTCCAAAACCCGCCGGCCCAGCGTCTGCAACGCCGCCGAGACGCTGTTGGTGGACGCCGCGATCGCCAAGAAGGCGCTGCCGCGGCTGGTGGCCGCCCTCGAGGATGCGGGTGTGACCGTGCACGGAGGGTTCTCAGCGGATGCGGCGGAGGACGACCTGCGCCGTGAGTACCTGTCGATGGACATCGCGGTCGCGGTGGTCGACGGCATCGACGCCGCGATCGCTCACATCAACGAGTACGGAACCGGACACACCGAAGCGATCGTCACCAGCAATATGGCCGCGGCGCAACGGTTTAGCGACGGTGTGGACGCCGCCGCGGTGATGATCAACGCGTCGACGGCCTTCACCGACGGTGAGCAGTTCGGTTTCGGCGCCGAAATCGGCATCTCCACCCAGAAATTGCATGCGCGGGGTCCGATGGGGCTGCCGGAGCTGACCTCGACCAAATGGATCGCGTGGGGCGACGGGCAAGTCCGTCCCGCCTGATACTCGCGACGCAAAGTGCTTTAGGAGAACTGAGATAGTGAGCGTGCCCGCCCGGCCCAAGCCGTTGTTCGCCGACATCGAAGACGTCTCGAGGCGGTTGGCCGAGACCGGATACCTGCCCGACACCGCCACCGCGACCGCGGTGTTCCTGGCCGACCGGTTGGGCAAGCCGCTGCTGGTGGAGGGCCCCGCCGGTGTGGGCAAGACCGAGCTGGCCCGTGCCGTGGCTCAGGCGACCGGCTCGGGGCTGGTCCGCTTGCAGTGCTACGAGGGGGTGGACGAGGCGCGCGCGCTGTATGAGTGGAACCACGCCAAGCAGATACTTCGTATTCAGGCGGGCTCGGGCGACTGGGATCAGACCAAGGACGACGTGTTCAGCGAGGAATTTCTGCTGCAGCGCCCGTTGTTGACGGCCATCCGGCGCACCGAGCCCACGGTGCTGCTGATCGACGAAACCGACAAGGCCGACATCGAAATCGAGGGTTTGCTGCTCGAGGTGCTTTCCGACTTCGCGGTGACCGTCCCGGAACTGGGCACGATCGCCGCGGAACGGACACCGTTCGTGGTGCTGACCTCCAACGCCACCCGGGAACTGTCCGAGGCCCTCAAGCGTCGTTGCCTGTTCTTGCACATCGACTTTCCCAGCCCCGAATTGGAACGCCGCATTTTGTTGTCGCGGGTGCCCGAGTTGCCGCAGCACCTCGCCGAGGAACTGGTGCGCATCATCGGCGTGCTGCGCGGCATGCAACTCAAGAAGGTGCCGTCCATCGCCGAGACCATCGACTGGGGCCGCACGCTGCTCGCGTTGGGCCTGGACACCATCGACGACTCCGTCGTCGCCGCCACCCTCGGCGTGGTCCTCAAACATCAATCCGACCAGCAGCGCGCGACCGGCGAGCTGCGGTTGAACTAGGAACGCACCGATGGCCCCTCGCCGCATCCGGCCCACCCGGCCACTCGCCCCGCACGGACTGCCCGGACATCTGGTCGGTTTCGTGGAAGCGCTTCGCGGAGTTGGCATTTCGGTTGGTCCATCCGAGACTGTGGATGCCGGCCGGGTGATGGCCACCCTGGGTTTGAGCGACCGTGAAGTGCTGCGCGAAGGCATCGCCTGCGCCGTGTTGCGTCGCCCCGATCACCGCGAGACCTACGACGCCATGTTCGACCTGTGGTTCCCCGCTGCGCTGGGCGCACGCGCGGTCGTCACCGACGCGGACGGCGACGGGGCGCCAGGCGATGACGCGTTGCCGCCCGACGATGTCGAGGCGATGCGCCAGATGCTCCTCGACCTGCTCACCGAGAACCCCGACCTCGCCGGCATGGACGATCGGCTGGTCGAGATGATCGCGCGCATCGTGGAGGCGTACGGCAAATACAGTTCCAGCCGCGGCCCGTCGTTCTCCTCGTACCAGGCGCTCAAGGCGATGGCGCTGGACGAATTGGAGGGCAAGTTGCTGGCGGGGCTGCTGGCGCCCTATGGCGACGAGCCGACGCCCACCCAGGAGCAGATCGCCAAAGCGCTCGCCGCGCAGCGGATCACGCAACTTCGCAAGCTGGTCGACGCCGAGACCAAGCGGCGCACCGCCGAACAACTCGGCCGCGACCACGTGCAGATGTACGGCATCCCACAGCTTTCCGAGAACGTCGAGTTCCTGCGCGCCTCCGGTGAGCAGCTGCGCCAGATGCAACGGGTGGTGGCCCCGCTGGCCCGCACGCTGGCCACCCGGCTGGCCGCCCGGCGGCGACGCAGCCGCGCCGGGGTGATCGACCTGCGTAAGACGCTGCGCAAGTCGATGTCCACCGGCGGAGTGCCGATCGACGTGGTGCTGGCCAAACCCCGCCCGGCGCGACCCGAATTGGTGGTGCTGTGCGACGTGTCCGGCTCCGTGGCCGGCTTCAGCCATTTCACCCTGCTGCTGGTACACGCTCTGCGCCAACAGTTTTCGCGCGTCCGGGTGTTCGCGTTCATCGACACCACCGACGAGGTGACCCACATGTTCGGGCCCGAAGCCGATCTGGCCGTGGCGATCCAGCGGATCACCCGGGAGGCCGGGGTGTACAGCCGCGACGGGCATTCCGACTACGGCAACGCGTTCGCGTCGTTCGTGCAGGCGTTCCCCAATGTGCTGTCGCCGCGCAGCTCGCTGCTGGTGCTCGGGGACGGCCGCACCAACTACCGCAACCCCGAGACCGAGCTGTTGTCCCACATGGTGACGGCCAGCCGCCACGCGCACTGGCTCAATCCCGAGCCCAGGCACCTGTGGGGCAGCGGCGACTCGGCGGTGCCGCGCTACCAGGAGGTCATCACGATGCACGAGTGCCGGTCGGCCAAGCAGCTCGCCGCGGTGATCGACCAGCTGCTGCCGGTGTAGGGTCCGTCGCCCGGCGGGCTGTCACACCGGCCCCGGTAGTCCCCAGGCCGGGAAGTGTCCCCTGTTGTGCCCGCCTTCTCGCGACAACCGGACGGCCGCGGCCGGGCTGAGAAATCGGGCCGGACCGCCGCCTCAAGTAAGCTGGCAAATCGTGCAAAAGGAGCTGCGCAGGCTGGGTGTGATGGGTGGGACGTTCGATCCCATCCATTACGGGCACCTGGTCGCCGCCAGCGAGGTCGCCGACCTGTTCGACCTCGACGAAGTGGTGTTCGTGCCCAGCGGCCAGCCCTGGCAGAAGGATCGGCACGTGTCCGCCGCGGAGGACCGGTACCTGATGACCGTGATCGCCACCGCGTCCAACCCCCGCTTCTCGGTGAGCCGGGTCGACATCGACCGCGCCGGGCCCACCTACACCAAGGACACGCTGCGGGATCTGCACGCCCTCAACCCCGATTCGCAGCTGTACTTCATCACCGGCGCCGACGCGCTCGCCTCCATCCTGTCGTGGCAGGGCTGGCAGGAGATGTTCGACTTGGCACGGTTCGTTGGCGTCAGCCGGCCCGGATACGAGCTGCGCCGTGAACACGTCACCGGCGTGCTGGGCGAGCTGGCCGACGACGTCCTGACGCTCGTGGAGATCCCGGCGCTGGCGATCTCGTCGACCGATTGCCGTCTGCGCGCCGAGCAGCGCCGCCCCCTGTGGTACCTGATGCCCGATGGCGTCGTGCAGTACGTCTCCAAGCGCCGGTTGTATCGCGCCGGCGAAGAATCGAAGGACGCCGTGAGCCGCTCGACCCTGCCCGCCGGGAACAACACGTGACCGCCACCCGGGAGGCCATCGACATGGCGACCGTGGCGGCCGGCGCGGCCGCCGCGAAGCTGGCCGACGACGTCGTCGTGATCGACGTGTCGGGTCAGCTGGTCATCACGGACTGCTTCGTCATCGCGTCGGCCTCCAACGAGCGGCAGGTCAACGCCATCGTCGACGAGGTCGAGGAGAAGATGCGCCGGGCCGGTTACAAGCCGGCGCGCCGCGAGGGCACCCGAGAGGGGCGCTGGACGCTGCTGGACTACCGCGACATCGTGGTGCACATCCAGCACCAGGACGACCGCGACTTCTACGCCCTGGACCGGTTGTGGGGTGACTGCCCGGTGGTGCCGGTGGACCTGGCCGAGGTTCCCGAAGAAGATTCGGCGGGCACGCAATGACCATTCGTCGCCTGATCATGTTGCGGCACGGGCAAACCGAGTTCAACGCAGGCAGCCGGATGCAGGGCCAGCTCGATTCCCAACTCAGCGAACTCGGCCGGGCGCAAGCGATCGCCGCCGCCGAGGTGCTGGGCAAGCTGCAGCCGTTGCTGATCGTGTCGTCGGATCTGCATCGCGCCTACGACACGGCCATCAGGCTGGGGGAGCGGACCGGCCTGCCCATCCGGGTGGACCCGCGGCTGCGCGAGACCCATCTGGGCGACTGGCAGGGATTGACGCACACCGAGGTCGACGCGCAGGCCCCCGGGGCCCGGCTGGCCTGGCGAGAAGACGCCACCTGGGCACCGCATGGCGGCGAGAGCCGGGTCGACGTCGCCGCCCGCAGCGTGCCGTTGGTCGCCGAATTGGCGTCCGGCGAGCCGGAATGGGGCGACCCGCAGCATGCGGACCGGCCCGTGGTGCTGGTGGCCCACGGTGGCCTGATCGCCGCGCTGTCCGCCGCGCTGTTGAAGCTTCCCGTGGCCAACTGGCCGACATTGGGCGGCATGGGCAATGCCAGCTGGGTGCAGCTTTCCGGCCATTCGGACGACCCCGGCGCCTCAGACGCGGATTTCGACGCTATCCGCTGGCGCCTCGACGTGTGGAACGCTTCGGCGCAGGTGTCCAACGATGTCCTCTGACGCCCGGCCCACCCTGCTGATATTCGCCGACTCGCTGGCCTACTACGGGCCCACCGGCGGGCTGCCCGCCGACGATCCCCGTATCTGGCCCAATATCGTTGCCGCACAACTCGGTTGGGATGTGGAGCTGATCGGCCGTATCGGCTGGACCTGCCGGGACATCTGGTGGGCGGCTACCCAGGACCCGCGTGCCTGGGCCGCGCTGCCCAGGGCCGGCGCGGTGATCTTCGCGACCGGCGGCATGGATTCGCTGCCGTCGGTGCTGCCGACCGCCCTGCGCGAGTTGATCCGCTATGTGCGCCCGCCGCGGCTGCGGCGCTGGGTCCGCGACGGCTACGGCTGGCTGCAGCCCAGGCTCTCACCGGTGGCCCGCTCCGCGCTGCCCCCGCACCTCAGCGCCGAGTACCTCGAACAGACGCGCGGCGCAATCGACTTCAACCGCCCCGGCATCCCCATCGTGGCGTCCCTGCCGTCGGTGCACATCGCCGACACCTACGCCCGCGCCCACCACGGCCGCCCGGGAACCGTAGCGGCGATCACCGAGTGGGCCCAAAGCCACGATGTTCCCCTGGTGGATCTCAAAGCGGCTGTGGCCGAACACATCATGAGTGGGCGGGGAAATCCCGACGGCATTCACTGGAATTTCGAAGCCCACCAGGCGGTGGCCGAGTTGATGCTCAAGGCGCTGGCCGAGGCCGGCGTGGCGACGATGCAGAGCGCGCAGCGCGATGAGGAGAAGCCGCGCATTCAGACCGGCGTGGCGACGATGCAGAGCGCGCAGCGCGATGAGGAGAAGCCGCGCATTCAGACCGGCGTGGCGACCGACGAGCCGCGCGGATAGCGTCATGCCTGTCGTGGTGGTGACCGACGCGTCGGCGCGCTTGCCGGCCGAGCTGTTGGACAGGTGGGCGATACGCGTTGTGCCGCTGCACATTCTGCTCGACGGCGTGGATCTGCGCGATGGCGTGGACGAGATCCCCGACGACGTCTACAAGCGCCACGCCACCACCGCGGCGGCCACGCCCGCCGAATTGGCCGACGCCTACCAGCAGGCGCTGGCCGACAGCGAAGGGGACGGCGTGGTGGCCGTGCACCTTTCGTCCGCGCTGTCGGGAACCTGCGGCGCCGCCGAACGGACCGCCGCGGACCTCGACCAGCACGTGCGCGTCGTCGACTCGAGGTCGACGGCGATGGGCACGGGCTTCGTCGCGTTGGCCGCCGCGCGGGCCGCGGCCGCCGGAGCGGACCTCGACACCGTGGCCGACGCCGCGAAGCTGGCTGTGCGGCACAGCCATGCGTTCATGGTGGTGCACCGGCTGGACAACCTGCGCCGCAGTGGGCGGATCGGCGGGGCCAAGGCCTGGCTGGGCACCGCGCTGGCGCTCAAGCCGCTGCTTCGCATCGACGACGGCAAACTCGTTCTGGCGCAACGCGTCCGCACCGTCACCCACGCGACGGAGGCGATGATCGACCGGGTCTGTCAGGTGGCGGGCGACAGCCCCGCCGCCCTGGCCGTCCATCACGTCGCCAACCCGGACGGTGCCAAGGAGGTGGCGGCGACGCTGGCCCGGCGGTTACCGGCGTGTGAGCCGGCGATCATCACCCCGTTGGGGCCCGTGCTGGCGTTGCACGTCGGCGCCGGGGCCGTCGCGGTCTGCGTGCAGCTGCCGACCTAAGCCGGCACCGCGCGCCGGGCGTTGTCGCCGCGCGGATGCACCACCTGCGGCCACCAGAACCACCGCCCCAGCAGCGTTGCGATCGACGGCATCAGCAGGGTCCGCACGATCAGGGTGTCGAGCAGCAGACCGATGCAGACCGTCGACCCGAACTGGCCGAGCACGCGCAAGTCGCTGCCGAGCATCGAAGCCATGGTGAAGGCGAACACCAGGCCCGCCGCCGTCACCACCCCGCCGGTGCCGGCCATCGACCGGATGATCCCCGTCTTGAGCCCGGCATGGATCTCTTCTTTGAATCGGGACACCAGCAGCAGGTTGTAGTCGGACCCGACGGCCAACAGGATGATGACCGACAGCGCCATGACGATCCAGTGGATCCTGATGCCGAACAGATCCTGCCAAATGAGCACGGAGAGCCCGAACGACGCCGCGATCGAGCTGGCCGCGGTGCCGACGATCACCAGCGCGGCCACCACACTCCTGGTGAGCAGCAGCATGATCATGAAGATCAGCGTGAGGGCCGACACCACGGCGATCATCAGGTCGTACTTCTCGCCGTCGGCCATGTCCCGGAAGGTGGGGGCCGTTCCGCCGAGATAGACCCTGGCGTCGGACAGGGAGGACTGCTTGAGTCCCTCCTGCGCGGCGGTGCGCTCGGCGTCGACTCGCGAAATGCCTTCGGGCGTCATCGGATCGCTTTGGTGGGTGATGAAGAATCGCGCCGACTTCCCGTCCGGCGACAAGAACATGCGCAGGCCCGTCTGGAAATCGGGGTTGTCGAAGGCCTCCGGTGGCAGGTAGAAGAAGTCATCGTTCTTCGACGCGTCGAAGCTTTGGCCCATCACGATCGCGGTGTTGCTCATCGCCTCCATCTGATTGATCATCGCCTTGAACGTCTGATACAGGGTGAGCGTGATGCCCCGCGTCGTCTTCAGCGTGGCGATCAGCGTGGGAAACAGCTCCGTCAGGTCGCGCGAGGCTTTGGCGGTGTGCTGGATGTCGGTTGTGAGGTAGTGGAACTGCTCGGCGAGCTGGTCGAACCCGTCGAACGTGTCGAACAGGGACCGCAACCCGATGCACACCGGGATGTCGTAACAGTGCCTCTCCCAATAGAAGTACGAGCGCACCGGCCGGAAGGTGTCGTCGAAATCCGCGATGTGGTCACGCAGGGTGTCGGTGATCTGCGACGTGACCGCCGTGGTCTTTGCGCTGTCGTCCGCGGCCTGGGCCAGGTCCAGCGACACCTCGTACTGGCGCTGCGTGGTGTCGATCTGGGTCTGCAGGTCGTCGGCCATCCTGAGGATGTCGGCGATGCGCTCCTTGAGGAAGCCCATGTTCTGCATCGTCGTCTGACTCTGGATGCTGTTCTGGAACGGTATCGAGCTGTGCTGAATCGGAATGCCCAGCGGCCGGGTGATGTCCTGAACCATCGCGATGCCCAGCGTGCGCATCTCGTTCTTGGCCACCCGGTCCAACACCAGCATGTCGGCCGGGTTTCGCATGTCGTGGTCGGACTCGACCATCAGCATGTCGGGGTTCATCCGGGCCTGCGAAAAATGGCGGTCCGCGGCCGCTTGCCCGAGGTTGGACGGCGCGGACGTCGGTAGGTAGTAGCGGTCGTTATAACTCGTCTTGTAGCTCGGCAGGGCGATCATGCCGACCAGGACGACCGCGGCGCTGACGGCCAACACCGGTGCCGGCCAGCGCACGACCGCGGTGCCGACCCGCCGCCACAGCCGCCCGCCCTTGGCCGCGCGTTTGGACTCGAAGAAGTGAAAGCGACTGCCCACGAAGACAACTGCCGGGCCAAGCGTGAGTCCGGCGAGCACCACCACCAGCATGCCGATCGCGACGGGTGCGCCCATGGTGTTGAACCAGGGCAGCCGCGTGAAGCTCAGGCAGTAGGTGGCACCGGCGATGGTCAGGCCCGACCCCAGCACAACCGGGGCCACCCCTTTGAAGGTGGTGTAGTACGCGGTTTCCCGGTCCTCGCCCGCGCGCAGTGCCTCTTGGTAGCGGCCGACGAGAAAGATGCCGTAGTCGGTTCCGGCCGCAATCGCCAGCATCGTGAGGATGTTGGCGGCGAAGGTGGTGAGCCCGAACGCGTTGTGGTACGCCAGAACCGCGACGACGCCCCGCGAACAGGCCAGTGCGACAAAGGTCATGAACAACTGGACCAGGGTCGTGACGATGGACCGGTAGACCAGCAGCAGCATGATCGCGATGGCGCCCAGGGTGAACAGCGTGATCTTGGCCAGGCTGGCGTTACCGATGATGTGCATGTCGTCGGACAGCGCCGCCGGACCGGTGACGTAGGCCTTCACGCCCGGCGGCGCCTTGTTCTCCTCGATCACCTTGCGCACCGCGTCCACGGATTCGTTGGCCAGCGTGGTGCCCTGATTGCCGGCCAGGTTGATCATCACGTAGGCGCCCTTGGAGTCGGCGCTCTGCGCGCCCGCGGCGGTGAGCCGGTCACCCCAGAAGTCCTGGATGTGCTGGATGTGCTGGGGATCCTTGCGGAGGTCCCGGATCAGCTTGTCGTAGTACTGGTGTGCGTCCTGGCCAAGCGGCTGCTGACCCTCCAGGACGATCATGACCGTGCTGTTGGAGTCGAATTCGCGGAAGTTGTGGCCCAGGCGCATCATCGCCTTCATCGACGGCGCGTCGAGCGGCGTCATCGGCGCCGAGTGCGCCTCGCCGACCTTTTCCAGCGTGGGGACGATGACGTTCACCAGAATGGTGACGAACACCCAGCCCACGATGATCGGCACCGCGAAGATGCGGATCGTGTGGGGAAGGTAGGGGCGGTGACCGCGCTCGGCCTTGGCTTGGGCCGGTGTCCTGATCGGGCCGGTGTCCGCGGTGTCCGCGGTGTCCACCTGGCCGCGGTTGTTCGCGTCGCTCATGCGGACTTCACCAGGCAGAAGGTCTGGGCATTGTGGCCGCTGGAATTCTGCTGTTCGCGGACGACGCCGTCCACGGTGATCTTGCAGCTGATCTCACTGCTGTCGCTCTGCGCCATGATGTTGGCGCTCACCGACGGCAGGGTCGTCGAGATCGTGGCCGACCACGGCAGCGGCGCCGCGTTGACCTGATGGGTGTTGGCGTTCTCGTCCCAGTAGTTGATGTTGGCCGTCGCGCCGGGCGGCCCGGTGACGTCGTAGACCACGACCTTCGGGTTGAACTGCACGATTTCGATCCCCTTGCCCGCGTTCGCGTTGAGATCCTCCGAGCCGAATATCTTGTGGAGCCGGGACACGATCAACGCCGAAACGGCCAGGACCACCACCAAAACCAGCGGTATCCACGCCCGTTTGAGGATGCCGGCTACGGCGCCGGTACGTGGACCCGAGTCTGGACCTGCCACCACCTGACCGCCTTCCGCTAACCGCCACCCCGGCGCTGCCGCAAAGCTCGCTACCTCGCCGACGACACCCCTGTCGCTCGACGCTTTGCTCAGCTAAGCACTCTAAACCTTAGTGCACGCAAGCGTTCCTCCGGGGGCCTCCGATGTGGCGAACCGCATATGCTGCTGGGTGCCTATCGGGCCACCCGGCCGGTGACCGGTGGCAAATCGGCGAGCGTCACGATCCCGGGCTCGGCGGCGACGACGGCCGGGACAGCGTTCGTAACCGGCATCGCCGTGTAGATCATCCCGAGTCCCATGAACCCGGGCTCCGTCCAATCCTTCGGCGGCAGGCAATGCAGGACGGTGCGCATGTTGGGCAACCCGAACACCTGGATGACGTGGCCGTGCTCCAGCGGTTTGGGCGGCACCACGTGGTCGCCCATGGTCCAGTTGAAGCCCACGCTGACCACGTTGCGCTCACCCGCCCAGCCGCGGTGGTAGCCGTAGACGCCGCCCACCGTCCCCGCGGGGATCCGCATGAAGCCCAGATCGGAGTCGCCGGTGGCCGCGGTGAAGGTCACGTCGAAGGTCATCCGGTCCAGCTTCGCCCCGATCGCGTCGGCCATCATGGCGGCGGATTCGGCGAAGACCTCGCTTTCGCGCCGCACGGTTTCGGCGAGCCCCGGCGTCTCGGGATCCTGCGAGAAGCCCATCGCCGTTTGGGTTTCCGCCGATTCGTAGGTCGAGCAGTCAACCGACTCGGTGATGCGGATCTCGTCGACGCGTTCGCAGGCGCCGCTGAGCACCATGCCGACCATGTTGGTCATGCCCGGATGCGCCCCGCTGCCGAAGATCGTCGAACCGCCTCGTTTGCAGGCATCGACGATGCGTTCGCGGTCCTCGGGTGTCTGCTTGCCGCCCGTGATCCAGGCCGCGCTGGAGCACACGTTGACGCCGGCCTCCAGCAGCCGCACCAGCTCATCGACGTTGGGCCACAACGGGTTATAGCAACACGCGTCCGCGCCGAGGGCGATCAGCGCGTCGACGTCGTTCGTCGCCTGCACCCCGGTCGGTTCGGGCCAGCCGGCCAGTTCGGCGGCGTCGACCCCGACCTTGTCCGCGCCGTGTGCGTACACCCCCACCAGCTCCATGTCCGCCCTGCCGATGATCGCGTGCAGCGAACGTCGCCCGATGTTCCCGGTCGTCCACTGAATCACCCGCAGCGGAAGGTCTGTCGGGGGCTTGCTCATCGCGTCTCCTTTGACGTGGCCGAATGTGAGCCATTATCGCCGACGGCCGCCCTGGGCTTGGTGGAACCGGCTAACCGGTCAGCGGTTGCCCTGATTGAACGCGGCCATGGAGCTGGACAACAGCTGCGAAAAAGGATCGGCGCCACCGCCGAAGGTGGCCTGACTGGCCGGTGCGATCACGGCCGCGGGGTCGAAGCCACGCACCGGATCCACTTGAACTGGAGCCGTCAACGGGTCGTCGTTGCGCGAATATCCCGCATTCACCATGGGTGTCAGCTCGGCGTCGAGGCGATTCAACACGTCTTCCGGTACCCCGAGGTAGCCCAGCGGCAGTACCAGCGGCAGGTGTTTCTCGGGAATCAGATAGGTCGTGGTCGTCGCGCCCCTGGAGTTGACGGTCGTTCTGACGTTCTGCGGCGGCACCATGCTCGGGTCGGTGAACGCGACCGCCGTATGGCCCGTCGCCTCGCCCACCAGCGTGTTGGCGAGCGCCAACAGGTTGTCCGGCCGGTCGGGAAAGTCGGCGATCATGTCGTACGCGGCGACGAACGCCTTGGTGTCGTATTGGCTTTCCACCGGAGGCGGTATGCGGTAGTCGAGTGCGGGAACGACCGCGCCGACCGGAAACACGGAGGTCAGGAAGCTCTCGCCGAAAGCGTGACGCCCCACCGGATTTCCAAACGTGCTGAACACCAATTGATTTGGCGGGGGAGCGGTCGGATCGTTGGCCAGCCGAGCCTGCTCGGCGTCGAGCACCAGCGAGCCCTCGGATAGGCCGATCGCGGCTCCGGGGCCACCTCGGCGGATCGCCGCGTCCAGGTTGTCCGCGCCGACGGCGACCGACTCGCCGACGCTGGGCCCATCCACGCCCAGGCCCGGGAAGGCTTCATCCAGTCGGCCAATGCCCGGAAAGAGCCGTTCGAGCACGTGACCTTGAACCTGCCCGGCGGGGTAGTTGACGATTTCCCGTTTCAGCCCCGGGAACCATCCGGCACCCAGGCGCCGGCCGTACTCGTCGTAGGGAATGCCCGGGACGTGAGCGCCCCCAAGGGCGTATGCCGTTCCGTCGGCGGACGTCCCGTCGCCCGGTGCGTCGTCGGCCGTCGCGATCCCAAAGCCGAAACATCCTGTGGCGCTGAGGGTTACCAGAGCCGTAACCCCTGCGAGTAGTTTCTGCATCGCCACTTCCCGCCTGCTCGACTCCGTTAGTGTCGCATACCGCGCGCGGACCTCGCCAACCCCGGGCCGGCCGGGCTCCCTACTCCGCATGCCCGACCGCTGAGGGTGGGTGCGACCGCCGCGATCCCGGTCGCGACGGCCACCAGCTCGCCCGCCCGACCAGCGTAGCCAGGGCGGGCACGGTTACGGTGCGAACCAGGAAGGTGTCGAGCAAGATTCCGATGCCGATCACCACACCGCCCTGGACGACGGTGCTGATGCTGGAAAACACGAGCCCCCACATCGAGGCGGCGAAGATCAGACCGGCCGCGGTGATCACCCCGCCGGTCGAACCCAGGGTGCGGATGATGCCGTAACGCATGCTGTGCGGGGATTCGTCACGCATTCGCGAGATGAGCAGCATGTTGTAGTCGGCCCCGACGGCGACCAACACCACGAAGGCCAACGGGGGCACGCTCCAATGTAATTGCTGGCCGAGGACCAATTGAAAGATCAGGACGCCGATGCCGACCGCCGACAGGTACGAGATGACGACGGAAGCCACCAGATACAGCGGTGCGACCACGGCGCGCAGGAGCGCGATCAACGTCAGCAGCACCACGGTGATGGTCACGGCGATGATGAATCTGATGTCGTGCTCGTAAAAGTCGCGGGTGTCACGCAGGGTGACGGGATAGCCCACCATCGATACGGTGGCGTCCGCCAGCGCGGTGTTCGGTTGGGCGTCGCGGGCGGTGTGGGTGATCGCATTGACCTGATCCATCGCCTCGGCACTGAACGGGTTGAGTTTGGTTTGAACCAGGTACCGCACCGAGTGCCCGTCCGGCGAGACGAACGCCTTCGCCGCCTTCTTGAACTCCTCCATGTGCAATAGCTGCGCCGGAACGTTGAACCCCGCCATCGACGGGTCGGCCGCGTCGCGTTTGAGCGTCAGGAGAAACGCCGATGCCTCACCGAGGCCGGCGCCCATCTGTTTGATCTGGTCGACGAGCTGGTCCACGCCGTCGGCGACTTGCCGGCTGCCACCCGCGAACCGGTCGGCGCCTTGCTGGAGATGGTTCAGATCGGCTTGCAGGCCACCCGGCTGGTCCAGCCCCATGGCGTGCAGCGCCTTGACGAAGCTGGCGAGCGCGGCACGCAGATGATCGACCGACGCGTTGAGGGTCTGCCTGTCCTGGAATGCCTGCAGTTGTCCGGCCAGCTCGTTGATCTGGTCGAGGCTTCCGTCGCCGCGCGCGTTGACCACGCGCTCGAACTGGACCCGGGTGGCGCTGCAGGAGGGGTCGGCATCGCAAACCTGGTTGCCCTCGAGTGCCACCAGCACCGGGGCCACCCAGGCGAATATGTCCTTGACGGTCGCGAAGTTCACGCCGATGGTATGGCCGAGCGAATTGATGCTGTTGACCAGCTTGGCCGCCGTGACGACTTCCCTGACCAGTTTGTCGCCGCCGTACTGGCTTCTCATCGCAGTGAACGCCTCGGTCAGGCCCTGCATCCCGGCGACCAGCTGGTTGACCTGGCCGCGCACGTCGCCGAGGTTGTCGGCCAGCGTGTTCGCCCCGGCGACCAGCCGGTTCAGCTCGTCGGTGTGGTCGTTGATCAGGGTGGAACCGGCGCCCAGGCGAGCGCCGATCGCGCCGGCCTGATACGTCGCCCTGAACTGTTCCGGCACGGCTCCCGCGGGCCGGGTGACGCCACTGACCGCGGCGATGTTCGGCAGTTGGCCGACCCGGGCGGCCATCTGCTCCAGATCCGCGAGGGCACGCGGTGTGCGTAGGTCGTGCGGGGACTGGACCAGGATGTACTCGGGAATGGACTGGTTGACCGGGAAATGGCGATCCAGCGCGGCGTACCCGACCGAACTCGGGGCCGACGCCCGCAGGGCTTTGCGGTCGTCGTAGTTGTAGCGCACCAGGCCCGCGCAGCCGGCGAGGATGATCAACACCAGCACGCTGGCGACCAGATGGGTCCTCGGCCGGCGCACGATGCGGATCCCCGACCGTCGCCAGAACCTGGCGGTCAGTTCGCGCGACGGTTTGACCCATCCGCGCGGGCCGGCCACCACGAGGATGGCGGGAAGCAAGGTCATCGCCGCGAGGAACGCGACGCCAATCCCGATGGCCGAGGACACTCCCACCGTGGAAAACACGCCCATCCGGGCGAAGCTCATGCCGAGGAAGGTGATTCCCACCGTCGCCGCGGATGCGGCGATCACCTTTCCGATCGAGATCAACGCCCGCTGTACCGCTTCTTGGTGGTCCGCGCCGAGCCGCAGATAGTCGTGATAGCGGCTGATCAGGAAGACCGCGTAATCGGTTCCCGCGCCGGCGATCATCGCGCTCAGGAAGATGATGGACTGGTTCGACACCCCCAAGCCGCTGACCTGGGAGATTCCAGCGACGACGGCCTGGGCGATCACCAACGACGCCCCGATCGCGATCAGGGGGAGCAGCATGGTGAGCGGGTTGCGGTAAATGACCAGCAGGACGATGAGTACCAGGCCCGCGATCGCAAGTTCGATCGGAAGGCGGTCCCGCTCGCCCGCGACGGTGAGGTCGCCGACGGTGGCCGCGGGGCCGGTGAGGTTCGCCGTCAGCGGGCTCCCCGCGACGCTGTGTTTGACGACGTCGGCGACGCGGGTGTACGCGGCGTAAGACTTGGGCGTGCCCAGTTCGCCGGCAATGCCGACGGGCAGGACCCACGATTTGTGGTCTTTGCTGGTCAGGGCCGGGCGCAGGGACGGCGTGCTCACGAAATCCTGCAGCATCAGCACGTCTCGCGTGTCCTCGCGCAGCGCGGTCACCAGCTTGCGGTAGGCGGCCTCGTCGGCGGGCCCGAGCCCCCTCTCGTCGGTGAGGACCACCAAGAGGAGATCATCGGCGCCCGATTCGTGAAACGCTTCGGTCATCTTGCGGGCGGCGACACTCGACGGCGCCGCCGCGGGCAGCATCGCGAGCGGATGCCGCTGTGCCATCTCGTTCAGGGTCGGGAAGGTCAGCGGAAGTGCGACCGCAATGACCACCCACAGCCCGATCACCGCCCCGGGCCACCGCGCGACGAAATCGGCTAGCCGTCGCACATCGACCACCCGGCCGGCCGGAGATGGCTCATCCGGAAAAAAGCACCAGCCATCGTCCTACTCCTCGCTACGCAACGCGCCCCCAGTGCCCGCTGTCGGCGACCCGCGTGCACACGGACTTCATCGCTGCGACATACCGGGAAACCGATTTCCGGGCAACCGCGTTGTCGGGAAACATTATCGCCATCGCGGTGCCCTCTTCGTATCGGAAGATATAGATCGTCAGTTGATACGAATATCTTCCGTCGGAATAGATTCCGATCTGGTTCGCATAACCCATCTCGGCCGCCGCGAGCACGGCGTTCATCGGAGCGGCGTCCGCATGAAAGAAATTCGATACCGGGAAGTTCGGGCGGGGCCTGCTGAGCCAGGGCGCCAATTCCAGCACGCGGTAATACGGCACCTTCGCCATGTCCAGGCTCGAATCGAAAGAAGTCTGCGCCGCCCAGGCGGCGTCACTGAAGGACACGGCGGCTATCGGGACGGTGATCGGAACCAGGCCGGTGAACCAGCCCTGAGTCATGAAATTGTCCGAACTTCTGCGGGTATCCCTGGGGGTGAGTCCGTAATACGTGGCGGCACCCGTGAATTCATGTTCCACCTGGGCGAGGCAGGCGAACAGGCCGCCGACGAAGCGGGCACCGGCCGCCGAGCAGGCCGATTCGAATCTCGCGGTTTGCGCCGCGTCCATCACGGTGTCCGTGATCATGTCACTCTTGGTCGGCTCCAGCGGATTACCCAATGGCAGCGGGAACTCCGGCAGGCTTCCATTGTTGTTCTCCGCGAAGTCGATCCACGCGCGTACCTGCGGCGAATCCAGCGTCAAATCCGATGTGTAGCGGAGTTCTTCGACACAGAAATCGTCAAAGCTGCCGGCGGCGGGCAGCGCAAGGGGTCCGGCGCCGTTCGTCAAAGCTGAATACATCGCATGGGACTCCGCCATCGTGATGCCGATCAGCGCGGCGTCCCCGTGGACGTGATCAATGCTCGAGTAGAAGGTGAAGTGATCCTCGTTTTGAACGATCCCGAAACTGAAGCACTCCCAGTTGAACGGATCGGGTGTCGCGACCACATGGGCGTGCAGGTCTTCGATCGTCAATTCGCCATGGTGGGTCGGCGCGAATTCGATATCCTCCGGATCGTCGATGGTATGCCGGACGATGTCTCCGGTGTCGGTGCACTCGAACCAACTGCGGTACGTGTCATGGCGACGCAAATACGCGTTGAGCGCGTCGTTCATGGCGGAGATGTCGCACCGGCCGGGAACTTCGCAGGTGGCGATGATTTGCCGCGAATAGTCGAGCCCCGAGGCCGTTTGGCGGTGGTAACCCCGAAGATGTTGCCCCTGCATGTAGCTGACCGGCACCGGACTGACCGGCGCTTGCCGGGCCTTTTGCCGAGCCGCGGGCGTCGGGTGCCAGGAGACCACCGCGCCCGGGCTCACCGTCCACTCACCGATCGAGCCGATTGTTATTTTCCCGATGCGCAAAAATCTTCTCCTTGGTTCCACGGGCTGCAGTTCCTGGCCCCGCCGGTGGCGAGATCAACATAACTTCTTCGGCGGCCGCAGGACCCGACATGCCGGGGCCTGAGTGTGTAGCCACGCGTATGGGGGCCGGTTAGGGTATGGACGGTCCGGCGCGAGACGCAGTCCGGCATCCGGCGACACTACTCGCCGCTGGGGGATCATTCTGCTGCGCATCGGGTCGGCATGTGGTGCAGTGAGCGGGTCAAACGCGTGGTCCGTAAAGAGCACGGACCTGTCGAGGAAGGCTGGCCCCGGGGGGTCCACCTTCGCTGTCTGAGAGGACTGATGCATGGCAACCGTCGAAGCTCGGATGGAGCGAGCGTCGGGTTTCGCGATAGTCGGCTACGCAGTGCGCGTTCCTGGCGCCGCCGACGCCTCCGAATTCTGGGACGTGTTGCGGCAAGGGCGGGATGCGGTATCGGAGGTGCCGGCGGACCGGTGGAATGTCGAGGAATTCTTCGACCCGGATCCTGATGCGCCCGGGAAGATCGTCAGCCGCAGGGCCGGATTCGTCGACGACGTAGTGGGCTTCGACGCGCCGTTCTTCGGGGTGTCGGCGCGTGAGGTCATGTTGATGGACCCACAGCATCGGCTGCTGCTGGAGACGGCATGGCAGGCGGTGGAGCACTCGGGTACGGCCCCAACGGCTTTGGCGAACACCAACACCGGGGTGTTCATCGGTCTGTCCACTCACGACTACCTCGGGATGGTCTCGGACGAACTCCTGTACGACGAGATCGACGCATACATGGCCATCGGGACGGCGGCCGCCGCGGGGGCGGGCCGCATCAGTTACCGGCTGGGGCTGCAGGGGCCGGCGGTCACCGTCGACACCGCATGCAGCTCGTCGTTGGTGGCCGTGCACCAGGCCTGCCAAGCGCTGCGGTTGGGAGAATGCGACCTCGCGCTGGCCGGCGGCGCGAACGTCCTGCTCAGCCCGGCGAGCATGATCACCTTCTCGCGGGCGCACATGCTCGCGCCGGACGGCCGCTGCAAGACGTTCGACGCGTCCGCGGACGGCTACGTGCGCGGCGAGGGTTGCGGTGTCATCGTCGTCAAGCGGCTCGAGGATGCGATCCGCGACGGTGACCGGATCCGGGCCGTGATCCGGGGCAGTGCGGTCAACCAGGACGGCGCGTCGGGCGGTTTGACGGTGCCGAACGGCGTCGCCCAGCAGCGCGTGGTCACCGAAGCGCTGCAGCGCGCCGGTGTCGCGGCCCGCGACGTCGGCTACCTGGAGGCGCACGGGACCGGGACGTCGCTCGGTGATCCGATCGAAGTCCAGGCCGCGGCCGCGGTCCTCGGCGAGGGGCGCGAGGCGGACCGGCCGCTGTTGATCGGGTCGGTGAAGACGAATATCGGGCACCTGGAAGCAGCCGCGGGAATCGCCGGGATCATCAAGGTCGTCCTGTCCCTCGAGCACCAGCTGCTGCCCAAACACCTCAACTTTGACAACCCGTCGCCCTACATCCCGTGGGACCGGCTCGCGGTGCGGGTCGTGGACGAGGCCACCGAATGGGAACGCAACGGTCGCCCCCGCGTCGCGGGTGTCAGTTCGTTCGGGTTCTCCGGAACCAACGCGCACGTCATCCTCGAGGAAGCGCCCGAGGAAATCGGCCGGCATGCCGCGGCGCCGGATCCCGTCCACCAGCCCGAGGACCGACGCTTCAACGTGCTGCCGCTGTCGGCGCGCACCCCGGCGGCCCTGGTTCAGCTCGCCGATCGCTACCGCAACTGGTTGAGCGCGCATCCGGAGGCCGGCCTCTCGGAGGTGTGCTACACGGCCGGGGTCGGGCGCGCCCACTTCGAGCACCGGGCCGCGTTGGTGGTGAACTCGACGGAATCCGCGATCGAGTTGCTCGGCGCGCTCGCCGACGACCGTCCCGCGCCGGGCTTGCTGCGCGGCGAGTGCGACGACCGGCCCAAGACGGCGTGGGTGTTCCCCGGTCAGGGCAGCCAATTCGCCGGCATGGCCCGGGAGTTGTTCGACACCGAGCCGGTGTTCGCCGAGACCATGACCCGGTGCGCGGCCGTGGTCGACGGCGTGCTGGAAAAGCCGATGCTGGATGTCATTTTCGATGCCGAGGGCCCGGACATCCTGCGGCAGACCAGCTACGCGCAGCCCGCCTTGTTCGCCGTCGAGATGGGCTTGGCCAGGCTCTGGCAGTCCTGGGGTCTCGAACCCGACGTGGTGCTGGGTCACAGCGTCGGCCAGTACGCGGCCGCCTGCGTAGCCGGCGTGTTCAGCCTCGAGGACGGCGCTCTGCTGCTCGCCGAACGCGGCCGCCTTTTCGGCAATCTGCCTGCGGGCGGCCGGATGGTGGCGATCTTCGCCCCCGCGGAGCGCGTCGAGGGCTTCACCGACGAGTTCCCGCGGCTGTCGGTGGCCGCCTACAACGGTGCCAACACCGTGCTGTCGGGGCCGGCAGAGGATCTGGACCGGGTGGTGGCCGCTCTGACGGCCGACGGCGTTCGCTGCGACTGGCTGGACACCAGCCACGCATTCCACTCGGCGCTGTTGGATCCCGCCCTCGATGAATTCGAGGCGTACGCGAGCGGGTTCAATTTCAGCTCGCCGCAACGGACGCTGGTGTGCAACCGCACCGGCGCCGCACTCGGCAGGACCGCAACGCTGGATGGCCCCTACTGGCGCCGCCACGCGCGTCAGCCGATCGAGTTCGCCAAGAGCGTGGCGACCCTGGCCCAGCTCAACTGCGCGGTGCTGCTCGAGGTGGGCCCGCAGCCCGTGCTCACCGCCGCCGCTCTGCGGGCGTGGCCCGATCCGGCCACCGCGCCACGGGCGATCGCGTCGCTGCGTCGCAACGGCGCCGACCACCGCCAGATCACCGAAGCCCTCGCCGAGGCTTACGTCGGCGGCCACCTGCCTGCGTTCGGCGCTCTGCGGGGAAGACCGACGCGCAAGCTCGACCTGCCCACCTATCCCTTTCAGCACCGCCAGTACTGGTTCCGCGACAGGGACGCCCGGCCCAGCCAGGCCGGCCGCGAAACCGATGCCGCGCGCACCGAAGCGGTCCGGCTTCTCGAAGACGGGCGGATCGAGGAACTCGCCGCGCTGCTCGACGGACCCAACGCCAACCGGCAGACCACCGAGGTACTGAGCAGGCTTGCCGCACAACACAATCAACAACGGGGCACCCAGTCCATCGCGGACGCCCGCTACGAGATCCGCTGGGAGAAGTCGCCGGCCGCACGCGCGGACGCCGGCGCGGGCTCCGACTGGCTGCTGATCACCGATGACGCCGCGGCCGTCGCGCCGTTGGTCGACGCGCTGACCGCCCAGGGCCAGCCGTTTCGGATCGTCGGACTGCCTGCATCCGACGCGGACGAGCAACGGCTCGAAGAGGCGCTGCGCGCCGCCGCGGCGGACGAATCGACGCTACGCATCCTGCATTGCGCGGCCGTCGAACGGGACACCGTGCCATCGATGCGCTCGCTGCTGCGGATGCAGCACCGCGTTCTGAGCGGAACACGCCGGCTCTTCCGCGCCGCGGCCGCCGCCGAGCTCCGCGCCCCGATCTGGCTGATAACCCGTGCTGCGCAACGCGTCACCGACGCCGACCGGGTATCGCCCGCGCAAACCTGTCTGTGGGGGTTCGGGCGCGCCGCCTCCCTGGAACACCCACAGTTGTGGGGCGGGCTGGCAGACCTGGCCGAAGGCGGTGCCGACGAGTGGACCCGGTTGATCGGCCACGTGGTGACGGGACCGCGGGGCGAAGACCAAATCGCGCTACGGGACGACGGTGTCTATGTTCCCCGGCTGACCCGATGCCCGGGGCGGCCGACCGCGATCCCGCTCGAATTACGTTCTGATGCAACCTATCTGGTGACCGGTGGGCTGGGCGGTGTCGGATTGGAGATCGCCGGGTATCTGGCCGACCACGGCGCGTGCCAGCTGGTGCTCACCGGCCGGCGATCGCCCACCGATGCGGCGCAGCGGCGCATCGACGACATCGGCGAAAGGTCGGGCTGCGACATCCGGGTCCTCGCAGCCGATGTCGCCGATCCGCACGACGTCGCCCGCCTGCTGGCCACCGTTCAGTCCGAACTGCCACCGCTGGCCGGCATCGTCCACGCCGCGGGTGAGATGGGCACCACGCCGCTGCGCGGCTTGGACGATGCCGAAGTGGATCGAGTGTTCGCCGGAAAGGTTTGGGGAGCTTGGCATTTGAGCGAAGCCGCCGCGGAGCTGCCGCTGGACTTCTTCCTCAGCACCTCCTCGATCGCCTCGGTGTGGGGCAGCTTCGGCCAGACGGCCTACGGCGCGGCCAACGCCTTCCTCGACGGATTGTCCTTCCGGCTGCGTGAGCAGGGTGTGCCGGCGATCAGCGTCAACTTCGGCCCATGGGCGGCGGGCATGGCCGACGAAGAGGCCCGCGCGCGTTTGGAGCAGCGCGGCGTCCGCACGCTGCCGCCCGCGGACGCGCTGGCGGGAATGGCCGACCTGATCGCGGCTTCCGCGGCCCAAGGCGTGGTGGCCCGGATCGACTGGGCCCGCTTTCTGCCGCTCTATCAGCAGGCGGGCCGGCGGTCATTCCTGGACGAGCTGGGCCGGGAGCTGCCCGAATCGGTGCCGGTACAGGCACCCTCGGGGAACACCCGACTGGTCGAACAGCTCACCCACGCTCCGGTGCAGCAGCGCAGGAAGCTCCTCGTGGAATACCTGCGGGACGTCGTCGCCGAGGTGACACGCATCGACGCGGCGGAGATCCGCGAGGAGGCCGGATTCTTCGACCTCGGCATGGATTCGCTGATGGCCGTCGAATTGCGGCGCCGCGTCGAGCACGCCGTGGGCAGGGAACTGCCGGCGACCCTGGCCATGGACTATCCGCGCGTGGCCGACGTGGCCCTTTACCTGCTCAACGACGTGCTCGGGCTCGGCGCACAGTCGGTCGCCAAGGCCGGCGCCCCGCCGGCGTCGATGACGACGAGCCCGGCCGACGAGCCGATCGCAATCGTGGCGGTGGCGTGCCGTTTTCCGGGCTCGCCGGATCCCGAAGGGTATTGGGAGGTGCTGTCCGGCGGTGTCGACGCGATCCGGGAGATCCCCGACGACCGCTTCGAAATCGACGAGTACTACGACCCGGACCCGGAGACACCGGGCAAGATTTACAGCCGCAGCGGCGGGTTCCTCGACGGGATCGACGGATTCGACCCGGAATTTTTCGGTATCTCCCCGCGGGAGGCCGTGTGGATAGATCCGCAGCAACGGCTGATGCTCGAAATCGCTTGGGAGGGACTGGAACGCGCCGGGTATTCGCCCGCCGCGTTGCGCGGTAGCCGAAGCGGCATCTTTGTGGGCGTGGCCGCCAACGAGTATTCGCACCTGCTGTCGCGGGACTCGGTCGAGAGCATCGAAGCCCACTTCATCACCGGCAACGCGCTCAATGCCATCGCCGGCCGTGTCGCCTTCGCGCTCGGGCTGGAAGGGCCCGCGGTGGCGGTAGACACCGCGTGCAGCTCGTCGCTGGTCGCCGTCCATCAGGCGTGCCAGGCGTTGCACTCCGGCGACTGCGATCTGGCGCTGGCCGGCGGGGTGAACGTCCTGCTGAGCCCGGCGTCCCTCGTCGCCGCCTCCCGCGCCAGGATGCTGTCGCCCGACGGACGATGCAAGACCTTCGACGCCGCCGCCGACGGCTACGTGCGCAGCGAGGGCTGCGGAATTCTGGTGCTCAAGCGGCTCAGCGACGCGCAGCGCGGCGGCGACCGCATCTGCGCGGTCATCCGGGGCAGCGCGGTCAATCAGGACGGTGCCTCCAGCGGTTTGACGGTCCCCAACGGTGGTGCGCAGCAACGGCTTATCTCCGCGGCGCTGGCCCGCGCCGGGGTCAGCGGTGGAGATGTCGATTACCTCGAGGCGCACGGCACGGGCACCTCGCTCGGTGACCCGATCGAGGTGCAGGCCGCCGCCGCCGTCTACGGTGCCGACCGGGATCCGAACCGGCCGCTGCTGATCGGATCGGCGAAGACCAACCTCGGCCACCTCGAGTCGGCCGCGGGGGTCGCGGGTCTGATCAAGGTCGTGCTGTCGCTGCAGCACGAAGTGCTGCCGCAGAATCTGCACTTCAAGAATCCGTCCCCGCACATTCCGTGGGACTCCTTGCCGGTGCGGGTCGTCGACAGGGCGACGCCCTGGCAGGCCAACGGCCGGCCGCGCCGGGCCGGGGTGAGCTCGTTCGGGTTCACCGGCACCAACGCCCATGTGCTGATCGAGGAGGCACCGCCGCCGGTGACCGGCGGCTCGGCGGACGACCGTGCGGTGTCACCGGCGTCGGACTCCGCGGCGGAACGCGTGGGCGTGTTTGCGCTGTCGGCGCGCTCACCGCAGGCGCTGGTGGCCTTGGCGCAGCGATACGGGTCCTGGCTCGACACGCACCCCCAGGTCGACGTCGCCGATGTGTGCTTCACCGCGGGGGTCGGGCGTTCGCACTTCGAACACCGCGCCGCGCTGGTCGTGGATTCGGCGCAGGGCGCCCGCGAGATGCTGGCCGAGTTGGCCGAGAACCGGCTGCGACCGGGTGTGGTACGCGGCGAGTGCGCCGATCCGCCGAAGACGGCGTGGCTGTTCACGGGGCAGGGCAGCCAGTACCCGGGGATGGCTCGCGAGCTGTTCGAGTCCGAGCCGGTCTTCGCCGACACCGTGACGCGGTGCGCGCAAGCCGTCGACGGCATGCTGCCGCGTCCCTTGTTGGAGGTTCTCTTCGACGCCGACCGTGACGCCGCAGAAACGTTGCGGCACACCTCGTTTGCTCAGCCGGCACTCTTCGCCATCGAGATGGGCCTGGCCCGGTTGTGGCAGTCGTGGGGCATCGAGCCCGACGTGGTGCTGGGTCACAGCGTCGGCCAGTACGCGGCGGCGTGCGTGGCCGAAGTGTTCAGCCTCGAAGATGGGGCACGGTTGATGGCAGAACGCGGCCGGCTCTTCGGCAGTCTGCCCGAGGGTGGCCGGATGGTGGCGGTGTTCGCCGACCCCCAGAACGTGGAGGACGCCGCCAAGCAGTTCGCCCGGGTTTCGGTCGCCGCCTACAACGGCCGCAACACGGTGTTGTCCGGGCCGGGCGGCGATCTGGACCAGATCGTCGCGACCTTCAGCGACGACGGCATCCGCTGCACCTGGCTGGACACCAGTCACGCTTTCCACTCGGAGCTGTTGGAGCCGGTGCTCGACGAATTCGAGTCGTACGCGGCGCGGCTGCGGTTCGCCGCCCCGACCCGGCCGCTGGTCTGCAACCGCACCGGCGCGGTGCTCACGGCGGAAACCCCGCTGGACGCCCAGTATTGGCGGCGGCATTCGCGCCAGCCGGTGCAGTACACCGAAAGCGTGCGCACGGTGGCGGCGCTGGGCTGTTCGGTGTTGATGGAGATCGGTCCGCAACCGATCCTGACCGCGGCCGCGATGCAGGTCTGGCCGGAGCACGCCGTGGCGCCGCGGGCGATCGCGTCCCTGCGCAAGGGCGCCGGTGCCCGCCGCCAGATCGCCGAAGCGCTGGCGGCGGCATATGTCGCCGGGCATCGGCCGGACTTCGCCGCGCTGCACCAGTTGCCCGGGCGCAGACTCGATCTGCCCACCTATCCGTTCCAGCGCCGGCACTTCTGGCCCAAGTCGTCCGGTGTCACCGGGGTCGACGCTCAGGGCGCCGCCGTGTCCGCAATCCTGGGCAGCGCAAAGGATCTCGCCTCGGGTGATGTCGTCTACACCAGTCGGCTTTCCGTCAAGTCGCAGCCATGGCTGTCCCATCACGTCATCTACGGCACCGTTGTCGTTCCGGGAGCGACGTACGCGGCGATGGCCCTTGCCGCGGTCGGGACGCCGGCTCAGGTGCAAAACGTCTTCTTTTACGAGCCGATCATCCTGCCCGACAAGAGCGCTCGCGAGGTTCAGCTGACTTTGCATCCCTCCGAGGACCGCGACGGCTGGACCTTCCAAGTGCACAGCCGCCCCTACGGTGTCCGCGACGCGGAGTGGTCGCTGAACGCCGACGGCACCGTCATCACCGGTGGCGCCCCTGCCGAGGACGAGCCGGCGGAACCCGTCGACTCCGCGACCGAGCGGTTGAACCGCACCCGACCCCAGCAGTTGTTCGACACCTTCGCCGACATGGAGCTGGCGTGGGGCCCGACCTGGTCGACATCACTGAAATCGCTATGGGTGGGTGAAGGCGAGGCGATCGGCGACGTGGTCGTCGGTGACGAACTCGCCGAACATTTGGGCAGTGAGCCGGTCCACCCGGTGCTTCTCGACCTGTGCACCGGCGTCGCCTTCCCGGCATTTCCGGCGCTTCTCGCGGCGACCGAACAGGGAGCGGTCCCCGACCTGTTCCTGCCGCTGCGCTACGGCCGGGTGATGCTGCAGGAGCGGATGCCACGGCGGTTCTACTGCCGCGCCAAGTGGCGCGCCGGCGGTATGGAGAGCGAAACCCAGGTCTTCGATCTCGATTTCGTGGATCGCGATGGCCACCACCTGGGCGGAATTCGCGAGTTCACCGTCAAACGCGCGCCTCGGGAGGCGTTGTTGCGCGGGCTTGGCGGCGACGTCGCCCGGCTGCTGTACACCCTGGGCTGGCACGAGGTTGCCGCACCCGCGTCCAGCGGCGACACCGCGGCCGGCGAAAAGGCCCACGGCACTTGGTTGGTCGCCGGATTCGATGAGCTGGCGGCCGAGGTGCCGGGAAGCATCCGGTCCGCCGGTGCCATGGAACCGCACGGCTGGCAGCAGCAGTTCACCCAAGCGCGGGAGAGCGGCACGCCGATCACCGGCGTCGTCTGGCGCGCAACGGGCCGACCGGGCGCGGAGGAGTCGAGCGATGAATTCGCCGCCCGCCTGGAGACCGAGATCGGCAACCTGCTGGGCGCCGTGCACACCCTGCTGGCCGATGACGCGGTGAAACTGCCTGGTGGGCTGTGGATCATCACCGAGCGAGCGGTCGCGACCGAACCCGGCGAACGGGTCGACCCGGTGCAGGCCGCGCTGTGGGGGCTGGGACGCACCATCATCGCCGAGCAGCCGACGCTGCGCTGCAGGCTGACCGATCACGACGGATCCGACGAGGCCGTGCACTCGCTGGCCGGCCTCCTCACGGCGGCCGACATGACCCTTGCGGAACCGGAACTCGCACTGCGGCAAGGAAAGTTCCTGGCGTCCAGGCTGCTGCCGTGGGCGCGCAGCGGTCATCTCGCGGTGCCGCGCACGGGCGACTACGTGCTGGCTCCGACCGAACGCGGCGCGATCGACAACCTGCGTCTCGCCGAGACGGAAGTGCCGTCGCCGGACACGGGCCAGGTGCAGATTCAGGTCGAGGCGGCCGGCCTCAACTTCCGGGACGTGCTCAATGTGCTGGGGCTTTACCCGGGCGATCCGGGGCTGATCGGCGGCGACTTCTCCGGCGTCGTCACCGAAGTGGGCCCCGGTGTGGCCGGATTCGAGGTCGGCCAGCGGGTCTTCGGCTTCATGCAGGGAGCGTTCGCCAGCCGGATCAACGTGCCCGCGCAATTGCTGGCGCCGGTGCCGCACGATGTGGGCGCGGTGGCGGCGGCGACCATTCCGGCCGCCGCGCTGACCGCCCGGCTCGCGTTCGACTGGGCGCAGCTCAGGCCCGGCGACCGCGTCCTCATCCACGCCGCGAGCGGCGGCGTGGGGCTGGCCGCCATCCAGATGGCGCAGCAGCACGGTGCGACCGTCTTCGCCACCGCGAGCACCTACAAACGCGCGACCCTGCGCAAGTTGGGTGTGGAGCACGTCTATGACTCGCGCACAACGGATTTCGCCGATCAGATTCTCGCCGATACGGACGGGGCCGGGGTCGACGTGGTGCTCAACAGCCTGACCAACGAAGGCTTCGTCGAAGCGACCGTGCGGGCGACCGCCCGTAATGGCCGATTCGCCGAGATCGCCAAGCGAGACATCTGGACGCATGCGCAGATGGCGGCGGCTCGTCCCGACATCGACTACGAGGTGGTCGCGCTGGACGGGACGATTCTGCAAGACCCGGAGCGCATCCGGCGCCTGCTGGCCGAAGTGTCGGACGGGTTGGGCAGCGGCGAGTGGGCGCCGCTGCCCGCCGAGATCTACCCGCTGACCGAGGCGAAAACCGCGTTTCGTCGCATGCAGCAGGCCCGGCATATCGGCAAGATCGTGCTGCAGATGCCCAATCCGCTTCAGCCGCAGGGCGACCGGAGCTACCTGATCACCGGCGGCCTCGGCGCGCTCGGCCTGCACACGGCGTCCTACCTGGCCCAACTCGGTGCCGGTGACATCGTGCTGACCAGCCGCCGCACGCCCGACACGGACGCACAGCAGGCGATCGCGAACATCACCGAGCGCTACCGGTGTCGCGTCCACACCTTTGCGGCCGACATCGGCGACGAGTCCCAGGTCGAGGAACTGCTGGAGCGCATCCGGGCGGAGCTGCCGCCGCTGGCTGGAGTGGTGCACCTGGCGGGCGTCCTCGACGACGGGCTGCTGCCCCAGCAGAGCGTGGCGCGCTTCCGGACGCCCCTGCTCCCGAAGGCGTTGGGCGCCTGGAACCTGCATCGATTGACCAGGAAGGACGACCTCGAGTTCTTCATCGTCTACTCGTCGATCTCCAGCGTGCTCGGTTCACCCGGCCAGGCCAACTACGCGACGGCCAACGCGCTGCTCGACGGCCTCGTTGCCGAACGCCGAGCGCAAGGCCTGCCCGCGACCGGCGTCAACTTCGGTCCCTGGGCGCAGGGCGGCATGGCCGCTTCGGAGGCGGCACGCGCCAATCTCGGTGCGCAGGGCCTGGTTTCGATGGAACCCGCGGCGGCCCTGAACGCGCTGGGTGAGATCGTCGCCCACGGGACGGGGCAGGCCACCGTCATCAAGGCGAATTGGCAGCGCGCCGCGAAGATGCTGGGCGGTGCTCGCCCACCGATTCTCGACCACTTGCTGCCGAGCGCCGCGGCGACCACACCCGGCGACAGCGGGTTGCTCAAGAAGCTGCACGAGGTACCGGATGCGGAGCGGGTGAGCTTCCTGACGGAGTTCCTGCAGCAGGAGGTGCAACAGTTCCTGCGGCTCGCGCAACCGCCCGCCGCAACCAGCCGGTTCCTGGACCTGGGCACCGATTCACTGATGGCCGTCGAACTGCGCAACCGGTTGTACGGCCAGTTCGGTGGCGCGTTCACGATCAGCGCCACAGCGGTTTTCGACTATCCGACGATCGGCTCGCTCGCCGAGTACCTGGCCGGCCAGGTGCCGGAGGTGGTCGCGGCGTCGGGCGCGGCGTCAACTGGTGGCGAATCCGCCGGTGCGCCCGGGCCCGCATGAGTCCGCGCCCAGCCGATCTCGAGCTCGGGCGCGCCGGGGTCAGTCGCTGATATCGAAACCGGCGACGACCTTGGTCGGGCGCACGCGCACCGCCAGCTCGCCGGGCGCGGAGTTGCGGCGGCCGAACTCCCCGGCGCGCTCGGCGCCCATGTACCGCGCGCCGGCGCGGGTGGCGACGTCGAGCACCTCGGCGGGGTCCTCGCTCACCGTCGCCACCCCCTGCACCTGAACGAACGAATACGGCGGATGGGGATCGTCGACGCAGATCACCACCCGCGGATCGCGATGCAGGGCGCGGCCTTTGGGCGTGTCACGGCCGGTGTTGAACACCAGCTGTCCGTCGTCGACGACGAACCACACCGGAGCGACCAGCGGCCGGCCGTCGGCGGCGACGTACCCCAGCATCCCGGTGCGGGTGCCGGCCGACAGGAACTCGACGACTCGGGCCGAGAGCTCGGCCATGCGTTAGAGCCGGGCCAGGTCGTAGTCGCCGAGGTGGTCGATCAGATTGTGCAGGTGGTCGCCGGAGGTGCCCAGCGTGTGCTCGATCGCGGTGAGCCGGGCCGCGTAGTGGGCGACCGGATATTCCGCGGTCACGCCGATTCCGCCGTGCAACTGGATCGACTCCTGCGCGATGTGCCGACCCGCGCGGCCGATCTGCAGCTTGGCCCGCGAGGCGATCACCGGGTCGAGGTCGCCGTCGGCGATCGACATCGACGCGTACAGGCTCATGCTGCGCGCCAGCTCCAGCGACACATACATGTCGGCCGCCCGCTGCGTGAGCGCCTGAAACTTGTTGAGCGTGACGCCGAACTGCTTGCGGGACTTGAGGTAATCGGTGGTCAGCCGCAGCGCCTCCTCCATCGCCCCGACCGCTTCGGCGCACAGCCCCGCCTGGATGCGGATGACGGCGTCGCGGATGGCCCGCGTCGCGTCGCCCCCCTCGCCGAGCGGTTCGGCGGCGGCGCCGTCGAGATCGACCTGCGCGCCCCGTTGTCCGTCGAAGGTCCGGTACGGGTGTCGGCTAACGGAGGTGCTTTCCGGGCCCGCGTCGACCAGGAACAGGCCGGTGCCGCCGTCCGGCAGCGCGGCGCTGACCACCAACGCGTCGGCGCAGTCACCGGCGAGCACCGGGTTCTTACGTCCGCTCAGTGCCCATGAATCCCCTTGCCGCACAGCCTGAGTGGTCACCGTAGCGGTTGGCGTGCGGTGGCCCGGTTCCAGGTGCGCGAAGGCCAGCAGCCGCTGGCCGGCCGCCACGGCGTCGAGCTGTTCTTTCTGGGCGTCGCTGCCCAGCTCGGCGATCAGCGCACCGGGCGCCAACGCGGCGTGCAGGATCGGTTCGGGCGCCAACCGTCGGCCGGCCTCGGTCAGCACGACCATGATCTCGATCTGGCCCGCCTCCTCCGGGTCGAAGCCGAGGCCGAGGATGCCGGTGTCGGCGAGCTGACTCCATACCTCACGGCTCCAGCCCAGGTCGGAGCCGATGACCTTGTTGCGGCTCTCCGGGTCATAGCTGCGCGACAGCAGGTCGCGGGTCGTGTCGCGGAGCAGGGTCTGCTCGTCGGTCAACTGAAAGTCCATGGCTGCCTCACAATCCCAAAATGGTGGACGCGATGATGTTGCGCTGCACCTCGTTGCTGCCGCCGTAGATCGACGTCTTGCGGTAGTTGAGGTAGTGCGGCGCGCTGTGTTGCGCCCAGTCCGGAGACGCGATGCCGTCGCCGTCGGCGGGCAGCGCGTCGGCGCCGGCCACCTCGACGAGCAATTCGGTGGCGATCTGCTGTAGCTGGCTGCCGCGCAGTTTGAGCACCGAAGACGCGGGGTTGGGCTGCCCGTTCGCGGAATCGGTGACGACCCGCGACTGCGTGAGTTCCAGTGCCAGCAGCTCGTTTTCGGCCTCGGCCAGCCGGGCCGCGAACAGGGGATCTTCGAGCACCCCGGTCGCCGCGGCGTGCTTCTTCACCTCGGCGAGGCGCACTTTGGTCCGTCCGACACCGGCGATACCGGTCCGCTCGTTGCCCAGCAGGAATTTCGCGTACGTCCAGCCCTTGTTCTCTTCTCCCACAAGCTGATTGGCGGGCACGCGGACGTCCTCGAAGAAAATCTCGTTGACCTCGTGACCGCCGTCGATCGTCTTGATGGGCCGCAGGGTGATGCCGGGGGTCTTCATGTCGAACAGCAGAAACGAAATGCCGGCCTGGCGCTTGGGCGCCTGCGGGTCGGTGCGCACGAGGCAGAAGATCCAGTCCGCGTACTGGCCGAGCGTGGTCCAGGTCTTCTGGCCGTTGACGACGTAGCTGTCGCCATCCCGCACCGCGGTGGTCCGCAACGACGCCAGGTCCGAACCGGCCTCGGGCTCGGAGAACCCCTGGCACCACCAGATGTCGAGGCTGGCCGTCGGCGGCAGGAAGCGTTGTTTGACCTCCTCCGAACCGAATTCGGCGATCACCGGCCCCACCATTTTGGTGTTGAAGTTCAGCGGCTCCGGGACGCACGCCAGTTGCATCTCGTCGGCCCAGATCTGGTGCTGGGTGGGCGTCCAGTCCTTGCCGCCCCATTCGACCGGCCAGTTCGGCACCGCCAGCCCGTGCTCGTGCAGGATCTTGTGGCTGGTGACGATGTCGTCGCGATTCACTTCCGCCGAGCCCCGGCGCACCCGCTCGCGCAGCTCTTCCGGGATCTTCGTTGTGTAAATGGAGCGGAGTTCGTCGCGGAACGCGGCTTCCTCCGGTGTGAGCGCCAGTTGCACGGCGGCCTCCTGTCGTCTGGGGGGAACATGGCTACCAGCGTCGGATGGAGCCCGGTTCTGGCGATGCGTTCTTGGTTCCATATTGACCCATCCCGTGCAGCGGGTTGTGCACAGCCTCGGCTTAGTCCACAGTCTCCGGCCGCGGCGCCGCCGCGCCGGGCCGAGCCGGTGGTCGGCGCACCTACGGTCGGCGCATGCGAACTGAACTTCCCGCCGAGCGTCTGCAGCGGCGACTCGGCGCCGAACCGGACGCCGGGTCCGACGGCGCGGAGCCGGCGCCGGCCGATCAGGCGGTCGACGAGGACCAGAATTCGCTGCTCCCGCGCTGGCTGCCCGCCGCGTCCCCGGATCGGGGCTGGCTGGCCAGGCTGCGCGCCGACCCGGGACGGTCCGGCGCGATCGGGCTGGCGATCGTGGCCGCCCTGGCCGTGCTCGTCACGGTGTTCACGCTGTTGCGCGACCGGCCGGCGCCGGTGATGTCGGCCAAACTGCCGCCGGTGCAGGCGGCGTCGACGGCCGGCCCGAAGTCGTCCGCCAGCCCGGGCCCCAGCCCCGACCGGCCGGTGGTGGTGAGCGTGGTGGGCCTGGTGCACAGCCCCGGGCTGGTCACCCTGGCGCCAGGGGCGCGCGTTGCCGACGCGCTGCAGGCGGCGGGCGGAGCCGCGACCGGGGCGGACACCGTCGGGCTGAACATGGCGCGTCCGCTCGGCGACGGCGAACAGATCGTCGTCGGCCTCGCCCCCGTCCCCGGGCAGCCGGCGGCATTGGCGAGCTCGGTGGCTTCGGGCTCCACGCCCACGCCGAAGCCGCCGCGGACGGGGACCGGACCGGTGCGGCCGAAGGCGGGTGACGTGGTCGACCTCAACACGGCGACCGTGCAGGACTTGGACGCCTTGCCCGGTGTCGGCCCGGTCACGGCGGCCGCGATCGTCGCCTGGCGACAGGCCCACGGCAAATTCACCAGCGTCGACCAGCTCGCCGAAGTCGACGGCATCGGGCCGGCGCGGCTGGAGAAGTTGCGCGCCCTGGTCCGTGTCTGACACCCGCGGTTCCGGCGTCGTCGAGCCGGGCGCGGCGCGTGTCGACGCTCGCCTGGTGCCGGCCGCGCTCACCTGCTGGGTGGTCACCGCCGCCGGGATCTGGTGGCCGATCGGCCGGGTGCTGGCCGCGTGGTGCGTGGTGTTGGCCGCCGCCTCGGGCGCGCTGGCGTGGCACGCGGCGCGCGGGCGGGGCGGAACCGGGCGGCTGCGGGCCGTCAGCGCCGGCCTGATCTCGGTCGGGGTCATCGGCGCGGGGTTCGGGTTGGCGGTCGCGCTGCGCGCCGAAGCGGTAGATCGCCACCCGATCACGGCGGCCTTCGGGACCGCCGCCCCGGTGACGGTCACCCCCACCGAGAGCCCGGTGTCGCTCGGTCGCGGGCGGCTGATGTTCCGCGCCAAGCTGCAGCGCCTGCGCGACGCGCGGATTGCCGGACGGGTGGTCGTCTTCGCCCGGGCCTCGCACTTCGAATCGGACGCCGGCGGACTGATGGTGGGCCGGCCGGTGCGGTTCACCGCGCGGATCGGCCGTCCGACCCGCCGAGACCTCACGGTCGCCGTGCTCAACGCGTCGGGCCGGCCGACCGCGGGCACCGCCGGCGCCGTGCACCGGGCGGCCCACACGGTGCGCGGTCGGTTCGCCGCCGCCGTCCGCGGCGCGTTGCCCGCCGAGCGGGCGGCGATGCTGCCCGCCCTGGTTCTGGGTGACACCTCGGCGGTCACCGCCGAGACCGACCGCGAATTTCGCGCGGCGGGGATGACCCACCTGATGGCGGTGTCGGGCGCCAACGTGACCATCGTGTGTGCCGCCGTGCTGTTCTCGGCGCGGTTGATCGGCCCGCGGGCGGCCGTCGTCCTCGCCGCGCTGACACTGGTCGCGTTCGTCGTCGTGGTGCAGCCGACGGCAAGCGTGTTGCGGGCGGCAGTGATGGGCGCCATCGCGCTGGCGGGCGTGCTGTTCTCCCGGCGGCGGCAAGCCATCCCGGCGTTGTGCGCCGCGGTGCTGGGTTTGCTGGCGATAGCCCCCCAGCTGGCCGTCGACGTGGGCTTCGCGCTGTCCGTGGTCGCGACGGCGGCGTTGGTCGTCATCGCGCCGGCCTGGTCGCGGCGGCTGGTGGGGAGGGGTTGGCCCCGGCCGCTCGCCGACGCGCTGGCCGTCGCCGCGGCCGCGCATGTGGTGACCGCGCCGCTGGTGGCCGGCATCTCGGGGCGGTTCAGCCTGGTGGCGGTGGGCGCCAACCTCGCGGCCGCACCGGTGATCGCGCCGATCACCGTGCTGGGCAGCGCCGCGGCCGTCTTGAGCGTGCCGTGGCCGTCCGCCGCGCAGGTGTTGATCCGCTTCACCGGCCCCGAACTGTGGTGGGTGATCAGGGTGGCGCGCTGGTCGTCCGGCGTGCCCGCGGCGACGCTGCCCGTCCCGTCCGGGCCGCCCGGAGTCCTGCTGGTCGGCGGGGTGACGGCGCTGGTCGTCGTGGCGGTCACGCGGCTGCGCGGCCGCCGCTGGTTTGGTGGCGCGGTCGCCTTGGGCGCGGTGGCGGCGGCGCTCTGCGCGCTGGCCTGGTGGTTGTCGAGGCTGCTGGATCCCGCGTAGTCGGTCCGTCGTGACACCATCGTGGGGTGAACGAGGATTCGCCGTTGCACCTGGTCCTGGGAGACGAGGAGCTGCTGGTCGAGCGGGCGGTGGCCGAGGTGTTGCGGTCGGCGCGCCAGCGGGCCGGCTCCACGAACGACGCCGACGTTCCGGTCAGCCGGATGCGGGCGGGTGACGTCAGCACCTACGAGCTCGCCGAACTGCTGAGCCCGTCGCTGTTCGGTGACGAGCGCATCGTCGTGCTCGAGGCCGCCGGCGACGCGGGCAAGGAGGCGGCCCCGGTGATCGCCTCGGCAGCGGCCGACGTCCCGCTGGGCACGACGCTGGTCGTCGTGCATTCGGGCGGCGGGCGGGCCAAGGCGCTGGCCGCCGAGTTGCAGGCACTCGGCGCCGTCGTGCATCCCTGCGCGCGGATCAGCAAGGCAAGTGAACGAATCGACTTCGTGCGCAAGGAGTTTCGCGCGCTGCGGGTCAAGGTCGACGAGGAGACCGTGACCGCCATGCTGGACGCGGTCGGGTCCGACGTGCGGGAGCTGGCGGCTGCTTGTTCGCAGCTCGTCGCCGACACCGGGGGGATCGTCGACGCGGCCGCGGTGCGCCGCTACCACAGCGGCAAAGCCGAGGTGAAGGGGTTCGACATCGCGGACAAGGCGGTGGCCGGCGACGTCGCGGGAGCCGCCGAGGCGCTGCGGTGGGCAATGATGCGCGGTGAGCCGCTGGTGGTTCTTGCCGACGCGCTGGCCGAAGCCGTCCACACGATCGGCCGGGTCGGCCCGCTGTCAGGTGATCCCTATCGGCTGGCGTCGCAGTTGGGGATGCCGCCCTGGCGGGTGCAGAAGGCCCAGAAACAGGCGCGGTATTGGTCGCGCGACAGTGTGGCGGCGGCGATGAAGGTGGTGGCCACGCTCAACGCCAACGTCAAAGGCGCCGTGGCGGACGCCGATTACGCGCTGGAATCCGCGGTCAGGCAGGTGGCCGAGCTGGCCGCCCACCGGGGCCGGTGAGCGCGCGCGGGGCTCAGAGCTTGTTGAGCGCCCGCGCCAGCGCCGACTTCTTGTTGGCCGCCTGATTCTTGTGGATCACGCCCTTGCTGGCCGCCTTGTCCAGCTTGCGGGTGGTCGCCGCGAGCAGCTCCGTGGCCTTGTCCTTGTCGCCGGCATGGGCGGCCTCGCGGAACGCGCGCACGGCGGTGCGAAGCGAGGACTTCACCGACTTGTTGCGCAGTCGAGCGCGCTCGTTGGTGCGATTGCGCTTCTGCTGCGACTTGATGTTGGCCACGCTTCTAGTTCCTTCTCCGATTTCGACGTTTGGTTCAGGCGCCGGATATCACCACAGCGACTGCCCAGGTTATCAGTCGGTTACGTTTTCTCCCAAAACGGGAACCCGTGGCCTGCCATAACGCCAATTTGAGGCAGCATCTAAAAAGTGAGTCTTCCGAGCCAGCTTGAGGAACACAGGCGGGCGTTGCGCGCTGCGCGTGCCGAGCACATCTTTGGCGGGTACAACGCGTCGTCGGACACCTATTCGATGGCCTTCGACGAGATGTTCGACGCGCAGGGCACCGTTCGGGGTCCCTACAAGGGCATCTACGCCGAGCTCGCGCCGTCCGACGCCTCGGAGCTCAAGGCCCGCGCCGAAGCGCTGGGCCGCGCGTTCATCGACCAGGGCATCACGTTCTCGCTGTCGGGTCAGGAGCGCCCGTTTCCGCTCGACCTTGTTCCGCGGGTGATCTCCGCCGCCGAGTGGAGCCGGTTGGAGCGCGGCATCATCCAGCGCGTCAAGGCGCTCGAGATGTATCTCGACGACATCTACGGCGATCAGGAAATCCTGAACGACGACATCATCCCGCGCCGCCTCATCACTTCCTGCGAGCATTTCCACCGCGAGGCGATGGGCATCGTCCCGCCGAACGGCGTCCGCATCCATGTCGCCGGCATCGACCTGATCCGCGACGAGAAGGGCAACTTCCGCGTCCTCGAGGACAACCTGCGCTCGCCGTCGGGCGTCTCCTATGTCATGGAGAACCGGCGGACCATGGCGCGGGTCTTCCCGAACCTGTTCGCCACGCACCGGGTGCGTGCGGTCGACGACTACGCGTCGCACCTGCTGCGTGCCCTGCGCAATTCCGCGGCCACCAACGAGGCCGACCCGACGGTGGTGGTGCTGACCCCCGGCGTGTACAACTCGGCGTACTTCGAGCATTCGCTGCTGGCCCGCCAGATGGGCGTCGAGCTCGTCGAAGGTCGCGACCTGTTCTGCCGGGACAACCAGGTCTACATGCGCACCACCGAGGGCGAGGTGCAGGTGGACGTCATCTACCGGCGCATCGACGACGCCTTCCTGGACCCGCTGCAGTTCCGCGCCGACTCGGTGCTGGGGGTCGCCGGCCTGGTCAACGCCGCGCGCGCCGGGAACGTCGTCGTCTCCAGCGCCATCGGCAACGGTGTGGGCGACGACAAGCTCGTCTACACCTATGTGCCGACCATGATCGAGTACTACCTGGGGGAGAAGCCGCTGCTGGCCAACGTCGAGACGTACCGGTGCTGGCTCGATGACGAACGGGAAGAGGTGCTGGACCGCATCGACGAGTTGGTCCTCAAACCGGTGGAGGGATCGGGCGGCTACGGCATCGTGTTCGGCCCGGGCGCATCCGACAAAGAGCTGGCCACCGTCGCCAAGAAGGTCCGCGACGATCCGCGTAGCTGGATCGCGCAGCCGATGATGGAACTGTCGACCGTGCCGACGCAGATCGGCGACACCCTGGCCCCCCGCTACGTCGACCTGCGCCCGTTCGCCGTCAACGACGGCGATGACGTGTGGGTGCTGCCGGGCGGGCTGACCCGGGTGGCCCTGGTCGAGGGCTCGCGGGTGGTGAACTCCAGTCAGGGCGGTGGGTCGAAGGACACCTGGGTGCTGGCGTCGCGCGCGTCCGGCGGCGAGCGGGAGCTCGGCGCGGCCGAAGTCGTGCGGTCGCTACCCGAGTCCATTTCCGATCCGGCGCTGGACGGCGCGCCGCGGCTGACGCAGACGCAGACGCAGCCCACCGAATCGCCACAGGAACAGCAGCTCCAGCAACAGCACCAGCGCCGGGCGAGGCGCTGATGCTGGCGCGTAACGCCGAGGCGCTGTTCTGGATCGGCCGCTATGTCGAGCGGGCCGACGACACGGCGCGCATTCTCGACGTGGTCCTGCACCAGCTGCTCGAGGATTCCAGCGTCGACCCCGACCAGACGTCACGGCTGTTGCTCCGGGTGCTCGGCATCGATCCCCCCACCCACGACCTCGACGTGTGGTCGTTGACCGACCTGGTGGCCTTCAGCACCAACGCTTCCGGGGGTTCGTCCATCGTCGACGCCATCACGGCGGCGCGGGAGAACGCGAAGTCGGCGCGGGAGGTGACGTCCAGCGAGATCTGGGAGTGCCTCAACACCACCTATCACGCGCTGGCCGAACGCGAGCGCGCCGCCAGACGCCTCGGGCCCCACGAATTCCTGTCCTACGTCGAGGGCCGGGCGGCGATGTTCGCCGGGCTGGCCGACTCGACGCTGTCGCGCGACGACGGGTACCGATTCATGGTGCTGGGTCGCGCGATCGAGCGGGTCGACATGACGGTCAGGCTGCTGCTGTCGCGGGTGGGGGACAGCGCGTCGTCCCCGGCATGGGTGACGCTGTTGCGCTCCGCGGGCGCCCACGACACCTATCTGCGCACCTACCGCGGCGTGCTCGACGCCGGGCGGGTCGTCGAGTTCATGATGCTCGACCGGCTTTTCC
The DNA here is from genome assembly GCF_010731595.1 of Mycobacterium seoulense. Taxonomy (NCBI): domain Bacteria; kingdom Bacillati; phylum Actinomycetota; class Actinomycetes; order Mycobacteriales; family Mycobacteriaceae; genus Mycobacterium; species Mycobacterium seoulense. Next base: position 2,385,119 of record NZ_AP022582.1, on the reverse strand, counting down.
CGCGTTCGGTGTTCTATTCGCTGCGGCTGGCCGAACACAACCTCGACGAACTGCTGCACAACCGGCATAGCCGGATCGGGGCCACCGGGGAGGCGCAACGGCTGCTCGGGCAGGCCCGCAGCGAACTGGAATTCGTGCAGCCCGGTGTGCTGTTGGAATCCTTGGAGCTCCGCCTGGCCGGACTGCAGCGAACCTGTCGCGATGTCGGAGAAGCGTTGTCCGTTCAGTACTTTCACGTCACTCCCTGGGTGGCGTGGTCGGACGCCGGCGACCGCGCCAGGCTGGTCGGCCGGCCGGGAGATAACTGATGTGGCGGCTGCGTGTGGTGCACACCACCGGCTACGCCTACCAGTCGGCGGTTACCGCCTCCTACAACGAAGCGCGCCTGACCCCGCGGTCGAACTCCCGGCAGAACGTCATCCTCAACCGCGTCGAAACCATCCCGGCGACCCGGTCCTATCGCTACATCGATTATTGGGGCACGGCCGTAACGGCTTTCGACCTGCACGCGCCGCACACCGACCTCACCGTGACGTCGTCCTCGGTGGTCGAAACCGAGGGGCCCGAACCGCCGGTCACCGACGTCGGCTGGCGCGAGCTCGACTCCGAGGTCGTCATCGATCGGTTCGACGAATTGCTGCGCCCCACGGCCCACGCCCCGGCGAGCAAAAAGGTGACGTCCGTGGCCAAGAAGATCGCCAAGTCGCACCAGCCCGCCGAGGCCGTCGTCGCCGCGGCGCACTGGGTGCGCGGCGAGCTGGAATACCTCCCCGGCACCACCAGCGTGCACTCGTCGGGGCTGGATGCGCTGAACGAGGGCCGGGGAGTGTGCCAGGACTTCGTCCACCTGTCGCTGATGTTGTTGCGCGCCATGGGAATTCCCGCGCACTACGTTTCGGGGTACCTGCACCCCAAGCGCAACGCCGTGGTCGGGGACACCGTCGACGGGCGCAGTCACGCCTGGATCCAGGCGTGGACGGGCGGGTGGTGGAGCTACGACCCCACCAACGAAACCGAGATCTCCGAGCAATACGTCAGCGTGGGCGCCGGACGCGACTACACCGACGTCCCCCCGCTGAAAGGCATCTACTCCGGGCAGGGGGCGACCGATCTCGACGTCGTCGTGGAGGTCACCCGGCTGGCGTAGCCGCGCCGCGAATGACCGTTACGGCGCGTTGATTTCGACGCGAAGCAGGTCGTCGCCCAGTTCGATCCGACCGCTGAACTTCGAGGCCGCCAGCGCCCGCCACTGTTCTTCTTGGCCCGGCACCAGCGCCGGCACGTAGTGCGTCATGACCAGGGTGCCGACCCCGGCACGGGCCGCGGTTTCCGCCGCCTCTTCGACCGACGAGTGGTAGTCGCAGATGTCCTGGAGCCGCTGTTGCGGAATGTTGGCGACGATGTCCTTGCGGATCACGGTGTGCACCAGCGCGCTCGCGCCCGCCGCCAGCTGGTCCAGCCCGGCGCAGGGCACCGTGTCCCCGGCGAGCACCACCGACGCCGTCCCGTAGTCGATCCGGAATCCGACGGTCGGCGCCACCGGCCGGTGATCGGTGGGCGCCACGCGGATCGACACGCCGTCGCGGTCCCACACCGCCCCCTCGGTGCATTCGTGGACCTCGACCGCCGGTGGGGCGTTCAGGTCGGCGTGATGAGCGAGCCGGTACTCGATGTCGTGACGGAACGCGTGCAGCGTCGCCTCCACCGTCTCCGCGGTCCCGGGTGGTCCGATGATCGGCAGCGGCGCCGGATCGGGTGCGAACGTGCTGATCCAGCGGGTGATGAGGAGGTCGCCGAGGTCGCCGATGTGGTCGCTGTGCAAATGGGTGATCAGCAGCGCCGACAATCCGGCGGCGCCGACGCCCACCGCCGCCGCGCGCTGCAGCACGCCACGCCCGCAATCCACCAGAAACGCCTGCCCGCCGGCGCGGATCAGTGTCGACGGCCCGGCCCGGTTGGGGTCGGGGATCGGACTCCCCGTCCCGAGGAGCGTGATCTCGATCATGGCCCCCATCTTGCAAGGCGCGGCCCGCCGGAGTGGGGCAATCGGGCGATCCGGCCCGGCGCGGCGCGCCCCGGTTTCGGACGACGACGTCAGGGTATGGACACGGATCGGCCACCGGTTCCCGTCGTGGCTTTTGCGCCGCGCGAGTTAGCCGTAGCCTGTGTGAAGCGGATCACAACCGGCTGGAGGCCTTGATGCGGATTGCAGACGTCTTGCGGAACAAGGGCGCGGCGGTGGTGACCATCAACCCCGAGGCGACGGTCAAAGAGCTGCTCGCCGGCCTCGCCGAGCAGAACATCGGGGCCATGGTGGTCGTCGGCGACGAGGGCGTCGTCGGCATCGTCTCCGAGCGCGACGTCGTGCGCCAGCTGCACACCCACGGCGCCAGCGTGCTGTCGCGGCCGATCTCCAAGATCATGACCGCCAACGTCGCCACCTGCACGAAAGCCGACACGGTCGACTCCCTGAGCGTGCTGATGACGAAGAACCGGGTGCGCCACGTGCCGGTGCTCGACGGCAAGAAGCTGATCGGCATCGTCAGCATCGGCGACGTGGTGAAGACCCGAATGGAAGAACTCGAGGCCGAACAGCAGCAGCTGCAGTCCTACATCACGCAGGGCTGATAACCCGGGCGATCAGCTCCAGGAATAGTCAGCGCGCAACCGCTCGGCCACCAGGTCGAAGATTTCCCGATCCAGGATCGCGCCCTCGCGGCGGATGCTCTCTTCGGGCACGTCGAGCACCCGGTCCAGCCGCACCCAGCTCTGCCTGCCCTCGTAATCCCAAGCGCCGGAACCGATCGCGATCCAGTCCCGGTCGTCGGCGTGGCGGTCCTGGCTGGACACCATCAACCCCAGCAAGACGCGGCGGTCACGACCGACCACCAGCACGGGGCGGTCCTTGCCGCGGGTGGGATCGTCCTCGTAAACCACCCACGTCCACACGATCTCGCCGGGATCGGCCCGGCCGTCGAGGTCGGGGGCGTAGACCAGCTTGCGCGCGCGCTGCGCGGTGGGGAAGCTCGTGCTCGTCACCGGGCGGCCCGCGGCGATCGCGGGCTGTTGCGGCGCGGCGGCGGCGATGACGTTCGCGGTGATCTTGACCGCCTGCTGCAGTTCGCGCAGCACCGTCTGCGAGTTCTGCACGTGCCGGGCCAGTCGCGGGGCCCGGTCGAACACCAGGTTTTCCGCGAACCGCTGGAACGTCTTCCACTGGGATTTGCGGGCAGACGCCATATTCGCAGCATAGACGCGGGCGGCTGGGTGCGATTGTGTCCAAGTAGGTCTGGGCGCCCCAGCCTGGATACCCTGGACATACCCACGAGCCGGCGTTCCAGCGGCCGCACGCATGCCCAGACCAGGAGATCCCCATCAGCAGTTTCGCCGACAAGACCTTCACCGCGCCGGCGCAGATTCGGAACTTCTGCATCATCGCCCACATCGATCACGGCAAGTCCACGCTGGCGGACCGGATGCTTCAGCTCACCGGCGTCGTCGACGAGCGGATGATGCGCGCCCAGTACCTGGACCGGATGGACATCGAGCGGGAACGCGGGATCACCATCAAGGCGCAGAACGTCCGGCTGCCCTGGAAAGTATCCGGCGGCGACGATGCGGGAAAAGAATTCGTCCTGCACCTGATCGACACCCCGGGCCACGTCGACTTCACCTATGAGGTGTCCCGGGCGCTCGAGGCCTGCGAGGGCGCGGTGCTGCTGGTCGACGCGGCCCAGGGCATCGAGGCGCAGACGCTGGCCAACCTGTACCTGGCGCTGGACCGCGACCTGACCATCATTCCGGTGCTCAACAAGATCGACCTGCCCGCCGCCGACCCGGACCGCTACGCGGCCGAACTCGCGCACATCATCGGCTGCGAGCCGGACGACGTGCTGCGGGTATCCGGCAAGACCGGCGAGGGCGTGCCCCAGCTTCTCGACGAGGTGGTTCGGCTGGTGCCGCCTCCGCAGGGCGACGCCGACGCGCCCACCCGGGCGATGATCTTCGACTCCGTCTACGACATCTACCGCGGTGTGGTGACCTACGTCCGGGTGATGGACGGCAAGATCGTCCCGCGTGAGCGCATCCTGATGATGTCCACCGGCGCCACCCACGAGCTGCTCGAGGTGGGCATCGTCTCGCCCGAACCCAAGGCCACCGAGGGCCTGGGGGTCGGGGAGGTGGGCTACCTCATCACCGGGGTCAAGGACGTCCGCCAGTCCAAGGTCGGCGACACCGTGACGACGGCCCGGCACGGCGCCACCGAGGCGCTGACCGGTTACCGCGAACCCAGGCCGATGGTCTACTCGGGCCTGTATCCCGTGGACGGCTCGGACTACCCCGACCTGCGCGACGCCCTGGACAAACTGCAGCTCAACGACGCGGCGCTGACCTACGAGCCGGAAACCTCGGTGGCGCTGGGCTTCGGCTTCCGGTGCGGTTTCCTGGGGCTGCTGCACATGGAGATCACCCGAGAGCGCCTGGAACGCGAGTTCGACCTGGACCTGATCTCCACGTCGCCCAACGTCGTCTACCGGGTGATCAAGGAGGACGGCACCGAGATCGTGGTGACCAACCCGTCGGACTGGCCCGAGGGCAAGATCGGCACGGTCTACGAGCCCGTGGTCAAGACCACCATCATCGCGCCCAGCGAGTTCATCGGCACCATCATGGAGCTCTGCCAGTCGCGCCGCGGCGAACTCGGCGGCATGGACTACCTGTCGCCCGAGCGGGTCGAACTGCGCTACACCATGCCGCTCGGCGAGATCATCTTCGACTTCTTCGACTCGCTGAAGTCACGCACCCGCGGCTACGCCAGCCTCGACTACGAGGAGGCCGGCGAGCAGGAGGCCCAACTGGTCAAGGTCGACATCCTGTTGCAGGGCGAGGCCGTCGACGCGTTCAGCGCGATCGTCCATAAGGATGGGGCTTCGGCCTACGGCAACAAGATGACCACCAAGCTCAAGGAGCTGATTCCGCGCCAGCAGTTCGAGGTGCCGGTGCAGGCGGCCATCGGGTCGAAAATCATTGCGCGCGAGAATATTCGGGCGATCCGCAAGGACGTGCTATCCAAGTGCTACGGCGGGGACATCACCCGCAAGCGCAAGCTGCTGGAGAAGCAGAAGGAGGGCAAGAAGCGGATGAAGACCATCGGGCGGGTGGACGTCCCGCAGGAGGCCTTCGTCGCGGCGCTGTCCACGGACGCCGCGGGTGACAAGGGCAAGAAATAGCCGTGACGCCGACGCGAGCCGGAGCCCTGGTCGGTATCGGCCTGCTGACCGTCGCTCTGACCACCGGCTGCACCGTCTCGGGCACCGCGCGACCCGCGCCGGGTTTGAAGCCCCACCCGGTCACGGGGCAAGCCGTCAAGAAGGTGCTGCTCGACGACGGTGAGCTCGCCAAGCTGCTCGGCCAGTCCTTTGGCACCAAGGCCGAACTTCCGGCGCGGTTCGGCGGGCCCGAGGTGTTGCCGCCGGCGTTCGGGGCGGTCTCACCGCTCAACTGCGTCGGCGTCACCTCGATGATGGTGAAGAACGCCTACCAATCCGGCGACGTCAAGAACGGGGCGCGAGCGACGTGGTGGAACCTGCGCGGGCCGGCGAAGGTGATCAGTGTGGCCGAGGGCGTGGTCGCCTTGTCCAGCACTGCCGGGGCCGCCGCCTTGTTCCAGCAGTTCGCCCAGCAATGGCGCGACTGCGACGGCACGACGGTGACCATCGGGCGCCCCAGCACCATCACCGACCGTCCCGCGATCGTGTTCTCGGACACCATTTCCGAGGTGCGAGTCGCTGATTCCGTTCTGGCGGCGACTATTTCGATCGACACCCAGTTGCCCGGCATACCGTCGAGCGGGCCGCGGCCCGAGGCGCGTGCGATCGGCGTGCGGGGGAACTGCCTCGTCGAAGTCGAGGTGGCGTTCTTCAATTCGACGAGCCCGTCGGACGCGGGATCCGGCGATGTGCACCGCAGCGCCGTCGACGTCGCGCACGCGCTGATGGACAAGGTCAGCGGGTTGAGCTGACGCGCCACCTGGCACCGTCCTGGGACTTTTCTGGGGTTGAGCTGTGCTCACGTGTCTCTGCCGTCTTCGCCGTGCCGTCGAGCCTAAACTCGGTGGGAGTGAGAGGTGGCCGAAAAGCGCATGGGAAGTATTTGCGGCATTGGAATGCCCCGGCCCGCGTTTGTTGCCGCGTTGTCCGGCCGTCGCGGCGGTCGCGGCCGGCGTTGGTGCGCAGCGGCACTTCTGGTCGTCCTGATGTCGGCGACGGGCTGCTCCGTCACGGTTGCCGGCGCGGCGCGGCCACCAGCGAACCCCACGCCGCGATCCCTCGCCGGGCAAGCCCTCAAGCGGGTGCTGCTCGGCAGGAGCGCGCTATCCCGCATCGTCAAGGAGTCGTTGGAGCCTGACCCGCGTTTCCCGCCGCTCTTCGGAGGTCCCGAGATGTTGGGGGGCGCGGGCGTGGGGTGGTCCGAAAGCTGCCTCGGAGTGGCGGTGATGATGCAGCGAGGCGCCTACCGATCCGCCAATGTGAAAGATGTTGCGCTCACCACCTGGCGGCCCGACGCCGGGTCCGCCGCGGCGGTGACCAGGGTGCAGGAGGCCGCCATCAGCCTGCCCACCGCCGCTGACGCCGATGCCCTTTTCGCGACGTTCTCCAGGCAGTGGCAAGAATGCGATGGCAAGACGGTGCCCATTTCGGGCGGAAGTCTGCCGCTGGAAGTGCAAGTCAGTCACGTCCAGAGCGCCGTTTCCGTTGTCGCGGCGACCATTTCGATGCGATGGAGCACAGCGCCCTTGTTCTCGCCCCCATCGCTTCCCGCCGCGCGGGCCGTCGGCGTGCGGGACAATTGCCTGATCGAGGTCGAGGTCGATTTCATCGGCACATCCGGCCCGTCGCCGGGAGCGCAGAGGGACATCAACTCCAGCGCGCTGGACATTGCGCAAGTCATGCGGGACAAAGTGAGCGCGCTGAGCTGACCCCGCGCGCTTGCGATCGCCGCTACATCGGCGCGTTGGCGGGCTGGAACATCCCGGAGCCGTCGGCCTCCTCCTCGGCGCGGATCACGTGCACGACCGCGTTGATCAGCGCCAGGTGGGTGAACGCCTGCGGGAAGTTGCCCAGGTGCCGGCCGGTGCGCGGCTCGATCTCCTCGGCGTAGAGGTGCAAGGGGCTGGCGTAGGACAGCAGCCGCTCGCACAAGCGCTTGGCGCGCGCCACCTCGCCGATCTCCACCAGCGCCGACACCAGCCAGAACGAGCAGATGGTGAACGTGCCTTCCTCCCCGGACAGCCCGTCGTCGGTCTGTTCGACGCGGTACCGCAGAACCAGGCCTTCGGAGGTGAGTTCGTCGGCGATGGCCAGCACGGTGTTGCGCACCCGGGGGTCGTCCGGCGGCAGGAAGCGGGTCAGCACCACCAGCAGCAGCGAGGCGTCCAGCGCGTCGCTGCCGTAACGCTGGGTGAACACCCCGCGGGAATCCACCCCGTTTTGCAGGATGTCGTTCTTGATCTCCTCGGCGATGGCCCGCCACTGCTGGGCGTAGCTCTTCTCGCCCTGGCGCTCGGCCAGCTTCGCGCCGCGGTCGAGCGCGACCCAGCACATCACCTTCGACGAGGTGAAGTGCTGCGGTTCGCCGCGGACCTCCCAGATGCCCCGGTCGGGCTCGCGCCAGTGCTTGATGGCCTCCTCCACCTGCTTCTTCAGCACCGGCCACAAACTCTCCGGGATCTGCTCGCGGGATTTGCAGTGCAGGTAGAACGAATCGAGGATGGAGCCCCAGATGTCGTGCTGGACCTGGTCGTAGGCGCCGTTGCCGATGCGCACCGGGCGGGCATGGTCATACCCGGACAGGTGGTGCAGCTCCTCTTCGACCAGGCTGCGTTCGCCGCCCACGCCGTACATCACCTGCAGCGGGTGCCGCTCGTTGCTGTTGGCGCCGGAGACGTCGGCGATGAACGCGAAGAAGTCGTCGGCCTCCCGGTCCAGTCCCAGCGTGTAGAGGCCCCACAACGCGAACGTCGAGTCACGCACCCACGCGTAGCGGTAGTCCCAATTGCGTTCGCCCTGCGGCGTTTCCGGCAGCGAGGTGGTGGCGGCCGCCAGCAGCGCCCCGGTGGGAGAGTACGTGAGCCCCTTCAACGTGAGCGCGCTGCGTTGCAGGTAGGCCCGCCACGGGTGGTCCGGGAAGTTGCCGATGTTGATCCACTGCCGCCAGCACTCGGTGGTCTGCCACATCTTGTCCGCGGCCTCTTCGTAGGTCTGCGGCGCCGGGTGCTTGGTCCAGCTCAGGGCGACGAACACATCGTCGCCCTCTTTCATCCGCGTGCGTGCGCGCGCCTCGCGGCCCTCCAGCCCGATCCGCAGATTCGTGGTGAGCCGCAGGGTCGGGTGCGCGTCGGGCTGCTTGGCGGCCCGCGCGATGGCCTCGCCGTACGCGTTGGCCGAGTACTCCCAGGTGGCCCCGACGCGGTGGTAATCGAAGGCGGGCTCGCAGCTCATCATCAGCTCGACGGTGCCGCTGACGCAGCGCACCGTGCGCAGCAGGATGTGCTCGGCGTCCCAGTCCATCGGCGTGCGGCGGTGGGTCCGCGACCGGCGCTCGATGTCGTGCCACGGCCCCATCACCAGCGCGTCGCGCACGATCAGCCAGCCGGTGTGGGTTTGCCAGGTGGTCTCCATGATCAGGCTGCCGGGCAGGTAGCGGCGGGCCGAGGGCACCGAGACGCCGTAGGGGCCGAGCCGAAAGTGGCCGGCGCTGCGGTCCAGGATCGCACCGAACACGCTGGGCGAGTCGGGCCGCGGCACGCACAGCCATTCGACGGATCCCGCGGGGGAGATGAGGCACGTCGTCTCCCAGTCCGACAGGAAGGCGTAATCGGCGATCGGCGGGAACGGGTTCCGCAGTGCTGCGCTGGAAGCGAGCGGCGCCGGTGCGCTGAAGTCGATGTTCGAAGGCAAGACCGCCGGAGCCGCTTCGAATGCCTCCTCGGGCATGGCGTCGGCGGGCTGGTCATCGGGCTGGGCGTGCAGGACCATCCCGACATCATCATCTGTTGAGCGGCCCGGCGTCCATTCTTTCGGCGACGTGGCGCCGCACCCGATCAGCCGCGGCGGCGGGCAAACCTCGGTGCGTGCTCGGGCAGCGGACCGATCGCCACGAGGTAGCCGGCCAGTCGCCGCAGCGCGGCGAACCGGCCCACCAGCCGCACACCCAGCGGTGCGCTGTCCTCGTTTCCGCTGACCGCCGCGGCTATCACGTTGGCATGGATCGCCCGTTGCGCCGCCTGGAGCAGCACGGTGGGCAGCCAACGACGCGCCTGCACCCGGGCCAACCGCCAGGTGGGCACCCGGCCCGCGCGCAACGCGCCGGCCAGGATGCGCGCCGCGGCCACCGCGTCCGCCACCGCGAGGTTGATGCCGATCCCGCCGACCGGTGACATCGCGTGCGCGGAGTCGCCGATGAGCAGGACGCCGCCGGCATACCAGCGCCGAAGCCGATTCAGCTGTACGTCAAGCAGTTTCACGTCGTCGAACGAGGTCAGCGTCGCCACGCGGTCACCGAGCCAGGGCACCATGCTGACCAGCGCACGGTGCAGGGCCTCGATGCCCTGCGACCGCAGCCGGGCGTCGGTTCCCTTCGGGATGATGTAGGCGATCTGGTAGTAGTCGCCGCGGTCGATCACGATGACCGCGTGTCCGGCCCGCAGCACGCCGGCCAGTCCCCGCGGATCGCCGGGGTGGCGGGGCAACCGGAACCACCACACGTCCATGGGAGCGCCGAAATTCTGCGGTTCGAGGCCGAGCGCCGAACGGACCGTGGAAGAGCGACCGTCGCAGGCCACGGTCAGCTCGGCGCGCATGTTTTTCACCTGACCGGTCTGGTCGCGGTAGGTGACGCCGACGACGCGGTCGGCGTCCCGGATGACGCCGGTCACCTCGGTGCTGCGCAACAGCCGGAAGGTCGGCTCGGCCTCGGCGGCCGTGGCCACCAGCTCCAAGAAGTCCCACTGCGGCACCAGGGCGATGTGCTTGTGCGCGCCCGGAAGACGGGTCAGGTCGAGGGCCACCGGTTCGTTCTGTATCTCCATGTGGACGGTGTCGATGAGGCGATGCGGAATCTGCGCGAACCGCGAGCCCAGGCCCAGCTCGTCGAGGAGCCGCAAGGTGCTCGCGTGCACGGTGTCCCCCCGAAAATCGCGGAGGAAGTCGGCGTGCTTTTCCATCACCGTGACTTCGACGCCGGCGCGGGCGAGCAGCAGGCCCAGCACCATGCCCGCCGGGCCGCCGCCGGCGATCAGGCAGGCCGTCGCCTCGGGCGCGGACGACGGGGCAGCCATGCGCCGATCTTGGCACATTGGCCCTCGGCGCCAAGGCCGAATAGGGTGAGCCCGTGACCGCGTTCCTGAATTGGTGGGACGGCAACGAGCTGTGGCTTTCCGGACTCGCTTTCGTGCTCCAGGCCATGGTGGTGATGCCCGTCGTGCTGGTGGTGGCGGCCGTCACGGCGGGCCTGCTCGATGGCCTGCTCGGCAAGAGCATCGCCTTGATGCGCCGTGCCCGCCGCGCCGGCGAGGCGCCCGGGTAACGCGCATGCCTCGGTCACACGTGACGTTGATTCTGGTCGCGCTCGTGGTGCTGGTGATCGTCGCGTGGTGGGTAACGCACTGAGCGCGCGGGTTGCCCGCTCGGCGGTCGTGCGCTGGCGGCCCCGTCGATTCCTGTTAGGCTTCCGGCCATGCAGGTGACATCGGGTGTCGTCGAACGCCATGTCTTCGTGCACTGTTGTCGCTGACTGCCAAACCCGTGTGCGGTCTGGTATGGGGTCCGTGATGTCTCCTGTCGTTTAAGGCGCCTTTCCGCAACGGGACCGCTATCTCCCAAGTCCCCGGTATTGGAAGGCCCGAATGTTCAACGACATCGCCCTGCGGTGGCGGCCGGCGGCCACGGTTGCCCTGATCGTCGCGGTCGTGGCGGGGTGCAGCGGCGGTGCCAGTGACGTCGTCGGCGGTTCCGGACCGACCAACGCGCGCACCAGCATCACCCTGGTCGCCTATTCGGTCCCGGAACCCGGCTGGAGCAAGGTGATCCCGGCGTTCAATGCCGCCGACGAGGGCAAGGGCGTGCAGGTGATCGCCTCCTACGGCGCCTCCGGCGACCAATCACGCGGGGTCCTCGACGGCAAGCCGGCCGACGTCGTGAACTTCTCCGTCGAGCCGGACATCTCCCGGCTGGTAAAGGCCGGCAAGATTGCCAAAGACTGGAATACCGACGCCACCAAGGGAATTCCCTTCGGTTCGGTGGTGACTCTGGTGGTGCGTAAGGGCAACCCCAAGAACATCAAGGATTGGGACGACCTGCTGCGCCCGGGGGTGGAGGTCATCACCCCCAGTCCGCTGAGCTCGGGGTCGGCCAAGTGGAATCTGCTGGCACCGTATGCGGTCAAGAGCGAAGGTGGCAGCAACACCCAGGCCGGCGTCGACTTCATCAGCAAGTTGGTGCACGAACACGTCAAATTGCGTCCCGGTTCGGGACGGGAGGCCACCGACGTCTTCGTCCAGGGCAGCGGGGACGTGTTGATCAGCTACGAGAACGAGGCGATCGCCACCGAGAGCGCGGGCAAACCGGTGGAGCACATCAACCCGTCGCAGACGTTCAAGATCGAGAATCCGGTCGCGGTGGTGAGCACCAGCCCGCACCTGGACGCCGCGGTCGCCTTCAAGAACTTCCAATACACGGCCGCGGCGCAGAAGGTGTGGGCGCAGGCCGGCTTTCGGCCGGTCGACCCGGCCGTCGCGGCCGAATTCCGCGGCCAGTTTCCGGTGCCGGCAAAACTGTGGACCATCGCCGACCTCGGCGGTTGGCAGGCCGCGGATCCGCAGTTGTTCGACAAGACCACCGGCAGCATCACCAAGATCTACACGCAGGCCACCGGATGACGGCCGCAGTCACCCCCGGCCCGCAGGCAATCAGGCCCGGGCTCGGCGGCGACGAGCACCGCGCGCCGTCGGCGCGGGGTTCGCGCGAATCCGGTGCCACGTCGCTGCGGGTGGGCGTGGCGACGCTGTGGCTTTCGGTGATCGTGCTGCTGCCGCTGGCCGCAATCGCATGGCAGGCCGCCGGCGGCGGCTGGCACGCCTTCTGGCTGGCGATCACCTCAAACGCCGCCCTGGAGTCGTTCCGGGTGACGCTGACCATCTCCGCCGGGGTCACGGTGGTGAATCTGGTCTTCGGCCTGGTGATCGCCTGGGTGCTGGTGCGGGATGATTTCGTCGGCAAGCGGCTCGTCGATGCCATCATCGACCTGCCGTTCGCGCTGCCGACCATCGTCGCCAGCCTGGTGATGCTGGCCCTCTACGGCACCAACAGCCCGGTGAACCTTCATCTGCAGCACACGGCATGGGGCGTGGCGGTGGCGCTGGCCTTCGTCACGCTGCCCTTCGTGGTGCGTGCGGTGCAGCCCGTGCTGTTGGAGATCGACCGGGAGACCGAAGAGGCGGCGGCGTCGTTGGGTGCCAGCGGCCGGAAGGTTTTCACGTCGGTCGTGTTGCCGTCGTTGACCCCGTCGTTGTTGTCCGGCGCGGGCCTGGCCTTCTCGCGAGCGATCGGCGAGTTCGGGTCGGTGGTCCTGATCGGTGGCGCGGTACCCGGCAAGACGGAAGTGTCCTCGCAGTGGATACGAACCCTCATCGAGAACGACGACCGCACCGGTGCCGCCGCGATATCCATCGTGCTGCTGTCGATCTCGTTTGTCGTGCTGTTCATTCTGCGGATCGTGGGTGGGCGCGCGGCCAAGCGTCAGGAGCTGGCCAGGTGACCTCAGGATCCAGGGTCCGGTACCTGATCCGATTCGTCGGGCTCGCATACATTTTCGTGTTGCTCGTCGTCCCGGTGACCCTGATCTTGTGGCGGACCTTCCGGCCGGGCGTCGGCCAGTTCTTCGACTGGGTGAGCACGCCCGCGGCGGTGTCGGCGCTCAACCTGACGTTGCTGGTCGTTGCGATCGTGGTGCCGCTGAACGTGGTTTTCGGCATCCCTACCGCGCTGGTGCTCGCCCGCAACAGGTTTCGGGGTAAAGGCGTGCTGCAGGCGGTGATCGATCTGCCCTTTGCGGTGTCGCCGGTCATCGTGGGCGTCGCCCTGATCCTGTTGTGGGGATCGGCGGGCGCGTTCGGCTTCGTCGAGAAGGACCTCGGGTTCAAGATCATCTTCGGGCTGCCCGGCATCGTGCTTGCCAGCGTCTTCGTCACCCTGCCGTTCGTCGTGCGCGAGGTGGAACCGGTCCTGCACGAACTGGGGACCGACCAGGAAGAGGCGGCGGCGACCCTGGGATCGGGCTGGTGGCAGACCTTTTGGCGGATCACCCTGCCCTCGATCCGGTGGGGTCTGACCTACGGCATCGTGCTGACCATCGCGCGCACCCTCGGCGAATACGGGGCCGTCATCATCGTGTCGTCGAACCTGCCGGGTAAGTCCCAGACCCTGACGTTGCTCGTCTCGGATCGGTATAACCGCGGCGCCGAATACGGCGCCTACGCGCTCTCGACGTTGTTGATGGGCGTTGCGGTCCTGGTCCTGATTTTCCAGGTGATTTTGGATGCCCGCCGCGCGCGAGCGGCCAGGTAGGTGACATGGAGACACGCAGATGACCGACAACAGCAGCCGCCCCGGCGACCACGCCATCGTCGTGCACAACGCCAACAAGCGCTACGGCGACTTCGTGGCCCTGGACAATGTCGACTTCGTCGTGCCCTCCGGCTCGCTGACCGCGCTGTTGGGGCCCAGCGGTTCCGGCAAGTCGACCCTGCTGCGTGCCATCGCCGGGCTGGACCAGCCCGACAGCGGAACGATCACGATCAACGGCCAAGACGTCACGCGGGTGCCGCCGCAGCGGCGGGGCATCGGGTTCGTGTTTCAGCACTATGCGGCGTTCAAGCACTTGACGGTCCGTGACAACGTGGCCTACGGGTTGAAGATTCGCAAACGGCCCAAAGCGGAGGTCAAGGCCAAGGTCGACAACCTGCTGGAAGTGGTGGGGCTGAGCGGGTTTCAGAACCGCTACCCCAATCAGCTCTCCGGCGGGCAACGACAGCGAATGGCGCTGGCGCGGGCGTTGGCGGTCGACCCGCAGGTGCTGCTGCTCGACGAGCCGTTCGGCGCACTCGACGCGAAGGTGCGTGAGGACCTGCGCGCGTGGTTGCGCCGCCTGCACGACGAGGTGCACGTCACCACCGTCCTGGTCACCCACGACCAGGCGGAGGCGCTGGACGTGGCCGACCGGATCGCGGTGCTCAATCACGGTCGTATCGAGCAGGTGGGATCGCCGACCGAGGTCTACGACGCCCCGGCGAGCGCCTTCGTGATGTCGTTCCTGGGGGCGGTGTCCACCCTGAACGGGAATCTGGTTCGCCCGCACGACATCCGGGTGGGCCGCAACCCCGAGATGGCCATCGCCGGCGGGGATGGCACCGCGGAGTCGATCGGGGTGGTGCGCGCCACCGTCGACCGCGTCGTGGTGCTCGGTTTCGAGGTGCGGGTGGAGTTGACCAGCGCCGCCACCGGAGGGGCCTTCACGGCGCAGATCACCCGCGGTGACGCCGAGGCGCTGGCCCTGCGTGAGGGCGACACCGTTTACGTGCGCGCGACCCGCATCCCGTCCCTCGCCGTCAACGCGCCGGCCGGTGGTCCGGCCGGCGCCGGCGAGGACGAAGCCACGCTGACGTCGGCATAAGCCACGGGTTCTGCTACGAGGCGTGCAGCCCGCACTCGGTCTTCGACAGCCCCTGCCAGCGCCCGCTGCGCGGGTCGGCCCCGGCGAGGGGTTTGGCCGTGCAGGGCTCGCAGCCGATGGACGGATATCCGTCGTAGACAAGGGGATTGACCAGCACACCGTGCTCGTCGATGTAGTCCTGCATGTCCTCGTCGGTCCACGTCGCCAGGGGATTGATCTTCACCAGCTTGAACCCCTCGTCGAAGCCGATCACCGGGGTGTTGGCACGGGTTTTCGCTTCGCTGCGGCGCAGCCCGGTCACCCAGGCGGAGTAGCCGCTCAGGACGCGGCGCAGGGGCACCACCTTGCGCAACCGGCAGCACTCGCCCGGGTCACGGT
The DNA here is from genome assembly GCF_010731595.1 of Mycobacterium seoulense. Classification (NCBI taxonomy): domain Bacteria; kingdom Bacillati; phylum Actinomycetota; class Actinomycetes; order Mycobacteriales; family Mycobacteriaceae; genus Mycobacterium; species Mycobacterium seoulense. The sequence continues at coordinate 2,370,011 of NZ_AP022582.1, read as the reverse complement.
CGAACAGGTTCTTCCCCAGCAACTGATCCTGTTCGGCCACCGTCTGCTCGGGGGTGACGTTGAGCACGCGGATGTCGTAGACCGATTCGACGGCGTCCCGGGTTCCGATGGTCTCGGCGAAGTGGTAGCCGGTGTCCAGGAAGACCACCGGCACACCCGGGCGGACCTTGGCGGCAAGATCGATCAGCACGGCCTCCTGCATGCTGGAGGTCAATACGTAGTTGCAGGTGGCCCAGCTGCGCGGACCGTTGACCCCGCCGAAGGTCCGATCGGTCCAACGCAACACCTCGGTGGCGCTGGCGCCCTCGAGTTCCGCGGCGCCCCGCGCCGCCAGGTCCCGCAGTTCGGCCTCGGTTCGTTTCGTTGCTTGTTCACTCATCGTAAGTCGTCCTCATCTGCCCGAATCGCCCACTGCGCGAACCGTTCTCCCGCACTGCGGTGGTTGATGAAGTTACGCACCACCCGGTCGATGTAATCGCCCAGCTCGTCGCTGGTGACCTTGTGCTGGCGCAGCTTTCGCCCGAATCCGCTGTCCAGCCCGAGGCTGCCGCCCAGGTGCACCTGAAAGCCCTCGACGGAGCCCCCATGACCGTCGTCGACCATTTGGCCCTTGAAGCCGATGTCAGCCACCTGAATTCGTGCGCACGAGTTCGGACAACCGTTGATGTTGACCGTGATCGGCACGTCGAGCGCGGCGTTGATGTCCTCGAGCCGGCGTTCCAGCTCGGGCACCAGAACCTGCGCCTTGCCTCGGGTTTCGGCGAACGACAACTTGCAGTATTCGATCCCCGTGCAGGCCATCAAGTTCCGGCGCCACTGGGACGGCTGGGTCTGCAGCCCCAGCGCCTGCAGACCCGCGAGCACCTCGTCGAGTTTGTCGTCGGCGACGTCGAGGATGACCAGCTTCTGGTAGGGGGTGAACCGGATCCGGTCCGAGCCGGCGAGGTCCATCAGGTCGGCGACCGCCGACAGGATGCTGCCCGAGACGCGTCCGGCGATCGGGGCCGCACCGACGGCGTTGAGACCGTTCTTGAGCCGTTGCACCCCGATGTGATCGATCGGATGCTTGAGCGGCTCGGGCGCCGGGCCGTCGATCAGCCGCCGCTTGAGGTACTCCGTTTCGAGCACCTCGCGGAATTTTTCGATGCCCCAGTCCTTGATCAAGAACTTCAGCCGGGCCTTGGACCGCAGCCGCCGGTAGCCGTAGTCACGGAATATCGAGGTCACCGCCTCCCAGACCTCGGGGACTTCGTTCAGCGGCACCCAGGCGCCGACCCGCTGGGCCAGCATCGGGTTGGTGGACAGACCGCCGCCGACCCACAGGTCCAGGCCGGGCCCGTGCTCGGGGTGGTTCACGCCGATGAAGGCGATGTCGTTGATCTCGTGCGCGACGTCCTGCAGACCCGAGATCGCGGTCTTGTACTTGCGTGGCAGGTCGGCGAAGTCCGGCTTGCCGATGTAGCGGTGCACGATCTCGTCGATCGCCCAGGTCGGGTCGAGCACCTCGTCGAGCGACTCGCCGGCCAGCGGTGAGCCCAGGATGACGCGGGGGCAGTCGCCGCACGCCTCGGCGGTCTGCAGGCCCACGTCGGCGAGTCGCCGCCAGATTTCGGGGACGTTTTCGACCTCGATCCAGTGCATCTGCACGTTCTGGCGGTCGGAGATGTCGGCCGTGTCCCGCCCGAACTCGGTCGAGATCTCGCCGACGGTGCGCAGCGCGGCGGCCGACAGCGCGCCGCCGTCGCAGCGCACCCGCATCATGAAGTACTTGGCTTCGAGCAGATCGGCGTTCTCGTCCCCGGTGAACGTGCCGTCGTAGCCCTGTTCGCGCTGGGTGTAAAGCCCCCACCAACGGAAGCGCCCGCGCAGGTCACTCTTGTCGATGCTGTCGAACCCGGCCTGGGCGTAGACGTTCTCGATGCGCTCGCGCACCTCGAGCGGGGCGCCGGCGCGCTTCATCTCTTCGTTGGGGTTCAGTGGCTCGCGATCGCCCAGCGCCCACTGGCCCTCGTTGCGAGCCTTGTTCTGCGCCCCGGCGGGTCGGGCTGTGGTCATCGAGGAGGTCTCCTTCTTCGACATCGCAGGCATAGAAGCGCAGCTCACCGGTGGTATCGGCGGCGCAGATCCGATGCCAGCTGGACGTACAGGTGGGCGGGTCTACGACATCAAGGAAGACAGCAACAGCTGCAAACACGCTTGAGATCAATGTGCCGCCGCGCCACGAGCGCAATGCGAAGGCTGGGCTGAGCGACGGTCACGAGCCCATTGTGCCATGCCCGATGGGGGCGACGCGAACAGGTCAAATATCCGCTCACGGTGAGCGGAAATCCGCATTAACCTGACCGTCCGGGTAAAAGAACCCAAGAAACCTGCCGGAGTCGGGGTGCGCTGCGCCGCGGTCGGCGGCCCGGCCGGGGGCGGCGCACCGTGGGATGATTTGGCATGGCACTTCGCGAGGAAGCGGTCGCGCTGCCCGACCTGCAGCCCGTCCCCGGACGGTCGTTCGGGATGTACATCCACGTTCCGTTCTGCATAACCCGTTGCGGCTATTGCGATTTCAACACCTACACACCCGCCGAGCTGGGTGGGGTGAATCCCGACGCCTGGCTGGCGGCGCTGGGGGCGGAGCTGAAGCTGGCCGCCGAGCGGCTCCCCGGGCCGACCGTCGACACGGTGTTCGTCGGGGGCGGGACGCCGTCGCTGCTGGGCGGTGCGCGGGTGGCGTCGCTGCTGGACATGGTCCGCGAGCATTTCACGCTGGCGCCCGATGCCGAGATCACCACCGAGGCCAACCCGGAGTCGGCCTGGCCGGACTTCTTCGACGCCGTCCGCGCGGCCGGCTACACGCGGGTGTCGCTCGGCATGCAGTCGGTGTCGCCGCGAGTGCTGGGGGTCCTCGACCGCATCCACACCCCGAACCGGTCGGCGGCCGCCGCCCGCGAAGCGTTGGACGCCGGCTTCGAGCACGTCAGCCTCGATCTGATCTATGGAACCCCGGGGGAGTCCGACGACGATCTGCTGCGCTCTGTCGACACGGCGATCGACACCGGCGTCGATCACGTGTCGGCCTACGCGCTGGTCGTCGAGGACGGCACCGCGCTGGCCCGGCGGGTACGCCGCGGCGAGCTGACGCCTCCCGACGACGACGTGCTGGCGCACCGCTATGAGTTGGTCGATGCGCGGCTCTCCGAGGCCGGGATGTCCTGGTACGAGGTGTCCAACTGGGCGCGTCCCGGCGGTGAGTGCCGACACAACCTCGGCTATTGGGACGGCGGCCAGTGGTGGGGCGCCGGACCGGGAGCCCATGGCCACGTCGGCGCCACGCGGTGGTGGAATGTCAAGCACCCCAACGCCTATGCCGAAAGGCTGGCCGGTGCCACGTTGCCGGTGGGGGGATTCGAGCGGCTGGATGCCGACGCCCTGCACACCGAAGATGTGCTGTTGAAAACCCGCCTGCGCCAAGGTCTTCCGCGTGACGTGCTGGGACCCGCCGAGCAACAGCGCGCCGAAGGCGCGGTCGCCGACGGGCTGCTGGTCGCCGACGCCGACCGGTTCGTCCTGACGGCGCGCGGACGGCTACTGGCCGACGCGGTGGTGCGCACCGTCCTGGGGTAGCGCTCAGGCAGCCGGGAACCAGTGCGCGACGACGCGGTTGATCTCGATATAGAGCGGAATCCCGATGGTGACGGTGTAGGAGAACGTCAGACCCAGCGCGGCGGCCAGCGGCAGGGTCGGGCTCGCCTCGGGGATGCCCAGCCGTTGCACTGCCGGGAGCGTGATGTAGGACGCCGAGCTGCACAACACCGCGAAGAGCACGTAGGTGCCCGGCTGAAAGTGGGTGTCGGTGAGGTTCGCGTAGCAGTAGGCGCCCACGATTCCCAGCAACGCAAACAGGTTGGGCGCCAACAAACCGAAGACGATGAACCCGCTGCCCGCGGACTTGAGATCCCGCAACTTGCGGGACGCCGTCATCCCCATCTCGAGCAGGAACAGGCACAGCACGCCCTGAAACGCGGCGACGAAAAGCTCGTTCTGGTCGTGCACCACCTTCTGGCCCTGCAGCGCGCCGATGAAGCCGATCGCGATGCCGCCGATGAGCAGGATCAGTCCGGGGTTGAGGAACACTTCCTGCAATATCGCGCGCGACATCAACGGCGCCTTGGTGTGCGGCAGGCTGTTGCCGTACCGCTCGGGATGCTCCCGCTTTTCCAGCGAGAGCTCCAGCTCCTCCTCGATCCCGCGGTCGACGCGGCCGTCCACGCCTTCGGCCTGCTCCCGCTGGTCGGCCGCGCCCGGTCCTGCCGCGGCGGGCGCCGCGTAGCCGTCCTCGTCCGGCATGTACCCGGCGTCGTCCATGCCCCGGTGCCGCAGCCGGGCCACCAGGTACAGCGCCACCAGGCAACCGGGAATCTCCATGAACGCCAGCAGGACCGGCATGTAGGCGTCGGAGACGATCTTGACGCCGGTGAGCACGGCCACGCAGGTGGCGAAGGCGCCCGCCGAGTCCGACCCGTAGTAGCCCGCAACCGCGGCCCGGTCGACTCGTCGCAGCCGGGTCAGGTACCTCAACAGGACGTAGGTGAGCGCGCCGATGACGACGTTCAGCGTGAAGCCCAGCGCGACGAACCCGGCGATGTTGTCGATGTCGGCGGGTTTGACTTTGGCCAGTTCTTCGCCGCCCTGCCAGCCGATCGCCACCAGCAGGTACATGGTCAGGCCCTGATAGATCACGTACGGGAACTCGAACCGCACCTTCAGGATCGGGATGAGGAACCCGAAATAGAAGAACAGCAACAGCGGCTTGAAGAGGTTGTGGACGAAGTTTTCCCACAACTCGTAAACCATGTGCGCCTCCCGGCGACGCGGCCGGGCGCTGCGGGGGGCAGCAACCGACTCGCGGCGTCAACGAACCTAGCGGAAGCCCGCCGGCTTCGGGGGCCCGACCCAACCCGTCTTTACCAACAATTAACGACGAGCGGAATCGGGATCCCACCCGACGCCGTGCCACGACTCGTCAAAGATGCTGCTGCCCAGCATAATTCGGTGATCCTGGCGATTGTCGGCGGGGCGCCGAACCTAGAACCAGTGCGCGATCAGCCGGTTGACCTCGATGTAGAGCGGGATTCCGATGGTGACGTTGTAGGAGAACGTCAGACCCAGCGATGCGGCCAACGGAAGGGTGGGGCTGGCTTCGGGGATCGCCAGCCGCTGGACGGCCGGGACGGCGATGTAGGAGGCCGCGCCGCAGAGCACCGCGAAGAGCACGTAGGTTCCGGGCTTGAAATCGGCGTGGGTGAGTGAGGAGTAGATGTGGGCGACCAGGATGCCAAGGGGCGCGAAGATGTTCGGGGCCAGCAGGCCGAAGAAGATGAAGCCGGGGCCGGCCGTTCGCAGGTCCTTCAGCTTCCGCGAGGCGGTCATGCCCATCTCGAGCAGGAACAAACAGAGCACGCCCTGGAACGCCAGGACAAAGAACTTGTCGTCGTCGGCGACCACCTTCTGGCCCTGCAGCCCACTGACCAGGCCGATGATGATGCCGCCCATGAGCAGGACGAGCCCCGGGTTGAGGAACACCTCTTGGAACAGCTCCCGGGAGAAAATGGGCGCCCTCTTGCCGGCGGGGCGCGGCGGGCTCTGGTCGGGCTCCCAGTCCGGGTGGTCGAGTTTTTCCAGGGAGAATTCCAGCTCCTGCTCAATTCCGCGCTCGTGCTCGGACTCCTCGAGGCTCTGGCCGTGCGGGGGCATCGCGGCGGCGCCGGGCCCGACTCCGACCGTGACCGGCGCGGTGTAGCCCGGCTCGTCGGCCATGTTCCCGGCCGCGTCCATCCCGCGGTGACGAAGGCGCGCCACAAAGTACAACGCGACCAGGCAGCCCGGAATCTCCATGACCGCCAACATCACCGGCATGTAGGCGTTGAACGCCATGCCGACGGCCGTCAGGACGGCCACGCAGGTGGCGAACGTCCCCGCCGAGTCTGACCCGTAATACCCGGCGACCGTCGCCCGGTCGATTCGTCGAAGCGAAGTCAGCCAATTCAACAGCAGGTAGGCGATGCCGCCGATCACGAAGTTGAGCACGAACCCCAACACCATGAAGCCCACGATCACCCCGACGCTGCCGGCGCTGATCTTGGCGAGTTCCTCACCCCCGTGCCAGCCGATCGCCAGCAGCAGGTACATCGTCAGACCCTGATAGATGACATAGGGAAATTCGAAGCGCACCTTCAGGATCGGAATGAGGAATCCGAAGTAGAAGAACAGCAGGAGCGGCTTGAACAGGTTGTGGGTGAAGTTTTGCCAAAACTCTTGCAGCATCCGATGCCTTCCTCGATGGGGTGCGGTGATCAGGGAAAGCGCCGTCCGCAAGCGGAGCCACCACGAACATCCCGACGACCGTGGAAAACTTATCCCCGGCGATCTCAAACCGCCACTCGAATGCAAAGCATGAAGTACGGGCGTGTTGAATCGATGCCGCCGCGCCGACGCTCGGCAAAACCGCTGTTCAGAACGTTACGGCGGCTGACGTTCGGGCCGCGCGGCGACGGCGCGGCAGGCGTGGAATTGGTGGGAATGTCCTGTGCATTTGCTGTGTGGTCGGCACAGGAATCAACGGCCCGACGAAATAACGGACGGTCTGACCCCCACGCCCTTCTTGCGGTGCGTCACCGACAGCCACGCCATAGGCGAGTAAGAAGTGGTGATTTCCTCGAAACCGTCGACGCGGGAAACCGTGAGCACGCCGGTCTCTTGGTTGATTTCGAGCCCGTCGCTCTCGCCGCCCTGGACCTCTTCGCCGTTCGCAAGCCGGATCACGAACATGGTGCCGCTCTCGAATCAGCACGAACGTCCTCGCAGGAGTTCACCGCCACTCCTTTACTCACGTCGCCGGCGCCTGCCGAACCACCGCTTCCAATTAAATCCTCCGGCCAGCGGGTCCGCACGGTCGGTTGGCATTTTAGGAAAGGTCACCTTGGGCGTGGCCGGCGCTGCGCTGCCACGGGACGGTCGGGAAACGCGCGAGGGTGTCGATGTCCTCCGACGGGCCCGACAGCGCCCGTTGTTCCGCGTCCTCTACCTGCGGGAACGGGGAGATGGGTTTCGACGTGTGGATTGCCGGCGCTTTCGCTCCACGAAAGTCTTGGCGGGACGGCCGGATTTGCCGGTTGCAAGCGGGGATCGGTTGCGCGTCCTTAGATAGGTTAGGCTACATTTACTAACCGTGACCGAGGTCAGCGTTCAGACGAGTCCCGCCGGTTCTGCGTCGTCGCCGATCCCCCTTCCCGCACACATCGATCCGGCCGACCTTGCCGCCGAGCTGGCCGCGCTGCTGCCGGAACAAGCCGGCGAGGAATATCTGCTCTACGAGCGCAGCGGTCAATGGGTGCTGGCCAGCGGGGTGCGCGCGATGATCGAGCTGGACAGCGACGAAGTGCGCGTCATCCGGGACGGCATCACCCAGCGTCAACAGTGGTCGGGACGGCCCGGTCCGGTCCTGGGCGAGGCCATCGACAGGCTGTTGCTGGAGACCGACCAGCTCTTCGGCTGGATCGCCTTCGAGTTCGGTGTCTACCGCTATGGGCTGCAACAGCGGTTGACGCCACGAACGCCGCTGGCCCGCGTGTTCTGGCCGCGCACCCGCATCGTGGTGACCCGGGAGGCGGTCCGGCTGTGGGGCGCGACCGCGGTGCATCGCGACCTGGTCGTGGGCCTGCTGGGCGGCGGCATGCCCGAGGCGCCCCAGCCTCGCACCGTGGACGTCGTCACCGATCCTTCCGGCTACCGCGACCGGGTGGCGTCGGCGGTCGACGAGATCGCCGCGGGCCGCTACCACAAGGTGATCCTGTCCCGGTGTCTGGAAGTGCCTTTCCCGCTGGACTTCCCGTCCACCTACCGGCTGGGTCGTCGACACAACACGCCGGTGCGGTCGTTCTTGTTGCGGCTGGGAGGGATTCGCGCTGTCGGCTACAGTCCCGAACTCGTCGCGGCCGTCCATGGCGACGGGATAGTGGTGACCGAGCCGCTGGCGGGTACTCGCGCGCTGGGGCGCGGAGTGGCTCGCGACCGGCAGGCGCGACACGACCTCGAATCGAATTCCAAAGAGATTGTCGAGCATGCCATCTCGGTGCGGAGCTCGCTTCAGGAGATGACCGAGATCGCCGAACCCGGCAGCGTGGTGGTCAACGACTTCATGACGGTGCGCGAGCGCGGGAGCGTGCAGCATCTCGGGTCCACGGTCAGCGGGCGGCTAGGTCCGTCGAACGACCGGATGGATGCGCTGGAAGCGCTTTTCCCGGCCGTTACCGCATCCGGCATCCCGAAAGCGGGCGGCGTGGAAGCGATCCTGCGTCTCGACGAGGGCCCGCGGGGGCTGTATTCCGGGGCGGTCGTGATGTTTTCGGCCGATGGCGGGCTGGACGCCGCCCTGACGCTGCGGGCGGCCTACGAACGCGACGGTAAGACGTGGTTGCGGGCCGGGGCCGGCATCATCGAAGCGTCCACGCCCGAGCGTGAATTCGAAGAGACCTGCGAAAAGCTGTCCACCCTGGCGCCGTATCTGGTTGCGCGCCGGTAGCCCCCGCTCGGCTGATGGGTGGCCTGGCCGGGCCGCCGCGGCGTGGTGGGCGTCACTTCCGGCGTAGGGACCTTTGGCCCTAGTTCGCCGAGTTTTGCGCGTGTCATCTTTATGTAACCGTATGACACAGATACATTGTGCGTTACTTGACGGCACACATAACTGGAGGGCCTTGTGTCCAATGATCTGACTAACCTGCAGCTACTCCACGAGCTCGAGCCGGTGGTCGAGGGTCTGCTCAACCGCCACCTGTCGATGTTCAAAGAGTGGAATCCCCACGACTACGTCCCGTGGTCGGACGGCAAGAACTTCCATGCGCTGGACGGTCAGGACTGGGAGCCCGGGGACACCCGGCTCCCCGACGTCGCGCAGGTGGCGATGGTGCAAAACCTGCTGACCGAGGACAATTTGCCGTCGTATCACCGCGAGATCGCGATGAACTTCAGCATGGACGGCCCCTGGGGGCAGTGGGTCAACAGGTGGACGGCCGAGGAGGCCAGGCACAGCACGGCGCTGCGCGACTACCTGGTGGTCACCCGCGCGGTCGACCCGGTGGCGCTGGAGAGGCTGCGCCTGGAGCAAATGACCAGGGGCTTCAGCCCGGGGCAGAATCAGCAGGGCGACATGTTCGCCGAGAGCTTGTTCGACTCGGTCATGTACGTCTCGTTTCAGGAGCTGGCCACCCGCGTGTCGCATCGCAACACCGGTAAGGCCTCTCAGGAACCCATCGCGGAGCAGCTGATGGCCAGGGTGTCCCACGACGAGAACCTGCACATGATCTTCTACCGGGACGTCAGCGCGGCGGGTCTCGACATCGCCCCGAACCAGGCGATGAAGTCGGTCCACCGAATCCTGCGCAACTTCAAGATGCCCGGATTCACGGTGCCCGAATTCCGGCGCAAGGCGGTGGTCATCGCCGTCGGCGGCGTCTACGACCCGCGCATCCATCTCGACGAGGTGGTGATGCCCGTGCTCAGGAAGTGGCGCATCTTCGAACGCGAAGACTTGACCGGCGAGGCCGCGCGGATGCGCGACGATCTCGCCGTGCTGGTCAAGGAGCTAGAGCAGGCCTCCGACAAATTCGAGGAATCCAAGCAGCGCTATCTCGAGCGCGAGGCCCGCAAGACCGAAAAGATCACGGCCAGGAAGGTGCTCGAAACAGAGGGAAGGCTGACCCTGAGCGGGCACTGACGCGAAAGCCCAACCGCTCAGGCCGACGGGCTGGACTCGAGGTAGTCGGCGAGGATGCGGCTCGCCAGCGACTCGATGTTGGACTCGATCGACGATGCGAGCGTGGCGGTGACCGTCGCCACGGCTTGTGTCCGGAACCGCACCAGCATGGTGATCAGCTCGGCGATCTCGGCATCGGCGGGCAGGGGCTGGCCGGGCTTGATGCGGTCCAGCACGTGCTCGGCCCCGGCGCGCACGAGCATGTCGCTGATCTTGTCGACTTCGGGCACGATCTGCTCGTGTAGGTCGATGAGTTTTTCCAATTCGACGCCGTACCCGCGGATTTCGTTGAACGCTTCGATCAGTTTGGGACGGGTGACGGTGGCTTGCGCCCCGTCGACCCGGATGACGTGCAGCGCCACCAGTCGCTCGAAGGCGTCCGGGTCGTCAACGAGTCGCTGCGCCTCGACGAGCGACATGGTCAGTGGCTTCTCGGTGGTCCAGGTGCCCACGATCGCGGTCTCCAGACCCAGCACGTCGCCCAGGCTCTTGCCTTCCTCCCAGGCGCTCAGCATTTCGCGCACGTGCGCGATGTTGTATCCGCGGTCGAGCATCGAGGTGATCAGCCGCAGTCGCGTCAGGTGGGTGTCGTTGAACAATGCGATGCGGCCGACCCGCAACGGTGGGGGCAGCAATCCGCGGTCGCGGTAGACCCGGATGTTGCGGGTGGTGGTGCCGGCCAGCCGGGCCAGGTCGTCGATCCGGTATTCACCGGATGCGGGGTCGCCGTGGGGGTGGCGAACCGCGGCGTCGAACAGTTGCGAGACCGCCGTCTCGATCAATTGCCGGTACTCCCGCGATTGGCGCCGAACGCGCTTGGGCGCGCGCCGCACGTTGTGCAACACGCTGGCGATGGTGCCGGGTTCGGGTCGTGACGAACGGTCGAGCGAGCGGTCCGGTGCCATCTGTCAGCCCGACGAGACGGCAGCCGTCTGGGTGCGGCGCGCCACCGCCCGGTAATCCTCGTAGCGGAAATCCCTCATCTGGCGAAGATACTGCGTCGCGAAACCCGGGTACATCGACCCGTTGTATCCGTCCTTGGTGAGGTACCAACTGCGGCAGCCGGACATCCACGTCGTCTTGGTGAGGCGGCGCTGGAGGCTGTCGTTGTGACGGCGCTGCACCTCTTGACGCACGTCGAGATAGCGCAGGTCGTTGTCGAGGATGGCGGTGATCCCGCGCATCGCGTATTGCAGCTGGCCCTCGATGTAGACCAGCAGCGAGTTGTGGCCGGGCCCAGAGTTGGGTCCGGTCATGAAAAACAGATTCGGATAGCCGTGCACGTTGATGCTCTTGTAAGCCTGTGCGCCGCTGGCCCATTCGTCGGCCAGCGACCGGCCGCCGAGCCCGGTCACCGCAAAGGGCGGTCCGGTCAGGTGGACGTCGTAGCCGGTGGCGAACACGATGCAGTCGAGGTGGTGCTCGATGCCGTCGCTGGTGCGGATGCCGACCGGGCTCAGGGTGGCGATCGGCCAGTCGATGAGCTTGCAGTTGTCGCGTTGCAGGGCGGGGTAGTAGTCGCTGGAGACCAGCATGCGCTTGCAGCCCGGGCGGAAGTCCGGCGTCAGTTGGCGCCGCAGCCACGGGTCCTTCACCTGAGCGCGCAGGTGGGCCCGCCCCAGCCGGGCGGCCAATGAGGTCAGTGGCGTGTCCCACACCAGCGCCGTGGCGCTGGCTTCGTGACCCCAGAACAGGGCCTGACGGGCAAGTTGCTGGGCGGCAGGGACTTTGGCGAACAGGGTTTGGACGGCGGGCGGGGTGGCGACATCCAGGCGGGGCAACACCCAGCATGGGGTGCGTTGGAAGACCTTGACGAACCCGGCCCGCTTTACCAGTTCGGGGATGATCTGGATCGCGCTGGCGCCGGTGCCGATGACGCCGACCCGCTTGCCCGCGAAATCGTAGTCGTGGTCCCAGCGGGCACTGTGGATCTTGTGTCCGCGATAGCTGTCCAGCCCGCGGATGTCGGGGAACCTGACGTCCGACAACGGCCCGGATGCGAGCACGACGGTGCGCGCGCGGAATCGCTTGCGGTCTTTGGTGGTTGCGGTCCAGACTCCGCGATCCTCGTCGAACGCCAAGCCGCTGACCTTGTGGCCGAATCGGATGTGGCGGCGGATGCCGAACCTGGTCGCCATGTCTTCGAGGTGGCGGCAGATCTCCGGCGCGGGGGAGTAGGTGCGCGACCAGGTCGGGTTCTTGACGAACGAGTACGAGTACAGCAGCGAGGGAACGTCACAGCTGGCGCCGGGATAGGTTGTGTCGCGCCACGTTCCGCCGACCCGGTCGCCGCGTTCGAGGATCACGATGTCGTCCACCCCGGCGTCGGCCAATCGGATCGCCGCGCCCAGTCCGGTGAAGCCTGCTCCGATGATGAGCGCCGCGTGGGCGCGGTCGTCCGTCATGGTCACGCCGCCGGCTTGTAGGTGAGTTCCTTGAACCAGCTGGGCACCGGTTTGAGCAAGGGTTTGGGGTAGCGGTCGGACAGCCACACCATGGAATTGGCCAGCAGGTGATACGGGTGGCGCGGGTTGACCACCATGGCGGCGTGCCGCTTGAGCACTTGGTAGGCGGGCACCCGTCGGGTGCGTTCGCCCCGCTCGCCCAGCTGTTTGAAGCGTTTGACGGCGTTGTAGAGGCGTTCGGGCTCCATGCCCATGCCGGCCATCTCGTTGCGGACGCGGTTGAGCAGCGGGACGTACATGAGGGCGCCGATTATCAATCCGGGTGTGGCGACGGTGCCGACGAATTCGATGGCCAGCCTGCGCGCCTTCGCGTGCCCGATCATGTCGAGGACCTCGAAATCGACTGCGATGTGCCGTGATTCGTCGTTGTTGATCTTCTCGAAGACCTGGTGGCACACCGGGTCTTGCACGGTGTCGAGCAAGAACTTCAGCAGCGCGCCGTCGAGGGCGACCTCGAGCATCGGGATGACGGTACCCAACACCGACAGGGGCATGTCGTCGGAGTAGGTGTCCAGCCACTGGATGGCCAACCGGATGTTGACGTTCGGCCTGGGAACCTCACCGTCGTCGAGCATTCCCCAGCGCTTCATCAGCGCCATCTCGGCGTTGGCGTGGCGCTGCTCCTCGGCGTGGAAGTACCGGTAGATCTCCGCCAACGTGGGATCGGGTGCCTTTTTGGCCAGCGCGGCGAACCCGCGGGCGCCGACGTTCTCGATCCAGCACAGGTCGGCCATGAATGCCTTGAGCTTGGGCCGGAATTCGTCCCGGATGGTATCGGCGCCGGGCGCGTCCCAATCGATGTCGGCGAGCGCCCATTGCCGATCCTTGATCTTGGCGAGCATTGCTTCCATGTCGATGGCCACCGGGAGCTCCTTTGCTTGATCAGGGCAGGTTGATTCGCGACACCAGGCCGGCGGCGCGCGTATAGGCCTGCGGGGCCATGCGTTTGATGCTCCAGCCGATTTTGGCGTCGAGTTGCGGCATGCAGTACAGGTCGCCGCGGTCGTGTGCGTCCAGGCAGATCCGCGCGACCTTGTCCGCCGAAAATCCGGTCCAGCGCATCAATTTGTTGGCCAGCTCGCTGGATTCCTCGCTGATGCGGCCGGACTCGACGATCTTGGTCTTGACGAAGGTCGGGCAGAGCACGGTGACTCGCACCCCGGTGCCGGCGAGTTCGGCGGCCAGGGTCTCCGAGAGCGACAGCACGCCGGCCTTGCTGACGTTGTAGGCGGCCATGCCCGGCGCCGCGCCGAACGCCGCCGCGGAGGCCACGTTGATGATGCTGCGGGGAGTGTGCGAGCGATCGGCCTCCCGCAGGATCGGCGTGAAGACGTGGCAGCCGTGAATCGGCCCCCACAGATTGATGCCCAACGTCCACACCCAATCGTCCAGTGGCGCATCGCCGATGGCCGCACCGCCCGCGCCGACACCGGCGTTGTTGATCACCAGTGTGGGCGGACCCGCAAACCAGGCCTGAGATTGCTCGGCCAGGGCCTGGACGTCCTCGAATTTCGAGACGTCGCAACGGATGGCGCGAGCTTTGCCGCCCCGTTCGCCGATCGCGTCGGCGGTCCTTCGGGCCGCGGCTTCGTCGATGTCGCTGCAGACGACAGCGCCGCCGCGACGCGCGAGTTCGGCGGCGAAGGCGGCACCGATGCCGCTTCCTGCGCCGGTCACCACCGCCGACGCGCCGCGGCTCGTCTTCGACTTGCTCAACAACCGGTCCAACACTGCTCAGCGCACCTCCTCGGCGAAGGCCCCGTGCGAAGTCGCGCGTGGCGATGCCGGCAAGGCGTGCACCCGAAGCGGCCCACGAGCCGGAACGTCGTCCGCCATGCAACGAAGTCAATCGCAAATGGTGACATTAGTCAATGGCATCTTTGGACGGCTATCGGGGCCGTACCGGTCAGCGCATCCGCGGTCCGCCGAATCCGGGCACCGTGCCCACCGGGATCAGCGCGAGCAGGACGGCCAGAATAATGAAGGATCGCAACGCTTTCGGCGAGGGCTCCTGCTCGATCTCCGGCCGACGCGACGCGAAGAGGATGAACACCACTCCGACATCGAAAGCCGCGATCGTCAGCCAGCGGGTCCAGTCATAGCCGGTCAGGAAGGCCGGGCTGTTCAGCAGCAGCCCGGCGATGACCCAGGCCATGAGGATGCGCACCCCCCCGGGGGGTAAATGCAGCACCTTATTCGTCGGGTTCGCCGCCCGCGGCTGTGCCGCAACGTCTTTGCGGGATTCTGTCGGCAGATCCCATCATCGCCGGCCTCCGCACCCGCAGGCTCCGCGGCAGTTGAAGCCCGCCCGACCGGCGAGTTGCAAATGCGGCCCGCGCCTTGACTTCATACATACGGTGTGTATGTTAGTACATACAGTATGTATGTATATAGGGAGGTCAGTTCATGAGTGCCACGCTCGATGCCATAGCCCAGGAACGCGCAATCGTTCTTGACGTTTTCTCGCGACTGCCCGACTCGATGTGGGCGAGGGACAGCGGATGTTCCGGTTGGTCTGTACAGGATCTTTTGTCGCACATGGCATGTAGCTACTGGTTGGCGGTCGATCCGTCGACGCTGCCCGACCCCGGCGGCCTGCCCGCCGAACGCGCAGCGGACCTTTACGTCGAATCGCGTCGCTCCATGACCCCCGCGCAGGTGGTTGCCGACTACGAGTCGGTCAGTTCGCGTGGGCTCGAGGTGCTCGCCGCGGTCGAGGGGCAAGACGTCGACATACCGATCGGTGATGTCGGGACATATCCGGCCTCGGTCGTGCCCACGACGTTCGTCTTCGAGTCCTTCGTCCACCTGCGCTACGACCTCTTCGCCCCGGACGGGCCGTTGCGGTCCGAACCTCCGGTCGTCGACGAGCTCCGGCTTGCCCCCACGCTGGACTGGATCGAGGCTGCGCTGCCACAACAGAACACCCAGCTGCTCAACGACTTACGCGGCGGTGTCGAAATCCGCCTCGACGGGCTGTGCACCCGCACGCTGCGCCTCGGCGCCCAGGGCGATCCGGCCGCGCGGATCACATCCGATTCGCAAGCGTTCGTGCGGTGGGTCACCCAGCGCGGCACCTGGGAAGGACTCGGCGTTCGGGCCGAGGGGGACTCGTCGGCGCTGGACATCGCCCGGCGGTTCAGCGTGTTCTGAACGACACCGCACCCGCGTGGGAGAACATCCCGCGACCTTCATGCGGTATGTATGACAATGCATACGCGGGCGTGAAAGGTAAGGGTGGTATGGCGCAGGATGGTCGCCGCACACAGGCCGAGCGTGCCGCCGACACGCGCGGCGCGTTGATCAGTGCCGCCCGGCCCCTGTTCGCATCGCTGGGGTTCTCGGAGGTTTCCCTGGAGACGATCGTGCGGGACGCGGGCGTGACGCGCGGCGCGTTGTACCACCATTTCGCCGACAAGACAGAGCTTTTCGCCGCGGTGTTCGAGAAAGTGGAAGCCGAGATGGCCGCCCGGATGGGGGAGGCCGTCGCCGCCGCGGGGGAATCCGATCCGGTCGAGGTCATGCGGCTGTGCGCGGGCCTTTGGCTGGACGCGTGCGCCGAGCCCGAGATTCAGCGCATCGTGCTGCTGGAGGCGCTGGCGGTGTTGGGGTGGGAACGCTGGAGCGACATCGGGAACCGATACAACATCGGCTTCGTGAAGGCGCTGCTGACCCACGCCATCGAGTCCGGCAGCATCCCGCCCCAACCCGTCGAGGCAACCGCCCTGACCGTCATGGGGGCGCTGCGCGAGGCGACGCTCTACATCGCCCGCGCGGACGATCATCGTCACGCGCGCGCCGAGGCCGGCGCGGTGATGGACCGGCTGCTAAACGCGTTGCGCGCCAAGGACAGCTAACGGCGGCCTGGTCAGCTGGGCGCTCGCTGGGCTGTAACCTGGGTCGCGATCGCCTTCTTGTCGATCTTGCCGATCGGTGTGGTCGGCAGCGCTGCCATCGCAACCAGCACATCGGGCCGCGCATGGGCGGCCACGCCACGCTGGTCGAGGTAGGCGTTCAGCTCCGCCAGTGACACCCCGGTGCCGGTGAAGACGACTGCCGCGCAGATCGTTTCGCCGAGGTATGGGTCGGGCAGCGGCAGGGCCGCGGCCGAGAAGATCGACGGGTGGCTGAGCATCTGCTCCTCGAGGTCGGCGGCGGAGATGGTTTCCCCGCCGCGGCAGATCACGTCCTTGACCCGCCCGGTCACCGTCAGATAGCCGTCGTCGCGGAGCCGGACCAGGTCACCGGTGCGGAAGAAACCGTCGGGATCGAAGCAGCGTTCGTTATCGCGCTCGGCACGGTAGTAGCCGTTGAGGGTGTACGGGCCGCGCACCAGCAGCTCGCCTTCCTCGCCGGGCGCCACCGGTCGCCCGTCGGCGCCGACGACGCGCACTTCGTCGGCCGGGCACAACGGGCGCCCCTGGGTGTGGTCGACGAGCTCCGGCGGATCGTCCGGGCGGGTGTAGTTCAGCAGCCCTTCCGCCATCCCGAACACCTGCTGCAACCCCGGGGTCAACGCGGCGCGGATCACGCGGGCGTCGTCGGGTTCCAACTTTGCCCCGCCAACCTGCAGCAGCCGCAAGGTTTTCGGTGTCACCGGTTCCCACTCGCAGGCCTGCGCCCACAGTTTGGCCAGCGCCGGCACCAGGGCGGTGACCGTGACACCGTGGCGCTCGACGGCGGCGAAGGCGGCCTCCGGGCTGGGGTCGGTGCCGAACACGGTGGTGGCGCCCACCGTCATGGCGCCGAGCAGCCCGGGGCAGGCCAGCGGGAAGTTGTGCCCGGCCGCGAGCATCACCAGATACACGTCGTCGGCCGTGAGACGGCACACCTGCGCGCTGGCGGCCGCGTTGAACAGGTAGTCGTCGTGGGTGCGCGGGATGAGTTTCGGAGTGCCGGTTGTGCCACCGGAAACCAGAAGCAGCGCAGGCGATCCCGGATCGCGCGGCGGTGCCGGGGGCGGGGAGGTGGCCGGCTCGCAAAGCTGGGCCCACGAGGTGAACGGGCCCGGTTCGCCGTCGACGACGACATACTGGAGCGCCGGGTGGTCCCTGACGATTTCGCGGGCCATGGCGCGGTAGTCGAAACCGTTCAGCGCGTCGGCAATCACCAACCCGGTGGCCTGGCTGACGGCGGCGAAATGTCCCAATTCGGCCGCCCGATGGCCGGGCAGACACATCACCGGGATGGCGCCGGCCCGCAGCAGCCCGAACAGGGCGACCGCGAACTGGCAACCGTTCGGCAGCTGGAGCAGCACCCGGTCGCCCGGTGCGATGCCCAGACCGCGGAGGCCCGCCGCGGCGCGGTCGGCGCGCGCATCGAGCTCGGCATAACTCAGGCCGGCGTCGTCGGCGGCGTCCAGCACGGCCGCTCGGCCGGGCCAGCGCCCCGCCGCGTCGCTCAGGATGGTGTCCAGCGTGCGGCCCACCCAGTAGCCGGCGGCCCGGTAGGCGGCGGCCCGATCGGCGGGGAACGGCACGAACCCTTCGAGGGCGCCGGCCGGGGCGGGCCGTGTGTTCGCGGTCATAGGTCCTCAGGCGGGGGGCGTAGTAGCGGCGATCGATGAGTAAGGATAGGGTAACCACAACTTAGGGCAGCCTGTGCTAATTCAGGGAGGGTTTGTGGTGCGTGCCTCGGTGCGCCCGGAGGACGTCCGGGCGGAGGTGGCCGAACTGCTCGGTCTCGGTGCCGACGACCTTGACCCGACCGCCAACCTCATCGGCCAGGGCCTGGACTCCATCCGGATCATGACGCTGGCGGGCCGCTGGCGACGCCAGGGTATTGCCGTCGATTTCGCCACGCTGGCCGCCGCCCCGACGGTCGAGGCCTGGTCCGGGCTGATGACTGCCGACTCCCAGGACGGGGCCGCCGAGCCGCCACCGCCCGAATCGCCGGATGACGCGGCCGGCGACCCCTTCCCCCTGGCTCCGATGCAGCACGCGATGTGGGTCGGGCGCCAGGACGGCCAGCGGCTTGGCGGGGTGGCCGGACACCTCTACGTCGAATTCGACGGCCGCTCAGTCGATCCCGAGCGCCTGCAAGCGGCGGCCACGGCGCTGGCCCGGCGTCATTCGATGCTGCGGGTGCGGTTCCTGCCCGACGGCACCCAGCGCATCACCGCCGCCGGGGCGGCCGACGAGTTCCCGGTCGCGGTCGAAGACCTGCGCCACCTGAGCGGCGGCGAAGTCGATCAGCGGCTCGCCGCCATCCGCGCCGCCAAATCGCACCAGCAGCTGGACGGCGCGGTGTTCGAACTGGCGTTGACCCGGCTGCCCGGCGGGCGTTCGCGCCTGCACGTCGACCTGGACATGCAAGCCGCCGACGCGATGAGCTATCGCACCCTGATGGCCGACCTGGCGGCCCTGTATTCCGGTCAGGAGCTGCCCGCACTGCGGTACACGTTCCGGCAATACCGGCGCGCCATCGAGGCGGACGAGGCGCGGCAGCAACCGGTTCGCGAGTCCGACCACGAGTGGTGGGCGCAGCGCATCCCGGAGCTGCCGGACCCGCCGGCGCTTCCCACCACCGGCGACCGCGGCGCCCGCACGAGCGCCCGGCTCTGGCGCTGGCTGGACCCGCAGACCCGCGACGCCCTGTTCGCCCGCGCGCAGGCCCGCGGGGTCACCCCGGCGATGGCGCTCGCCGGGTCGTTCGCCAACGCCCTGGCCCGCTGGTCGACCGGCCCCCGCTTCCTGCTGAACGTTCCGCTGTTCGGGCGTCAACCCCAGCACCCCGACGTCGACTCGTTGGTCGGTGACTTCACCTCCTCGCTGCTGCTCGACGTCGACCTCACCGGCACCCGCACCCCGGCGGCACGGGCCCAGGCCGTGCAGGGCGCGATGCGGACCGCCGCCGCACACTCGGCCTATCCCGGGCTCTCGGTGCTGCGGGATCTCAGCCGGCACCGCGGTAACCAGGTGCTGGCGCCGGTGGTCTTCACCAGCGCGCTCGGCCTCGGCGAACTGTTCAGCCGCGAGGTCACGGCGCAATTCGGCACGCCCGCCTGGCTGATCTCCCAGGGTCCACAGGTACTGCTCGACGCTCAGGTCACCGAGTTCGACGGCGGCGTGCTGGTGAATTGGGATGTCCGCGAGGGCATCTTCGCCCCTGGTGTCGTCGAGGCCATGTTCGACTACCACATCGACGAACTGCTCAGGCTGGCCTCGGTCGATGACAGCTGGGCAGCGGTGGGTCCCGCACCGCTGCCCGACGCGCAGCGCGCGGTGCGCGATGCGGTCAATGGCCGTACGGCCGCGCCAAGCGGGGAAGCGTTGCACGACGGCTTCTTTCGGCAGGCCGAGCGGCGGCCCGAGGCGCCGGCGGTATTCGCCAGCTCCGGTGACCTCAGTTACGGGCAGCTGCGCGACCAGGCCCTGGCGGTGGCCGCCGCGTTGCGCACGGCCGGCGTGGGCGCCGGTGACACGATCGCGGTGGTGGGCCCGAAGACCGCCGAGCAGGTGCCGGCGCTGCTGGGCATCCTGAACGTCGGTGCGGTTTACCTGCCGATCGGCGTCGACCAGCCGCGCGATCGCGCGGAGCGCATCCTGCAATCCGGGTCGGTGCGCCTGGCCCTGGTGTGCGGCGGGCAGCGGCTGGCCCTGCCGGTGCCCGAGTTGATCCTCGCCGATGTGCTGCGCGACGCCGGCGCCGCGGCCGGCATACCCTCGGCGAGAATCGATCCCACCGACCTCGCCTACGTGTTGTTCACCTCCGGCTCGACCGGCGAGCCGAAGGGCGTCGAGGTGACGCACGACGCCGCGATGAACACCGTCGAATTCATCGCCCGCCACTTCGAGATCGGCCCCGCGGACCGCTGCCTGGCCCTCTCGACCCTGGAAGGCGACATCTCGGTGATGGACATCTTCGTCACCTTGCGGACGGGCGGGTCGGTCGTGGTGGTCGACGAAGCCCAGCGCCGCGACCCCGATGCCTGGGCAAGGCTCATCGAGACCCACCAGGTCACCGTCCTGCACTTCATGCCCGGTTGGCTGGAGATGCTGATCGAAGTCGGCCGCGGACGACTCTCCTCCGTGCGGGTGATTCCCACCGGCGGGGACTGGGTGCGCCCCGAGGTGGCGCGCCGCCTGAAAGCCGAGGCGCCGAACCTGCGGTTCGCCGGCCTGGGGGGAGCGACCGAAACCCCGGTCCATAACACCATTTTCGAGATTGCCGACCCTGACGCTTTGCCGGCGGACTGGACCGCGCTGCCCTACGGTGTGCCGCTCACCAACAACGCCTGCCGCGTCGTGAACGACGCGGGCGAGGACTGCCCCGACTGGGTCGCCGGCGAGCTCTGGGTGTCCGGCCGCGGGATCGCGCGGGGCTATCGCGGGCGTCCGGACCTCACCGCGGAGCGCTTCGTCGAGCACGCGGGCAAGACGTGGTACCGCACCGGTGACCTGGCCAGGTACTGGCCCGACGGCACGCTGGAGTTCGTCGGCCGCGCCGATCACCGGGTCAAGATCAGCGGGTACCGCGTCGAACTCGGCGAGGTCGAGGCCGCCCTGCGCCGGCTGCCGGGCGTGGCGATCGCGGTCGCGGCCGTCCTCCCCGGCGCCGGTGGCGCCGAGGTGCTGGCCGCCGCGGTCTGCCCGGAAAGCCCCCGTAGCGCCGAGGTCAGCGCGGAGCGGATTCGGGACCTGATGAGCGAAGTCGTTCCGGCGCACATGGTTCCGCGTCACATCGCACTGGTGGAGCGCGTCCCGTTCACCGACGCCGGCAAGATCGACCGTCGTGCGGTCGCCCGCGAATTGGGTGCCGTGGTCTCGCTGTGCGATCAGCCCGGCTACCACGCCCCGTCGACGCCGCTGGAATCCGCCCTCGCCGCGCTCCTGGGTGATCTGCTCGGCGTGCAGCGGGTCGGTCGTGACGATGACTTCTTCGCCCTCGGCGGCGATTCGGTGCTGGCCACCCAGGCCGTGGGCCGCATCCGGAGCTGGCTGGACACCCCCCACATCATGGTCGCCGACATGTTCGCCGGCAGAACCGTTGCCGCGCTCGCTGATTTGCTTGTCGGCCGGGAGCGGGACGGCGCGCGGCTCGATCGGGTGGCCGAGCTGTACCTCGAAGTCATCCAGATGGACGCCGAGGCGGTGCTATCGGCCTCCCACCAGGCCCGGAACTCGGGTACGGCGCAATGACATTCAACCCCGTGGTGAGCAGGCCAACCGAATTCGCGCCCTGGATCAAGCGGGCGCCCGCGAGGACCGAGCGCCGGCGAGCCGGCGCGACCGTCGTGTTTCCCCACGCCGGGGCGGCCGCGGCGAGCTACCGCGCGCTGGCGACCGCGCTTGCCGCGGGCGGCGACACGTACATCGTGCAGTACCCGCAGCGCGCGGACCGGCTGAGCCACCCGGCCCCCGACACCGTGCACGACCTTGCCCGGGACCTGTTCGACGCCGGACCGTGGAGCCGGGTGGCGCCGCTGCGGTTGTTCGGTCACAGCATGGGCGCCGTCGTCGCGTTCGAGTTCGCCAGGATCGCCGAATCGCACGACACCGCCGTGCGGCGCCTGTGGGTGTCGGCCGGGCCGGCGCCGTCCTCGGTTGCCGCCATGCCGGAACTCCCCACCACCGACGACGGATTGCTCGCCGACATCGCCGATCTCGGCGGCACCGATCCCGAGCTGCTGGCCGACGACGAGTTCGCCGAGCTGCTGACCACCGCGGTGCGGGCCGACTACCGGGCGGTCAACCGCTACGAGTGCGGTCCCGATGTCCGCATCAGCGCGGACATCCGTGTGCTGGGGGCACGCGATGACCACCGCGTCGACCCGGCCGCCTTGCGGCTCTGGGAGAACCACACCGCGGGCACCTTCGAGCTGTCGCTCTACGACGGCGGGCATTTCTATCTGAACGAACACCTCGATGCCGTGGCCGGTCGGGTGAATGCCGATGTCTGACAACAGGTTCGACGGCACGCCCGATCCGGTCGTGATCGTCGGCATGGCCGTTGAGGCGCCAGGCGGCATCGACACCGCCGACAAGTACTGGGAACTGCTGTCACAGGGCCGAGAGGCGCTCGGGCCGTTTCCCGCCGATCGGGGCTGGCAGGTCCGCGAATTGCTCGCCGGGTCGCGGCGCAGCGGTTTCAAGGAAATCCACGATCGCGGTGGGTTCCTCTCGGGCGCAACGATGTTCGATCCTGAGTTCTTCGGCATCTCACCGCGGGAGGCCGTCGCCATGGACCCCCAGCAACGCGTCGTCCTCCGGGTGTCCTGGCGCGCGCTGGAAAACAGCGCCATCAACCCCGACGACCTGGCGGGTCATGACGTGGGGTGTTTCGTCGGCGCCTCGGCCACCGGGTACGGGCCCCAGATGGCCAACTTCTCCCGGCACAGTGGCCACCTGCTCGCGGGGACCGCGTTGAGCGTGATCTCCGGCCGGGTCGCCTACACGCTGGGGCTGGCGGGCCCGGCGCTGACGGTGGACTCGTCGTGCGCGTCCGCGCTCGCGGCGTTCCACGTCGCCGTGCGCTCGGTACAGAACGGCGACTGCGACCTGGCGTTGGCGGGCGGGGTCAACGTGCTGGGTTCGCCCGGGTTCTTCGTCGAGTTCTCCAAGCAGCATGCCCTCTCCGACGACGGCCACTGCCGTCCCTACAGTGCGCACGCCAGCGGGACGGTGTGGGCCGAAGGGGCGGCAATGTTTGTGCTGCAACGCAAGTCGGCTGCGCTGCGCGCCGGCCGGCATGTCGTCGCGGAGGTCCGCGCCACCGCCGTCAACCAGGACGGCCGCAGCGCCGGGCTGAGCGCACCCAGCGGGGAGGCGCAAGCTCGCCTGTTCCGGCGGGCCATGACGCAGGCCGGGATCGACCCGGCAGACGTCGGCATGGTCGAGGGCCACGGCACCGGCACCCGGCTCGGCGACCGCACCGAATTACGCTCGCTGGCAGACACTTACGGCGCCACGGCGCCCGGGGGCGGCGCGCTACTGGGCTCGGTGAAATCCAACGTCGGGCACGCGCTGGCCGCCAGCGGAGCGCTCGGGCTGGCCAAGGTGGTGGTCTCCGCCGAGCACGGGGCCGTCCCACCGACGCTGCACGCGACGGATGCGAGCCCGGAAATCGACTGGGAGAGCCAGGGTCTGCGCCTGGCGAAGACGCTGACGGATTGGCCCGCGGTCGGTGGCCAGCGGATCGCGGCGACATCGGCATTCGGCATTGCCGGCACCAACGCGCACGTCATCGTGTCCCTGCCCGAGGTCGCGTGATGCTGACCTCCCCGTTGCCCGACGGGCGCATACCCGTGTTGCTCTCGGCGCACGACGAAGAGCTGATCGGGCAGGACGCCCGCGCGATCCTGGACTATCTGGGCCGAACCGGCGCCGACACCGACACCGCTGCGGTGGCGTCCACCCTGCTGCGCCTGCGGCGGGTGCGGCGGCACCGCGCGGTGGTGCGGGCCCGCGACCGCGCCGAGCTGGCATCCGGCCTGTCCGCGCTGGCCCGCGGCGAGGAGCACCCACTGGTCAGCCGATCCTCCCGCGCCGGCGCACCGTGCATCGCCTTCGTGTTTCCCGGTCAGGGCAACCAATGGCAATCGATGGGTGCCGATGCCTACCAACGACTGTCGGCGTACCGGGCCGAGGCCGACCGGTGCGGCCGGGCCTTCCTCGCCGCCGGGCTGCCCTCACCGCTGTCCTACCTCACCGACGACCGCGACCGGAACTGGTCGCGCACCGAAATTCAGGGAGCGCAGTTCACCCACGCCGTCAGCCTGGCCCACGAATGGCGATTCCACGGCGTGCTGCCCGCCGTCGCCGTCGGACACAGCCTCGGCGAGGTCGCGGCGGCGTACGTGGCGGGAACGATATCGTTGCCCGACGCGGTCGCGCTGGTCGGCGCCCGTGCCACGATCGTCGACCAATTGGCGGGTGACTACGCCATGGCGGTCCTCGGTGCCGGCGTCGACGAGGCCGAGTCCGTGATCGCGGAAACGGCGGGCTGGCTTGAAGTCTCGGCGGTCAACGGCCCCTCGTCCACCGTCGTCTCCGGCGACCGCGACGCCGTCACCGCCGCCGTGCGGCTGGCCCGGCGGCGGGGCGTGTTCACCCACGAGCTGGCCGTGGACTATCCGGGGCACACCAGCGTTTTACGGCGGTTGCGCGAGCAGTTGGCCGAGCGGGTTCCCCGCTCGGGTTTCACGGACAGCCCGGTCCGGTTCGTCGGCTCGACCTTTGGTGCGGAGGTCGGCAGCGACGCCGACTTCTCCCAGTACTGGTATGAGAATCTCTGCAAAACGGTGCGTTTCGATCACGCGGTGGCGGCGGCGCAGCGCCTTGGGGCCACCGCGTTCGTCGAGCTGTCCGCGCATCCTTCGCTGCTGTACCCGCTCGCCGACCTGATCGACGACCAGTCGACCGTGGTCGTCGGCTCGGGCCATCGCGACGGCTCCATCATCGACACGCTGGCGGCGAACATCGCCGCCGCGGCGGTCGCCGACCCGGGCTGCCAATGGGCCAACACCCTCCCCGGTGGTGCCCGGCCGCCACTGCGAGGGTTCCCGAACGCGCCCATGCGGGCCGTACACCTGTGGGCGGCGCCCGAATCGCTCATCGAGGCGGCGCCCGGCCCGGCGCTCACCGTCGCGGTCGAGAATTGGCAGCAGGTGGCGCCGCCGGCCGGGCCCGGTGCAGACCTCGGCCTGTTCGCCACTGCGCCGGTGGCGGGCGCTCTGATGCAGCGGCTGGTCGCCGCCGTTGGCGCGCACGGCGATTGCAGGGTGGTGGCGCCGAGCGACGCGGAAGTACTGGCGATCATCGCGCCGCAGCTCGACGGCCTCGACCCGGCCACGGCGATCGAGCAGATCGCGGCGCGACCCGATGCGGGGTTGCCCGACTACGCGGCCCTCGTCGGCCCGCGGTGCCGGGCGGTCTGGCTGGTCACCGCCGCCGCCGAAACCATCGATCCGGACGACGCCGACGCCTCCGCGGCGCAAGCGGCGCTGGCCGCGATGCATCGCAGCGTCGGGTTCGAATTCACCGACCAAACCTTCGGGCATCTCGACCTGCCGGGCCGAGAGGTCGATGACCAGGCGGCGCGCGCCGTCGTCGATGCGCTGCTCGGGGAGGCGGCCGAGGTCGCGCTGCGGGGCGGCGAATCGTCGCGGCGCTACGTCCGGACCTTCTCGGAATGCCGCGATTCGGCGACCGAGCGGCCGCTGGACGCCGACGCGCTGGACAACGTGGTGATCACCGGCGGCAGCGGAGCCATCGGCCTGCAGTACGCGCGGTACTGCATCGAGCGCGGGGCGCGGACGGTCACGCTGTTGAGCCGCAACGGTGTCGACCGGGACGCGCTGCGCAGGCTGACCGAAGGCCACGACGCGGTGGTGTACGCCCCGCGATGCGATATCACCGACCGGGTTGTCCTGACAGCCGTCGCCGCCCGGCACGCCGGCCCCGGCGCGTCGTTGCTGATCCACACCGCGGGCATCGCCGAGGCCCGCTCCCGTTCCGAGCTGACCGGCGCCGACGTGGCGGCGGTGTGCGCCGCCAAGGTGCGCGGCCTGGCGCTGCTGGACGAGGTGTGGCCGCTGCGGGCGGGCTGCCGAATCCTGGCCTGCTCGTCGGTGTTCGGCGTATGGGGCGGCTACCGCCACGCCGCTTACGCCGCCTCGAACCGGATGCTCGATGTGCTGGTCGCCCAACTGCGCGCCCGGGGACGTGACGCCGTGGCGATTCGGTGGGGACTGTGGCGGGCCGCCGGCGTCGTCGCGGCCGACGAGATCACCCGCACCGAACGCTCCGGGCTGACCGCGATGGACCCCGACCTGGCGATCGAGGCGGCCCTGCGCCGCTACGGCGGCGATCCGCTGATCTTCGACGCGGACTTCGACCGTCTCCGGGTATTCTTCGAAAGCCAGGGCATGCCAATGCCGTTCGATGCGGTCCAAGGCACAGACGAGGCAACCGGCGCCTCCGGCACCAAACCGCTCGCCGAGATCGTGCGCGCCGAAGTCGCCGCGACGTTGCACCTGGGCGACGCCGTCTCGATCGACCCGAGCGCGGCGCTGATCGACCTCGGGGTGGACTCGTTGCTCGCGCTCGACCTGCGCAAGCGGCTGCGCCGGACGGTCGGAAGCTCTGTCCCGGTCGCCCGCATGCTCGGCGGGATCACCCTCAACGAATTGATCGACGCGTTGCGCGCCGCCGCAACCGGCGTGCCGGGACACGGCGCGACACTCGACGCCCGCGACGCCAGAAAGGTTGGACTCCCAGCGTGACGGACACCACCGGGACCAGGTCCCGTCTCGACGAGGAGCGCCTGGAATTATTGCGCCGCAGGATCGCCGAAGCCGGCCTGGCCGGGCCGGCGGTCGAGGCGCCCGTGGCGAACCGCCAGCCGCGCATGTCCGTCGGCCAGCACCGGATGTGGTTCGTGCAGGCGGTGGACCCCGACAGCGCGCTGCTCAACGTCTGTGTCTCCTACCGCCTGACCGGCGTGGTGGACGTCGCGCGATTGCGGCGCGCGGTCGACGCCGTGGCCGCGCGGCACTCCGTGCTGCACACCACCTATGCCAGGGGAGCGGAGGGCGACCCGCAGCCGGTGATCCGCGAGGGGCTACGGCCCGGGTGGGCCGAACACGACCTGTCCGGGCTGACCGATCAGGCCCGCCGGCTGCGGCTCGACGTGCTGGCGCAGCGGGACTTTCGCCGCCCGTTCGACCTGGCCCAGGATTCCCCGCTGCGTGTCACCGTGGCTCGCTTGTCCGGTGACGAGTTGATGCTGCTGATCACCGCGCATCACATCGCCTGGGACGATGCCTCGTGGACACCGTTCTTCGCCGACCTGACGCGCGCCTACACCGATCCGGACGCCTACGGCGGTGAACCCGTGCTGGCGGCCCCGGGGCCGGACGAAGCCCATGATCCCACCGCGGACTTCGAATACTGGCGGCCGCTGATGGCGAACCTGCCAGAGCCGCTTGAACTTCCGGGTCCCAACGGCTCGGTGGTGCCAAGCACCTGGCGCGCCCAACGCGCCACCGCGCGGTTGTCGGCGGCGACCGTCGACAGGGCGGCCGCGCTGTCGCGGGAGACCGGCGCCACGCCCTACATGGTGCTGATGGCCGCCTTCGCCGCGCTGGTGCACCGCTACACCCAGTCGACGGACTTCCTCGTCGCCGC
The DNA here is from genome assembly GCF_010731595.1 of Mycobacterium seoulense. Classification (NCBI taxonomy): domain Bacteria; kingdom Bacillati; phylum Actinomycetota; class Actinomycetes; order Mycobacteriales; family Mycobacteriaceae; genus Mycobacterium; species Mycobacterium seoulense. Next base: position 2,342,616 of record NZ_AP022582.1, on the reverse strand, counting down.
CCCGGTGCTCAACCGCGGCGTGGGAACCGAGTCCGCCATCGGTTACTACGGCAACACCGTGGTGCTCCGGCTGCGGCCCGAGCCGCACCAGACGTTCCGGGAGCTGCTGGCCCAAACCCGGGACGCCGCGGTCGGTGCCTTCGCCCATTCGCGCGCCGACCTGGACTGGCTGGTGCGGGAGTCCAATCCCGATCGCCGGCACGGCGCCGACCGGATGACCCGGGTGAGCTTCGGACAGCGGGAGCCCGACGGCGCCGGCTTCCGCCCGCCCGGGGTGCGGTGCGAGCGCGGGGAGCTGCGCGGCCATTTCAACCAGCTGCCATTGAGTTTCATGATCGAGCTCGACCGCACTGGCTCGGGCGGCGCGCTGGTCGAAGCCGAGTACCTCGTCGAGGTGCTGGACCAGCAACTGGTCGATCAGCTGTTGCGGCATTACGCCGTGTTGCTGGACGACGCGCTGAGCGACCCCGACACCGCGCTGTCGGCGTGCGCGCTGATGGACGCCGAGGACGCCGAGTGGTTACGGCGCGCCTCGACCGGCGAGGAATTCGAAACCCCGGCCGCCACGTTGCCCGCGCTGGTCACCCGCCGGGCGGCCCGGTCGCCCGAGGCCATCGCCGTCGTCTACGAGGGACGCGAATACACCTACCGTGAGGTCGACGAAGAGTCGAACCGCCTGGCGCACTGGCTGATCGAGCAGGGCATCGGCACCGAGGACCGCGTCGCGGTGTTGCTGGACAAGTCGCCCGAACTGGTCATCACCGCGCTGGGCGTGCTCAAGGCCGGCGCGGTCTACCTGCCGGTGGATCCCACCTACCCCGAGGATCGGCTGAACTTCATCCTCGGCGACGCGGACGCCAAACTCGTTCTGCGCGAGCCGATTACCGGGCTGTCGCGGTTCCCGGCCACCGCACCCGCCGAGTTGGTCCGGCCGCTGAGCCCACACAACACCGCCTACCTGATCTACACCTCGGGTTCGACCGGGCTGCCCAAGGGCGTGCCGGTGCCGCACGCGCCGATCGCCGAGTATTTCGTCTGGTTCGGGGCCGAGTACCGCGTCGACGAAACCGACCGGTTGCTGCAGGTCGCGTCGCCCAGCTTCGACGTCTCCATGGGCGAGATCTTCGGCACGTTGATCATGGGCGCCCGCCTGGTGATTCCGCGGCCCGACGGGCTGCGCGACATCGGCTACCTCACCGAACTGCTCGGCCGCGAAGGCATCACCTCGATGCACTTCGTGCCGTCGCTGCTGGGACTGTTCCTGTCGCTGCCCGGCGTCGGCCGGTGGCGCACCCTGCGGCGCGTACCGATCGGCGGGGAAGCCCTACCGGGCGAGATCGCCGACAAGTTCCACGCCACGTTCGACGCGCTGCTGTACAACTTCTACGGACCGACCGAGACCGTCGTCAACTGCACCAGCTATCCGGTGGAAGGGGCCCAAGGCACCCGGGTGGTGCCCATCGGGCGTCCCAAGATCAACACGCAGGTGCACTTGCTCGACCAGGCGCTGCGGCCGGTCCCCGTCGGCGTGATCGGCGAGATCTACATCGGCGGAACGCATGTCGCGCACGGTTATCACCGCAGGCCGGGGCTGACGGCCGAACGTTTCGTCGCCGACCCGTTCACAACGGGCGGCCGGTTGTACCGTTCGGGCGACCTCGCCCGCCGCAACGCCGACGGGGACATCGAGTTCGTCGGCCGCGCCGACGAGCAGGTGAAGATCCGCGGCTTCCGCATCGAACTGGGCGAGATCGCCGCCGCCATCTCGGTCGACCCGAGCGTCGGGCAAGCGGTCGTGCTGGCCATGGACCTGCCCCGGCTGGGCAAGAGCCTGGTGGGATACGTGACGCCGGTCCCGGGCGGCGGCCCGGAAACCATTGAGGTCGAACGCATCCGCACTCGGGTGGCCGCGGCGCTGCCCGACTACATGACGCCGGCGGCCTATGTGGCGCTCGACGAAATCCCCATCACGGCGCACGGCAAGATCGACCGGGCGGCGCTGCCCCAGCCGCAGATCGGGGCGGCCGCCGAATACCGCGACCCGACCACTCGCACCGAACGGCGCATCGCCGCACTGTTTTCCGCGCTGCTCGGCCACGACCGGGTGGGGGTCGACGACTCGTTCTTCGACTTGGGCGGCCACTCGCTGGTCGCGACCAAACTCGTCACCGCGATTCGCTCGGAGTGCGGGGTCGAGCTCAGCATCCGCGACGTCTTCGAGCTGGCGACGGTGGCCCTGTTGGCGGAGCGGGTCGATCAACTGAGTTCTGGAGAGCTCAGGCAGTCGCGACCCAAGCTGATCGCGACCCCCCACGACGAACCCATGCCGCTGTCGGCCTCGCAGCTGCGCAGCTGGTTCGCCTACCGCGTCGACGGGCCCAGCTGGGTCAACAACATCCCCTTCGCCGCGAAACTGACCGGGCCATGGGACATCGATGCCCTGGTCGCCGCGGTCGGCGACGTCATCGCCCGGCACGAGATCCTGCGCACCTCCTACGTCGAGTTGGACGGCGTGCCCTACCAGCTGGTCGGAGGGGCCGGGGAGATTTCCGTGCGCCGTGCCACCGGTCCCGACGACGCCTGGCTGCAGCGACAGCTGGACGCCGAGCGTCGGCACTGCTTCGAGCTGGACCGCGAATTGCCGGTTCGGGTCGCGGTGTTGCACAGCGCCGATAACCCCGCCGAGCATGTGCTGTCGCTGGTCGTCCACCACATCGCCTCGGACCACTGGTCGGCGGGCGTGCTGTTCGCCGACGTGATGACCGCCTATCGGGCCCGCCGGACGGGGGAACCCCCGGCGTGGGCGCCGCTGCGCGTGCAGTACGCCGACTACGCGGCCTGGCAGGCGGAGTTCCTGGGGGACGCGAACGGTCAGGAGTCCGCCGTCGCCGCCGAGCAGCGGGACTACTGGAACCGGCAGTTGGCCGGGCTGCCGGAGGACACCGGGCTGCGGCCAGACTTCCCCCGCCAGCCGGTGCCCAGCGGGGCGGGCGAATCCGTCGACTTCCGCATCGACGCCACGACCCGCGGCAGGCTCGCCGAGTTGTCCCGCGAGATGGGCATCACCGAGTTCATGCTGCTGCAGACGGCCGTCGCCGTGGTTTTGCACAAGGCGGGCGGCGGCCTGGACATCCCGCTGGGGACCCCGGTCGCCGGGCGCACCGAGGCCGAATTGGACCAACTCATCGGCTTTTTCGTCAACATCCTGGTGCTGCGCAACGACCTGACCGGCAACCCGACGCTGCGCGAGCTGCTGACCCGCGCCCGCGAGACGGCGCTGGCCGCCTACGCCCACCAGGACCTGCCCTTCGACCGCGTGGTCGACGGCGTCAGCCCGGTCCGCTCGCTGTCGCGCAACCCGCTGTTCCAGGTCGTCGTGCACGTCCGTGACCAGCTGCCCGCCATGCGGGTGATCGAGCAGGCCCCCGAGGGCGGACAGGACACGGTGTGCACCTCGCTGGACCCCGTCTTCGACATGGCGCACGCCGATCTCAGCGTCAATTTCTTCGGCACCGACGGCTCGAACGGCGTCGGTTACACCGGCAACCTCATCTTCCGCACGGAGCTGTATGCCCGGCCCACGATCGAGCGGCTGGCCGGCTGGCTGACCCGGGTGGTCACCGAGTTTGCCGACAACGTCGATCAGACTTTGCGGGATGTCCAACTGACCGACGCAGAAGAGCGGCACCTGATGCTTCAGCGCTGGAGCCGGGGCGAGCGGGCGCCGCACGACCGGCCGCGCACCATCGGAGAACTGCTGCGGCCGAGCCGATGCTGGGGATCCGACCGGATCGCGGTGCGCTGCGGCGAAGAGCAGATCGATTACCCTGCGCTGCACCGCTTTTCGGACAACCTGGCGGCGCTGCTCACCGGGTACGGGGTCGGGCCCGGGACGCTGGTGGGGCTGTCGACGCGTCGGGGTATCGACCTGGTGGTGGCGCTGGTGGCCATCATGAAGGCCGGCGGCGGCTACTTCCCGATCGACCCCGGCTATCCGACGGCGCGCAAGCGGTTCATGCTCGACGACGTGCAACCGCCGGTGGTGGTTGCCACCGCCGAAGCCGCCGGCAGCATGCCCGAAGTTGCCGGCGTCACGGTGATTTCACTGGACGACCCGCAGGTCCGCGCCGCTGTCGAGAGCGGGGAGGCCGAGTGCCAGGCACTACCGCTACCGCACCCCGACGACCCGATGTATCTGGTGTACACGTCCGGCTCCACGGGCAAGCCGAAAGGCGCGCTGGGCACCCATCGGTCGATGGCGGCCCGGCTGGACTGGCAGCTACGGCACTACCCACCGCGAACGCAGGACGTTCGGCTGGCGCAGGCCTCGATCACCTTCCTCGAGGGCGGCATGGAGATGCTGGCCGGCCTCGCGGCGGGGGCCACCATGATCCTCGCCGACGACGCCCAACATCGCGACCCGGAAGCCCTGGGGGAGTTGATGACCCGGCATTCGGTGGCCCAGGTGACCGCGGTGCCCAGCCTGGTCTCCGCCCTCATCGACAGCCGGCCCGATGCGGTGCGGGCGCTGTCCCGCCTGGTGTGCGGAGGCGAACCGGTGAGCACCCCGCTCCTGCGGCGCCTGGTGTCGGTCTGCGCCGGGGCGGACATCGAGCTGTTGAACAACATCGGCTCCACCGAAACGTCCGGCGCGGTATCCCGCGGGCGGCTGGAGCCGCCGAATCCGCTCGTGGGCAAGCCGGTTCCCGGGGCGGACGCCTACCTGCTCGACGACGGCCTGCGGCCGGTACCGGTCGGTGTCGTGGGCGAACTCTATTACGCCGGCGATCAACTGGCGCGGGGCTATTGGAAGCGGCCCGCGCTGACCGCCACCCGGTTCGTGGCCAATCCCTTTGCGCTCGAGCCGGGTTCACGTCTGTACCGCAGTGGCGACCTCGCCCGCTGGACCGAGGACGGCCGACTGGAATTCGTCGGACGCTCCGACCACCAGGTCCAGGTACGCGGTTTCCGGGTGGAGTTGGCCGAGGTCGAGGCGGCGCTGGCGGGAGTCGACGGTGTCGCCGCCGCGGCGGCCCGCACCTGGGAGGCACACGGCGGGACCTCGCTCGCCGGATATGTTGTGCCGCAACGTCGGATCCTCGATGACACCGAGAAGGCCTCGTTCGCATCCGAGGTGCGCGCCGCGATCGGCGCGACACTGCCCGGCTACATGATGCCGTCGTCGTTGACCGTCCTAGAGAAGCTTCCCAAAACCGAATCGGGCAAGCTGAATCGGCCCGGGCTGCCGCGGCCGGCGGTTACCACCAGTGGGCGCGTCGAACCGTCGCGCACCGACACCGAACGGGCGCTGGCCGACGTGTTCGCCGAGCTACTGTCGACACCCGAGGTGGGCCGCTTCGACGACTTCTTCGCGCTGGGCGGGGACAGCATCCTGTCGGTGCAGCTGGCCTCGCGGGCACGGGCCGCCGGCCTGGCGGTCAGCCCGCGGATGATCTTCGAGAACCCGACCGTGCAACAGCTCGCGGCGGCGGTGGATGCGCTGGGGCGCAACGGCGGCGAGCAGGTCGAGGAGCCCGCCGACACCCGGTTCGAGCCGATGAGCACGTCCGGACTCTCGACCGAGGATCTTGCCGCGGTGACGCAGCTTTGGTCGTCGTCGCGCGACGGTACGCCATGACGGTCACCAAGGATGTCACGCCCGACATCGAGGACGTGATGGCGCTGAGCCCACTGCAAGAGGGCTTGTATTCGCTGACCACGCTCGCCGAGTTCGGCGACGGCGACGCCGACGATCCTTATGTGATCGGGATGGCCGCCGACATCTCCGGTGCGCTCGACGTCACGCTGTTACGCGATTGCGCGACCAAGATGTTGGTGCGCCACCCCAACCTTCGGGCCAGCTTCTTCAGCCGGGGCATCGCCCGTCCGGTGCAGATCGTGCCGTCCCGCGTCGAGCTCCCATGGCGCACCGTCATGGCCGCACCCGAGGATTTGGGGGCGCTGGAGGTTGCCGAACGCCGCCGGCCGTTCGACCTCGAACGCGGGCCGGTCATCCGTTTCCTGCTCATCGAATTGCCCGGTCCGCGATGGCGTCTGGTGCTCACCGCGCACCACATCGTGATCGACGGCTGGTCGTTGCCGGTGTTCGTCAACGAGATGATGATCCTGTACCAGGCCGGCGGTGCTCCGTCGGCGCTGCCCCGCGCGCCGCGGCCCTACCGCGATTACATCGGCTGGCTGGCCCGTCGCGATTCCGAAGCGGGCCAGCGCGTCTGGCGTCGACACCTGGAGGGCCTGCCCGGGCCCACCCTGCTATCCGCCGCGCTGGGCTCGGCGGAGGGTCGGCGGACCGGGCTGCCCCGCACCACCGAACTGCGGATGCCGGCGGAGGCCAGCGCGCGCCTGGTCGAGCAGGCGCGCTCCCGCGGCATCACCGTCAACACGCTGATGCAGGTGGCGTGGGCGCTGGTGCTGTCTCGGCTCACCGACAGCCAGGACGTGGTGTTCGGGGTAACGGTGTCCGGCAGGCCCCCGGAACTGGCCGGCGTGGAGACCATGATCGGCCTGTTCATCAACACCGTTCCCATGCGGGTGCGGTTCGACCCGGCGGTCAGCGTCGGCGAGCAATGCCGCACGGTGCAGCGCGATGCCGCGCTGCTGCGCGACCACGGCTACCTCGGGCATGCCCAACTGCGGGCGCTCGGTGGGGTCGGGGAGATGTTCGACACCCTGCTGGTCTACGAAAACTTTCCCTTGGACGGACTGACCGCCGGAACCGAATTGACCGCCGCCGGTGCGACATTCCGGCCGTCCGCCCTGCAGACGCTGTCACACTTCCCGATCACCGTCGCGGCCCATATGGAAGGTGGCGAGCTGGTGGTGCTGGTCGAAGTGATCGACGGCGCACTGGGCGACGTCCCCGCCGCCGCCTTCGGCCGGCGGGTGCTCGTCACCGCCGAGCGGCTGCTGCGGGACTGGGAGCGGCCGCTGCCCCAGGTCAGCGTCCTCTTCGAGGACGAGGTACCCGCCCCCGGCGCCGCCAGCGCGCCCACCGCCCCGTCGGTCGTCGGCATCCACACGCGGTTCGCCGAAGTGGCCGGCGAGACCCCGGACAACGTCGCCGTCAGCTGGGCGGGCGGCGCGCTGAGCTACCGCGAACTGGACGCCCTCGCCGACGGCCTGGCCGCCCGCCTCGCCGATCGCGGGGTGCGGACCGAAACCCCGGTCGCCATCCGGCTTTTCCGTGGCCCGCAATACATCGTCGCGACGCTCGCCGTGCTCAAAGCCGGCGGTGTGTGCGTGCCGATGGAGCCGGGGACACCCCCCGAACGGGTGGCATCGATCCTGCGCCAGTCCGGCGCGTCCATCGTGATCGACGACGAGTGGCTCTCGTCCGGCGGACCACCCGGCGCCGATTTCCGCGCGGTCGCGGTGTCGGCCGGGCAGGCCGCGTACGTCATCTTCACCTCGGGCACCACCGGAGAACCCAAGGGCGTCATCGGGACTCACGCGGCGGTGGCCGCCTACGCCGACGATCACCTGGACAACGTGTTGCGGCCGGCGGCCGCCCGGCTCGGCCGGCCGCTGCGCATCGCACATGCGTGGTCGTTCGCGTTCGACGCCGCCTGGCAGCCGCTGGTCGCCCTACTCGACGGGCACGGCGTGCACGTCGTGGACGAGCACACCCAGACCGACGCCGAGGCGCTGGTCGCGGCGATCGCCGAACACGACATCGACATGATCGACACCACCCCGTCGATGTTTGCCCAACTGGCGGCATGCGGTTTGCTCACCACCGTTCCGCTGGCCGTCCTCGCCCTCGGTGGGGAAGCGCTGGGCAAGACCGCCTGGAATTCCATCCGCGCCGAGTGCGCGCGCACGGGCATGGCGGCCCACAACTGCTACGGCCCCACCGAAACCACCGTCGAGGCGGTCGTCGCCGCCATCGCGGAGCACGACGAGCCCGCGATCGGGCGGCCGACCCTGCACACCCGCGGTTACGTGCTGGACTCGGCGCTGCGCCCGGTGCCCCGCGGGGCGACCGGCGAGCTCTACCTGGGCGGTGCCCAGCTGGCGCGCGGCTACCTCGGCCGGCCCGCCGAAACCGCCCGGCGATTCGTGGCCGATCCGTTCGCGGCCGGCGAACGCATGTACCGCACCGGCGATTTGGTGCGTCGCGGGCCCGACGGCGCGTTGCAGTACGTGGGCCGCGCCGACGCGCAGGTGAAGATCCGCGGCTACCGCGTCGAGCCGGGCGAGATCGCGGCCGCGCTCGAATCGCATCCCGCCGTCCAGCATGCGGGCGTGCTGGTGCGCCGGCGGCACGGCGTCGCGCGGCTGACCGCGTATGTCGTCATTTCCGGCGCGGCGCCTCGCCCACCTTCGCCGACCGAGTTACGCGGCATGCTCGGCTCCCGGTTGCCGCGCTACATGATTCCGCAGCGCATCGTCGCGGTCGACGAAATCCCGCTGACGGTCAACGGCAAACTGGACGAAGCCGCCCTGAGCGCCCTCGACGCCGACGAGGCGGTTTCCGCCGAGGCCCAGCCCGAGACGCCCACCGAAGCCGCACTGGCCGAGCTGCTTTCGGAACTGCTGCACCAGCCACGGGTCGACGTGGCCGCGGATTTCCTGCAGCTGGGTCTGGACAGCATCATGGCCCTGACGGTGGTGCAGGCGGCCCGCGCCCGGGGGATCGCCCTGCGCGCCAGGCTGATCCTCGAGTGCGCCAACATCCGCGAGCTGGCCGCGGCGATCGATTCCGAAACCGTTTTCGGCACCAGCGATGCCGAGGGCGGCACCGCGCCCATGCCGGTGCTGCCCAACGGCCGCTGGCTCTACGAATACGGCGAGCCACGCCGGCTGGCGCAGACCGAGGCCATCCGGCTGCCCGACGGCGTCACCCGCGCGCAATTGGACACCGCGCTGGCGGGCATCGTGGCCGGGCACGAGGTGCTGCGCGCCCGCCTGGACCGCGCGACCATGACCCTTGTCCCGGCCGGGGCCGCCGGCGCCCACCTCATCGAAGTCGAGGTGTCCGACGACGTGCGAGCCGTGATCCCCGGACACGTCGCACGGGCCGTCGACCGCCTCGACCCGGAACGGGGTGCACTCCTGGCCGCGGTGTGGCTTCGCCCCCCGGCCGGGCAGAGCGTGCTGCTGCTGGCTGCCCATGTGCTGGCGATGGATCCTGCCTCGTGGCGGGTGGTTCTGGGCGAATTGGATGCCGCCCTAAGGGCTTTGGCGGCGGGCCGGCCGCCCGCACCCGCGCGGGAGCACACCAGCTACCGGCGCTGGGCCGCCGCGCTCGTCGAACGCGCACACCGGCTCGACACGGTGCAATTCTGGGCCGGCCAGCACGTCGGTGACGATCCCGACATCGGCGCCCGCCGCCTCGATCCGCGCCGCGACCGGGCCCGCGATCTGGACGTCCGTCTGGTCGCCGCCGACGCGGACACCACCCGCCGGCTGCTGGAGTCGGGCCTGCCATTGCCGCACCTGTTGATCGCCGCCACCGCGGCGACGGTGACGCGTTGGCGGCGATCGCGCAACCAGGCGACGCCGCCGCCCCTGCTGGCGCTCGAGACCCACGGGCGCGCCGACGGTCTCGTCGACGCCCCGAGCGCGCACACCATCGACACCGGCGACACCGTCGGGCTGCTCAGTTCCATCTACCCGATGCGGGTGACGTCGGCCGATCCGCGAGAGGTGGGGGAGCAGCTGGCGGCCATTCCCGGGGACGGACTGGACTACGGGCTGCTGCGCTACCTGCGGGCCGACACCGCCGAACGCCTCGCCCCGTTGCCCGGCCCGCAACTGCTGTTGAACTACCTCGGCGCCGCCCACACCGGCGGCGGCACCGTGGTGCGGCTGGAGCGCGAGCTGCTGGCCGGGGTGTCGCCGCAGCCGGAACCCGATCTGGCGGTCCGTCACGAGCTCACCATCGTGGCGGCCATGCTCACGTTTGACGGGCAACGGGTGCTGGCCGCGCAGTGGCGCGCGCTGCCCGACATTCTCGGCGACGCCGATGTTGCCGAGCTGCAACGTCTTTGGATGGAATCGCTGCGGGAGACGGTGACATGAGTACGCTTGCGATCCTGGGCGCGGGAGCCAAGGCGGTAGCCGTCGCGGCGAAGGCGTCCGTGCTGCGCGACATGGGCGTCGACGCCCCCGAGGTGATCGCGGTCGAGCGGATCGGTGTCGCGGCCAACTGGCAGGCCAGCGGCGGTTGGACCGACGGTGCGCACCGGCTGGGCACCAGCCCGGAAAAGGATGTGGGCTTCCCGTACCGCTCCGCGCTGGTGCCCCGCCGCAACGCCGAACTCGACGAGCGGATGACCCGCTACAGCTGGCAGTCCTATCTGATCGCCACGGCGTCGTTCGCCGAATGGATCGACCGCGGCCGGCCGGCGCCGACCCATCGCAAGTGGAGTCAATACCTGGGCTGGGTCGCCGACCAGATCGGCCTCGACGTGGTGCACGGCCAGGTGGAACGGCTGGCCGTCAGCGGCGACCAGTGGGCGCTGCACACCCACGAAGCCACCGTGCACGCGGACGCCCTGATGATCACCGGGCCCGGCCAGGCCGAGAAGTCGTTGCTGCCCGGCAACCCGCGCATGCTGTCGATCGCCCAATTCTGGGACCGCGCCGCGGGTCACGACCGGATCAGCGCCGAGCGGGTGGCGGTGATCGGCGGCGGCGAGACGGCCGCGTCGATGCTCAACGAGCTGTTCCGGCACCGGGTTTCGACCATCACCGTCATCTCGCCGCAGGTGACGCTGTTCACTCGCGGGGAGAGCTTCTTCGAGAACTCGCTGTTCTCCGACCCCACCGACTGGACCGCGCTGACGCTGGCCGAGCGTCGCGACGCGCTGGCCCGCACCGACCGCGGGGTGTTCTCGGCGAACGTGCAGGAGGCCCTGCTGGCCGACGACCGCATCCGCCACTTGCGTGGCCGGGTGGCCCACGCCGTCGGCCGGGACGGGCAGATCCGGTTGACGCTGTCCACCAACCGGGGCAGCGAGAACCTCGAGACGGTGCACGGTTTCGATCTGGTCATCGACGGCTCCGGTGCCGACGCACTGTGGTTCACGTCGTTGTTCGGCCAGGACGTGCTGGATCTGTTGGAGCTCGGCCTGGGCGGACCGTTGACCGCGGATAGCCTGCAGGAGGCGATCGGCTATGACCTGGCCGTCTGTGGCGTCGCACCGAAGCTGTTCCTGCCCAACCTGTCCGGGTTGACGCAGGGGCCCGGATTCCCCAACCTCAGTTGCTTGGGATTGTTGTCAGACCGGGTATTGGGTTCTACGGGGGGCTTAGCCGGCCCGGCCAAGCACACGACAAGGAGACGCGATGAGCATCAACCCCTTCGATGACGACAACGGCACGTTCGTTGTCCTCGTCAACGACGAGGAGCAGCACAGCCTGTGGCCGAGCTTCGCCGACAGGCCGGCGGGCTGGCGGGTGGCATTCGGCGAAGCGAGCCGCGCCGAATGCCTGGAGTATGTGGAACAGAATTGGACCGACATCCGGCCGAAGAGTCTCCAGGAATCGATCAAGCGACGAGGCTGACGCGAGGTCGCCGCACCCCGTAGCGTCGCCGTAACGTGACCGACCCGAGACACAAATGCCGGCCGTACCGGGCACACTTACACCAACTACACCGTGCTCACGCGGAACCGGGTGGGGGACAAGATCACTGGGATCCCGCCGCGGTGCAGGCGTGTCGAAGGGGGAACCGTGAAAGAAGTCATGAAGACCGTGAAGACACTTGCCACCGGCGTGGCGGCGTTCGCCGTCGTAGGGGGAGCCGCCGGTGGCGTTTTCGTCGCAGCACCGATGGACCAGGTGCAGCTGGCCGCGCTCGGCGCGCCGTTACCGCAGGACCCGCCACCGCCGCCGCCGGCCCCGGGAGCCCTGCCGACCGCCGAACAGCTGTCGACCCTGTGCGACCAGGCCACCAATCCGGGTGTCTCGTACACGACCAAGAACAATCTCGTCGAGAACGGCATCAGCCCCGACGAGGGCCACGTCGCCGACCACGACCTGCGAAAGGCCTACCGCAACGGGAACTTTCCGGAGACCTTCGCCGTGACGAACATCGCGCCGGCCGGCCCGAACATGGCCCAGGCCGACGTGGCCATCTCGGGTCCGAAGTTCGCCGGGCCGGTGCAAAAGCACCTGGTGTTCGTCAACCAAGGCGGCAACTGGGTCCTGCAGCACGACGCCGCGATCGCCCTGATCCAGGCCGCGACCGCGACGAACTAGGCAGCCGGTATTCTGGGCGGCCACACAGTCTGCGCACAGGTTGTGCATGTTGTCTTCATAGGGCCCGGCCGTAACGTGGCCGTGCCGCGATGCGAAACAACAGCAGGAGCAGGCGCGCTGGGACCACGCCAGATGTGTGGATCCGTTCAGAGTCGTGCCCGTCGAAGGGGGAACCATGAAAACCGTTAAGTTGCTTGCCACCAGCGCAGCGGCCTTCGCCGTCATCGGAGGCGCCGCCGCCGGCGTGGCCTCCAGCGCGGCGCCCGTGGATCAGGTGCGGCTCGCCGCGTTCGGCGCGCCGTTGCCGCAGGATCCGGCCCTGGCCGCCGACGTCCCGACCGCCGACCAGCTGACCGGCGTGCTGAACAGCCTGGCCGACCCGAGCGTCTCCTTCGCCAGCAAGAGCAACCTGGTGCAGGGTGGCATCAGCGGGATCGAGGCGCACGTCGCCGACAAGAAGCTGCAGAAGGCGGCCAAGAACGGCGACCTGCCCCTGTCGTTCGACGTCACGAACATCCAGCCGGCCGCGGCCGGTTCGGCGACCGCCGACGTCGCGGTCTCCGGCCCGAAGCTGACGTCGCCGGTCACCCAGAGCGTCACGTTCGTCAACCAGGGCGGCTGGGTGCTGTCGCGGGCGTCGGCGATGGAGCTGCTGCAGGCCGCCGGTCAGTGATCGGCGCGCGGCTCGCGCGGGCCTGATCGGGCGACGCGAGCGACGCGTACGGGGTCGGCCAGCACGTCGATCGAGGCGATCAGGCCGTCGCGCACGACGAAGCCCATGATCGCCGTCGCGCGGCCGGCGGCGAAGATCACCGCACCCGCGGCACCGTTGACGGTCGCGGCGCGCACCTCGCGGTCCGGGCCCGCGTAGCCGCGGGCCAGCTTCGCCACGGCGGACGCGCCCTCGGTGCGGAAACCGGGGGTGCCGAGCCCGAAGTCGCCGCGCAACACCACGTCGGGGTGGAGCACCGCTACCAGGCGGTCGAAGTCGCCGCTTCGGCCCGCCGCGAAGAAGGCGTCCACGGCCTCCCGCTGGGCGACCATGTCACCGTCGGGAGCCGGGTCGGCCTCTTCGATGCGCCGGCGTGCGCGGCTGGCCAGCTTGCGGGTCGCCTCCGGCGTCCGGCCGACGATGGGTGCGATCTGATCGAAGGGCACGGCGAAGACGTCGTGCAGGACGAACGCCAGGCGCTGCTCCGGCGGCAACGTGTCCAGCACCACGAACAACGCCAGCCCGACCGCGTCGGCCAGCAACGCCCGCTGTTCGGGGTCGAACTCGCCCTCGGCCTCCACGATCGGATCCGGCAGGGCCACGGTCCGGCCGCGCGTGCGGCGGTCGCGCAGCATGTTCAACGAGATGCGGGCCACCACGGTGGTCAGCCAGGCGTCCAGGTTGGCGATACCGTCGCAGCCGGTCCCGCTCAGGCGCAGCCACGCTTCCTGCACGGCGTCCTGGGCGTCGTCGATCGAGCCCAGCATCCGGTAGGCGATCGCGCCCAGCTGCGGTCGCGCCGCCTCGAAACGCGCCGCGACGGACGCGTCCACCCTCACGTGCCACCGGCGGCGTCGGGGATGGCGCAGACCCGGTCGCCGGAGAAGCCGGACGAGCCGATCCCGAGCGCCAGGTTGAAGCGGGCACGCAGATTGCCCAGCGTGATGACGTGGGTGAGCCCGACGAGCTGGGCGGTGTCGAAATGCGCGCGCAGCGCGTCGAAAAGCTCGTCGCTGACCTCGACGGGGGTGCGGCTGATCGCGGTGGCGTATTCGAGGATCAGCTTGTCGACGACGGAGAAGCACGCGGCGTTTCGATAGTCGGACAGGGCGAGCAGTTCCTCGTCGGTGATGCCCCACTGGCGGGCGATCTGTGAACCGAGGTCGATGCAGTACTCGCAGCGCACCGTCGTCGCCGCCTTGAGCTCCGCGAGGGCGCGGTGCCGGGGGCTGAGGATGTCCAGCTTCGATTCGGCCTGCTCGAGCCGCCCGTAGGCGCTGAGCAGCCGGGGGATGTGCGCGTACATCCGCAGCGGTTCCAGCATCCCGGCCGTTTGCAGACCGGTCATCTGGGCCAGCTTGCGCTTGGTGAAGAAGAAGGCAATCTTGGCCCCCAGGCCGGCGTCGCGGTCGGAGACCCCTGGCAACCGGGACATGGCGATCCTCCTAGCAGGTTGCGGTGTGAACTAACGTCCTCACTCAGTCGACACCCGCCAGCGCGTAAACGTGACCGGCTACCGGGGCGGCCCCGGCGCCATGTCCATGTCGAACACCCGGGCGTGCAGCACGGTGCGGTTCCGCAGCGCCGCCCGGACCGCGCGGTGCAGGCCGTCCTCGAGATAGGTGACGCCCTTCCACCGCACCGCGTGCGGGAACAGGTCGCCGTAGAAGGTGGAGTCCTCCGACAGCAGGCGGTCCAGCGCGAGCACCGTCGTCGTGGTGACCAGTTCGTCGAGCCGGATCTGTTGCGGCGGAATCTGGGACCAGTCCCGGTAGGACAGCCCGTGCTCGGGATACGGCTTGCCGTCGCGCACGCCCTTGAAGATCATGGGCCGATCTTTCGCGACGCGATGCCAGGACCGGACCTGTTCATGCTGGACAGGCTAGTCGGAAGAAGCGCCGCCAGCGTCGATGCCGCCCGAATCGCGGTGGGCGCCGCCGACTGACCGCCCCGCCGGCCGGCGGGGGACGGCTGCTGGTAACGCTTAGCACGACTCGAGACCCGTAAAATGGACCGGTCAGCGCGGTGCAGGGAGGTGACAACGAGTGGGAAGTGCCGACGAGCGTCGCTTCGAGGTGCTGCGCGCCATCGTCGCCGATTTCGTTGCC
Organism: Mycobacterium seoulense; assembly: GCF_010731595.1. NCBI lineage: Bacteria > Bacillati > Actinomycetota > Actinomycetes > Mycobacteriales > Mycobacteriaceae > Mycobacterium > Mycobacterium seoulense. The sequence goes on along the minus strand of NZ_AP022582.1, from coordinate 2,327,568 downwards.
ACCAAGGAACCTATCGGTTCCAAGAGCCTGGTGGAGCGTCACAACTTGGGCGTCTCGTCCGCGACGGTCCGCAACGACATGGCGGTGCTGGAGGCCGAGGGCTACATCACGCAGCCCCACACCAGCTCCGGGCGCGTACCCACGGAGAAGGGCTACCGCGAGTTCGTCGACCGGCTGCACGACGTCAAGCCGTTGTCGTCGGCCGAGCGGAGCGCGATCCTGAGCTTCCTCGAGTCCGGTGTCGACCTGGACGACGTGCTGCGCCGGGCGGTGCGGCTGCTGGCGCAGCTGACCCGCCAGGTGGCCGTGGTGCAGTACCCGACGCTGACGTCGTCCACCGTGCGCCACCTCGAGGTGATCGCGCTGACCCCGGCCCGGCTGCTGATGGTCGTCATCACCGACACGGGTCGCGTGGATCAGCGCATCGTCGAACTGGGCGACGTCATCGACGATCACCAGCTGTCCCAACTCCGCGAGATGCTGGGCCAGGCGTTGGTCGGCAAGAAGCTCTCGGCGGCCTCGATCGCGGTGGCCGACCTGGCCGGACAGCTCCGCGCCCCGGACGGCCTGGGCGACGCCGTCGGCCGGTCGGCGACGGTGCTGCTGGAGTCGCTGGTGGAACACACCGAAGAACGCCTGCTGATGGGCGGCACCGCCAATCTCACGCGCAACGCCGCCGATTTCGGTGGCTCGCTGCGCTCCATCCTGGAAGCGTTGGAGGAGCAGGTGGTGGTGCTGCGGTTGCTGGCCGCCCAGCAGGAAGCCGGTAAGGTGACGGTGCGAATCGGCCATGAGACCGCCGCCGAGGAAATGGCGGGGACCTCGATGGTGACCACCGCCTACGGCACGTCCGACACCGTCTTCGGCGGGATGGGTGTGCTGGGGCCCACCCGGATGGACTATCCGGGAACTATTGCCAGCGTCGCCGCGGTTGCCCTTTATATCGGCGAAGTCCTGGGTGCTCGATGAACGCGCACCCGCAGCATGCGCAGGCGCGGGATAAGGACCAGGTTTAGGAGAGTCAGGCGTGGCACGCGACTATTACGGGCTGCTCGGCGTGAGCAGAAACGCCGGCGACGCGGAGATCAAGCGCGCGTACCGCAAGTTGGCGCGCGAATTGCATCCCGACGTCAACCCGGATGAGGCCGCGCAGGCGAAGTTCAAGGAGATCAGCGTCGCCTACGAGGTGCTGAGCGACCCCGAGAAGCGGCGCATCGTCGACCTGGGTGGCGATCCGCTGGAGAACGCCGCGGCGGGCGGCGGGTTCGGCGGCGGTTTCGGCGGCCTGGGCGACGTGTTCGAGGCGTTCTTCGGCGGCGGCTTCAGCGGCGGCGCGGCCTCCCGCGGTCCCATGGGGCGGGTGCGGCCCGGCTCGGACTCGCTGCTGCGGATGCGTCTCGACCTCGAAGAGTGCGCGACCGGCGTGACCAAGCAGGTCACCGTCGACACCGCGGTGCTGTGTGATCGCTGCCAGGGCAAGGGCACCAATGGTGATTCCGTGCCGGTCCCGTGCGACACGTGCGGCGGCCGCGGCGAGGTACAGACGGTGCAGCGGTCGCTGCTGGGTCAGGTGATGACGTCGCGACCGTGTCCCACCTGCCGCGGCGTTGGTGTGGTCATCCCCGATCCCTGCCACCAGTGCATGGGCGACGGCCGGGTCCGGGCCCGCCGTGAGATCAGCGTCAAGATCCCCGCCGGGGTCGGCGACGGCATGCGGGTGCGGCTCGCCGCCCAAGGCGAGGTCGGGCCCGGGGGTGGGCCGGCCGGCGACCTGTACGTCGAGGTGCACGAGCAGCCGCACGACGTCTTCGTGCGCGAAGGTGACGACCTGCACTGCACGGTGTCGGTGCCCATGGTCGACGCGGCCCTGGGCGCCACCATCACCATCGACGCCATCCTGGACGGCATCAGCGAGGTCACCATTCCGCCCGGCACGCAACCGAATTCGGTCATCACCCTGCGCGGCCATGGGATGCCGCACCTGCGCTCGGGCACCCGTGGCGATCTGCACGTCCACGTCGAGGTGCTGGTGCCCACCCGGCTGGACCACCGCGACACCGAACTGCTGCGCGAGCTGAAGACCCGCCGCAGCCGCGACGTGCCCGAGGTCCGCTCGACGCACGCCGGCGGTGGGCTGTTCAGCCGGCTGCGCGAAACCTTCACCGGTCGCTAGTCGCTTAGCAACGCGCGCACATGGTCGCGACCCTGTTCTACGTCGACGCGCTGCCCGATGTCGGCTCGCTGGCCGTCCTCGAGGGCGACGAGGGGTTCCACGCCGCCACCGTGCGCCGGATCCGTCCCGGCGAACAACTGGCCCTCGGCGACGGGGCCGGCGGCCTGGCGCACTGCGAGGTCGAGCACGCCGGCCGCGACGGCCTGCGGGCCCGGGTGCTGAAGCGCTGGAGCGTCGCGGCCGCCCGGCCGCCGGTGACCGTGGTCCAGGCGCTGCCGAAGTCCGACCGCTCGGAGTTGGCCATCGAGCTGGCCACCGAAGCCGGCGCGGACGCGTTCCTGGCCTGGCAGGCGGCCCGGTGCGTGGCGAGTTGGCAGGGTGCCCGCGCGGACAAGGGCCTGCGCCGGTGGCGTGCCGTCGCCCGTTCGGCGGCCCGGCAATCCCGACGGGCGCACATCCCGCCCGTCGACGGCGTGCTGTCCACCGCGGAGCTGGCCCAGCGGATCCGCGACGAGGTGGCCACCGGAGCGGTGGTGCTGGCGTTGCACGAGTCGGCGATCGATCCGCTGACGGGCATCGACGTGGGCGGCGCGAATGCGTTGCTGCTGGTCGTGGGCCCCGAAGGCGGCATCGCGCCCGACGAGGTCGCCGCGCTGACCCAGGCCGGGGCGGCGCCGGTGCGGTTGGGTCCCCAGGTGCTGCGCACGTCGACCGCCGCGGCGGTGGCCCTGGGGGCGCTCGGCGTGCTCACCCCGCGATGGGACGAGGCTTCGAGCCTGTAAATCCGCGGCTGACGGCTGACCAACGTGGGGCCCGGGCGTAGACTTAGGCAGCCGAGCAAACCACCGACAAGCCGAGAAAGCAGGCATCGAGAGCCACGTGACGCCCCGCGAGACCAGCGCTGTTGACGCAGCCGGAGGCCTCCAGGCCAACGCCGCCCACGTACGCAGCAGCATCGATGTTCCGCCCGATGTCGTCGTCGGCTTGTTGGGCTCGGCAGATGAAAACCTCCGCGCGTTGGAACGCAGCCTGAACGCCGACGTGCACGTGCGTGGCAACGCCGTGACGGTCTCGGGGGAGTCGGCCGACGTCGCGCTCGCCGAGCGGGCGATCTCCGAGCTGGTCGCGATCGTCGCCAACGGTCAGCCGCTGACGCCGGAGGTGGTCCGCCACAGCGTGGCCATGCTGGCCGGCACCGACAACGAGTCGCCGGCCGAGGTGCTCACCCTGGACATCCTGTCGCGGCGCGGGAAGACGATCCGGCCCAAGACGCTCAACCAGAAGCGTTACGTCGACGCGATCGACGCCAACACCATCGTCTTCGGGGTCGGTCCGGCCGGCACCGGCAAGACCTATCTGGCGATGGCCAAAGCGGTCAGCGCGCTGCAGACCAAGCAGGTCAACCGCATCATCCTGACCCGCCCGGCGGTGGAAGCCGGTGAGCGCCTTGGCTTTTTGCCGGGCACACTGAGCGAGAAGATCGACCCGTACCTGCGGCCGCTGTATGACGCGCTGTACGACATGATGGATCCCGAGCTGATCCCGAAGCTGATGTCGGCCGGGGTCATCGAGGTGGCGCCGCTGGCGTATATGCGTGGCCGCACGTTGAATTCGGCTTTCATCGTGCTCGACGAGGCGCAGAACACCACGGCCGAGCAGATGAAGATGTTCCTCACCCGGCTGGGCTTCGGGTCGAAGATGGTCATCACCGGGGACATCACGCAGGTCGATCTTCCCGGCGGCGCCAGGTCGGGCCTGCGGTCGGCGATCGAGATCCTGGACAGCGTCGAGGACATCCATATCGCGGAGCTGACCAGTGTGGACGTCGTGCGCCACCGGCTGGTCTCCGAAATCGTCGACGCCTACGCGAAATTCGAAGACCCCGCGCTGGCGATGAACCGGGCGGCCCGGCGGGCGTCGGGCTCCCGCGGGCGCCGGTGATTGAGTGCGACGAGCATCGTATGAGCATTGAGGTATCCAACGAGTCGGGCGTCGACGTCTCCGAGGCGGAGTTGATCAGCGTCGCCCGGTTCGTCATCGCCAAGATGGACGTCAACCCGGCGGCCGAGCTGTCGATGGTGCTGCTGGACACCGCGGCCATGGCCGACCTGCACATGCGCTGGATGGACCTGCCCGGGCCGACGGACGTGATGAGTTTCCCGATGGACGAGCTCGAGCCGGGTGGACGGCCCGACGCCCCGGAGCCGGGACCGTCGATGCTGGGCGACATCGTGCTGTGCCCGGAATTCGCGGCCGGGCAGGCCGACGCGGCGGGCCACAGCCTGGGGCACGAGTTGGCGCTGCTGACCATCCACGGCGTGCTCCATCTGCTGGGCTACGACCACGGCGAGCCGGACGAGGAAAAAGAGATGTTCGCCCTTCAGGGCCGGTTGCTCGAGGAGTGGGTGGCCGAGCAGGTCGAGGCCTACCGGCAGGACCGTCAACTGGAGCGGGATCGCCGGTTGCTGGACAAGTCGAGGTATTTCGACAATTGAGCCGACTTCAACTCGCGGGTATCGCGGCCGCAGCCGCCGTAGCGTTGGCACCGTTCTCGGTGGTGGCCGGCACGATCGGGGTGGCCGAGGCGGCTCCGTGCGCCGGCGCGGGATCGAACCCCACCAGCTGCCAGTGGTGTCAATATCTGGTGGCGCAGTATCACACCTCCAACGTGTGCTCCCAGTCCGCGCCGCCCCGCCGGGCTCAGCCGTCGCCGAGCGAGGCGCCGGTGCAGCTTCCGGCGCTCCCCCCGTACGAGCCGCCCAACACGGAGCCGGTGCACGCGCCGCCGGTCATCCCGCCGAATCTGCCGCCCGCCAACACGGTTCCGACGATCAATGCGGCGGGCCCCGACGCGTCCAGAAACGTCTCGGTGGTGGCACCGCCACGGGGGCTGGACGTCCCGCCGCCGGCCGTCGCGGCGGCCAAGGCCGCACCGCCGATGCGCGTCAATCCCGCCGACCCGCCGAAGCCGCCGCAGCAGATCGACTTCAACCAGCGGGTGCAGAACGTCGTCAGCACCCACCGGGAGAACGTCGACGTCCTCAAGGTCGACAACCAGCGGCTGATCCGGCCGCGGCACTGGGACTACGTCGACTACGACGACGCCTATCGCCGTCCGGCCCTGTATAACCCGCTGAATCAGGCGATGACGTTCCACTACTCCTACAACGGTGCCGACCGGGAGGCATACCTGCCGGCCGGCACCCGCATCTTGCTCGATGCCGCCACCGTCGGCGTGGTCCCGTTCACCGCTGTCGGCGACGGCTGGGTGGCGTCGGGCAGCTTCTATGGCGGGGGCTCGGTGCCGCCCGTCGGCTTCAACGGCCCCCCACCCCCGGACTACCGGCAGCCGGAACCGCCGAAGGTGTATCAGAACGTCTTGGTCGCCGTCCCCGCCGCCAACCAGACCGTGGAAGTCGGCCAGGTCTCGGTGGTGGGCCTGGACAACAGCCAACCGGCCGGCAGCCGGGACACGATCTTCCTGCTGGACGACTCCACCCTGGCCTGGGGTCAGATCAACGACTCCAGCAGCGCCAGCGCCCAAATCAGGGTGACCAAGACTCAGTCGCTGCCGGGTGTGGGCCCGACCGACGACGGCAACTTCCTGGTGGTGCTGGGTGTTCGCCCGCACGAGGAGCCCACTCAACCCGCCCAGCCCTGGTGGCCCTCGGCCCTGGGCTACGGGGCGTTGGGGGTGGTCGTGGGCCTCACCGCCTGGGCTCTCAACCGGAAGCGCAGCGACGACGACGTAGGGGAGCCCGTCACCACGTCAAGGTCTTCCGGCAATTGACCGGCCTGTCCTGGCTGCTCGGCGCGCTGGCGCTGATCGCCATCGGCGGGATGTTCGCGGCTATCGACGCCGCCATCAGCACGGTGTCGCTGGCCCGGGTCCAGGAACTGGTGCGCGAGGAGCGGCCCGGCGCCGTGTCGCTGGCCGAGGTGATGGCCGAGCGGCCGCGCTACATCAACCTGGTCGTGCTGCTGCGGATCACCTGCGAGATCACCGCGACCGTGCTGCTGGTGCTGTTCCTCTACGACAACTTCGGCCTGAATTGGGCGTTGTTCGGCGCTGCGGCGACCATGGTGGTGATGAGCTTCGTCGTCATCGGGGTCGGCCCGCGCACCCTGGGCCGCCAGCATGCGTATTCCATCTCGTTGGCGACGGCCGTTCCGCTGCGGCTCATTTCGTGGTTGCTGATGCCGCTCAGCCGGTTGCTGGTGGTCCTGGGTAACGCGCTCACGCCCGGCCGCGGCTTGCGCAACGGGCCGTTCGCATCCGAGATCGAACTCCGCGAGGTCGTCGACCTGGCCCAGCAGCGCGGCGTGGTCGCCGCCGACGAACGCCGGATGATCGAGTCGGTCTTCGAACTCGGCGACACCCCGGCCCGCGAGGTGATGGTGCCGCGCACCGAGATGATCTGGATCGAAAGCGACAAGCTTGCCAGTCAGGCGTTGAACCTCGCGGTCCGCAGCGGGCATTCCCGGCTCCCGGTGATCGGCGAGAACGTCGACGACATCGTCGGGGTCGTGTACCTCAAAGACCTTGTGCAGCAGAGCTTTCTTTCGGGTGACCGGGGTCGGGGCATCACGGTCGCGCAGGTGATGCGCCCGGCCGTGTTCGTGCCGGACTCCAAGCCCCTGGACACGCTGCTGCGCGAAATGCAGCGCGATCGCAACCACATGGCACTCTTGGTCGACGAGTACGGCGCGATAGCCGGCCTGGTCAGCATCGAGGACGTGCTGGAGGAAATCGTCGGCGAGATCGCCGACGAGTACGACCAGGCGGAGACGGCGCCGATCGAAGACTTGGGCGACAAGCGTTTTCGCGTTTCGGCGCGGCTGCCGATCGAAGACCTCGGTGAGCTGTACGACGTGGAATTCGACGACGATCTCGACGTCGATACCGTCGGCGGTCTGCTCGCGCTGGAATTGGGCCGGGTTCCGCTGCCCGGTGCCGAGGTGGTCTCACACGGCCTGCGCCTGCAAGCCGAGGGCGGCACCGACCATCGGGGGCGGGTACGGGTCGGCACCGTCCTGCTGAGCCCGGCCGAGCCCGAGTCCAACGGCTCCGGCGACCGTGAGGCCGAAGAGCATGGCTGAGCGCCGGGACGCCGGGGCATGACCGAATTCCGTTCCGGCTTCGTCTGTCTGGTCGGCCGGCCGAACACCGGCAAGTCGACGCTGACCAACGCCCTGGTGGGCACCAAGGTGGCGATCACCTCGACGCGGCCCCAGACCACCCGGCACACCATTCGCGGGATCGTGCACCGGGACAACTTCCAGATCATCCTCGTCGACACACCCGGCCTGCATCGGCCGCGCACCCTGCTGGGCAAGCGCCTCAACGACCTGGTCCGCGACACCTACGGCGAGGTGGACGTGATCGGCTTGTGCATCCCGGCCGACGAGGCGATCGGTCCCGGCGACAGGTGGATCGTGGACCAGATCCGTTCGACCGCACCGAAAACGACGCTGGTGGCCATCGTCACCAAGATCGACAAGGTCCCGAGGGACCGGGTGGCCGCCCAGCTGGTCGCCGTCAGCGACCTCGTTGGCAGTTCGGCCGAAATCGTCCCGGTGTCGGCAACCACCGGCGAGCAGGTGGACGTTCTGATCGACGTGCTCGTGGCGGCGCTGCCGGAGGGCCCGGCGTACTACCCCGACGGCGAACTGACCGACGAACCCGAAGAGACGCTGATGGCCGAGCTCATCCGCGAGGCAGCCCTCGAGGGCGTCCGCGACGAGCTGCCGCATTCACTGGCGGTGGTCATCGACGAGGTCAACCCGAGGGAGGACCGCGACGACCTGATCGATGTGCACGCCATCCTCTACGTCGAGCGGGACAGCCAGAAAGGCATCGTCATCGGCAAAGGCGGCGCCCGACTGCGGGAAGTCGGGACCGCGGCTCGCGGGCAGATCGAGAAGCTGCTGGGCACCAAGGTCTACCTCGAGCTGCGCGTCAAGGTGGCCAAGAACTGGCAAAGCGACCCCAAACAGCTTGGTCGGCTGGGCTTTTAACGCGCCACGCGGTGCTGCACGGCGATTGGCAAACCCGAAGCCGCAAGCGAAGTCAACATTCCGCGCTGTGCCGCTTGGGGCTTCACCGTGACGGCGTGGCGCCGGCCACCGGCGGCGTGCCCGTCTCGGCGTTCCACCACATCGTCGGCTGCTTGGTCGACCACCCGCACACGGCCTCCAGTTCGGCGGCCAGCGAGATCAGCATGCCCTCGCTGTTTGCGGGCCCCATCAACTGCACACCGATCGGCAGCCCCTCGGAGGTGAACCCGGCCGGCACGTTGATCGACGGCCAGCCCAGCACGTTCCATGCGAAGGTGGCCGGGCAGGCGGCGACCATCGCGCGATCGGTGCCGAAGCCGCTCAACCGGTCGAAGGCGCGCGCCAGCGGTGGCGGTTGGGCGGTGGTCGGAGCCAGGACGACATCGACGATGTCGAAGATCGAACCCACCCGCCGCTGGGCGGCGGCTTCGTGCCGCCGCGCCGTGCGCAGGATCGCCTGACCCAGGACGTGACCCACGCGCAGGTTCGACAACGTGCGGGGGTCCAGGATCACCCCGTCGCCCAGACGCTCCTCCCAATCCCGCAGCCCGGCGGTGGACCGGGCGAGGAAGTCCCACGACAGCCGCAGGCCGTAGTCGGGGTTGCCCGGCACGACGGTGTGCCCGAGCAGCTCGAGCTGTCTGGCCACGGCTCGCGTCGCGGCCAGGATCTCAGGATGCAGCTTGGGCCGAAAACCGGTGTACGGGAACCGGGTTGACAGCGCGATATTCAGCGGGCCGGGCGCGATACCGACATAGTCGGACGCGGTGATCGGGGGCGGCTTGTGCCGGTCGCCCTCGACGTTGCCCGACGCGGCGTCGAGCACCAGTGCCGCGTCGGCCACCGTCCGGGCCAGCACGCCGTTGACCGTGATGCCGTTGAACGCCTCGGGCAGTGGCCAGGTGGAGATGCGGCCACGCTGCGGCTTGATACCCACCAGGTGCGTCCACGCGGCGGGGATGCGGACGCTGCCGGCGCCGTCGGAGCCGATCGCGGCGGTGACCAGTCCCGCGGCCACCGCGGCCGCGCTGCCCCCGGACGAGCCGCCCGGGGTGTGCCGGCGCGACCAGGGGTTGCGGGTATGCCCGAATCCGGGTCCGCTGGTGAACGGCCACTGGCCCAGTTCGCAGGTATTGGTCTTGCCCACGATCACCGCGCCCGCGGCCTTCAGGCGGCGAACCACCTCGGCGTCGTGGGTGGCGGGCGCGACATATCCCTCGGTGCCGAATGCGGTCGGCACCCCGGCGATGTCGACGTCGTCCTTGACCGCGATCGGGATGCCCAGCAACGGCGCCGTGTCGCCGGCCTGCCGCCGGCGATCGGCGGCCGCCGCGGCGGCCAGCGCCGACTCGGTGAGCACCACGCGGAAGGCGTTCAACGTCGGCTGGCTCGCGTGGATGGCATGCAGGGAGCGCCGCACCAGTGTGACGGAGGTCACCGAGCGACTCGCCAGCTGATACAGCAGGTCAGTCAGGGTGGGCAGACGCTGGCCGCCGGATCCGGAAACGGACCCGGTACTCGACTCGGAAGCGCCAATCACGGGGTACGAGACTAACCGGCGCGGATACCAGCATTGTCGCGGCGGGGTGCAAAACTATTGTGATGCGGCTGTATCGAGACCGGGCGGTGGTGTTGCGCCAGCACAAGCTCGGCGAGGCCGACCGGATCGTCACCCTGCTCACCCGCGATCACGGGCTGGTTCGGGCGGTGGCAAAGGGTGTTCGCCGCACCCGCAGCAAATTCGGGGCGCGGCTGGAGCCGTTCGCGCACATCGACGCGCAACTGCATCCCGGCCGCAACCTCGACATCGTCACCCAGGTCGTCTCGATCGACGCGTTCGCCACCGACATCGTCAGCGACTACGGCCGCTATACCTGTGGATGCGCGATGCTGGAAACCGCCGAACGCCTCGCCGGTGAGGAGCGGGCCCCCGCCCCGGACCTGCACCGGCTCACGGTGAGCGCACTGCGGGCGGTGGCCGACGGCCGCCGGTCCCGGGACCTGCTGCTGGACGCCTACCTGCTGCGCGCCATGGGCATCGCCGGATGGGCGCCGGCGCTGACCGAGTGCGCCCGGTGCGCCACACCCGGGCCGCACCGCGCGTTTCACGTCGGCGCCGGGGGCAGCGTCTGCACACACTGCCGTCCGGCCGGTTCGACGACACCGCCGCCGGGCGTGCTGGATCTGATGTCGGCGCTGCACGACGGCGATTGGGAGTTCGCCGACAAGGCCCCGCAATCGCACCGCAGCTACGTCAGCGGGCTGGTGGCCGCCCACCTGCAGTGGCATCTGGAACGGCAGCTCAAAACGTTGCCACTGGTGGAACGGACGTATCACGCCGACCGCACCATCGCCGAACGACGCGCAACGCTTGTCGAGCAGGACTGTGGCTAGCAAGGCTGAGAGGAGGGGGGCGTCCGCCGTCTTCCCGCAGCTACCGCCCGCCCCCGACGACTATCCGGTCTTCCCCGAGCGGACGACGTGGCCGGTCGTCTTTCCCGAACTGCCGCCGTCGGCGGACGGTGGGCCGTGCCGGCCGCCACAGCACGTCTCGAAAGCCGCCGCACCCCGGATCCCGGCCGATCGATTGCCCAACCATGTGGCGATCGTGATGGACGGCAACGGCCGGTGGGCCACCCAACGAGGGCTGACCCGTACCGACGGCCACAAAGCGGGTGAGGCGGTGGTCATCGACATCGTCTGTGGTGCTATCGAAATCGGGATCAAGTGGCTCAGCCTCTATGCCTTCTCCACCGAGAATTGGAAGCGATCCCCGGAGGAAGTCCGCTTCCTGATGGGCTTCAACCGCGATGTGGTGCGCATGCGCCGCGTGAACCTCAGGACGATAGGGGTCAAGATCCGCTGGGTGGGGTCGCGTCCACGCCTGTGGCGCAGCGTGATCAATGAATTGGCGATCGCGGAAGAGATGACGAAGGACAACGACGTCATCACCGTGAACTACTGCGTCAACTACGGGGGCCGCGCCGAAATCGCCGAGGCCACAAAGGAAATCGCGCGCCTGGCCGCCGCCGGCCGGCTGAACCCGGAGCGCATCACCGAGGCGACGGTGGCCCAGCACCTGCAGCGGCCCGACATCCCCGACGTGGATCTTTTCCTGCGAAGCTCGGGGGAGCAGCGGTCCAGCAATTTCATGCTGTGGCAGGCCGCGTACGCCGAATACATCTTCCAAGACAAGCTGTGGCCCGACTACGACCGCCGCGACCTGTGGGCGGCGTGCGAGGAATACGCTTCCCGCAACCGAAGATTCGGGAGCGCGTAGTGGGGACCGGAAGAGGGGCGGAGCCGGGCGCAACGGGTCCGCACGGGGATGATCCGACGCCCTCACTGCAGGAGCGTCTGGCGTCGGTCCTCGGCGAAGTCCTCCCGGTTCAACAGGAGCCCGACGGCGCGCTGACGGTGCGCCACGGCGGGACCATCGCGTCGTTGCGGGTGGTGAACATCGCCGACGACCTCGACCTGGTGTCGCTCACCCAGGTCGTGGCCTGGGACCTGCCGCTGACCAAGAAGATCGGCGACCAGGTCGCCAAGCACGCCCGCGACAGCAACTTCGGCAGCGTCACGCTGGTGGAAAAGATCAACGAGAAGGCCGTGCAACGCAATTCGGGCAAAGGTGCGGCCAAGAGCGCCGACGTGATGTTGCGCTATAACTTCCCCGGTGGCGGCCTCACCGACGACGCCCTGCGCACCCTGATTCTGCTGGTGCTCGATACGGGCGCAGCGATCCGTCGCACGGTGACGGGTTAGGGCTCTAAGACACCGCCGCTTCGGTCGGCGCGACAGCTACCGATCCCCGGCCGCTATCCCCGACGCGGGTCTGCAGCAACGAGCGTAGGAGGTCTTGGTCGTGCTGAGCCGGTCGCGTCGAGTCGACGAACCGCTCGATGACTCCGACGAAGCGATCCGGGTCGTCTTTGAACGGCATGTGCCCGGAGTTTTCGAAGATCTCCAAGCGTGACCCGGGTAGCGCCTCATGGGCGATCCGGGCATGGTCTACCGGGATCACGAAGTCGTCCTCGCCCCAGATCACTTGCACCGGAATGGGTTGCGCGAGATAGCTTCGGTCCAGCATCGTGACGAACTGGCCGCGCGTGTCCACCACCGAACGCAAGGTGCGCGCGAACGCCGACAATGCGCGCGCGTCCCGGAAGCCCTCGAGCAGATTCACCACATCGGCGACGTCGTGTCCGAGGTTGTTGGGGCCCAGCACGTTAGCCATGGCCCGCCCGAACAGTCGGATCGCCGGCATCACGCCCGGCATGCGCAGCATGGCCAAGGTCTCGCTGCCCAACGGCATCGCCGCCAACCGCAGGGCCATGCTGACCTCCTGGGCCACGCCGCCGCTGCTGACCAGCACGATGCGCTCTACCAGCTGGGGGTACTGATAGGCGAATTGCATTGCGACACCGCCACCGAACGAATGCCCGACCACGGTGACTCGGTCAATGTCAAGCGCGGCAAGCAGGTCGCGCATGCCGTTCGCGAAGGCCGCCAACGAGTAGTCGGCACGTGGTTTCTCCGACTCCCCGTGGCCCAGCAGATCGGGCGCGATGACGGTGAACCGGCGCGCAAGTTTGGCGTGCACAGGTTCCCATGCCGTGGACTTGTCGCCGACGCCGTGGATCAGCAGCAGAGCCGGACCCGACCCGGCGACCCGGAACGCACGCCGGTAGCCATGGATGGTGCGAAATTGCAGTGACGGAGCCTCGTCTGTGCGCACGGGCCGCAGATGGCGCGATCGGTGGTTCCGCATGGTGCTCTCACTTCCCTAGAGTTCCTGCTGGTCTCGGCCCGTGGGCCACTCATGGGTAGGAGCACGCGGCGGGCGCGTGTCGGACACTTTTTTCAGAACTTTTTTCCGCCGTGCCGCGTTCGGCCGGCTCGGGTCAACCTAGGACCCGCACTGTGCACAGGTGCCGAAGATCTCGATGGTGTGGCTGACGTCGGAATAGCCGTGCTTGGCCGCGACTTGCGCCGCCCACTCCTCGACCTCGTGGTCGCCCACTTCGATGGTGGAACCGCAGCCCCGGCAGACCAGATGGTGATGGTGGTGCTCGGAGCACCTGCGGTAGACCGACTCGCCCGTGTCGGTGCGCAGCGTGTCGACCATCCCCGCCGCCGCCATCGACTGCAGCGTGCGATAGACGGTGGTCAGCCCGATGTTCTCGCCGCGGCGGCGCAGCTCGTCGTGCAACTCCTGCGCCGAGCGGAAGTCGTCGAGGGTGTCCATCAGGGTGGAGATCGCCGCCCGCTGACGGGTCGAGCGGACGCTCGCGCCTGTCATTGGGGCGCGTCCTCGCTCGCGTGGGCGACGGCGTCCACGACGATGTGCGCCAGGTGATGGTCGGCAAGCCGGTACAGCACCTCGCGACCGGAGCGCTCCCCGGCGACCACGCCGGCCGCCTTGAGGATCTTCAGGTGCTGGCTGACCAGCGGCTGGGGCACGCCGAGCGCGTCGACCAGCTCATGCACGCAGCGGTGGGACTCACGCAGCTGCAGCACGATGGCGATCCGCACGGGAGCGGCCAGCGCGCGCAGCAGTTCGCCCGCCGCGTCGAGAATTTCGCGCGGCGGCGGGACGGGGTAATCCGCCGCCGTCCGGTGCCCGCCGGACGGGGATTCGTCGTGCTCGTGGGCAACGACGGTCATGGCCGATCCCATGTCGCTATCGGCGGAGAGGGGAGCATCGCCATGGGGGAGAGTCATCACCTCGAGAAGTGCCAGGTAGTGGGAGAACCCGCCGGGAGGTATCGCGAGCGGCAGACTTCCACTGTCACATGCATGATGACGCATGTCAAAGACCGCGGCGCCGATCGCTACCATGACTGATGCTCTGCGCACAGCGGTCGACCGCCGCGCGCGCCCGTTCGAACCCGGAAAGGGAGTGCACCACGCCGTGGCGTCCGTCATCGACACCGTAGTCAACCTGGCCAAACGGCGCGGCTTCGTCTTTCCCTCGGGGGAGATTTACGGCGGCACCCGGTCGGCGTGGGACTACGGCCCGCTGGGAGTGGAGCTCAAGGAGAACATCAAGAGGCAGTGGTGGCGCTCGGTGGTCACCGGGCGCGACGACGTCGTCGGAATCGATTCGTCGATCATCCTGCCGCGGCAGGTCTGGGTGGCCTCCGGCCACGTCGAGGTGTTCCACGACCCCCTGGTCGAGTGCCTGAACTGCCACCACCGGCATCGTCAGGACCACATGCAGGAGGCCTACGCGGCCAAGAAGGGGATCGACGACCCCGACTCGGTGCCGATGACCGAGATCGTCTGCCCGGATTGCGGCACCAAGGGACAGTGGACCGAGCCGCGCGAGTTCAACATGATGCTCAAGACCCACCTCGGGCCGATCGAGACCGAGGAGGGCCTGCACTATCTGCGTCCCGAGACCGCGCAGGGCATCTTCGTCAACTTCGCCAACGTGGTGACCACCGCGCGCAAGAAGCCGCCGTTCGGTATCGGCCAGATCGGCAAGAGTTTTCGCAACGAGATCACGCCGGGCAACTTCATTTTCCGAACGCGCGAGTTCGAGCAAATGGAAATGGAGTTCTTCGTCGAGCCGTCGACCGCGAAGGAATGGCACCAGTATTGGATTGACACCCGGCTGCAATGGTATGTCGAACTGGGTATCGACCCGGAGAATCTGCGGTTATTCGAGCATCCGGCCGAGAAGCTTTCGCACTACTCGGACCGCACCGTCGACATCGAGTACAAGTTCGGTTTCGCCGGCAACCCGTGGGGCGAGCTGGAAGGCGTCGCCAACCGGACCGATTTCGACTTGTCCACCCACGCAAAGCACTCCGGTGCCGACCTGTCGTACTACGACCAGGTCACCGATAGCCGGTACACCCCGTACGTCATCGAACCCGCTGCCGGCCTCACCCGGTCGTTCATGGCGTTTCTGATCGATGCCTACACCGAGGACCAGGCCCCCAACGCCAAGGGCGTGATGGAGAAGCGCACGTTGCTGCGGCTGGACCCGAGGTTGGCTCCGGTCAAGGCCGCGGTGCTGCCGCTGTCCCGGCACGCCGACTTGAGTCCCAAGGCGCGCGACCTGGCCGCCGAGTTGCGCACCTGCTGGAACATCGATTTCGACGACGCCGGCGCGATCGGCCGGCGCTACCGGCGCCAGGACGAGGTGGGGACGCCGTTCTGCGTGACGGTTGATTTCGATTCACTCGAAGACAACGCCGTCACGGTGCGCAACCGCGACGACATGACGCAGGAGCGAGTCGCGATGAATGCCGTGGCCGACTATCTCGCCGCGCGGCTCAAGGGTTGCTGACCGGGACCGGAACGGGCCCCGCCCGCGTCCCGACTTTGCCCGGTTGACCGGCCCGGACACCCCGGCGCCACGTAATTAAACGTTTCGTAAAAAACCGTTCTCGGGTAGCCCATTGGCTTAGGCTCAAGGCGAGTGTTCCTCACGTGTCTAGTCGCCGGGGGGTGGTGTCGGTTCGTGTGGGTGTAGGTGCCGTTGACTCGGTCGGTGGGTTGGGGATGTGATGATTCCAGCTTTTCTTTTCTTCCCCCCCGAGATCAACTCTGCCCTGATGTATGGCGGCGCCGGGCCCGGCTCATTGTTGTCGGCGGCCTCGGCGTGGGAGGCGCTCGCCGCGGACTTGGCGGCCGCCGCCGCGTCGTTTGAGTCAGTTGTGACGGGAGTGGCCGCCGGTCCGTGGATGGGTCCCTCGTCGGCGGCGATGGTGGCGGCCTCGACGCCGTATCTGCAGTGGCTGATCTCGGCGGCCGGACAGGCCGAGATGGCGGCCGCCCAGGCGACGGCGGCGGCGACGGCCTACGAGGCGGCGTTCATGGCGACGGTGCCCACCCCGGAGGTGATCGCCAACCGCCTCCGGTTGCTCATGCTTATCGCGACGAACTTCTTCGGTCAGAACACCCCGGCGATCGCGATGACCGAAATCGAGTACATGGAGATGTGGGCCCAGGACGTGGCCGCGATGGTGGGCTATCACGTCGGGGCGCAGACGGTGGCGGCGACGTTGCCGGCGTTCAGCGCCCCGCCGGTGGCCCTGGGTGGACTGGCGGGCCTGGTGACGGCGCCGCTGGACCTGGCGTCCCAGGCGTTCGGAGCGTTCTCGTCGCTAGGCGCCTCGTTCGTTTCCGAGCTGCAGTCGGTGCTGGGGGCGTTCTTCCCCGGCCTCTCGTCGGTGACGTCGTTGCTGTCGTCGATGCCGGTGACGACGATGACCGCGCTCGCGCCGATCGGAATGTATCCGGCGAGCGCGCTGATGCCGCCGATGATGGTGCTGGCCCACAGTGTCGGGCCTGCGGCACCGGCGGCAGGCGTCACCACCGTGGCCGCGGAGGGTCTCGCCCCTGCGGGCGGAGCCCATGGGTTGCAGTCGATGGGCGGGCTGGGCGTGGCCACGGCCGGGTTGGGCAATGCGCGGTTCGTGGGGGCGATTACGGTGCCGCCGACCTGGCAGGGGTCGATGCCGGTCCCTGCGGTCCTGACGAGTCTCGCGGTGCCGGCGCTGGGCACCCAGCTACCGACCCCGATCGCGACCGGGGCATCGTCCTCTCCATCGTCCGCGCCCGCAGGTTCGACATCGGCCATGGCCATGGGGATGGACGATCGGGGCACCGAGGGGGACAAGACCGACAAGAGGGGGCGCCGCGGCGGGGAGAACCCCCACGTGGTGCAGTCGCGGCCCAAGGTGGTGCCGCGGACCAAGGGCGGTTAAGGCCCGACCACCGCCATTCGCGTATGCCCGGTCCGGGCCGGGCATACGTTCACCAAAAGCAAATCCTAGTTTTTCGGGTATTTGTCGTGAGTTTGGCTTACGATGTGCCTGCTTGGTGTTATTGGGTTCGGCCACAGCGTCCGAAAATCGGCTGTGGAAGGGGGCAACATGCTTTTGCCTCTTGGTCCGCCGCTACCAGATGACTCGGTATCGGCGGTTCGGGGTGAGTCGGGGATGCTCGGCGGCCTGTCGGTTCCGCTCGTATGGGGCGTGGCCGTGCCGCCGGACGACTACGACCACTGGGCCCCGAAGCCGGAAGTGAGCGCCGACACCGTCGACGCGGCCGCCGACGCCCCGGCCGCGGTCGCGGTTGCGGACGCCACTCAGTGGACCGAATGGAAGCGATGGGACGGCGAGACCGAACCCCACTTCGAAATGCCGCGCAGCGGAGGCGTGATCCCGCATTCACCGGCCGCCGGCTGACGGTCGGGTTCAGGGCGGGCGGCTCAGAAGCGGCCGCCGCCCATGAGGCCGCCGCCGAACGACCCTCCCCCCGATGATCCCCCGAATGACGTCGGGCTCCAGCCGCCGAACCCACCCCGCATGCCGCCGCTGAGCACGTTGCCGATGATGATTCCCCCCAGCATTGCCCCCCAGTCGCCGCCCCCGCCGCGGGCGTAAGCCCGCTGAGCCGACTGGACATCGGCATTGGCCAACGACTGCGCCTGGGCGGCCAGCGTCGACGCCGCGTTGGCGTGGGAAATCGCTTCGGCCGGGTTCGTCGCCCCCTTGTCCCGCGCGGCTTGCAGGTGCCGTTTGGCTTCGGCGAGCCGGGTGCGGGCCTCCGGGCCGATGCTGCCCCGCCGCGTGTCGATGTAGTCGGAGACCGCCCGCACGCGGGTGTCGGCGGTGAACAACGCCTGGTCCAATGACCGGGTGAGCCGTTCGGCGGTGGCTTGCTCCTGCGCCAGCGTGACCAGCACCGCGTTGAGATCGGCATCCGCCTTGGCCAGCTGTGCGAATACGCCCAGCGGATCCGTGGAGGCTGCGGCGCGCGCGGCGTCGACGGCCCGCGCCGCAGCGTCACGCGCCGCGAGCAGATCGCCGGTGTGGGCGAACTCGGTGGTTCGCGCTTTCTGTAGCAGCTCGCCCGCGCGCTCGATGTCCGCCTGAATGTCGGCCATCGCCGACGGCAACCGGTCGATGGCGTGCGCAATGTCGGTGGCCGCGTTGTCCACCGAGTCGAGCAGCGCCCGCGCCTGCCCCAACGCGGACTCCGCGGCATGGACGGCATCGACCAAACCGGCCTGCCGGCCGCTGACCGCTTCGGCGGCCAAATCCCGGGCAGTGCCGATGTTGCGGTCGGCGAATGCCAGCCGCTCCTTGGCGCCCGAGACGTTGCCGGACACCGAAGTCAGTGCGGCAGCGTCGAATTGGTGGTGCAGCTCAGCCAGTCGCTGCTCGGAGGGTGCTATCCGGGTGGTGAGCTCGACGTACTGCTGAGTCAGCGTGTCCAGCCGCGCGGGCGCGTTGATCACCAGATCGCGCAGGTTCTCGAAGGCTTCGGTCTGCGACTCCAGTTCGCGGTCGGCGCGCGCCGCCGACACCACGACCCGGGTGAGCAGCTCGCGGCGCTGGTCGGGTGTCTCGGGTGTGGTGTCGTCCAGCTGTTGTCGCACCGTAAATGATTGGGACAGAGCTGCTTTGGCGTTGTTGACGGCCTGGGTGAACGGTTGGGTCCGCTCCTCGCCGAACTCGGCGATCGCCAGGTCGAGTTCGTTGGAGCTGGTTCGCACGGCGTTGTCGACCTCGACCACCAGCGCGCGGGACAGGTCATCGAGGGCCTGCAGCGGTACCGCGGCCAGCGCACCGGCGTCGGTGGGGTCGACCCGCCGGGCCGCCGCCAGGTCGGCCGCCCTTCGCCGTCGGGCGCGATAACGCATGACCACCAGCAAGACCGCCACCGCGACGAGAATGAGCGCCAGGATGACCAGCAGCGCGACCCGGCCCGACGAACCCGGTGACGTATCGAGCCCGTTGGCCGCCGCGACCGCGGCGCCGCTCCAGTCGCCGTCGTGCAACGCGGGTTCGATCCTGTTGTGCCGCAAGTCATCGACCTGGCGTGCACTGACGTTCTTGACGGTCGAGGGCACCAGGAAGGCGTACGCACGGCTGGTGGTGGCGACGGCCAGCAGGGCGTCGTAGTCGCCGAGATCGCTGGAACGCATCGTGCGCTGGGCCCAGTTCACCGCGTTCTGACCGGCGAAGTCGTCGACGTAGACCACCCAGAGCCGGATGTGGCGATCCGTGTACAGCCTGGCCACCGCCGACGTGACCGCCGCGCGGCCAGAATCCGACAGGACGCCCGCGTTGTCGGTGACGTAATCCGCCAGCCGGAGCGGGGGTTGCGCGCCGGCGCCGGGTGCCACGAGCAGCCCGCCGCCGAAACCAACCGCGAGGATCGTCCCGACCAGAGTCAGCAGGCGGGCGGTGCGCATGCGCATTAAGCCAATTTAGCCCGGTGGTGATCCGGGCAAACAGCCGTGCGGCGGCCGGTCCGTCGTCCGGCATTCCCTGGCAGACTGTGCTGCGGTGACCACGAATCGGCAAGACCCTTACGACGACTTCGACCGTCAACGGCGGGTACACGAAGCGCCGAAGACTGCGGGCCTGCCGGGTACGGAAGGTCAGCACCGCACCGACTTCGCCCGTGACCGGGCCCGGGTGTTGCACAGCGCCGCGCTGCGCCGGCTGGCCGACAAGACGCAGGTCGTCGGGCCCCGCGAAGGTGACACCCCGCGCACCCGGCTGACGCACTCCCTGGAGGTGGCCCAGATCGGCCGGGGGATGGCGGTCGGCTTGGGCTGCGACCTCGACTTGGTCGAGCTGGCCGGGCTGGCCCACGACATCGGCCATCCGCCCTACGGGCACAACGGCGAGCGCGCCCTGGACGAGCTCGCCGCCGGCCACGGCGGTTTCGAGGGGAATGCGCAGAACTTCCGCATCCTGACCAGCCTCGAGCCCAAAGTGCTTGACGAACAAGGCAATAGCGCGGGGCTCAACTTGACCCGCGCGTCCCTGGACGCCGTCACCAAGTATCCGTGGCCGCGCGGCGAGGGAAAGCGCAAATTCGGGTTCTACGACGAGGACCGCGAGCCGGCGGCCTGGGTTCGCGCCCGCGCGCCGGAAGGCCGGATGTGCCTGGAAGCACAGGTGATGGACTGGGCCGACGACATCGCCTATTCGGTCCACGACGTCGAGGACGGGGTGGTGTCCCAGCGCATCGACCTGCGCGTGCTCGCCGACGACGACGAGGCGGCCGCGCTGGCCAAACTGGGTGAGAGCGAATTCCTGCGGGTCCGCGCCGACGACTTCATGGCGGCCGCGGCGCGGCTCGCGGCGTTGCCGGTGGTGGCCGCGGTCGGCAAGTACGACGCCACCCTGGCGGCGTCGGTCTCGCTCAAGCGACTGACGAGCGAACTGGTCGGCAGGTTCGCGTCGGCCGCCGTAGCGACCACCCGCGCCGCGGCCGGTCCCGGGCCGCTGGTGCGCTACCGGGCCGACCTGCTGGTCCCCGACCTCGTGCGCGCGGAGGTCGCTCTGCTGAAAATCCTTGCCCTGCAATTCATCATGTCCGATCCCCGGCATCTCCACACCCAGGCCCTGCAGCGCGAACGGATCCACCGGGTGGCGCAGTGGCTGTATTCCGGGGCGCCGCAAACGCTCGACCCCGTCTTCGCCGCGGCCTTCACCACAGCCGCCGACGACCGCGCCCGGTTACGGGTCGTCGTCGATCAGATCGCCTCGTATACCGAGGGCCGGCTGGAACGCATCGACACCCGCCAGACCACCGGTTAGCCGAGAGGCCGCAGGTCATCCCACGGCGTCGCCGTCGCCGTCGCGGACTAGGCTGCCCGACATGACCAAACTCAGCGGTATCGCCACCCTCGCGGTGGGGCTTCCCGTCGTCGCCATGACCGCCTGCAGCTCACCACAACATGCGAGCACCCAGCCCGGCACCACCCCTCCGGTGAAGAGCGCCGCACCCTCGTCGTCGGGCGAGACGACGACGCCGGCGCCCAACGGCGAATCGCTCAGCGCGCAACTGAAGACGCCGGACGGGCGGTCCGTCGCCACGGCAACGTTCGACTTCACCGGCGGGTACGTCACCGTCACCGTCAAGACGGTGGCCGGCGGCATCCTCTCGCCGGGCTTCCATGGCATGCACGTCCACCAGATCGGCAAGTGCGAGCCCAACTCCGTCGCCCCGACCGGCGGTGCGCCCGGCAACTTCCTGTCCGCCGGCGGTCATTACAACGCGCCCGGCCACACCGGGAAGCCCGAAAGCGGTGACCTGACATCGCTTGAGGTACGTCAGGACGGCTCGGCCTACCTGGTGACCACCACCGATGCGTTCACGCGGGACGTCCTGCTGGGCGGCGAGGGCAAAGCGTTGATGCTGCACGGCGCCGAATACAGCGACAACGCGATGGAGCGGGTGGCATGCGGCGTCATCGGAACGGGATAGCCGGCCGGCTCGGCGCTCTAGACTGAGCCGATGTCCAGCCCGGCAGGTTCGTGGGGGCACCACCCGCGCGCGGCGGAGGACGACGCCCGGCCACGGGGCCGGGGGCGGATCCCCGATCGCGACATCTCGGCCATCCGCGAGCGGGTCCGCATCGAGGAAGTCGTCGGCGACTACGTCCAATTGCGGCGCGCCGGGGCCGATTCCCTCAAGGGCCTGTGCCCGTTTCACGACGAGAAGTCGCCGTCGTTTCACGTGCGGCCCAACCACGGCCACTTCCATTGCTTCGGCTGTGGGGAAGGCGGTGACGTCTACGCGTTCATCCAGAAGATCGAACATGTCACCTTCGTCGAGGCCGTTGAGCTGCTCGCCGACCGGATCGGCCACACGATCAGCTACACCGGCCCGGCGACCAGCGTGCAGCGCGACCGCGGCAGTCGCAGCCGGCTCGTCGCGGCCAACGCGGCCGCGGCGGAGTTCTACGCGTCGGCGCTGGAATCCGACGAGGCCGCAACGGCACGCCAATACCTGACGGAACGCAATTTCGACGCCGAGGCGGCCCGTCGCTTCGGCTGCGGGTTCGCGCCCTCCGGGTGGGACTCACTGACGAAACATCTGGTGCGCAAGGGATTCGAGTTCAAGGAGCTGGAGGCGGCCGGCCTGTCGCGGCAGGGCCGCCGCGGCCCCATCGACCGCTTCCACCGGCGGCTGCTGTGGCCCATCCGCACCGCGGCCGGTGAGGTGATCGGGTTCGGCGCGCGCCGCCTGTTCGACGACGACCCGATGGAAGCCAAGTACATCAACACCCCCGAGACGCTGCTGTACAAGAAGTCGTCGGTGATGTTCGGCATCGATCTGGCCAAACGTGACATCGCCAAGGGCCACCAGGCGGTCGTCGTCGAGGGCTACACCGACGTGATGGCGATGCATCTGGCCGGCGTCACCACCGCCGTGGCGTCGTGCGGCACCGCGTTCGGCGACGAACACCTGTCGATGCTGCGCCGCCTGATGATGGACGACAGTTTCTTCCGCGGCGAGCTGATCTACGTCTTCGACGGTGATGCGGCCGGCCGCGCGGCCGCGCTCAAGGCCTTCGGCGGCGAGCAGAACCTGGCGGGGCAGTCCTTCGTCGCGGTGGCCCCGGACGGCATGGATCCCTGCGATCTGCGGCTGAAGTCCGGCGACGGCGCGCTGCGCGACCTGGTGGCGCGGCGCACGCCCTTGTTCGAGTTCGCGATCCGCACGGCCATCGCCGAGATGGACCTGGACAGCGCCGAGGGCAGGGTCGCGGCGCTGCGCCGTTGCGTGCCGATGGTGGGCCAGATCAAAGACCCGACCCTGCGCGACGAGTACGCCCGCCAGCTCGCCGGCTGGGTGGGCTGGGACGACGTGGCGCAGGTCATCGAGCGGGTGCGCAGTCAAGCCAAGAAGTCGCCGGCCCAGCCGCGGGGCGGACCCGGCCCGGACGCTTCGCGCCGCGCCGCCCAGCAGGCCCGCGCCACCGCCCCGGCCCGACCCACCGCCGCGCGCCCAGACCCGCGTGACCCGACGCTGTGGCCGCAGCGCGAGGCGCTCAAGTCGGCGCTGCAGTACCCGGCGCTGGCCGGGCCGGTGTTCGACACGCTCACGGTCGAAAGCTTCACGCACCCCGGTTACGCCGCCGTGCGCGGCGCCATCGAGGCCGCGGGCGGCACGTCGAGCGGCGTCACCGGGGCGCAGTGGATCGACGCGGTGCGCCAGCGGGCCGGCTCGGATTTGACCGCGGGCCTGGTCAACGAGCTCGGCGTGGAGGCCGTCCGGGTGGACGACGAGAAGCTGCCGCGCTACATCGCCGGCGTGCTGGCCCGGCTGCAGGAAGTGTGGATGGGTCGGCAGATCGCCGAGGTGAAATCCAAGCTGCAGCGCATGTCGCCGATCGAACAGGGCGACGAGTACCACGCGTTGTTCGGTGACCTGGTGGCGATGGAGGCCTACCGGCGCAGCCTGCTCGAGCAGGCTAGCGGCGACGATCTGACGATGTGAGGGCCTCGTCGGCCGGCCGGTCGGCGCCGCGCTCCATGACGGCGGTCTGGCCGTCGATCTCGGCGACGGTGACGAATCCGGCGTCCGGGGAGATCCGATTGGCGATCTTGCGGCGCCCCCCTTCGATCACCGACTTGGCCACGGGACTGCTGGTCATCGCGCGATAGGTGCCGACGATCTGCTCGTACCGGCGCCGCCCGGCCTTCGAGCCCAGCACGTAACCCAGTCCAAGCACCACGACATACCGGATCAAAGCGTTCCTCCCGACTAGCGACCGTTCCCATCCTGCCTCACCCGGGTGGGTCCGTGCGCGCCCGATCCGTCCCGGCGTCCAGTTGGGCGCGGTTGTGCCAGTACGCTAGAGTCGTCCCGCGATCGTGATGATCCCCTGTAGCTCAATTGGCAGAGCGTTCGGCTGTTAACCGATAGGTTCCTGGTTCGAGTCCAGGCGGGGGAGCCAGGTGATTTTCGCCATTGAGACTCTCAGTGTCCGGCGCTCTGGCCGCCGCTGGCGCCCCATCCGAACGATCCCGGGGGCGGCCCATCGGCCGGGGGCTAGTCGTAGGCCGGGGTCCACACGGTGGCCAGGACGGCCTGCCGCGGGTCGGCGTGCGTCCGGGTGGCCACACCGTCGGCGACGGCGGCGTGATACACGGCTTCGGCGACGGCCGTCGAAATGGCGCGCAAGTCCCGGACGTCGGGCAGCAGCGAATCCCCGGGATCTGACGGGCTAGCCTGTCGCACAACGGCTTTCGCTGCCGCCTGCAGCATCCCCTTGGTCAGCAGCCGGGCCCCGGCGACGATGATGCCAAGCCCGATCCCGGGGAACACCAGCACATTGTTGGATTGCCCGATGGTGTAGGTGGTGCCGTCGTATTCGATCCCGGCGACGGGGGTGCCGGTGGTGATCAGCGCCTTGCCGTCCGACCACTGCAGCAGGTCGCCCGGCACGGCCTCCATGCGGGAGGTCGGGTTGGACAGCGGGAAGATCATCGGACGCTCGCAGGACGCGACCATGGCCCCCACGACCTTCTCGGTGAAGGCGCCGAACACGGCCGAGGTGCCCAGCAGGACGGTGGGGGAGGCGAGCTTGATGGCGTCCACCAACCCCACCCGATCCCCGGTGCCCACCCCCAGCCGGGCGCGGTTCTTGGCGTAGGGCACCTGGAAATCGCGGAGGTCGTCCATGTCGTCGAACAGCAGGCCCTGCTTGTCGATCGGCCAAATCTGTGCCGTGGCCTGCTCGAGAGTGGCGCCGTCGGACACCATCGCGTCGCGGATCTGATCGGCCACCCCGATCCCGGCCGTCCCGGCCCCGAAGACGACCACCGTCTGGTCGCGCATCGGCACCCCGGTGACGTGGCATCCGCCGTAGACGGCCGCGACGACCACCGCGCCGGTTCCCTGGACGTCGTCGTTGAACACGCAGTACTTGTCGGCGTACGTATGCAGGATCCGCCGGGCGTTCAGCGGCCCGAAGTCCTCGAAATGCAGGATGGCCTTCGGGAACAGCCGGTGGGCGGTTTCGATGTAGCGGTCGACGAAGGCGTCGTATTCGGCGCCGCGCCGCCGCGCGTGACGGTTGCCCAGGTAGAACGGATCCTGCAGCAGCTGTTCGTTGTCGGTGCCGACGTCCAGGGAGACCGCGATGCAGCGGCGCGGGTCGATGCCGGCGCCGGCGGTGTACAGCGATAACTTGCCCACCGCGATCTGAATGCCGCCCACGCCCCAGTCGCCGATGCCCAGGATCGCTTCGGCGTCGGTACACACGATCAGGTCGACGTCGTCCGGTTCCAGCCCGAAGGTTTCGAAGGCCGCCTCGATGTCGTCGGGCTCGTCGATGCTCAGGAACAGCCCCCGCTGCCCGCGGTATTCGTCGGAGAACCGTTGAATGGCCTCCCCGACGGTGGGGGTGTAGACCACCGGCATCAGCTCGGGCAGATGATCCTCGAGCACCTTGTAGTAGAGCAGTTCGTGGCGGTAATGCAGCTGCTCCAGCAGCAGGTTGCGGCCCAGATCCGTTGCCAGGCTTTGCAATTGATGCCACACCCGGTCGGCCTGCTCGTCGAGCGTGAGCACCGCCGGGGGAAGTCGTCCGATCAGCCCCAGTCGCCGCCGCTGCTCGTGCGTGAAGCCGACTCCGCGGTTCAGGCTCGGCGCGGCCAGTGCCGGCGGGATCCGCGGCGCGTGCGCGTCGCTCATCGCAATCTCCGTCCCCTACTTGGCCCCATGGGCAACCGTAGCGTCGATCGCGGTGAACGCATCTCGAAGAGTGTTTGAGGCGCCGGCGGGGCCGATCAAGCCAACAGGGGCTGCAGCGCCTGACGCAACTCCGCGGCCTTAGGCACGCCCGCGCTGCGGTATCGCTGACGGCCCCCGGCGTCGAAGATGAACGTGGTCGGCAGCGACAGCACCGAAAGCCGTTTGGCGGCGGCGGGGTGGGCGTCGATGTCGAGCTCGAGATGTGCCACGTCGGGAAGATCCGTGCACACCTGCTCGACCACGCGGCGTACCGAAGCGCAGGGGCCGCACCAGGCGGCGGTGAAATGCACGACCGTCGGGCCGACCTCGGACAAGCCGAGGTCGGCTGTGTCCTGCGGCAGGCCCGGAGCCGTTTCGCGCAACGCCCCCGAGCGCCGATTGACCAGCACGCCTGCCGCGCTGGCGGCTCCGAGTGCCGCGATCAGCGCTGTCACGACGACCACCACAGTGCTCATGTGGACCCTCAGATCGAGAAGTCTTCGCCGTGCCACACCCCGGCTTCTGGTGGCCGGATGACGCGGGCGGATTGTTGGCCGTCGTTCGAAGCTTCCAGCTTGGCAACCCTGGTGAGCAGGGACTGGAGGCTGACGCCGACGAGGTCGGGCATCATCGAGTCGTCTGGGCTGCTTCGGCCGTGGCGACTGATGACCTGTCCGGGGACCCCGATGACCACGGCGCTCGACGGAACCTCTTTGACGACGACGGCGTTGGCGCCGATCCGGCTGTCCTCGCCGATCTTGATCGCGCCGAGCACCTTGGCACCGGCACCGATCACCACCCGGTCACCGATCGTCGGGTGGCGTTTGCCCGTGTCCCTGCCGCTGCCGCCCAGGGTGACCCCGTGGTAGAGCGTGACGTCCTCGCCGACTTCGGCCGTCTCTCCGATGACGACCCCGGTGGCGTGGTCGATGAACAGACCGGGGCCGAGCACGGCGCCGGGATGGATATCAACCCCGGTCAGGATGCGAGTGACTTCGTTGAGTATCCGCGCGGCCAGTCGTGCGCCGCGGTTCCATAACCAGTGGCTGATCCGGTGGCCCCAGATGGCATGCACGCCGGGGTAAGCGAAGATCACCTGCAGCGTGGTCGGGCGGGCCGGGTCACGTTCCCTGGCGGCCCGGATGTCACGTCGTATCTCGGCGAGCATGGCTAATCCGCCAGGTCGGCGAAGAGCGGGGTGCTCAGATAGCGCTCGCCGAAGCTGGGCAGCACCACCACCACGAGCTTCCCGGCGTTCTCCGGACGGCGGGCCAGCTGGAGCGCGGCCACCACGGCCGCGCCCGAGGAGATGCCGACCAGCAACCCCTCCTCCCGCGCCAACCGTCGGGCCATTTCCAGCGACTCTTCGTTTCCGACCGTGACGACCTCGTCAACCAGATCCATATCGAGCACCGGCGGCACGAATCCGGCACCGATGCCCTGGATGGGATGAGGTCCCTTCTGCCCTCCGGACAAGACGGCGGACGCGGCGGGTTCCACGGCCACGATCTGCACCGATGGGTTGCGTTCCTTGATGACCTGGGCGACACCGGTGAGGGTGCCGCCGGTGCCGACCCCGGCGACAAAGACGTCGACCTTGCCGTCGGTGTCTCGCCATACCTCTTCGGCCGTGGTCTTGCGGTGGATCGCCGGATTCGCGGGGTTCTCGAACTGCTGAGGTATGAAGTACCGCTGGTCGTTCTTGGCCAACTCTTCGGCCTTGGCGATGGCACCTGCCATACCGTCGGCGCCGGGCGTCAGGACGATGTCAGCACCGAACGCGCGCAACAGCATTCGACGTTCGGTGCTCATCGTGTCCGGCATCGTCAGTACGCATCGATAGCCCCGGGCCGCGCACACCATCGCCAGCGCGATGCCGGTGTTCCCGCTCGTCGGTTCCAAGATGATCGTGTCGGGTTTGATCAGACCCGCGTGTTCGGCCGCATCGAGCATGGCCACCCCGATACGGTCCTTGACGCTGTTCGCCGGATTGAAGAATTCCAGCTTCGCCACGACATCGGCGACCGCGCCTTCGGTTACCCGATTCAGCCGGACCAGCGGCGTGTTTCCGATTAGTTGCGTGACGTTGTCTGCGATGCTCATCTGTATTCCTCAACGATGTCAGTACAAGCTTCGTCGCCCTGCCTGGGGATGTCGAATGCGGCAGCGCCGCGGTGGCGGGTGGGGAACATGGTCATCGGTGGGTTGATCTCCTGGACATTGACTAACGCGCGTGGGCGGCCACGGGTGTTACCTGTGCTGGCGCCCGCAAACCGGCGGATTACGCGAGGACTTCTGCGACGTCAGAAAATCAACAACAGCGACAACAACAGCGCACGGTGAGGCGGCGCGTAAGGGCGAGGCACGGCTGGGTGGCCTGTTGCATAGGCCCCACTATAGGACATCCACGGATTTCGGCCGTCCTGCCTGTTCGTTTGCCGAGTCCCTCGCTGCTCTTGCGGTCAGGTTGGCAGGCCGTACTTCTCGGCATCGGCACGGTACCGGTCGACCCACTCGTCAGAGCGCTGGTCGGCCTGGCGTTCCAGCATCGGCTCGGGAGCCAGCCGCGGGTCGAGCCCCAACGCCTCCAGGATGGCGGCCACCACCTGAGTCAGGTTGCGCCACAACACCGGATACGGAATCTCCATGGGCTTGACGTCTTCGTCGGCGAACCAGTTCCGCCAGCCCTCATTCTGGGCGCGCAGCATGGTGACGACGTGCGCGATCGCGCCGGCGTGATAGGTGGCGCGCGCGTCGCGAACGGGGTCGGGCCGCCCTCGCCACACCCGCGTCTGCACCGCCCGCCAGAACGACACCGCCTGTGAAACCACGTCGGGACGATGCACATAGATGAAGAGCGGCTCCTCGCCCACTACGTCGGTGATCGCGGCCAGCAGGCCATCGCCGCTG
The DNA here is from genome assembly GCF_010731595.1 of Mycobacterium seoulense. NCBI lineage: Bacteria > Bacillati > Actinomycetota > Actinomycetes > Mycobacteriales > Mycobacteriaceae > Mycobacterium > Mycobacterium seoulense. The sequence goes on along the minus strand of NZ_AP022582.1, from coordinate 2,298,917 downwards.
CGATTCGGTAGGTTTTTCGCGCGCTTCAACAACAGCGGCGTCTGATTCCACATCAGCTTGCCGCCCCATATCCCGTTCGGCGTTCTCCCGACCGTGCGGATGTAGTCGCGCCAGATCTCGGCGGGCGCGAGGTCCGGAGTTCCCGCATCGAGCGGGTCGAGCAGGCGCAGGACGGATTCGTCCTCCACGGCGGCGAACCACTCGCGGGGCTGTGGCGCCTGACTGGTGGCCGGCAGGTATTGGAAGAACTCCTGCGGCTCGCCGGCCACGCCGGTGGCGCGCAGCGACTCGACCAGCAGCGTGCTGCCACTGCGTTGCGACGCCAGCACCAGGTATGACGACGGATTATCGGCCACGCAGCAAGCGTATCCGGCCGGAATTGCTTTCGCAGGTAATGTTTTACGCTCGCGCTGACCTTAATTGCCGACGGGAAATCGTGCTGCGTGAGCGTGCGGAGCGCTGCGGCTAGGGCTGTCCGTCGTCGGCGGTCTCTTCGCAAACGCACAGGTGAGAGCCGGCCCGAAGATGTCCCCGAAGCTGCGTGCCGCGCTTGCGCATCAGGTGCTGCCTGTACACCTTGTCGCGCTGCTGCGGCGAGAACGCCAAGTCCAAATTGATCGGCAACCCGGCCCAGTCGACCTGGTCACCGTCGTCGCCGTCGGCCCCACGCCGCAGCCGGCACCGCAACGGGCAGACGGCCTGCACAGTGTCCTCGAGGGGCCCCTCGAAATCCAGAGCCACGCGTACGTCCCTCCTCGGCGCCACCAATGACTGAATGGTGCAGCGAGGTTGTTTCAGCAATACGCGCGCGACGTTTCCGTCGTATTACGAGTCGGGCGGACCCCGAAGGCCTAGTAGACGTCGCGGTGGTAGCGCTTGTCGGCGCTCAACGACCGGACGTACTCCTTGGCCGCATCCGGATCGAGGCTGCCGTGCTCGGCCGCGATCTCGCAGAGCGCGCGGTCGACGTCCTTGGCCATCGGGTCGGCGGTACCGCACACGTAGAGTTGCGCCCCGTCCTGCAGCCAGCGCCACAGCTGGGCGCCGCGCTGACGCATCAGGTGCTGCACGTACACCTTCTCGCTCTGGTCCCGGGAGAACGCGAGGTCCAACTCGGTGAGGAACCCGTCGTCCCGCATCTGCTCGAGCTCGTTGCGGTAGTAGTAGTCGGTGGCGGCGTGCTGCTCCCCGAAGAACAGCCAGTTGGGCCCGGTGTGGCCGAGCGCGCGGCGCTCCTGCAGGAAACCGCGGAACGGCGCGATCCCCGTCCCCGGACCGACCATGATCATCGGGGTGTCAGGATCGCCGGGCGGGCGGAAGTTGCTCGACTGCTGCAGATAGACGGCGACCCGATCGCCGGGGGAGCGGTCCGCAAGATACGTCGAACACACACCGCGGCGCGGGACGCCCTGGAAGTTGTAGCGCACCGGCGACACCGTCAGATGAACTTCCCCGGGGTGCTGCTTGGGGCTGGACGAGATCGAGTACAACCGCGGCTGAAGGCGTTTGAGGACCCGCAGCCACTCATGGGCGGATGCCCAGACCGGCAGCTGCGCCAGCAGGTCGATGGATTGCCGCCCCCACGTCCAATCCGACAGTGCGCGTTTGTTTTCCGGCCTCAGCAGCTCGGCGAGTGTCGGGTCGCCGGTGCGCTCCTGCACGAACCGCACCAGGTCCCGGCTGATGTGGGCGATCTCGATGCGCTCGGTGAGCGCTGAACGCAACGACATGAGACCGTGCTCGCCGACCTCGACCGGGGTCTGTCCGTCCAGTCCGGTGACCGACAGCCATTCGTCGACCAGTTGGTCGCTGTTGCGGGGCCACACGCCGAGCGCGTCGCCGGCCTCGTAGCTCACGGTCTCTTCCGGCAGGCTGAAAACCAGATGCCGCACGTCTTTTGCCGATTTCGGCTGGCTCAACACGGTGTTGCGGACCATGTCGGTGATCAGCGGATGCTTCTTGGTGTACCCGACCGCCCCCGACCCGTTGGCCGGCCGGGCCGGCGCGGCAACCGAGGAGGTGGCCGCCGCCGGCGCACCGCCGTCGCGGCCCACCGGCGCGGGCGTGCGGGACAGCGCCTGGATGACACCGCCCAGCCACTTGGCAACGCTGTCTTCATAATCGGGTTCACAGTCGACCCGGTCGACGATGCGGGTCGCTCCGAGCTCCGCGAGACGCTGGTCGAGCTTGCGCCCGTGACCGCAGAAATCGTCGTAGTTCGAGTCGCCGAGGGCGAGCACGGCATAACGGGTGTGGGTGAGTTTCGCTGCGCCGTCTGTCGTCAGCGCCCGCCAGAAGCCGGCTCCGTTGTCCGGCGGCTCACCGTCACCGGTCGTGCTGGTGATCAGCAGCAATTCCCGCGTCGTCGCCAGCTCGGCCACTGGGAAGTCGTCCATGGCGTGCACCGCGACCGGCAACCGGGTGTCGCCCAGCCGCGCGGCCACCTCGGAGGTGAGCTCTTCGGCGGTCCCGGTCTGCGACGCCCACAGCACCACGACGGGTGCCCGTTGGGCCGGCTTGGCTCCGGGTGGCTCGATCGCGGTCTTGTCGAGTGCCGGCGCCGGTGTGGGTCGGGCAACCTCATTGCGCGAGAACAGGCCCGCGAGCAGACCGTCCACCCATAGCCGGGTGCCCGAATCGAAGGGAGCGCTTTGGGGCAGCGTCGGCACACCGGTCGTGCGTCGACCGGCTTCCGAGCGAAGCGCGGTCAACATGCCGGCTAGGTAGGAGCGGCCGAGCTCGTCGAATTCCGGCACGGGTTTCGTTGCCACACCGAGCAATTCGGCCAGGGTATCAACCTGTGACACGCTGATTTCGGATACCTCCGTGGGCGCGGATTCTGGGGTTTCGGTGTCCACCGCCGGCTTGGGGCAGGCGGCCGGATCTGCCGCGGAGGCGGCGACTTTCGCCAACGTGACGGCGCACGCTTTGAATTCCGGTTGGTTCGAGATCGGGTCCACCGCATCGTTGGTGACCGCGTTGATCGCCAGGTATTCGCCGAACACGTCGTTCCAGTGGAACGGGGCGAAGCAGTTGCCGGGGCGCACCCGGTCGCTGATCGAGGCGGGCAGCACGGCGCGACCGCGCCGGGAAGCGATTTCTATCGCGTCGCCGTCGGTGATTCCCAGCCGTGCGGCATCCCCGGGATGGATTTCGACGAACGGCCCGGGATTGAGCTTGTTGAGCTTGGCGACCTTGCCCGTCTTGGTCATCGTGTGCCACTGGTGTGGCAGGCGGCCGGTGTTCAACAGGAATGGATAGTCGTCGTCCGGCATTTCCTCGGGCGGCAGGTGCGGGCGCGCGTAGAACGCCGCGCGGCCGTTCTCGGTGGGGAAGGCCAGCCGGGGTGCGGTGCCGTCCTCGCGGACCCGCCGGGCCTGACTCACCCCGTCGTTGAGGTAGCGAATGGGGTTGCGGTCGCCCGGGCGGCCCGGCGCGCACGGCCACTGCAGCGGGCTTCGACGCAGTCTCTGGTAGCTGACCCCCCGCAGGTCGTAGCCGGTCTTCGGGTTCGAGAATCGCTTGATCTCGTCGAAGACTTCCTCGGCGGAGTTATAGCTGAATGCCTCCGAATATCCCATTTCGCAGGCGATCCGGGCGATGATCTGCCAGTCGGGCATCGCGTCACCGGGGGCGGCGACGGCCGGCTGGAACAGCGTCATGTTGCGCTCGGAATTGACCATCACCCCCTCCGCCTCCGACCACAGGGCCGCCGGCAGCAGCACGTCGGCGTATTCGTTGGTCTCCGTTTGGAGGAAGGCGTCCTGGGCGATGACCAATTCGGCGCGCTCCAGGCCGGCCAGCACCGTTCTCCGGTTTGCCACGGAGGCAACGGGATTGGTGCACACGATCCAGCATGCTTTGATTTCGCCCTCGGCCATCCGGGAGAACATGTCGATCGTGCCGGTACCGACCTCGGTGCGGAGCGTCCCCCGGGGAACGCCCCACTGGTCTTCGGCGAAGGCGCGGTCGTCCGCGGACAGGACGGAGCGCTGGCCGGGCAATCCCGGTCCCATGTAACCCATTTCGCGGCCGCCCATCGCGTTGGGCTGGCCCGTCAGCGAGAAGGGGCCGCTGCCCGTCTTGCAGATCGCGCCGGTGGCCAGGTGCAGGTTGCAGATCGCGTTGGTGTTCCAGGTGCCGTGGGTGCTCTGGTTGAGGCCCATGGTCCAGCAGCTCACGAAATTCTCGGCCTCGCCGATCATCCGCGCCGCGGTGCGGATGTCGTCTTCGGGGATCCCGGTGATCTCGCTGACCGTGTCGGGGGCGTACTGCTCCAGGAAGCTGGGCATCACCTCCCACCCCTCGGTGAAATCGGCGATGAATTCGGGTTCCGTGTGTCCGTTCTCGACGATCAGGTGCAGCAACCCGTTGAGGAGTGCCAGATCGGAACCGGGGGCGATCTGGAGGAACAGGTCGGCCTTCTCCGCGGTCGCGGTGCGGCGCGGATCGACGACGATCAGTTTGGCCCCGGCCTTGACGCGCTCCATCATCCGCAAGAACAGGATGGGATGGCAGTCGGCCATGTTGGCGCCGATGACGAAGAAGACGTCGGCGTGTTCGAAGTCTTGGTACGAGCCGGGCGGCCCGTCGGCGCCCAGGGAGAGCTTGTAGCCGGAACCGGCGCTCGCCATGCACAGCCGTGAGTTCGACTCGATCTGGTTGGTGCCGATGAAGCCTTTGGTCAACTTGTTCGCCAGGTACTGCGCCTCGATGGACATCTGGCCCGACACATACATGGCAAAGGAATCCGGGCCATGCGCGTCGATGACCGCCCGTAACCGGTTCGCGCACTGAGTGATCGCGCTGTCCATATCGACGGCCTCGACGGGTTCCCCGCGGTCGGCGCGCAGGTGCGCCGACTCCATCCGGCCGGGTGCGTTGAGCACGTCCGAAGTGGTGGCGCCCTTGGTGCACAACCGGCCGAAGTTAGCCGGATGTTCTTTGTCCCCAATCGACTTCGCGATGTGACGCCGACCGCTGTCGGGATCGGTTGTGACCTGCAGCACCATTCCGCATCCGACGCCGCAGTATGCGCACATGGTGTTCACGGCATCGTCGTGTGACGCCATGGACTCCCTGGCCACGCACTTCCCTCCTGTGAGCGCAACGGGCTTACGTCGAATGGTGCGATGAGGATGTTTCGGCACCGGGTATCGGGAGTTTCCCCCGCTTTACGGCTTCCTCTCACGCGACGAAGCGCGTCCGTGAACTCTCGGAAATGCCGTAAACCCCCAGGTCAGCATGGGTCATCGTCGACCGGCCGACTCCGCATCAGGCTACCCGGGCGGCCGGGGGCTTGCCCTGTCAGAACGTGGTCTCCGACCAAACAAACGGGACATTCACAGCCTTCGCTAAGCTCACCGGGTGCGTCAGCTGATGGTGATCCTGCTGATCCTGCTGGCCTCCGGTTGCGGCGGGAAGGAGGCCGGCGCGCCGCCGGTTTCACCCGACAAATGCAAGGAGTCCGACGGGCCGAGACCCGACACCGTGCAGCGGGCGATCGCGTCGGTTCCCATCACCGTGCCGGGTACCACGTGGGTGGAAATCGCTCGCGGGCATGCCAAGAAGTGCCGCTTGTACTGGGTGCAGATCATCCCGACCATCGCCAGCGAATCCACCGGCCAGCAGTTGCTGTTCTTCGATCACGACAGGCCGCTGGGCCCACCAACCCCTAATCCCAAGCCGTACATAACCGTGTTGCCGCCTTCTGACGACGCCATCGCGGTTCAGTACCAATGGTCGAAGGGCAACGATCAGCCGTGCTGCCCCACCGGTATCGGCACGGTGAAGTTCGAGATCGGCCCGGACGGCAAGCTGAGAGCGATCGGCAAGATCCCCAACCAATGACGTTGCGCCGCAAGCGGATGCGTGCGGCGCGACCCTTCCCCGCGATCGGCCGGGCACGCACGCGGCGGGTCCGGCTTCGCGGTCCGGGCGGCAGGTGATTGCCCTGACGCCGTTGTCGAGAATCGCGAGTTTCACAGGCTTTATTCAGTAGACTCTTACGCCGGGCTCCGCCGTCACCGGCCAAGCCCTGTCATCGTTGACAACCGGTGCCCGGCACTGGATCCGGCGTGGAAGGCAGGTCTGATGGGCAGGTCGCGACGCCTCTCGCAGTGGGACCCAGAGGATCTCGTGGCGTGGGAAGCCGGAAACAACACGATCGCCCGCCGGAACCTGATCTGGTCGATCGCGACCATGCACGCCGCCTTTTCCATCTGGTACCTCTGGTCGGTCATGGTGCTGTTCATGCCGGAGGACGTCTACGGATTCTCCACCGGCGACAAGCTGCTGCTGGGCGCCACCGCGGCCCTCGTCGGTGCGCTCGTGCGCATCCCCTACACGATGGGCACCGCCAGGTTCGGCGGGCGTAACTGGGCGGTGCTGTCGTCGTTCGTGCTGCTGATCCCGACCGTGGGAGCCATTGTGCTGCTCGCCCATCCCGGCCTGCCCTTGTGGCCGTATCTGGTGTGCGCGGCGCTGACGGGGTTGGGCGGCGGGAACTACGCGGCGTCGCTGGCCAACGTCGAATCCTTCTACCCCCAGCGGCGCAAGGGCATGGCGCTGGGGCTCACCGGCGGGATCGGCAACCTGGGCGCCGCGGCCGTCCAGGCCGTCGGTCTGGTGGTGCTGGCCACCGCGGGCCACCGGCAGCCGTATTGGGTGTGCGCCGTCTATCTGGTGCTGCTGGCGGTCGTCGGTGTCGGCGCGGCGCTGTTCATGGATAACCTCGACCACTCCATCGAGGTCTCCCATGTGCGGTCCGTCCTTGCCATTCCCGACACCTGGGCGATCTCATTCCTCTATATGTGCGCCGCGGGCTCGTTCATCGGCTTCGCGTTCGCCTTCGGCCAAGTGCTCCAGCACAATTTGATGGCGGCCGGGCAAAGCCACGCGCAGGCCGCGCTGCACGCTGCCGAAATCGCCTTCGCCGGACCGCTGCTGGGATCGATCGCGCGGGTGACCGGCGGCAGGCTGGGCGATCGTTTCGATGGCGGCCGCGTCACGCTGACCGTCCTGACCGCCATGATCGCCGCCGGTGGATTCCTGGTCGCCGTCAGCACCCACGACGACCTCACCCGCGGGCCCGGCGAGCCGGTGGGGTCGTTCACGACGATCGGCTACATCATCGGATTCATTGCGCTCTTCATCTTTTGCGGCGTCGGCAAGGGCTCGGTGTTCAAGCTCATCCCTTCGGTGGTCGCGGAGCGAAGCCGTGCGCTGGGTATCGGCGACGCCGAACGGCGGCACTGGGAGGCCGTGCGGTCGGGAGCGCTGATCGGCCTCGCCGGGTCGCTGGGCGCGCTGGGGGGAGTGGTGATCAACTTGGCCCTGCGACAGTCCTATGCCAGCGCAGGGACGGAGACGCCGGCGTTCTGGGTCTTCCTGATGTGTTACGTCGGCGCCGCGATCGTGACCTGGGTCAGATATGTTCGGCCGCAACGGGACGCGGCACGGCCCGGCTGGGAGATGCTCGGCGAGCAGCCCGTCAGCTCGTGACCGCGTCCGCCAAGTTCTCCGGGTGCAGCATCTCGGCGTAACGCAGCTGCTCGGGGATCCCGAAACCGTCGACGAGCGTTTGCGCGTGCGGGCGCAGCGCGCGACACCGGTCATTGATCCCCCGGGTGACCGCCTTGGCCCGCTCGGTCGACAGGTACCGATGCTCGATGTACCAGGCTTTGTCGTCCTCGATCACCGACAGCGCGTACAGATCGCAGACAATGCCCAGCAGTTCGCGGGCCTCCTCGTGCGGGCAGGCGTCGATGCCGGCGACGAACGCTTCGAGAACCACCCGGTCGATGTGCGCGGACGCGGCGTGCAGCACGTGGTCCTGCACCGCGTTGAACGCGTCGAACTCCGACATCTCCTTGGACTTGGCCTGCAGCCGTCGAGCGACGGACGCGATCAGATATTCCTCCCGGTCCTCGAACATCTTGATCTGCGTGCCGCGGTTGAAGAGGCTGCCCTCTTCCTCGCTGTCCTGCCGGGCGTCCACGATGGTTTGGATGATCGTCTCTGCCGCAGTGCGTTTGACGACCCGCTCGCCGACGGTGTTGGCGGCGAAGCGAACCCATTCGACGGGGCTCATGCTGCGGATGTCGTCGGCGTAGGCCGTCAGCAGCTCCTTGGCCACCAACTGCGTCAGGACGTGGTTGTCCCCCTCGAAGGTGGTGAACACGTCGGTGTCGCCGCGCAGCGCGACCAGCCGGTTCTCGGCCATGTAGCCCGCGCCGCCGCAGGCCTCCCGGGCCTCCTGAATCGCCCGGGACGCGTGCCAGGTGTTGGCCGCCTTCAACCCGGCGGCGCGCGCCTCCAACTCGCGCTGCTCGTCGGCGTCGACCGCGTCGGCGGTCTGGATGTCATGGCACTTGCTGACCAGCTCGTTCTGGGCGAACTGCAGCGCGTACGACTTCGCGATCAACGGGAACAGCCGGCGCTGGTGCACCAGGTAGTCCATGATCAGCACCTCGGACTCGTCATCCGGCGCGCTGAATTGCCTGCGCTGCAACGCGTATCGGGTGGCGATGTCCAGCGCGACACGGGCGGCCGCGCCCGCGCTGCCGCCCACGGTGATCCGCCCGCGGACCAGGGTGCCGAGCATGGTGAAGAACCGGCGGTTGGGGTTGTCGATCGGCGAGCTGTAGGCGCCGTCGGGTGCGACGTCGCCGTACTTGTTCAGCAGGTTCACCCGCGGGACGCGGACGTGGTCGAAGACGATGCGGCCGTTGTCCACGCCGGGCAGGCCGCCCTTGTATTCGCAGTCCGACGTCGTCACCCCGGGCAGGTCGTTGCCGTCGGCGTCGCGGATCGGAACCAGCAGGCAGTGCACGCCGTGGTTGACCGGCTCACCGCTCTCCTCGGTGATCAATTGCGCGAATACCGCCGCCATGGTGGCCGTTTCGGCGGCACCCCCGATGTAGTCCTTGCGCGCCGTCGGGGTGGGGGAGTCGATGACGAACTCCTCGGTGGCCGGGTCGTAGGTCGCGGTGGTCTCCAGCGACTGCACGTCGCTGCCGTGTCCGGTCTCGGTCATCGCGAAGCAGCCCCGCAATTCGAGGCTGATGATCTTCTTGACGTAGGCCTCGTGGTGGCGCTCGGTGCCCAAGTTCTCCACGGCGCCGCCGAACAGCCCCCACTGCACGCCCGCCTTCACCATCAGCGACAGGTCCGACATCGCCAGCATCTCGATCATCGTGATCGCCGCGCCGATGTCACCGGTGCCGCCGTGCTCCTTGCGGAAGTTGTCGGCGGCGGCGCCGAACGCGGCCATGATCCGCATCTGCTCGGCCACCTTGGTGCGCGCGATCACGGTGTTGGGGGTGTAGTGCGGCCGGAACAGCTCCTCGCTCATGGTGGACCGCAGCTGGTTCCTCACGTCGCGCCACCGCCCGTCGAGGGCGTTGCGCAGCTGCTCGGCAATGCTTGTGCTATCTGGCGCCATAAATCGACCGTATCCTGCGATTCGCGCTGCGGGAATAACGACCCTGGGGCCGGGGCGGGCCGATCGGCGTTTTCGTCCGGCGCGCGTCGGCGCTACGTTTCTCGACTATGAGGCGGTGGGTGGCGAGCATGTGTCTCGCCCTGTCGCTGGCCGGCTGCGCGTCCGGGCATCCACCCGCGGCGGCGCCCGCGCCGCGGCCGATGCTCGCGTATCTGGGCCAGTCGCAGGTCCCCTTCGACGCCACCTTCGACGGCACCGTCATCGGCGGCCTGTCGGCGCTCAGCTATGACGCCGGCCGCCAGCTCTATTACGTCGTCAGCGACGACCGCTCCAAGAAGAATCCGGCCCGGTTCTATACCGTGCAGTTGTCCTTGTCGGACAAGGGAATCGACAAGGTCACGTTCGCCGGCACCCATCCGCTGCTCGACCCCTCCGGCAGGCCGTTCCCGCCGCTCACGCTGGGCGCCGCGCCGCCGGTCATTCCCCCCGACCCAGAAGGCATCGCGTTCGACCCCGTCCGCCAGCGCCTGTACTGGTCCTCCGAAGGTGAGCGCCTCACCGCCGGACCGGTGCTGCTCGATCCCTGGATCCGAACCGCCGGGCTCGACGGTGCCTACCTGGGCCAGTTCACCTTGCCGCCCAATCTGGCGATGTCCGCGCAGCGCACGGGTCCGCGCAGGGACAAGGCGCTGGAGGGCCTGGCGCTGACGCCCGACGGCCGATCGCTGTTCGCCGCGATGGAGGACCCCGGCTACAACGACGGGCCGCTCAACGACGGCGGCCACCGCGTGCTCACCCGGATCACCAAGTTCGACGTCGCCACCGGCACGCCCACGGCCCAATACGCCTACCCGATGGAGCCGCCGGCACCGCCCGCCCACGTCAACGGTGTCTCCGATCTGGTCGCCCTGTCGGACACCGCCTTCTTGGTGATCGAACGATCCGCGGCCCTGCCGCCGACCGTGCGGATCTACCGCGCCGAGATCGGAGCGGCGACAGACGTTTTGGCCACCCCATCGATGCGGAACGCGGCCGTCACCCCCATGAGCAAGACCCTGGCCGCCGACCTGTCCGCCACACCGGGGCTCTCCCCGCTGGACAATGTCGAGGGCATCACGCTGGGGCCGAAACTGCCCGACGGTCGCCAATCGGTGGTGCTGGTCAGCGACAACAACTTCTCACCGAGTCAGGTCACTCAGTTCCTGTTGTTCGCGATGTGACGGCTTGGGGGACTCGCGCCGCCCGGGCCTCAGCCGGTAGAGGGCGAAGCCCGCCGCCGCCACGCCGAAGAGCACCAGCATGTTCATGTCGAACACCCACCAACCGCTGTAGTGGGTCCACATTTGGGACCCGGCGGCCAGCGCGTCGACCCTGCGCAGGTCGACTGTGGACGCCGATGCCGCGAAACCCCATTGGGCGGGCACGAACCAGGCGATCTGCTGAAAGCCCCACGTGCTCACCAGCTGCACGAGGCTTCCGTTGAACAGCGCGGACACCAGGATCACCGGCAACAGCAGCGGCAGCACCTCACGCAGCGACGTGCCCAGCGCCGACAACGCGAGCCCGATCAGCGCGGACACGATCGCCGTCGTCGCCACGCTCACATACAGCTCGACCGTCGGGTCGTGCAACAGGGCGGCGCCACGCGCGGGCCCACCCTTGTCGGCGATGACGATGGTGAACACGATCGCCGTCAAGACGGCCGCGGCCAGGCCGAACACGAGGGTCTTGGCGGCCAGGTAGGCCGCGGTCGACAGGCCGAGAGCCTGCTCGCGGCGGAAGACCCGCCGCTCGCGCACCACGGCCCGGATGGTCAGCGCGGTGCCGATGATCACCGCGGCGACGTTGAGGGCGGCCAGGATCTCGATGGCCTCGTGCGGGTGGGCACTGCCCGCCCTGGGCCGGGCAAGGCCGGAGTCTCCGGGAATCAGCAGGGTTAGACCCGCCAGCAGGAACGGCAGCAGCACCACGAACACGAAGTAGAGGCGGGCGGCGAAGAAGAGCCGGACGTCGCGGCGGGCCAGCAGCCGAAATTGCCGCGCCAACGGGGGTTCGGCGGGCGGCGGCGACGGCGCGGCGATCACCGGCGGCGTCAACGCCGACGCCGGCGACCGGGAGAGAAACGCGCGGTGGGTTCCGTCGGGGTCGGCGCCCGCCCGGGCGAGCACCTCGGGCCAGTCGGCCGTGCCCATGTCGGAGTCGATCTGCGAGGGCGGCCCGAGGAACGCCGGCGTGCCGGCGGAGGTGAGGACCAGAACCTGGTCGCACAGATCGAGGTTCGCCGACGACGTTCGCGACGACACGGCCGCCACGACCACGCAGCCGATGTCGGCCTGGCGTCGCAGCATCGCCATCACGTGACGTTGTTGCCCCGCATCCAGGCCGGCGCTCGGCTCGTCGACCACCAGCAGTGTCGGCCGGGTGACGAGCTCGACCGCCAGCGCGGCGCACCGGCGCAGCTCGGGTGAAAGCTTGCCGATCCGGGTGGCCCGATGCGGTGTCAGCTCGAGTTCCTCGAGCACCTGGCTGACCACCCGGTCGCGTTGTTCGCGCGGAATATCCTGCGGCAGGCGCATTTCGGCCGCATACCCCACGGCCCGTTCGACGGTGAGCTGCCGGTGCAGGCGGTCGTCGTGCGCCACGATGCCGATGCGGGTGCGCATGGCCTCCGGCTCGGCGTGCACGTCGTGGCCGTCGACGGTGACGCGCCCCGAGCTGAGTTGCGTGGTGCCGGCGAGCAGACCGAGTAGCGCGGAGTTGCGTGCGGCCGACGGCCCGGCGACCGCGGTGAACATGCCCGGACGGGCCGCGAACGAGATGCCCGACAACATCTCGCGCCCGTCGACGGCGAGCCCCAGCTGGTATGCGGTCACCCCGACGGTGCGCGCGTCGGCCTTGAGCGGCAACCGGTAGGTGGCGTTCGGCTCGGCGGCGCGCGCGGACGGGCGGGCGACGCGCAGTTTGGACGTGATCATCCGCTCGATCAGGCCCGGACCGCCCTTTTCCGGGGCGTCGGCCGCACTCGGCTGAGCGGGCGGCGCCGGGTCGGCACGCACGGGCTGCTCGGCGGCGGCCGGTTGTGGCGGCACGACGCGCATGCGTTGGGTCTCGCGCTCGGTCGGCGCGCGCAGGTTGGGATCGGTCGGACGCGCGGGCTGCGGCCAGGCGGGAGCGGGCGGCGGGGGTGGCGGCGGCCGGTAGGCGGGGGGTGGGGGAGCCGGGCGCGCAGGCCGCCCGGGCGGAGCGGCGGGGGGAGAGATCTGGAAGACCAGCCGCGGCCCCCGCTGCGGGTCGCCGATGCCGATCGCCTGACCGTCGCGGAGCTGCACCGTCGACGCGCGTGCACCGTCGACGAAGATGCCGTTGTGGCTCAGGTCGATGGCCAACCAGTGCGTGCCGGCGAACCGCAGCACCACCTCCGGGCGGGGCGGTGGCGGCGGCGAGGTCGGATTTCCGAGGCGCTCGAGGGCGATGTCGCAGGCCGGGCCGTAGCCGACGATCACATCGCGGCCCGGGGCGAAATCGAACCGCGTCGGCCCGACCCACACGGTCAACGGAGAGGCCCTGAACGCGGAAGCCTCGGGCCGCATGGCCGCCACCTTTCGTCACACCGGTCAGCTCGACTTAGTGTCTACCCGCTGGCCGTCGGCTCTTCACCGGGGTCGTGCCGTCAGAGCGTGTTACGCCGGCCGGCCGGCGACGCATTGTCGAGGAGCCGGCGCAATACCTTGACCGCGTCGGTCAGCACTTGGCGGTCGCCCGGCTCGAGCAACGCGAGCTGGGGTTCGATCGCCGCGGCGCGGTCCGCCCGCACCGCGTTGAGCATGCGTTTGCCCTGCGGGGTGATGCGGATCCGGACGGCGCGGGCGTCCCCCGGGTCGACCGTCCGGGTGACCAGGCCGGCGTCTTCGAGCCGGCGCACCTGGGTGGTCATGGTCGGTTGCGAGCAGTGATCGACGGTGGCGAGGTCGCCGATTCGGGCTTCTCCATGGGCTTCGATCGTGGCCAGCAGCCTGGCTTGCGCCGCGGGCAAAGGCATCTGGATCCGCTGGGTGGCGAGCCGGTTGAGCCGCGCCACCACCGCGAGCAGATCCGCCCCCAGCTGCTGGGCCTCGACGTGTGGGCTCTCGACAACTCTGTCCATATACCCATCGTTCCATAGCTTTGCTAAGTGAGACGAGATCACCGGCCAGAACCGGGCCGGAAAGTCGCCAGGTGTGCTGAAGCGACTTGGTGCGGCGGGCTGGCACAATCAGTGAAGTGAATGCCCGTCGCCCCGTCCGTTCGCGCCATCGGGGTGGACCTTTACAACCGGCAGAATTGGCGCAGGCCGCGGTCATGGGGGCGCTCTGCGCGGTCATCGCGATCATCGCCGGGGTGATCCCGTTCGCGCAGGGATTGGCACTGCTGGGCACGGTGCCGATGGGGTTACTGACCTACCGTTACCGGGTTCGGGTGCTGCTCGCCGCGACATTTGCTGCCGCAATGATCGCCTTCCTCATCTCGGGACTGGGCGGTTTCTTGACGGTGGTCAACTGTGCATACATCGGCGGGTTGACCGGATCGGTCAAGCGCCGGGGCAGAGGCACACCAACCGTCGTCGTCGCGTCCCTGATCGCCGGGGTGGCCGTCGCCGCGGCGACAGTCGGTTTTCTTGCGGTGCTGAATCGGCTGCGGCATCTGATATTTGAGGTGATGAAGGCCAACGTCGACGGTGTCATTGCCTTCCTGAACCGGCTTGACCTGCAGTGGCTCGGTGCGGACGTGCTGCGGTGCTTCGAATTCGGGCTGCGTTACTGGCCCTGGCTCATGCTCATGTATGTCACCTACGGGGTCATCTTGTCGTCCTTGATCGGTTGGTGGGCGCTTTCCCGCTTGCTGGACCGCATGGGCAACGTTCCGGATGTGCACAAACTCGATGCGCCGAACGAAAGCCCCGACGCCCCGATCGGGCCCGTGCCGGTGCGATTGGACAAGGTCCGGTTCCGCTACCCCAACGCCAAGCAGGACGCGCTGCGCGAGCTCAGCCTGGAACTCGAGGTCGGCGAACACGTCGCCGTCATCGGCGCCAACGGGTCCGGGAAGACCACGTTGACGCTGATCCTGGCGGGCAGGCAACCGACGTCGGGAACCGTCCACCGCCCGGGCGCGGTGGGGTTGGGCATGTTGGGCGGCACGGCGCTCGTTCTGCAGCACCCGAAGAGCCAGGTCCTGGGCACGAGGGTCGCCGATGATGTGGTCTGGGGGCTGCCGCCGGGCACCGAGGTCGACGTCGACCATCTGCTCAGCGAAGTGGGGCTCGGGGGTTTCGCCGAACGTGACACCGGAAGCCTGTCCGGTGGGGAACTGCAGCGCCTGGCGCTGGCCGCGGCGCTCGCTCGGGAACCAGCGTTGCTGATCGCCGACGAGTTCACCAGCATGATCGACCAAAAGGGCCGCGAGGTCCTGCTGAATGTGCTGTCGGGCCTGCCCAAACGGCATCGGACCGCCCTGGTGCACATCACGCACTTCGACAACGAGGCCGCGTCCGCCGACCGGACGATCAACCTCAGCGATTCCCCAGATAACACCGTGGGGGACTCACCGCCGGCCCAGTCGCCGGTCATCGCGGTTCCGCGCGCATCCCACCAGCCCGTGCTCGAAATCGTCGGGGTCGGACACGAATACAACAGCGGGACACCGTGGGCCAAGACCGCGCTGCGCGATGTCAGCTTCGTGGTGGAGCAGGGCGACGGCATTCTGATTCACGGCGGCAACGGCTCGGGCAAGTCGACGCTGGCGTGGGTCATGGCCGGGCTGACCGCTCCGACCGTCGGCGCCTGTTTGATCGACGGTGAGCCGATCCGTGACCACGTCGGAGCGGTGGCGCTGTCGTTTCAGACGGCGAGGCTGCAATTGATGCGCAGCCATGTCGGCTTGGAAGTTGCTTCCGTTGCGGGCTTTTCGCACGACGACGAAGACCGGGTCGCCGCCGCTCTGGGCGCGGTCGGACTGGAACCCGCGATGGGCAAGCGGCGCATCGACCAGCTCAGCGGTGGCCAGATGCGACGGGTCGTGCTGGCCGGACTGCTCGCGTGTTCGCCACGCGTACTGATCCTCGACGAGCCGCTGGCTGGGTTGGACATCGGCAGCCAGCGGGGCCTGCTGCGGGTGCTGGCGGATCTGCGCCGGCACAGAGGTCTCACCGTGGTCGTCATCTCGCACGACTTCGGCGGTTTGGAAGCCGTGTGCCCGCGGACCCTGCACCTGCGAAATGGTGCGCTGGAAGCGGTGTCGGCCACCGCCGCGGCAGGGGGTGTGCCGTGACCGCGGCCTCGAGCCCCGCATCCGGCCGCAGCCGGCGCACCTCTCGTCCGGTGGTGCTTTTGGTTCCGGTGCCCGGCGGGTCCGCCATCCACAACTTATGGGCCGGCACGAAACTCCTGGTGGTTTTCGGTGTTTCGGTGTTGCTGACCCTCTACCCGGGTTGGGTGACGATCGGGTCGGTGGCGGCGCTGCTGCTCGCGGCGGTTTGGATCGCTCGCATCCCCCGGGGTGCGCTTCCGTCGATTCCGCGATGGTTGTGGGTCCTGCTGGCATTGGGTTTTCTGACCGCCGCCCTCGCCGGTGGTAGCCCGGCGATATCGATCGGCGGGGTCAGCGTCTGGCTTGGCGGAGCGTTGAATTTCCTGCGGATCAGCGCGCTGTCGGTCGTTTTGCTTGGGTTGGGGGCGATGGTGTCCTGGACCACCAATGTCGCCGAAATCGCGCCGGCTTTGACAATTCTGGGCCGCCCCTTCAAATGGCTGCGGATTCCGGTTGATGAGTGGGCCGTGGCCTTGGCGTTGGCGCTACGCGCCTTCCCGTTGTTGATCGAGGAATTCCAGGTGCTCTACGCCGCCCGTCGATTGCGGCCGAACCATATGCCATCGAGTCGCAAGGCCCGCGTTCGGCAGACGGCGGGCAACTCCATCGACCTGGTTGCCGCCGCCGTCGTCGTGACTCTGCGGCGCGCCGACGAGATGGGCGACGCGATCACTGCTCGCGGCGGCATCGGTCAGCTCTCCGCCGATCCAGCGCGGCCGAGGTTGGGGGACTGGGCGACGCTCGCGGTGACCCTGGCGGTGAGCGGCGCGGCGGTGGCGATCGAGACAATATTTCACCTGACTCACTAGGGATTCCACCTGACTCACTAGGGCCTCGCGTAGCGTGAGCGGGTGGCCGACATTCAGCGGACTCGCACGATCGCGGCACGCATCGGCGACATCTGGGAAACACTCGCAGACTTCGGGTCGATCAGTTCGTGGGCCGGCAACGTCGACCACTCGTGCGTCTTGTTCTCCGGACCCGATGAGGAGGCCGTCGGCACCGCACGGCGCGTGCAGGTCAATCGTGACGCCTTCGTCGAGCGCATCACGGAGTTCGACCCGCCCCGCGCCCTCGGTTACGACATCGACGGCCTGCCCAGCCGCCTGCGCAGGGTGTGCAACCGCTGGACGCTGGCAGCGGCCGCCGGCGAATCGGGCCGGACTCTGGTGACGCTCACCAGCACTGTCGAAATCGGGCCGCGCGCAACGCAAAGACTGGCCGAACAAGTCCTGTGCCGCTTCCTCGCGCGACAGTCCGAGGCCATGCTTGCCGGGCTCGCGAATCGATTGGAGCACGCCGGTGTCTGATCGCCCCGACGTCATCGTCATCATGACCGACGAGGAACGCGCGGTCCCGCCGTACGAGGATCCCGACGTGCTCGCATGGCGCGACCGGACGTTGACCGGCCGCCAGTGGTTCGACGACCACGGCGTCAGCTTCGCCCGGCACTACAGCGGCTCGCTGGCGTGCGTGCCGAGCCGCCCGACCATCTTCACCGGGCACTACCCCGATCTGCACGGCGTCACCCAGACCGATGGCATCGGGAAGACCGCCGACGACTCGCGCATGCGCTGGCTGCGGCCGGGCGAGGTGCCCACACTGGGCAATTGGTTCCGGGCTGCCGGATACGACACCCACTACGACGGCAAGTGGCACATCTCGCACGCCGATCTCACCAACCCCCGGACCGGCCGACCGCTGCCCACCAATGACGAGAACGGTGCCGTCGACGCCGCCGCGGTGCGGCGCTACCTGGAGGCGGATCCGTTGGGGCCGTTCGGTTTCTCCGGGTGGGTCGGGCCGGAGCCGCACGGTGCGGCGTTGGCTGACGCCGGCGTCCGCCGGGACCCGCTGATCGCCGACCGGGTGGTCGCGTGGCTCGCCGACCGTTACGCCCGTCGCCGCGACGGCGACCCCGCCGCGCTGCGCCCGTTCCTTCTTGTCGCCAGCTTCGTCAATCCCCACGACATCGTGCTCTTCCCGGCCTGGTCGCGGCGGAGCCCGGTCAAGCCGTCGCCGCTCGACCCGCCCGCGGTGCCCGCCGCGCCCACCGCGGACGAAGACCTGTCCACCAAACCGGCGGCGCAGATCGCTTTTCGCGAGGCCTACTACTCCGGGTACGGGCCCGCGCCCGCGATCGACCGAACCTACGAGCGCAACGCGCAGCGCTATCGCGACCTGTACTACCGGCTGCACGCCGAGGTGGACGGACCGATCGACCGTGTCAGGCGGGCGGTCACCGAAGGTGGTTCGGACGACGCGGTATTGGTGCGCACGGCCGACCACGGCGATCTGTTGGGCGCCCACGGCGGCCTGCACCAGAAATGGTTCAACCTCTACGACGAGGCCACCCGCGTTCCCTTCGTCATCGCGCGCATCGGCGGGTACGCGACGCGGCCGCGGCGGATCACGGCGCCGACTTCACACGTCGATCTGGTCCCCACCCTGCTGGGGGCGGCGGGCGTCGACGTGGCCGCGGTGGGTGCCACGCTCGCTCAGACGTTTTCGGAAGTGCACCAGCTACCGGGCCGCAACCTGATGCCGGTCGTGGACGGCGCCGCGGCCGACGAGACCCGTGCCGTCTACCTGATGACCCGCGACAACATGCTCGAGGGAGACAGCGGCGCCTCGGGATTGGGCCGCCGGCTGAGGCGTACGGTCAATCCGCCTGCGCCGCTGCGCATCCGGGTGCCGGCCTACACCGCCTCCAACTTCGAGGGGCTGGTCGTTCGCGTCGACGAGGCAACGGCCGCCGGCGGCGGCCATCTTTGGAAGCTGGTACGAACCTTCGACGACCCGAGTACCTGGACGGAGCCCGGAGTGCGGCACCTGGCGGCAAGCGGGCTCGGGGGAGAGGCGTACCGGACGTCCCCGCTCGACGACCAGTGGGAGCTGTACGACCTGACCGCCGACCCGATCGAGGCGATCAACCGGTGGACCGATCCGGACCTGCACGCCCTGCGCCAGCACCTGCGAACGCAGCTCAAACACATCCGGGCCGACTCCGTTCCCGAGCGAAACAGGCCCTGGCCCTACGCTTCTCGTCGGCCGCCGACTGCGCGGCCGTCGAGGTTGCG
This sequence comes from Mycobacterium seoulense, assembly GCF_010731595.1. Lineage (NCBI taxonomy): Bacteria > Bacillati > Actinomycetota > Actinomycetes > Mycobacteriales > Mycobacteriaceae > Mycobacterium > Mycobacterium seoulense. The sequence continues at coordinate 2,280,047 of NZ_AP022582.1, read as the reverse complement.
GCGCATCATTGCGGCCACATTCGGTCGCTGAATCACGTGCGCCACATCAGTACCAGCTTCGGGGCATCAGACGATCCGTGAATGTGATATCGCCTGCGATAGCAAATTTGACTGGCGCCTCATGGTCGGGGAGCGCCACGCCGCGGCCTGTTCAGGTTCTCATCCGGTCGATGAGGTTCGACAACACCACGATGCTTTCGCTGCGCTCGATGTCGGCGCTCGACCGGATGCGCTCGAGGGCCGCCTCCAGGTGACTCATGTCGCGCGCCAGCACGTGCAGGATCGCGTCCGACGTGCCGGTCACCGTCGCGGCGCTGACCACCTCCGGCATGTCCACCCAGGCGGCGCGCAACCGGTCGGGGGCGATCGTGCCGTGGCAGAACACCTGCACATAGGCTTCCGTGTTCCAGCCCAGGGCATTGCGGTCGACGACGGTGGTGAAGCCCTTGATGACGCCGGTGTCGAGCATCCGGTCGACGCGGCGCTTGACCGCGGGCGCCGACAGGTTCACCTTCTCGCCGATTTCGGCGAAGGTCGCCCGGGCATGCTCGGTCAGTTCGGCGAGGATGCGCGCGTCGGTCTCATCGAGCCGCTCCATCACCCTGCCCCTCCACTCGTGCGCAATAAATCGTTGCTGACGCGATTCTAACGCAACGAATAACGCATAGACACGCAATATATAGCGTTTGATTGTGCCAGATGGCCAAAATATCGTTGATCTATGACGGAACAATACGTCGTAGCGCCCCGCTCGGAGCCGTTATCGGTCGGTCGCACCCGCAGACCGCGCGCCCGCCGGTACGCGATGACGCCGCCCGCCTTCTTCGCGGTCGAGTACGCGATCAACCCCTGGATGGACGTCACCACGCCCGTCGACGTCGGCCTCGCCCACGCTCAATGGGAGAACCTGCGCACGACCTACCTTCGGCTGGGCCACCGGGTGGAGGTGATCGAGCCCGTGCCCGGGCTGCCCGACATGGTGTACGCCGCCAACGGCGGATTCATCGCGGGCGGCGTCGCGATCGTCGCGAGGTTTCGCTTCGCCGAGCGGGCCGGCGAATCGCGCGCCTACGCCGAATGGATGTCCGCCCTCGGTTACCGGCCCGTGTCCACCCGCCACGTCAACGAGGGGCAGGGCGACCTGCTGATGATCGGGGAAAAGGTGTTGGCGGGCTACGGCTTTCGCACCGACCGGCGTGCGCACGCGGAAATTTCGGCAGCCCTCGGCGCGCCGGTCGTCTCGCTGGAGTTGGTGGATCCGCGCTTCTACCACCTCGACACCGCGCTCGCCGTTCTCGACGACCACACGATCGCGTTCTACCCGCCGGCGTTCAGCGCGGCCGCACAGGCCCGGCTGCACGCGCTGTTTCCCGACGCCATCGTGGTCGGGAGCGCCGACGCGTACGTGCTGGGCCTCAACGTCGTCTCGGACGGCATGCACGTCGTCCTTCCCTCTGCGGCAGTGGGTTTCGCCGAGCAGCTGCGCGGCGCCGGCTTCGAGCCCGTCGGCGTCGACCTGTCCGAACTCCTCAAGGGCGGCGGTTCGGTCAAGTGCTGCACATTGGAGGTGTTTCCGTGACCATCCTCGACGCCCGGACGTCGACCCGGACCGCCGCCGCGATCGGCCTGGTCGAACGCTATGCCGCGCACAACTATTCGCCCCTGCCGGTGGTCGCGGCCAGCGCCGAGGGCGCCTGGATCACCGATGTGGACGGCCGGCGCTACCTGGATTGCCTGGCCGCCTACTCGGCGGTCAACTTCGGCCACCGCAATCCCGAGATCACCGCGGCGGCCCACGCCCAACTCGACACCGTCACCTTGGTGAGCCGCGCGTTCCATTCCGACACGCTCGGTCCGTTCTGCGCCGCCCTTGCGCGCCTCTGCGGCAAAGACCTGGTGTTGCCGATGAACTCGGGTGCTGAAGCCGTGGAGAGTGGTCTCAAAGTCGCCCGCAAGTGGGGCACCGACGTCAAGGGCGTCCCCGATGGTCGGGCCAACATCATCGTGGCGGACAACAACTTCCACGGCCGCACGATCAGCATCGTCAGCTTCTCTTCGGACCCCATGGCGCGGGCCGGATTCGGACCGTTCACCCCGGGGTTCCGCTCGGTACCCTTCGGCGATGCCGCCGCGCTGGCCCGCGCGATCGACGACGACACCGTCGCGGTGTTGCTCGAACCGATTCAGGGCGAGGCGGGCATCGTCGTCCCGCCCGACGACTACCTGCCCGCAGTTCGCGCCGTGTGCAGCGAGCGCAACGTGCTGATGATCGCCGACGAGATCCAATCCGGCCTGGCGCGCACGGGCCACACCTTCGCCTGCGACCACTGGGGCGTGGTGCCGGACGTCTACCTGCTCGGCAAGGCGCTGGGCGGGGGCGTGGTTCCGTTATCGGCGGTTGTCGCCGACCGCGAGGTGTTGGGCGTGCTGCGCCCCGGTGAACACGGCTCGACCTTCGGCGGCAACCCGTTGGCCGCCGCCATCGGCGCCACCGTGGTCGCCATGCTGGGCCGCGGAGAGTTCCAGGCCCGCTCGGCGCGGTTGGGCGCGCGCCTGCACGAGCGCCTGCGGGAACTGGTGGGGCACGGCGTCCTGGCGGTGCGGGGCCTGGGGCTGTGGGCCGGCGTCGACATCGACCCGGCGCTCGGGACGGGCAAGCAGATGAGCCTTCGGCTGGCCGAGCGCGGTGTCCTGGTCAAGGACACCCACGAGTCGACGCTGCGGTTCGCGCCGCCGCTAGTGATCAGCGAGCAGGAGATCGACTGGGCGGTTGAGCAGTTCGCTATGGCGTTGCGGGAGGCTGGCCCATAATCAGCTGATCGAGCAAGGAGGGGCAATTGCCACCCACGTCGATCGGCCTGAAAGAGCAGATGCTGCGGCGCCGCCCGGTTGTCGGCGCCGTCGTCGCATACGGGGCCGCGGACCACCTCAAGCGCAGCATCGGCACGTTCCAGCTGACCATGTTCGGGGTCGGCTCGACGGTCGGGACGGGCATCTTCTTCGTCATGTCGCAGGCCGTGCCGGAGGCCGGCCCCGGGGTGATCCTGTCGTTCCTCATCGCCGGGCTCGCCGCCGGGCTGGCGGCCATCTGCTACGCCGAATTGGCTTCCGCGGTACCGGTTTCCGGATCGTCGTACTCCTATGCGTACACCACGCTGGGCGAGGTCGTCGCGATGGGGGTGGCGGCCTGCCTGCTGCTGGAATACGGGGTGTCGACAGCAGCGGTCGCGGTCAACTGGAGCGGCTACCTCAACAAGCTGCTCGACAATGTCTTCGGTTTCCAGTTGCCGCACGCCTTGTCGGCCGCGCCGTGGGACGCGCGGCCCGGCTGGGTGAATGTGCCGGCGATCATCCTGATCGGGATGTGCGCGCTGCTGCTCATCCGGGGCGCCAGCGAATCGGCCAGGGTCAACACGATCATGGTGCTGATCAAGCTGGGCGTGCTGGTCATGTTCGTGGTCGTCGCGTTCGGCGCCTTCGACGCGAGCCATCTGCGTGACTTCGCACCGTTCGGCGTCGCGGGCATCGGCTCGGCCGCCGGCACCATCTTCTTCTCCTATATCGGCCTCGATGCCGTGTCGACGGCGGGCGACGAAGTGAGGGACCCGCAGAAGACCATGCCGCGCGCGCTGATTGCCGCGTTGGTGACAGTGACCAGCGTGTACGTGTTCGTCGCGCTCGCCGCCTTGGGCACTCAGCAGTGGCAGGACTTCGCCGGGCAGCAGGAGGCCGGGTTGGCGACCATCCTCGACAACGTCACGCGCGGCAGCTGGGCCGGCACGATTCTGGCTGCGGGCGCGGTCATCTCGATCTTCTCGGTCACGCTCGTCACCATGTACGGGCAGACCCGCATCCTGTTCGCGATGGGCCGCGACGGGTTGTTGCCCTCGCGCTTCGCACGGGTGAATACCCGCACCATGACGCCGGTGGGCAACACGGTGATCGTGGCCGTCGCGGCCTCGTTGCTGGCCGCCTTCATCCCGCTGGACAAGCTGGCGGACATGGTGTCCATCGGCACGCTCACCGCGTTCGTCGTCGTGTCCGCCGGAGTGATCATCCTGCGAGTCCGCGAGCCGGACCTGCCGCGGGGCTTCAAGGTTCCCGGTTATCCGGTCACGCCAGTCCTTTCGGTGTTGGCGTGCGGATACATCCTCGCCAGCCTGCATTGGTACACCTGGATCGCGTTCAGCGGCTGGATCGCGCTCGCGTTAGTCTTCTACTTCGTGTGGGGCCGCCATCACAGCGCGCTCAACGGCGAAACGCTCCGGCGGGGGGCGCCGTGACCGTCGTCGTCGGTTACCGCGCCGGCAAGGTCGGGCTCTCGGGCTTGCACCTGGGTGTGCGCATCGCGCGGACCTGGGGCACCTCGCTCACCGTGGCGACCATCGTGCCCAAGCCGTGGCTGACACCCTCGCGTGCCCGCGTCGACGCCGAGTTCGAGCTGTGGGCGGACACCATGGCCGCGGAGTCGGCCAAGGAGGCGGCCCGCTTCCTGGACACCATGGCCGACGGGATCGAGGTCACCTACCAACACCGCGCGCACGGATCGGTGTCGGGCGGGCTCCTCGAAGTCATCCACGCGGTCGACGCCGACGTGTTGGTACTGGGGTCGTTGCCCAGCGGCGGGGGCGGTCAAGTGCTGATCGGCTCCACCGCCGACTGGCTGCTGCACGCGTCGACCGTCCCGGTGGCCATCAGCCCGCGTGACTACCGTTCGCACCAAGGCAAACTGACCCGGCTCACCTGTGCCTACTCGGCCACCCCGGACGCGATCGACGTGGTGAAACGCTGCTTCGAGTTCGGTCAGCGATTCGGTGTGCCGGTGCGGGTGATCACCTTCGCGGTCCGCGGCAAGACGATGTACCCGCCGGAGGTCGGGCTCGAGGTGGAGGATCAGGTCTTGCAGGCCTGGGCGTCCCAAGTGCGAGACATCCTCGAGGAACTGAAGACGGACCGGATAGTCGGCGAAGACGTTGCCCTGCAGGTGGTTACCGGCCGCAGCTGGAAAGAGGCGCTGGCGAAGCCGGATTGGCAGGAGGGCGAGATCCTGGCACTGGGCACCCGGCCGCGCGGGGACATCCGGCGGGTCTTCCTCGGTTCCCGCAGCACCAAGATCATCCGGGAGAGCCCGGTGCCGGTGCTGGTGCTGACCGGCTAACGCTGCGCCGCGGCGTTGGCCGCGGATTGTGCCCGTCGCAGGGTCGCTGCGACATCGCCACGGCCCAAGAACATTTCATCGAAGTAGGGCCGCAAAGCGTCGTTTCCGGCCGGAAAGCCGGCGCCGCCGGGAGCCGCGATGCGCGGGCCGTCGAGCACGCTGAAGAAGGGGGTGACATCGACGCCCCGCGCGGACCAGTAGGTGAAGTAAACCGGCTGAGCCGCCAGCACCGCCGGGATGGCCGCACCCTCGCGGCCCAGGAATTCGTTGCCCTCCTTGCTGCCCATCCACGCCAGGACCTGTCGTACCGCGTCGGGATGCTTCGTCGCGGCATTGCCCGCCGCCGCAATGCCATTGGTGACGCTCACCCGGCCGGCCGGGCCCGCCGGCATCATCGCCACACCCCAGTGGAAGCGGGCGTCGCGGGCCACGGGAGCCAGGTTGTACGTGCCGGACTGAAAGAGCGCCATCCGCCCGGCCAGGAACTGGTTGCGGGAGAAGTCGCCGTTGTCGTTGGTGTCCGACGCGGGCGGCGCGACGTGGTCGTCGTTGATGAGTCCGACCAGGTAGCGGAAGGCCTGCACCGCCCCGGGATTGTCGAAGGCGAACGTGTCGCCGCGCTGGAAGACGCCGCCGGCCGAGCCGATGTAGTTGAGGTAGATTCCCTGCGGGTCGTTGGCGGCGTTGTAGCCCCACTGGCGCACCCTTCCGGCATCGAAACCCGTTGCGTCTCCGCGACGTCCGTCGGCGTCGACGGTGAGCCGGGCGAGCATGGGGCGCAGCGTGTCGCCACCGTCTGCGCTCCACCGCAAACCGTTCAGCTGGGCGGGGTCGACGCCGGCAGCGGTCAGAAGGTCGGCGTTGTAGTACAGCGCGATGCCGGCGTCGGTCAGCTGCGGCACGCCCCACAGCGCGCCGCCGCGGGTGAACTGATCGACGACGGCCGAATCCCACGCCGAGGCGGCCCCGTCAATCCTCATCAGCCGGCCACTGTCGGCGTAGGCCGCGAGGTAGGCGTTGGAGAGCCAGAAGATGTCGTCGGCGCTACCGCCGGCGACATCGGTGCGCAGCGTGTCGAAGTACGTCGGATACGCCACCACGCTGGTGTGCACCGTGATATCGGGATGCGCGCGGTTGAACGCCTCGAACGACTGCCGGTAGGCCGCGGCGATCTGTTCGCCCCAGACCCGCACCGTCACAACGATTTTGCCGCCGGCGGGCTGGCCGGAGTAGTCGAGCAGTATGGCGGTCGCACCCAACAGCACCGCGACCAGCGCGAGCGCCCCCGCCATCAGTGTGGAAACGCGGGGCCGGATCATGACATGCACCGAGATTGCCGCGGCGGTCGTAGATCGCCCGGAATCGCAGCCATGACGGCAATCTCGGCGCGGGGCGGGCTCACTTGAGCCCCGAGACGACGATCGACGCGACGATGTGGCGCTGGAACACCACGAAGAGCGCGATCAGCGGGACGATCGCGACGGTCGTCGCCGCCATGACCAACGTCCACTGGGAGTTGAACCGCGACTGCAGGTCGGCCGTCGCGACCGTGAGCACCCGCCACTTGTGGCCGCTGGTGATCACCAACGGCCACATGAAGTTATTCCACTGCGAGACCACGGTGATCAGCGTCAGGGCCGCCAGCACCGGCCGGCTGGACGGGATCACCACGTGCACAATGACGTCCAAGGTGTTGGCCCCGTCCAGGTGGGCGGCGTTGACCAAGTCGTTCGGGATGATGCGAAAGTGCTCGCGCAGCAGGAAGATCGCGTAGGGCGACCCGAACATGAACGGCAGGACCAAGGCCCAGAACGTGTTGCGCAGGCCGAGCTGGGCCATCATGAGATACAGCGGCACCACCGTGACCGTCCCGGGCACCATCAAGGTCGCGATGTAGACCCAGAACAGTGCGTCGCGCCCGGGAAAGTCCAGCCGCGCGAACGCGTATGCGGCCAGCACCGAGAACGTCAGCTGGCCGACCAGGATCACGGCGGTCATCAAGGCGGTCACGGCCGCCGCCCGGCCGAAGCCGGCCCCACCGAGGTCGGCGTAATTGGCGAGGGTGAAGGGCCGGGGCAGCTGCAGGGGTGTGCCCGTCGCGAACTGGTGCGCCGAGGTGAACGAGGTCAGCAGGCCAAGGCCGAACGGCACCAACGTGATCAGCGCACCGAGGACGAGTCCGGCGTAGATGACGATCCGGCTAGGTGAGGTCATAGCTGATCCGTCGCCGGAAGTAGAGATGCTGCACCATGGTGACCCCGATGAGGATGACGAAGAGCACCACCGCCATCACCGATGCGCGCCCGATGGCCGCCGAGCCGAAAGCCTCGGCGTAGATGCGGTGGGCCACCAGGTCGGTGCTGCCCCCCGGCCCGCCGCCGGTCAGCGCGTAGACCATGTCAAAAACTTGTGCCGCGCTGACGATCCCGGTCACCAGGACGAAGAACGTGGTCGGCCGCAGCATGGGCAGGGTGATGCGCCAGAACCGTTGCCACGCGTCGGCCCCGTCGGTGCGCGCGGCGGCGTGAATGTCGTCGGGGATCGCCAGCAGGCCCGCCAGGAAGGACAGCGAGACGTATCCGACGTTGGTCCACACGACGACGGCCGAGACGAGCGGCAACGCAAAGGTGGGGTCCGACAGCCATTCGATGCTGTGCCCCAGCAGGGTGCTCACGGCTCCGTCCGTCGGGGCCAGGATCCACCGCCACAGCACCGCGATCGCCAGCGGTGCACAGATCCACGGCAGCACGTACACGGTGCGGAACAGGCCGGTGCCGGGAAGCCGGCGGGCCAACATGGACGCGGCCAGCAGGCCCAGCACCGTCTGCGCCGGCACCACGATCGCCACGAAGAGAGCCGTCACGATCAACGAGTTGGCGAAGTTGCGATCGGTGAGGATCGATCGCCAGTTGGCGAGGCCCACATAGTGCAGCGGTCCCAGCAGGTCCCAGCGGTAAAGGCTCAGCCAGATCACCACGAGGATGGGCAGCAGCAGGAAGGCGACGACGCCGAACAGGCTGGGCGCCAGCAGGGCGTAGCCCAGCGCGGTGGAGCGAGGCTGTCTCCTCAGGACGCCGCTGGCCATGGAGGTAATTAAAGCGGGCGGCGCCGGGGTTTGGGGCGAACGGCCGTTACGGTGGACCCGTGACACCGAACCGGGGGATCGATGCCGACTTCCTGAACCTGCCGCGACACGAGCTGGCCGACGCCGCGCTGTCGGCGGCCACCGCGGCCGGCGCCAGCTACGCCGACCTGCGGGTTCACCGCATCATGACCGAGATCATCCAGCTGCGTGACGGCGAGCTGGAGACGGCGGTCGTCAATCGCGAGCTCGGCTTGGCGGTCCGGGTCATCGTCGATGGCACGTGGGGGTTCGCCTCGCACGCGGAGCTGGCGCCGTCGGTCGCCGCCGAGACCGCGCGTCGGGCCGTGCAGGTGGCCACCACGCTGGCAATGCTGAACAGCGAGCAGGTGGAGCTGGCGCCCGAGCCGGTGTACGCCGACGCCACGTGGGTTTCGGATTACCGCATCGACCCGTTCAGCGTCCCAGCGGCCGACAAGATCGGCGTGCTCGAGGAGTACTCCGGTCGGCTGCTCAGCACCGACGGCGTCGACCACGTGTCGGCGGTGCTCACCGCGGTCAAAGAGCAGACGTTCTACGCCGACACCTTCGGATCGTCGATCACCCAGCAGCGGGTCCGGGTGCAGCCGTCGCTGGAGGCGGTGACCGTCGACGCCGCGGCGGGCAGCTTCGACGCGATGCGCACGCTGGCGCCGCCGATGGGACGCGGCTGGGAGGTGCTGGCCGGCGACGAGGTGTGGAACTGGACCGACGAGCTGGCGCAACTGCCGTCGCTGCTGGCCGAAAAGGTCAAGGCGCCCAGCGTGACCGCGGGACCCAAGGACCTGGTGATCGATCCCACCAACCTGTGGCTGACGATTCACGAATCCATCGGGCACGCAACCGAATACGACCGCGCCATCGGTTACGAGGCCGCCTACGCCGGAACGTCGTTCGCCACACCCGACAAACTCGGCACCATGCGGTACGGCTCACCGGTGATGAACGTGACCGCCGACCGCACCGTCGAGCACGGCCTGGCGACCATCGGTTTCGACGACGAGGGAGTCGCGGCGCAACGCTGGGATCTGGTGCGCGACGGGATATTCGTCGGCTACCAGCTCGATCGGGTGTTCGCGCCCCGGCTCGGGCAGCCGCGGTCCAACGGGTGCTCGTATGCCGATTCGCCGCATCACGTGCCGATCCAGCGGATGGCCAACGTGTCGCTGCAGCCGGCCCGCGAGGAGGTCAGCACCGCCGACCTGATCGCCCGCGTGCAGGACGGCATCTACATCGTCGGCGACAAGTCGTGGTCAATCGACATGCAGCGCTACAACTTCCAGTTCACCGGTCAGCGGTTCTTCCGCATCCGCGACGGCCGGTTGGACGGTCAGTTGCGGGATGTCGCCTACCAGGCCACCACCACTGACTTCTGGAACTCCATGGAAGCCGTGGGCGGCCCGTCGACGTGGCGGTTGGGCGGCGCGTTCAATTGCGGCAAGGCCCAGCCCGGCCAGGTCGCCCCCGTCAGCCACGGCTGTCCGTCGGCGTTGTTCCGCGGAGTCAACGTGCTCAACACGGTCAGCGAGGGCGGCCGATGATCACCCCGCAGCACGTCGTCAACCTCGTCCTGGAGGAGGCCGCCAAGCTGGGCGGCGCCAGCGAGACCATGGTGCTCGTCACCGACAAGGTCGAGGCGACGTTGCGATGGGCGGGCAATTCGATGACCACCAACGGGGTTTCGGTCAACCGCAGCATCACCGTGATCTCCGTCGTCCGCCAAGGGTCCAGCGCCCGCATCGGGACCATGGTCTCCGCCGAGGTGGATCCGCGAGCGATCCCCGAGCTGGTGGCGGCATCCCAGGAAGCGGCCCGCGCGGCGCCGGAGGCCGGTGACGCCGCGCCGCTGCTGGCCGACACCGGGGTGCCCGTCGACTGGAACGCGCCGGTGCCCGGCACCGGGCCCTTGGTGTTCGCCGACGTCGCCGAATCCCTGAGCCGCGGCTTCCGCGGCACCGATCGGCTGTACGGCTTTGCGCACCACAGCGTTTCGACGACGTTCCTGGCGTCGTCGACCGGAGTGCGCCGACGCCACACCCAGCCGGCCGGGGCGGTGGAGATCAACGGCAAACGCGGCGACGCGAGCGCCTGGGCGGGCATCGGCACACCCGACTTCGTCGACGTGCCAATGGATTCGCTGCTCGAGGAGCTGTCGATGCGGCTCGGCTGGGCCGAGCGCAGCGTCGAGCTGCCCGCGGGTCGCTACGAAACGATCATGCCGCCGTCCACGGTCGCCGACATGATGCTCTACCTGGCGTGGTCGATGGCCGGTCGCGGCGCGCAGGAGGGCCGCACCGCCTTCTCGGCCCCCGGTGGCGGCACGCGCGTGGGGGAGCGGCTCACCGACTTGCCGCTGACATTGTTCTCCGACCCGATGGCGCCGGGCCTGGCGTGCACGCCGTTCGTCGCGGTGAGCAGCTCCTCGGAGACGATGTCGGTGTTCGACAACGGCATGGAGATCGGCCAGGTGGACTGGATCCGCAACGGGGTGGTCAACGCGCTGGCGTACCCGCGCGCGACGGCCGCCAAATTCGACGCGGAGGTCGCGGTCGCCGCCGACAACCTGGTGATGACCGGCGGGTCGGCCGAGCTGGCCGACATGATCGCGGCCACCGAGCGCGGCCTGCTGCTGACCACGCTGTGGTACATCCGCGAGGTCGACCCCACCACGCTGTTGCTCACCGGGTTGACCCGCGACGGTGTTTACCTCATCGAAGACGGCGAGGTGACCGCCGCGGTCAACAACTTCCGTTTCAACGAGAGTCCGCTGGACCTGTTGCGGCGGGCCACCGAGGCCGGGGTGAGCGAGAAGACCCTGCCCCGGGAGTGGGCGGATTGGGCCACCCGCGCGGCCATGCCGTCGCTGCGGATACCGGACTTCTATATGTCGTCGGTGAGCCAGGCGCAATAGGCGATTGCCGCTGGGCCGGCCGCGTTCTAGCGTGTGACGAATGGCGGCTCCGGTTTCGGTTCGAGAAGATCAGCTGACGCGGTTGGTGGCCCTGTCTCCGGGCGCGCCGGCGGACTCTCGGATCGCGGCCCTGGTTCGGCGGGTGTGCGCCGAGACGCTGTCGCTGCCGCCGCTGCCCAGTCCCGTCGAGGTCGGCGCGCCCGAATCGGACGCCGAAGTCGTCGTCGCCGATTTCGCCGAGCAGTTCAGCGCCGACGTCTCCGCGATCACCGCCGAGCAGCGCTCCCGGCTGGTTAAGCGCCTGGGCGACAGCGCCTTTGGCGTGGTGGTCCAGATGTATATCGCCGACTTCATTCCTCGGGTGCGCGCGGGCCTGGAGGCGCTCGGCGTCGGCTCGGAATACTTGGGCTGGGTGAACGGCGGCGTGGCGTGGGATCACACCACCAACCCGGCGAATCTGGTGTTCAACGAGTTTCTGCCCGCGGTGGCCCGGATGCGTGCGCTCGACCCCGTCACCTCCGAGTTGGTCCGGCTGCGCGGGGCGGCTCAGCACAACTGCCGCCTGTGCAAGTCGCTGCGCGAGGGCACCGCGCTCGATGCCGGCGGTTCGGAGACGCTGTACGACGAGATCGGTCGCTTCGAAGCATCGCGTTTGCTCGATGACCGCGTTAAAGCAGCGCTGCGCTACACCGATGCGTTAATTTGGACGCCTGCGCACCTCGCCGTCGACGATGCCGCCGAGGTGCGCTCCCGGTTCGCGGATCCCGAGGCCGTCGAGCTCACTTTTGACATCATGCGGAATGCAAGCAACAAAGTTGCCGTCGCATTGGGCGCCGATGCGCCACGCGTTGAGCAGGGCACCGAGCGATATCTGCTCGGCGCCGACGGCCAGACCGTATTCAGCTGACGATTGCCGGTGGCCGGGCCGACTCGCCACCGTCCGCCGCCGGGCGCTGAGCCCCAGGTCAAGCGAATGCCGGTGCTCGGCGACGATCCCCATCGCGCCGCGCCCGCCAGGCATCAGCCGGCACATTCCGGCCGGATCGAAGTAGGGAATGTTAACCATCCGTACACCGTCACGCAAACGAAAATTGGTCCCTCGGGCCGCTGGTACTGGCTAAATTTATGTCCCGACACCAAAACTCATATGTGAACTCATATGTGCTGGTGATCTCAGATGGCAGCGCCGCCTGAGTTGACGTTTATCGACCGCGTGACTGTCGGCCGTGGCCCGTTGTCTCGGTTAGCAGTCACCACACCAAACTTGGCTTGCGCCGGAGAGCGAACCGCTCCCACGCAGAGGAGGACCGGACATGACAACGACCCGCTCGCGCGCGCGCATGCGCATGTCATCGGTGTGGGCCGCCGGCATCACGCTGGGGGCATCAATGCTTGGCGGCGCCGTGCTGTCAGCGCCGCAGGCTTCGGCGACTTGCACTCTGAGCCCGAAAGACGACCAGTACATCCAGCTCCTTGCGCAGAACAAGATGGTGCACAACGCCGATTTCAGCGATTGCACCGAGGCCGCCGAGGGGCGTTGGTTCGCCGACCAGGTACGGAACCACCCCAATCCGTTTGGGGAAGCCCAGGAACTGGTCAACATGATCACCAAGACCACGTCGATGTCCCAGGCCCAGGCCGAGTGGGAGGTCGAGTCGGCGATCTACGTGTATGCGCCAGACATGATTCCCAAGATCAAGGATCAGGCCGCGCATTTCAACTGGCCGGCCGAGTAGCCAGCGGCTGTTCCCGGTCTCTGTCAGCTAACTCACGAGCGGAGCACCGCGCTCCTACTTATCGGCGATCAACGCGCGTCGCCTGATTGCCATCGTGTGGCAAACATTGATCGCGCGAGTGTCGGGCGTGGTTCGAATATCAACGTGCGCCGGTGTTTTGGCTAACCCCTGTTCATTCACTGTTTGAAGAGCACATCGTTTGCGGCGCTTGCCGGCCGTGGTACCCGGCAACCAGCGCGAAAGGAAACTGGCAAATCACCATAGGGGGTATGGAGAAATGACGATGGCACGATCGCGCGCGCAAGTCCTGGCGGCGGGGGCCGCCGGCGTCGCGCTGGGAGCCGCGATGTTCGGGGGTGCCGTCCTGTCGGCGCCGCACGCCTCGGCGTCGTGCAATATGAGCCCGGCCGACGATCAGTACATCAAGTTGCTGGCGCAGAACAAGATGGTTCACAACGCCGATTTCAACGACTGCAGCGAAGCCGCCGAGGGGCGGTGGTTCGCCAGTCAGGTGCGGGCCAACCCGAATCCGTTCGGGGAGGCGCAGGAGCTGGTCAACATGATCACCAGGACCACGCCGATGAGCCAGGCCCAGGCCGAGTGGGAGGTCGAATCGGCGATCTACGTGTATGCGCCCGATCTCATCCCCCGGCTCAAGGATCAAGCCGCACGGCAAGCTCCCGGGCAGCCCGCGCCGGTCTGATGCCGCCGACTTCCTCGGGGTAGCCGGTCTGGGCTCATACCGCGGTCACGGCCGCGGTCAACGCGACGCCGAATACCAGGGCCGCTGCCGCCGTGGCGGCGAGAAATGCAAGCCCGAAGCGGCGGCCGCCCGCGGTGAAGGCCAGCACCGTCTTGACGAGCAGGTTGGAGCCGAGCGCGGCGGCGATGGCGACCAGGGATGTGTCGACGGTGACGTCACCCTTGGCCGCCAGGCTGGCGGCGGCAACCGCGCCGGCATGGGCGTCGGCCAGACCGGCGGCGAACGTGGCAAGCACCAGCCCCCGCGGGCCAAGCATGTCGGCGCCCCACCGCCCGACGAGCAGGGCGAAGGTCAGCACCGCGGCCAGGATGAGGGCGGGCCGCAAGGTGAAAGGCCGGGTTTCCTTCGTCGTTTCGGCGTCGTCGCCCTGCGCAGCCTTCGGCTGCTCGGCCCGGGTACCGCCCCGGTACACGAACGCGGCGACACCGACGAGGACCAGGGCCGCGGCGACCACTGGAGGCCATAGGCGGCGCAGCACGTCGACGTCGACGAGCCCGACCACGACGAGCAGCTGCATGAAGGTAGCGAGGTTGGCCAGCAGGGCGCTGGCCAACGGCGCCCGCAAGCTCGGGGCCGTCCGGCCGAGCCGGCCCATCGACGCGGTTGTCGCGGTGGCCGAGACGAACCCGCCGGCCAAACCGGTGACCAGGACGCCCCGTTCGGGCCCGAGCGCGCGAACGCCGATATAGCCGACCCAGCCGATACCCGTCAGCAGCACCACCAGCAGCCACACCTTCGCTGGATTGAGCACGCCAAAGGGTCCGAGCGGCCGATCCGGCAGCAGCGGCAGAATCACGAACGCCACGACGAAAAACTTGATGGCATCCTCTAATTCGACGTCGCTGACAAGCTCGCGGGCGAAACGATGGATGCGGGTCTTCGACACCAGCAGCCCTGCCACGACCACGGCGACGGCCACGGCAACCGTCGGGCGGGTGTAAGCGACCGCACCGAGCAAGTAGGCGACGAGCGCAGCGAACAGTGTGGTGGTTCCCGGGTCATCGGCGCTGGTACGAAAGTAGGCGAGCCCCAACAGCGCCCCGACACCCACGAGACCGCCCAGCACGGCCCACTCGCTGAAGCTCGCGGCGATGGCCCCGACCAGTGACAGAAGCGCGAACGAACGCGACCCGGCGGGGAGCCTGCGGCTGTGACTGCGTTCGCGCTCCAGCCCGAGCAGTAACCCGATGGCCAGCGCCACCAGAAACGGCTGGATTTGCTGCCAGCTCACCACGACTCCTATTCGGCAGACCAACGACAGACCATGGTCGGCGTGCGCACGCCGTCGTCAGCCGGCCGCACGCACGGTCAAAGCTGCTCGTCCTCGTTACCCGTCGACAACTTAGCCCGCACGCCGCCGCGTCGCTCGCGATCAGAGCGGGCGCTAACCTCGGAGTCGTGCAAACGCATCTGGGACACGCGACAGCGGCAAGACCTTCGACCGTTGTGGCCGCCCGCGCGGCAAGGCCATCGGAAGCGCTGCGGTATGCCGGAGCGCGTTCCGTTACGGTGGAGAACGTATCCGCAGCTAGTTAGTAAAAGGGGCGGTAGCTCAGTTGGTTAGAGCCGCGGACTCATAATCCGTTGGTCGCGGGTTCGAGCCCCGCCCGCCCTACCTAAAGTGCATGAGCTCGGCTGATGCTCGACATTTCGGTTCCGGGTGATGCCTGACAGTGTTTCGGTTGGTCCTTTACACCGGTTTCGGTTGATCCTTGACACGCCGAGTTGTTGCGCCGGGTCTCTCGTGCCGCCCGCCTCAACCCTCGACCGCGAACAGCGGCCACTCGCCCGTCACACCCTTGAGGGTGTGCTCGCCGCGAGGCGCAAACCTGAGGCCTGACCCGGCGACCAGGTCGACGACGGTGCGCGAAACGAGGACTTCGCCAGCCCCGGCCGCTGCCGCCACACGCGCCGCGATATGGACGGCGATGCCGCTGATGTCGTCGCCGCGCAGCTCGACCTCGCCCGTGTGTACGCCCGCCCTCACTTCGAGACCCAGGCTCCGCAACACGTCGCGGATCGCCATGGCGCACCGGATCGCTCGGGCGGGTCCGTCGAACCGGGCGAGGAAACCGTCGCCCGTCGTGTTGACCTCGTAGCCGCGGAAGCGCTCGAGCTGGTGGCGGACCTGGGCGTCGTGCCTGCCGAGCAACTCCTTCCATCGCTCGTCGCCGAGTTCGACCGCTCGCTTCGTGGAGTCGACGATGTCGGTGAACAGTACGGTGGCCAGGACGCGCTCGACCGTAGGCAGCGGACGGACGCCGGTGAGGAACTCCTCGATCTCGTCGAGCACGGCGTCGGCGTCGCCGGTGAAGAACAGGTGGTCGGCGCCGTCGACCTCGACGAACTTGGACCCGGCGATGCGGTCGGCGAGGTAGCGACCCATATCGACAGCCACCATCCGGTCGTCCCGCCGGTGGACCACCAGCGTCGGCACCTGGATCGCCGGCAGCACGTCGCGGATGTCCAATCGCGGATAAAGCGCAAAGATGTTGCGGACCATGCCCGGGCTGGCGGCCATGCGCTGCACCCGGGCCCACCACCGCCGTAGGTCGGCGTCACCCCGCCGGCTCGGAGCCCATCCACCCAGTCCAATGCCCTCACCCCAGCCCTTAGCGCTCAACTCGACCAACGCCGCCAGCTGCTCCTCGGTGACGCCGAGCGGGTAGTCGGGCGCTCGGAGCAGCCTGGAGAACGTGCCGTATAAGACGAGCGCGTTCACGCGCTCCGGATGGCTGGCCGTCATCAGCATCGCCATGGTGCCGCCTTCGGAAATGCCCAGCACGTCAGCGCTTTCACAGCCGGCCGCGTCCATAACGGCGCGCAGGTCGTCGACGGACTCTTCCAATGTTGGCGCATGGGTCGCCGGATCCGAGAGGCCTGTCCCTCGCTTGTCGAATGTGACAACGCGCCGGAACGAAGCGAGCCGCGAATAGAAGTGGACGACCGATGGCTCCTCCCACATGATCTCGAGGTGCGAGATGAACCCCGGCGCGACCACGAGGTCGGGCCCTTCCCCGATCACGAAGAAGGCAATGTTCAGGTCACCGCTTTTGGCATAGTGAATGTCCGGCACCCTGCCCGCCACGTTCATGGCCAAACACTACGCCGCCTGGCCGTCGCTGCCCCACTCGTTTCGCTGGTCAATAGCGGTTTAGAGAGGGTCGAACCTTCCTGTCGTAGGCCCGCGGCGCGGCCAGGTCACCGCCTCGGTCGTGATCGCAAATCTCATTCTGGCGGGTCACATTTGAGGTGCGGGGGATGTCTTGGCGGCGGGCCGCGGCACATCAGTAAGGTGCCTCAACTCGTCCCGCCAGCAAGTATTGGCAGGACCGGCGCTGTGATCCGCGGCCGCATCACCGGACCGTCAACTTCACTACCTGGCCGAAGCCGCTCCGGTCGAGGACATATACGTTGCCGGCGCCGTCCACGGCCACCGCGTCGGGTCCGTTGAGATCGGTGAACGGCAGGGCGGTCGCATCGCTCGACCCGGCCGGCAATTTCAACACCTGCTTGTTGTCCCCGTCGGCGACGTACAAGTCACCGACTGAGTCCACCACGATGGAGCCGTATTGGCCTCCGATGGGCATCATGATCTGGTCGCGAGATCCGGCCGGCAGCTTGAGCATCCGCTTGTCGCTGGGGTCCGAGACGAAGACGTCACCCGCGCTGTTTACCGCCAGACCGCCGATCCACTTGAGGCCGGCAAACGGCAGCACGGTCTGTTCGTTCGATCCGCCCGCCAACATGACGACCCGCACCTCGTTGTCGGTCGCATAGACATTGCCGAGGTTGTCCACCGCGACATCGCCGGGATGGTCCAGGCCCGTAAACGGCAGCACCGCTTGCTGATTCGAGCCGGGCGGCAGCTTTAGCACGCGGTTGTTGGCTGCATCGGTGACGAACACATCGCCGAGGCTGTCCACCGCGACACCGGCGGGTTTGTTCAGGCCCGTGAAGGGCAGCACCGTCTGTTCGCTCGACCCGGCCGCCAGCTTCAGCACCCGGTCGTTCCATGAGTCGATGACAAAGACGTCGCCGGCCGAGTCCACTGCCATACCGTTCGGGTAGGTGAGACCGGTGAAGGGCAACACCGTCTGTCGGGGTGCCGGTCCATTCGACGGGGTGGTCGGCTCACGCGAAACGGTGAAGGGCAGGTCCGCCTTGCCGATCTGAACAAGGGGATCCGGCGTGACCACCGTTGCCTGCACACCGCCCTTGCCGTCGGCCATCGAGGCAGCCAGCGCAACGCGGTATCGCAGCGTCACGGACTTGCCCCTGGGTAGCTCTTGCACGTTCGAGAAGGTGCCGAGGTAATCCATGCCCGTCGTGATGACCGGGTGCTGCACCTTCATCCAGGCGCCGGTGGCCGGGTCGAAGCGCTCGACGGTGCCTTCAGGGAGTCCCAACGGTGTCGTCGCGCAGCTGCAGCGCTCCAGCACCAGCACGACGCCGGCCTTCGGGTAGTCGACGGGGGAGTTATTGCACAGCGTCACATCGACTTCGGCCGGCGGGTCGCCCGGCCTGATGATGCCCGACGCGATGCCGCTCACCGCGACGGAGATCCTGCCGACCGCCGGCACCGGTCTGAAGGGTTCGGCACTCGGCACGGGCGCGGATGATGGGTTGACCTCGCAGCGGCCCGGCTGGCCGACGGTCGTCGTGATCGGCCCGGCGTGGGGCCCGCCCGTCGAGCATGCGCCGAGCGAGATCGTTGCCGCGATGGTCGCCGTCGCAATGAGAATGCGCTTCGCGAGTTGGTGGTGGCGCGCGGTTTTGGTCATTGTGGTCGCTTCCCGACTACCGCTGGCCCGGGTAGGGCACCGCATTGATGACGCCGCCGCCGTTGACGGGCGGCCCGAGCAGGACGGTTGAGGTGCCTGCCGCAGGGTTGTAGTCGATAAGTGCCTGCCCGCCCCCGCAGCCCGCCCTGGCTTTGAGGTCGAGGTCGCCACCGTTTACCCCGATGACGACGACGCTGTCGCCTTTCACGTCGGGTACCGAGACCTTCGATGTCGTGCCGTCGCCGTTGAGCTTGGCGAGGTAGACGACGCCGCATGCGCCCGTGGCCTGCACGAATGTCCCCGCCGGAAGCTGCCATGCGTTCAAGTCACCGTAATCGGGGCCCTCGTGCCCGTCGTTCGGCGCGGTGAGAGCGGTCGGCGTTCCTCCGTCGATCGGCACCAGCCAGAGCTGAGACGTGTCGGAGGTACCGCAGCGGGCGAGGGCGATCGTCGAGCCCGTGTCCCACCACCGCAGCGGTGTGCAGTCCTTTTGCCCGGCGATCATCAGCGTTTGGCCGGGCACCCCGTCGTTGCCCATGAGCGCCAGGCCGGAGTGCGTGCCCAGCACCAGTCGCGTGCCATCCGCAGTGGACAGATACCACGTGAAGTCCTCCGCCACCGGGTACGTCAGCTGGTGGTTACCCGCCAGGTCGACTCGTTCGAGCGACGCCCCTGGTGCCGAGGCCGTCCTCCTTTGCAGCAGTACCGCCTTGCCGTCGGGGCGTGTGTAGCGAGGAAGGCCGCCGTTCTCGGCGGTGAAGGTGGTCTTCGCGCCGGTGCGCAGGTCGACCTCGGTGACGACCGTTCGGCCCTGCTCCGTTGCGGAGAACAGGGCGCGGGTCCCGTCGCCAGACCAGTCTTCCAACCTCGGGCTGTCACCGTTGCCGGGCGGCGGGAAGGTGGTGATCGGGTAGCGGCCACCCGCCGGGTCGACCAAATACAGAGTCGTGGTGGCCGTCTGGCGGGTCGGTGAGCCAGGCGGCGGTGCCTCGCCGGGACGCAAACCGGGCGCCGGGCTCCACACGGCGAGCATCCAGCCCGGTCCGACCTGCGACCACGGAACGGCTGCGAGCGGTGCCTCGACGCCGTGGGCCGCCATCGCCTCGGGCCCGGCGCGCGCCGTTGGCGGGAGGGTGATCGTTGCCGAGCCCGCCGCTAGGGCCATCAGCGCGAGCGTCGTCCGTGTCGTCCGTCCTACAAGCCGGGTCCGCTGAGGCGGGCGTCGTGACGTTGTGGCCATCTTCGTGTCCTCCGGTAAATGGTCCGTGGTTCCGGTGGGCTGTGCTGCCCGGTCGCACAAAGCCTGTGGCGGATGCCTTGCGCATTTCTTGTGCGAATCTTGTGCATGGTTGCCGACCCTGTCGTGGTGGCTTTGCGGCAAACATGTGCAGCGGACGAAGGCCAGGGGAGATACTGCGTCGGTACCCGAGGAATCGAGGCAGATCGCGGTGGACGCGCGCGTCGGTACGACGTTTGGTAAGTACGAGATCACGCGCCGGATCGGCAAGGGCGGCGGCGGCGTGGTTTACGAGGCCTACGACACCGGCAAGAGGCGAACCGTCGCACTCAAGGTGCTCGCCGAAGAGTTCTCAGCTAACGCCACCTTCCGGACCAGGTTCCAGCGGGAGTCCGAGGCGGCGGCGATGCTGCAAGAGCCGCACGTCATTCCCATCCATGACTGGGGCGAGATCGACGGCAGCCTCTACATCGACATGCGCTTGGTGCAGGGACAGACGCTTCTTGACCTCATCGCGGAGGGACCGCTGGCGCCCGCACGTGCGGTCGCCATCATCAGTCAAGTCGCCGCCGCGCTGGATGCAGCACACGCGCAGGGGTTGATTCACCGTGACGTCAAGCCGCAGAACATCCTCGTCACTCCTGCCGACTTCGTATATCTCGTCGACTTCGGTATCGCACAGACCATGGCCGATCCCCGGCTGACGACGGTTGGCACTCAGATCGGCACGTTGAATTACATGGCGCCCGAACGGTTTACCGACAAGGTGGCCACGCCCGCCGTCGATGTCTATTCGCTGGCGTGCGTGTTGTACGAGTCGTTGACCGGAGAGGCCCCGTTCGCCGGCGACAGTCTTGAGCATCTGGTCGCGGCCCACCTCGCCGTGCCGCCGCCGCGACCGAGTGCCGCCAATCGGCGCGTTCCCGCGGCGCTCGACGAAGTCGTCGCTCGCGGCATGGCCAAACACCCCGACGAGCGGTATGCAACGGCGGGCGACCTTGGCGGCGCCGCGCAGCGTGCAGTGGGAGTCTCGTCGGCCGAGGCGGAAGGCACACGACCGATCGCAGCCATCGCCACGCCGTCCGGCGGCCCGACGGACCAGCTCACCGCCGGGGAGCTTCATGATGGCCGTTCAGGCGAACGCCGGCGGAACTGGGTGCTGCCGACCGTGATCGGGGCCGCGGCGGCCCTGATTGTCGCGGGCATTGGAGTGGACATCGGCCTTCTCGCCCACCGGCCGACTGGGCAACAGCTGACCCCGCCCCCGCGCGCTGTCCAGCCCCCACTGATCACTGGTCCCGACATGAGTAGCCTGCATCAGTCTTGCGATCAAGGGTTCTCGTTGTCGACGTATACGGGCTTCGGCACCCATGCCGGACGTGGGACTCCAGAAACCTCATGCCTTTTCGCCAACAGCGTGCTGACGTCGTACTGGGCTGAATACGGCGACGCCAGCCCGCTACCGCGCGCCGTCTCGGCGCCGGGCGCGGTTGACTGCAAGACCGTGCCCGGCGCGCTGTGCACCGGCTCGAACTTCCTCATGCACTGCCAGCAGCACCCCGCGGAAAGCTGGATCACCTGCATCGGGGGCAGCAGCGCCCGCGTGTACCTGTGGTGACGGCCCGGGCCGGCACCCACAATGGATTTCAACCACCACCGAGCGGAAGGGATTGCCACCGCGATGGGCCAGAACGCTCTCCGGTTCGGGGTGTTGGGACCGTTGCAGATAACTGCCGACGGCAACGAGCTGCCACTGGGACCGGCGAAGCAACGGGCGGTGCTGGCCACGCTGTTGATCAACCGAAATCGCACAGTCTCGATTGACACGCTGATTGACGCGGCCTGGCAGCAGTGCCCACCACCGGAGGCTCGGGGGAGCCTGCACGCGCATGTGTCCAGGCTCCGCCGATTGGTCAGCGGTGCCGGTGCGGATGCCGCCGCCGTTCTGGCCAGCGCCCAGCCGGGGTATCGGCTGAACGTCCGCGACGAGGCTTGCGACGTCGGCCGCTTCGCCATCGCACAGAAGGCGGGAATTGAGGCCGCCGCCGCAGGCAACTTCGAACAGGCCAGCGGCCACCTATCGGCCGCGCTGGCCGAGTGGCGCGGCCCGGTGCTCGAGGATTTGCGGGACTTTGAATTCGCCGATGCCTTCGCCGCCGCACTCGCGGAGGACAAGCTCGTGACCCTGACCGTGCGGGCAGAAGCTGAAATCGCTTGCGGACGGACTCATTCCATTATCAGAGAGCTGGAAAGGCTGGTGGCCGAAAACCCCTACCGAGAACCGCTGTGGGCACAGTTGATAACGGGCTACTACTTGGCCGAACGCCAGTACGATGCATTGGACGCATACGGTCGACTGAAGGCTGTGCTCGCCGACGATCTGGGCATCGACCCCGGGCCTACGTTGCGGAGTCTGCACCAGAAGGTCCTTCGCCAGGAGCCGCTGGACATCAAACAAGCGGCCCGCGCGACCGCTAAGCGTGCCGCCAGTGCCTTCCAGTGGCGTACCGGACACGGCCGCGAGTCCGCCGTTGCCCATCTGCGCGACGCCGCCGGACGACGTTATGCACTGGGAGGAACAGCCACCAGGATCGGGCGCCTTCCCGACAATGACATCGTCCTCGACGACGACACCGTCAGCCGTTTCCATGCGGTGATCGTCGACACCGGGAACAGCTTGGTCATTACCGATCTGCAATCAGCCAACGGAGTCGAAGTAGCGGGCCGGCGGATCCGCACCAGCGCGACGCTCGCCGATGGTGACCGCATTCGCATCTGCGGCTATGAATTCACGTTCGAAGTCGGTGCCGTCTGACGAAGTCCCGAAATGCATCGCCCGCGCCGCACTTGGTCAAGAACCGTCCGGCAAGAATCCGGTTCGTGGGCCTTCGAACCCGCCCGCCTTACCCGACGCCATGAAACGGTACGACGGCGGTTAAGTTTGCCAGCCTGTCTGTTGTTGGTCTCGCAGGTCGCCAAGAACGCGGGCATCTGATCGGCGGCCGTTGCCACGCCGTGCGGCCGGTGTTGCGAATAGACTGTCGGGGTCAGAGTCCCAGGTGGCGCCGTCAATGCGTAGTTCGCAGGACCCCCGATCGTGAAAGTCGGTGTGCGTGGTGATCGGGTCTGGTGGCGAGGCCGCTTTCGCCGCGCTGGAAGTCATGCGGTCCGACGACGATGCGGCCGCGGGTTACCGGGAATGGCTAGCTGCCGCCCAACGGGCCGGCCAGAGAGTGCTGCGGCAGCCGAACGGTACCTACGTGTTATGGCGGCGCGACGATGTCCTCGCCGCGCTACGTGACGGGGACGTTTTCGCCAGCCGCCAGGGCGAACTGATGCCCGGCCAACCGCCGTTCGCGCCGTACCGGAAAATCATGGTCGACCTGTTGTTCACTCCGGGCAATTCGCGGGAAATGTTGAAGCCCGTGCGTGGGTTCATCGAAGAACGCGTCGGCGCCCTAGCGACAAAACTCGACGCCTGCGACGGGGCGGCTGTCGCTGATGCTGTCTGGCGCGCGGGCTTCGTCACGGTCTCTGGGTTGCCGGCGGACGTCGATCTTCAGGCGCTCGACCCCAAGCTGGTGGGGGCGATCCGCCGAGCGCCGCAGGGCGGCCCCGATGTGATCAGCCGCCTCGCCACCGAACCGCTTACCGACGAGGAAGTGCTGGGAATGATCGGGTCGGTGCTCCGCGGCTTGATTTTCGCGTCGTTCCCTATCAAGGCCGGACTGGCGATGCTGGCACGCCAACCGACGCTTCAGCGGGAGTTACGCGGAAGTCCAGATCGGCAACGCAAATTCATCGAGGAGTTGCTGCGGTTGGATGGCGGGGCGAAGACGGTGTCACGAATCACCAGTCGCAGCGTGACCATCGGCGAAACGACGATCCCCGCGGGGTCCCCGGTCGAGTTGTGTGTCGGACTGGTCCACCGGGACGAGGCTGACGAAATGTCCGGCCACAGCATCAAACTGGATGGCCCGCAACGGCATTGGAGTTTCGGCGGTGGCCCTCACCGGTGTCCGGCCTCGCACTTGGTGCGCGACCTGCTGGGCGCGTTCTTCGAGGTGTGGCTTGCCGAGGTCCCATTTTTCTGGTTCGACTGGAACGGTGGCGAGGTCCCCAAAGCGTGGTATCCCAAACCCTACAGTCCTGCGCCGGCCGAGATTTTCGACGGTTGGTTCCCGGTTCACGTGCCGCTCAGGTGGCGACCGGCGCGGTGACGGGGGAGCCCAAGCCATAGATTGGGTGAATGACCCGACGTCACGATGATGAAGCGCCTAACCGCCTATCGGTAATTGACCTTTCGGCGTGAACGAACCGTGTCCCTGCGGCAGTGGCGCCGCCTATCGCGCGTGTTGCCGGCCGTTTCATGATGGCGAGTCGCAAGCCGGTTCGGCCGAGCAACTGATGCGATCGCGCTATTCCGCGTTCGCCTATGGTGACGCCGACTATCTGTTCCGAACATGGCACCCGCGCACCCGCCCACCCGATGTGACCGTCGACCCGCGCATTAGATGGACCGGCCTGGACGTGATCGACAGGCGCGAGGGTGGACCGGATGACGATTTCGGGGAGGTCGAGTTCACGGCCCGGTTCGAGTCCGCGGGCCGGGCGGGAAGCCTGCACGAGCGCAGTCGCTTCGAGCGCCGCGCCGGCCGATGGTTCTACCTCGACGCCGTGGCGGAATGACCGAAGAAACGTGTTTCGGGGCTCCGCGTGTTTAGTGGAGCGAGTGACGGGACTCGAACCCGCGTATACGGCTTTGCAGGCCGCTGCCTAGCCACTCAGCCACACCCGCACGAACCGTTACCCTTTCAGCGCAAGCGGCCAGCGCCCACCGTTTTCCTCATCGCGATCGTTTGGCTCGGCGGCGGTCTCCGCTCCACCGGGAATCGGCGGGCTAAATTACCCGTATGCGCATTGCCCGCCTGCTCGGTGTAGTCCTGATCATTCTCACTGCGGGGCTGCTGCTGGCCGCCCCCGCCAGTGCGCAACCGCCGTCCAAACTCACGGATCACGTCACCGACAGTGTCGGGGCGTTGACGGATCCCGGTCGGGCGGCGGTCAACGCGGCAATCGACCGGCTCTACCGCAAACGGCACATCCAACTGTGGGTGGTCTATGTCGACAACTTCGCCAGGTACAAACCCGACAACTGGGCCGAGCGAACCCGCGGCGCCAGCGGGATGGGTGACCACGACGCGCTGCTGGCGGTGGCTACCAACACCAAGCTGTACACATTTTCGGTGCCGCCCAATGCGGAGGGCGTCACGACGGCCGAATTGAACAGCCTGCGCAGCAACCAGATTGAGCCTGCAGTGGCCGTTAAAGACTGGAGCGGTGCTGCCGTCGCCGCGGCAGACGGGTTGAACACCGCGGCCACCACCTCAAAGCCAATGTGGGTGCCAGTCGTGATCGCCGTCATCGTCGTCGTCGTGTTGATCGTCGTGGTGCTTCTCGTGCTGTATGTCGTGCGCCGCCGCCGCGGCGCTCGGCGCGTCGATGCTGGCGATGGGCAGGCGAGCATTGAAGGGCGCGACGCGTCGTTGGGGCACGCGTTGTCCACCGCGGACACCCGATTGCGCCAAATCTCCGACTACGTCACCCGGCATCACGACAGCGTCGGTGCCGGGGCGCTGGCCCGATTCGAAGAGGCGAAAAGGCATTTGGCGGCGGCGCGCCGCAAGGAAACAAGCAACGCCGCTGAAGCAATTGCCCATGCCAACCGGGCCTCGACGCTGGCCGCTCAGGCGCAGACGCTGGCGAACACCGACGTGCTGGCAGCGCACCGCCCACCACGACGCCGAGGCACCCCATCTACGCGGTGATCCCCGAATGAACGCCGGTCAGAAGCAGCCGCTCACGTGAACGCGCCTGCCGCCTCCGACGCAGACGTTGACCGGTGGAGGGGGTGGGGGCGGGGGCGGAAAGTCCTGCGGCAGGGGAGCATACGCGTCCGGCGGCGGGACGTTGGCGTTGATCGTATCGGCAATGTTGGTGCACCCGCTCACCGAAACCCGCCTGCCGACGCTTGCGCAGACGTCCGCGTTGGCGACCCCGGACGGCTGCACGAGGGCATACATCTCGGGAATCGCGGCAAGGGCCAACACCGCCATCCCCCCAACGGTCCACGACCGCACATTCATCGCGATCTCCTTCCCATTACGGCTGCGGTTGTTCGGACCGAAGGCGGAGTGAGAGGTCGCCGGCGCGACATGCTCGCCTGGCCCGATCGCTCAGGGAGTCCCGCCGCTCTGCCCCAGTAGCGGTGTCCAGTTGCACCGTTGCCGGATGTCCACCAGCGGTTGACGGATGTTCTCAAGATCGGCTTGCTCCTGCGGGTTGGCGTTGAAGTAGTTCTGCACCTCGCCGCGGATCTGGTCTTTGGGCCGATCCTGGAGGTCGGTGTAGAAGCCGTTGAGGTCCGGATGGGTGTAGAGGTACGTCGAGAGCGCCGCCGCCACACCGGCCGCGACGCCGGCTACGTCCGCTGCCGTGCAGTTAGCGGGCCGAGGAGGCGGAGGATCGGCGGCGGCGGTCGCCGCGGTGGCACACAACAGCGTGCCGGTTACCGCGCCAGCACCGATTGCCCCGACAAGTAGCCGGCGCGAGATCAGATCTGCGAGGAACATGACTGGCTCCTTTATCCGGCGATTGACCTGGCCGGGACCGATGTCGGTTGCTGCCCTATTCAAATTGCGTCGAGCTGCAGTTGGCATGATGTTAACTCTGGACACCCAGCGAGGCTGATGACTCGGGCCAAAAGTCACTACTACAACGGCCAACCGTCACCGCGCGATCGCGATACTTGCTCCGGGCCGCTCCTGGACCGGGCGATCTTCGTTGCGGTACAAGCAAATTGCCCTATTCGACGGGCAAATGTGAGTGTAGGACGCGAATGCCGTCGAAAACGACTTGATACGCCGGGCGGCGCAGGGACTCGATGGTGCCATCGGTGTGCACGATTGCTCCGCCGCCGGAGGGAATGCCGAGCCCGGTGGCCGCTCCTCCCAGCGATTCGATGGTTCGCGCCAGCCGCGCCCACCCGCCTCGCTCATCGTGCGCGTCCACGACCATGGGGACGAGATTGAACACATCGACGAGTTCCGGTGCGGGGGTTTCCGGCGTCGCGACGGCAGCATGGCTTCCGAGCTGGACCGCGCCGGCCGATATACCCACGAGAACCGCGCCTTGGGCGTACCGGCCCAGGATCACGTCCTTCATGCCGGTTTCCTCAAAGGTGTCCCAGCCGAGGCGCACGTCGCCACCCGCGAGGACGATCAGCCGGGCGCCTTCGAGGAAGGCCCGGTCGGCCGCCCCGAACGACGATTCGATCATGCGACGGTCGGTGATTCCGACGGCGTCCACCGCCGCCTCGAAGATTTCGTAGAACTCCGGACGATCCCCGTTGGAGGCACCGATGTAGGCCGCGCTCAGCGGTGCCTCGCGCGCCAATCCCTCGAGGGCCTCCTCGAGGAGAAGTCGGCCCTGCCGCCTCCAGAACAGCAGCTGACTGTCCGCCAGCAGATAGAGCGGCTGAAGTTGCGGTGCCGTCTCAGTCACCGCGGGTGAGTTCCTCGAACCGCGCGAGCGCGGCATCGAGGTCCGCCTCGTCGAAGATTTCGCAGCGGTTGATCAGGTGACCGTCGACGGTCTGGACTTCGATCCCGCGCCACTCGGCATCGAAGCCGTCCTGTGAAATGCCGTGCGCCACATGGGAGCAAACCATGCCGAGGTCAGTCAACCGATGCACGGCTTCGATTCGGAAGGTGAGGTCCGTCGTCAGTTGCCACAAGGAAAGGAGGGATGCGTTGAGACCGCCTTCCTCGAAGATGCCCGGTCGCCGGTGATCGACGTTCACCCAATCCGGCGTCGTCGGAAATAGCTCGCGCCGGTTCATCGCCGCATAGGAACCGGCGATGATCGACCACGTCCGCGCATGGGCGGCCGCCTCACCGGCGACATAGCGAGCATCGAGTTCATCAAAAGCGGCATCGGCGTCGTCGACGTCGAAAAAGACGTGGGCCGCAATTTGCCCGTCGGTGTCGGTCTCGGCGATTCCCAGCAGCTCGATGACGAATTCTCCGCGTTGCGAGTCGGGTTCAAAGGAGCGGATACGAATGAGGGCGAGGCGCTCCCCACGGGTCGCAATGACCGTCAGCGTTACCTGCACGAGGCCCTCGGCCAGGGCTCGCATGTTTGCCATCACGGCGTCGCGACCGTCCCAGACGCCGACATTCACCACCCGGCGGCGATCCTCGACAAGACTATCGTCGGCCAGGATTTCGGCGATCGCCGCCCAATCGCCTGCCGCCGAGCGCGCAAAAAGTTGGTCTTCCGCGCGGCTCGCTGCGTTTTCCAGCCGCCGCGTCGGACGGCTCAGTTCGTCGAATCGGGCAAGGGCGGCGTCGAGCTCCGCCTCGTCGAAGACTTCGTATCGGCTGAGCCGGTCACCTTCGAAGGAAAAAATAGTGATCATCTGCCATTCGGCGTCGAAGCCCTCTTGTGAGGTCCCTTTCACCACTTGGGTGGCGACGGCGCCACGGTCGGTTAGCCGGTGCACAGCCTCGACGTAGACGTGCACCCGCGGCAGAAGGTCCCAACCCGCGCGAACGGTTGTGGCCAGATCGGCGCCCTCGATTGTCACGCCCCGACGATGGTCGATGTAAACCACGTCCGGCATCATCGTTGGAAGTTCTTGCCGATTGAACTGGGCGTGGCCTTGCGCGACCAGCGACCATGTGTGCGCGTACTCGGCCGCTTCGCCGGCGATGTACCGGGCTTCGAGTTCGGCAACGGCGGCGTCGAAGTCGTCGGCGTCAAAGATGGAGTGAACGACCATCCGGTTGTCCCTGTCGATCTCCACGACGCCGACCATGTCCGCGCTGATCTCCCCGGGCTCACATCCCTTGGCGGAGGACCAAATACGAGTGAGGGCAAGGCGTTGCCCGCGAATCGCGAGGATCGTCGAGACAAGGCGCTCGAATCCGACCTCAGCCACTGCCCGCAAGTTTGCGATATTGATATCTCGCCCGCGTAGTACACCGGAGTTGACCACCCGACGGTTGTCGCGCGACACAGCATTTTCGGCGAGTACCTCGGTCATCGCGGTCCAATCTCGCGTCGTGAGGCAGTCCCAAAACCGTTCGCTCACCTGGCTTGCCGCGTTATCCAGGCGGTGTGGCCGCGTGTGCAATTCGTCAAAGCGGGCAAGGGCGGCGTCGAGTTCTGTTTCGTCGAACACCTCGCAATGTTTGAGCATGTCGCCATCAACGATCAAAAAGAGGATCTCTCGCCACTCGGCGTCGAAGCCATCTGGCGAGGTCCCAGTCGCCGAGTGGGTGACGACGGCTCCTTGCGAGTTCAATCGATGCACCGCTGCAATCCGGATAGTCAGGTCAGGTGTCTGATCCAGCGCGCTACGAAGGAATTCGACCAGTTCGCCGGGCGCCCACGCCGCACCTCGACGGTGGTCGATATCGGCGAAGTCCATTGTCATCGAGGGGAGTTGGTGCCGGTTGATCGCGGCGTAAGCCCCTGTTATGGCAGACCACGTGCGTGCGTGGGCGGCCGCCTCCCCGGCAATATAACGCGCGTCGAGTTCTTCGACGGCGGAATCGAAGTCGTCGAGGTCGAACGCGACGTGGGCCGCCAACCGCTCGTCGACGTCGGTCTCAAGCACGCTGAGAAATTCGATATGGAATGCCCCAGATTGCTCGCCTCGCCCGATAATCGACGAACGACAGAGCGCGAGGCGCTCACCGCGGGTGGCGATGACGGCCGACAATATTTTTTCCCCGCCAATCCCTGCAGTGGCTTGACTGTTAGCAACCTCGACATCCCGGCCACGTCGGATCCCGGCGTTCACCATTCTTCGACGATCGTCATCGATCATGTTTTGCGTCATGGCGTTTGCCGTCGCGTTCCAGTCTCTGGCCGCGAAGTGCGCGGCCAAGCGGTCGTACGCCCGGCTCGCCGCATTTTCCAACCGGGGTGTTGGACGGCTGAGTCGGTCGAACAACGCAATCGCGGCGTCGATCTGTGCCTCGTCGAATACCTCAGTACGGCTGATCAGGTCGCCTTCGACCGTGATGACGCTGATCACTCGCCATTCGGCGTGGAATCCATCTTGCGAGGTCTCATGCGCCGCGTGGGTGATGACCACACCGAGATCGGTCAGGCGGTGCACCGATTCGACGAAGCACCTAAGATCGGACGTGGAACTCCATGCGGCGGCCATCAAGGCAGCCATTTCACCGGGCGCGATCGACGTACCTCGCCGATGGTCAGTGTTCACCCAATCCGGCGTTGTCGCAGGCATTTCGCGCCGATTGATCGACGCAAAGCTTTGCGCAACGACGGACCACACGCGCGCATGAGCCGCCGCTTCACCGGCGAGATAGCGGGCATCGAGCTCGGCGAAGGCGGCATCCATATCGTCCGGGTCGTACGCGACGCGTGCCAGTATCCGTTCGTCGGCCGAGGTCTCGACGATAATGAGCATGTCGATGCTGAATCCCCCAAATGGGTGGTGGTCTTCGCCCGAGATGCGCGTCCGGCACAGGACAAGTCGTTCGCCTCGAGTGGCGATGACCTCCGCCGTACTTGTCGTCACCCCGATGTCGGCGAAGACCCGCATGTTTGCGATTTCGACTTCCCTGCCGCGCAGGGTTTCGGCGTTGACGACGCGTCGATGGTCGTCGACAGTCGTATCCGGGGCCAGTAGCTCTGCCATAGCGGCCCAGTCGCGTGCGGCGAAGTAGGCCCGGAAGCGCTCGTAAGCTTGGCTTGCCGCATTTTCCAGGTGCGGGGCCGGCTGACGGAGCTGATCGAAGCTCGCAAGCGCGGCGTCGACGTCGTCCTCTTCGTAAACCTCCGCCCGGGGTCCGTCGGACAGGAACACAAAGGTTCGACCCCACTGCAATTCGTTCCCGTGAGCGTCGGTGCCTTGGATGACGAGGGTGGAGACAAGACCGCGGCCGTCGAGCGCGTGTACTGCCTTCGTCCAATAGCGGGCGTCGGGCACCAGTGTCCACAGCTCCTCTATCGCTCGCCCGTAGTGTTCCGCCGACCCGAACGGGACGCGTCGATGATTGATAAACGTAATTCGCTCGAGCATCGGCCCCGGTTCGTGACGATTGAGCTCCTCAATCGTGTCCATTACGGACCGCAGGACGTTCCGTTGGGCCAGCGCTTCGCCGGCGAGGTAGCGGGCGTCGAGTTCTGCGATGGCTGCGTCGAAGTCGTCGTCATTGAAGACCACGCGCGCCACGAATCGGCCGTCGGGGCCGACTTCGAGGACATCGAGATCGACTGACTGGAATCCATCAGGCCCCTGATCTCGGCCAAAAGTGCGAATACGACTGAGCACGAGGTGCTCGCCACGGGTTGCGATGACCTCTGTCGTGAGTTCAATGCCGACCTCCGCCAGCGCCGAAATTTCGGCGATCAGCGCGTCTGGGCCGTATCGGATACCGGAATTAATTGGGTGGCGACGGTCATCGCTCAAAACGGTGTCGGCCAACAGTTGCCTTACCGCGGACCACTCGCGCGCTGCGTAGCAGACTTTGAATCGCTCGTATAACCGGCTTGCCGCGTTTTCCAGCCGCAGTTCCTTCGGCTGCAGCTTCTCGAACCTCGCGAGTGCGGCGGCCACGTCCGAGTCGTCGAACAGCTCACTACGGCTGATCCGGTCACCGTCGAATATCACGACGTCGGTCACCCGCCACTCGGCGTCGAAACCGTCCGGCGAGGTCCCTGTCGCCACGTGGGTGATCACCGCGCCGAGGCTGCCTAGCCGGTGCACAGCCTCGACGTAGATGCCAGACTGCGACGAGAGTTCCCATGCCGCACGGAGATATGCGCCCAGATCACCCGTACCGATTGGTGCGAGCCGTCGGTGGTCGATGCTCGCCCAGTCGGAGGTCGTCTTAGGGATTCTCCGCTGGTTCAGCACTGCAATCGCCTCCGTAACGAGCGACCAGGTGCGGGAGTACGTGGCCGCTTCGCCGGCGAGGTATCGACGATCAAGTTCGGCGAGGGCGGCGTCGAAATCCTCAAGATCGAAGACGACGATCGCCGCGACGTGCTCGTCCACGTCGACCTCGACGACGTTGAGGGCATCGTTTTGAATCGCGTCGGGATCACTGCCGGAAATGCGAGTGCGAATAAGGGCGAGACGCGCGCCGCGCGTTGCCATGACGCCCAGGATTGTCATCGTTCCGAAGCCGACATCAGCGATCGCACGCACTTCTTCCATCGCGGCATCCCGACCATGCCGCATCCCGGCGTTCACCACCCGCCGACGATCGTCGATGGAATAGTCGTCGGCCGCTGCTGCGGCCAGGGCGTTCCAGTCACGAGCTGCGAAATGCGAGTAGACGCGCTCGTAAGCTCTAGTCGCCGCGTTTTCCAAATGCGATGCCGGGCGGCTGAGCTGGTCGAAACGCGCGATCGCAGCGCCGAGGTCGTCCTCGTCGAATAACTCACAACAGTTGATCACGTCGCCTTCGACAGTCAGAAGGAAGTTTTCGCGCCACTCTGCTTCAAAGCCCTCGCGCGATGTTCCACGCGTTACATGGGTGACGAGCGCTCCAACGTCGGTCAACCGATGCACGGTCTCGATGTAGGTGGTGCCGTCTTGCGCGAGATTCCAAGCGGCGCGCACATATGCGATCAGGTCACCGGGCGCGAACGTCGCGCCTCGCCGATGGTCGATGCTCACGAAGTCCGACGTGGTCGGCGGCAGTTCGAACCTGTTGAGCGCGGCGTATGCCCGCGTGACCACCGCCCATGTGGCGCCGTAGAGAGCTCCTTCGCCGGCGAGGTATCTCGCATCGAGCTGTGCGAGGGCGGTGTCGATGTCCTCGAGGTCGAAGGTGACGACGTTCGCGATCCGGCCGTCGGCGTCGATCTCGACGACATTAAGGGCATCGTTTTCGACCGCGGCCGGGTCGCTGCCGACGGCGCGCACACGTGCGAGGACGAGACGCTCCCCGCGGATCGCCACGGCGCTGACCATCGAGATGCTGAAGCCGACTTCGGCGGCGGCCTGCAAGTCTCTGACCACATCAGCCCGGCTAAGTTGAGTCTCGGCACTCACGACCCGCCGGTGATCGATGCCAACATAATCATCGGCCACGGTGTCAGCCAGGGCGTCCCAGTCGCGCGCCGCGAAGTGTGACCACTCCTCCTCAAATACGCGCGCTGCCGTGTTTTCCAATTGCCTTGCAGGCGAGGGCTCTTCCTCGAATCGGGCGTGCGCGGCGTCGAGTTCGTTGATCGCGGCTTTGATGTCTTCGAGGTCGAACCAAATCTGGAGGCATATCCGGCCATCTTCGTCGATGCCATAAAGCAGGAGGAATTCGTCCTGCGGTGCCCCAGGGCTGACGTCGTCCGCGCCTATCACCAAGCGAGCGAGCGCTAGACGCTCGCCTCGCACGGCGATAACCATTTGGGTGACCCGCATAGGGACTGTCTCCAAAACGCGCCTGTTCACATTTGGAAACTCGCCCGGTGGGACGTCGATCTGTCCAAAGCCGACAATCTTCCGGCGGCTCTCAATGAATCCATCTGGCGCGAACAGCTGCTCGAACTCTTCCCAAGCCTCACGATTTATTGCGGCCGTGACGCGTTCGCCCGCTCGGACGCATGCATTGTCGAGTTCGACAACGCGCGCCTCAGGTGGTGTCGGTAGAGGCGGAACGGCGCGCTCGCCGAGGACGGCCCGAGCCCTTTCGGCAAGCGCCACAGCGCCTTTTCGTTCGTAAAGCTCGACCGCCCGCTCGGCGGCGGACCGAGCTCCCGCGACGTCGCCGGCCGCACCCAAAGCCGTTGCCAGCCCAAGGCATGCGTCGCCATGATCCACCAACGCGTCGGTGCGCTCGGCCAGTGCGACGGCCTGCTCGGCGACCCGCCGCGCCTGGTCGTGATCACCGCGTCGCGACAGCAGGCGCGCCCGAAGGGTGCGCCAGGCGATCGACGCCTTCAACGCGTGCCCGGCGAGACGCTCACTCTCGGCGCACAATTCGTCCGCTTCCGCATCGCGGTCGAGCGCGAGGCACGTGCGACCCAGCAACGCCGCGGTTTCAGCTGTGTCGGCGTCGAGCCCCATCCGACGAAAACCGTTGTAGGCCTTGCGCAGATATTGCTCGGCCGCGGCGGGTTCGTCGACCACGAGCTCGACGATGCCGGCGAACTGCTCGACCTCCAGAAGGGCATGGCGCAGACCGAGTTCGGTGACCGTGCGCCGGGCGGAGTCGATCATTCGTCGCGCTGCCGCAGCCCGCCCGCGGAAGGCCTCCAACACCGCTTGGCAGCGCGTGGAAGTCGCTTCGACCGCCGGAGAGTCGGTGGTGATGCGGAGCAGCCGCACCACGTCCAGGCACCGCCCGCCGGCGCGGGGGACCGGGTTGGGTCCCCACAGCGCTGCGAGTGGCGCTTGTGCCAGTACCGCGTTCACGCGGCGGTGTTCACGCGCGCGCCGCGCCGCCGTGAGGGCCTCGTCCAGGGCGATTTCACAATCCCCGATTCGCCCAAGTCGCGCAAGGCATCCGGCACGAACGGTGTGCGCCTTGGCTTCTCCGGCGGCGTCGCCCAGTTCCGCCAGCTTGCCAGCCGCGGCGCCCACCGCCGCCTCCACGTCGTCCAGCCGCTCCGGGTGCGTCAGCATCGATAGTTGGCCGTCGAAACACGTCGCCCATGCCGCGAGTTGGGCGGAATCAACTGTGGCCGTTTGCAATTGGGAGACCGCACTGGCTGCCGAAGTTACGTCACCCGCCGCCAGCAGAGCCTCGCAACGCGCAATCAACAACTCGGCGGTCTGGTTGTCGCGGTCGGGCAGCTCGTCGTCGATCTCTTCCAGTGCGTGCAGGGCCCGGTCGTAGAGGTCGGCCGCCCCTTCATAGGCGAGTCGGGCCATCGCTTGGTCGGCGGCACGACGGCAGTAGAAGACTGCCTTCGCCGCGTTCCCCGCCCAGGCGCATTCGAAGTAGTGATAGGCCAGCTCGGCGAGCCGCTCATCGTCGGGACCGGGCTCGTTCTCGAGCGTGGCGGCGATGCGCTGGTGCAGCCGCATGCGCCGCACGGACGGCAGTTCGGCGAGCAGCGACTGTCGAACGAGAGCATGGTTGAACCGGTAGCGACCGCCGGGCTCTTCGATGACGATGCCGGCCTTGCACGCCTCGTCGAACGCGTCGACCAAGTCGTCTCCTACCACACGTTCCACCAGTTCCAAGGCGAACCGACTGCCGACGACGGCGGCTGCCGCGAGCGCCTTATTCGCCTCCGCTGGAAGCCGGGAAAGTCGGCGACTCACCGCCTCACGCACGCCCTGTGGCAGGGTGCTCTGGTCCCAGCGGCCGCCGCTTTCATCCACGTGGCGCAGGGCCTCGATCAGAAAGAACGGATTGCCACCGGTGAGCGACGCCAGCGCCCGGGCCAGCTCTTCGTCGTTGTAGCCCACCTCGGCGACGTAGGCGGTCACGTCGTCCTCGTCGAGACCGCTGAGCGCAAGGCGGTTGGCCGTGCCGTCGCGATGGAGGTCGGCGAGCATCGCCGCCAAAGGGTGGGAGCGGTCAAGGTCCGTGCTGCGGTACGTGCCGATGATCTGTACGCGGGCGTGTTCGCCGAAACGCAGGAGATGCCGTAACAGCAGCAGCGTGGGTTTGGCTGCCCAGTGCAGGTCGTCGAGGATCAGGACGACGGGCGCGCTCGCCGAGGCCATCGTCAACAGCGCGACGACGGCGTCGAAAAGTGCGTAGCGCTCGGTGTCCGGGTCGGCGCGGGTCGGCGCGGCCAGGTCTGGGAGGACATCGGTCAGCCCGGGAACCAGTGTGAGCAGTGCCTCCACGCCGCGCAGCCCGCGAAGCCCGCCCCCGCCGAGACACGGCACCAGCGAACGCAACGCCTCCGCGAACGGCTGGTACGGCGCGCCAAGGTCCTCGTCGCATCGGCCGTAGATGACCAGGGCCCCGAGGTCGTAAGCCTGCCGGGCCCATTCACCGGCCAGACGCGTCTTGCCGACACCGGGTTCGCCCGCGATCAGCATTGCGTTGGCGCCGCCGGCAAGCGAGGCCTGCCATGCCGAAGACAGTTGCTCGAGCTCGCGGCCGCGCCCGACGAACGGCCCGCGGCCGGCAAGCACCGCGGGCAGGCTCGGGCGTGGTAGGGGCGCGTCGGTCTCATCCGCCTGACGAGGTTCGTCGGCCGCTTGCAGTCGGAGTTCGAAAACGTGTTCCGGGCGCGCAAGGTTGCGCAGCTGGCGCGTCCCCAGGTCGGCGATTGCCACGTCGTCGGGCAGTGAATCGATGACGAGTTCCGCGGTCGCTCCCGAGCACAGGATCTGGCCACCTGAAGCCAGCGACCGGAGGCGGGCGGCGCGGTTGACCGCGCGGCCGAAGTAGTCGCCGTCGCGCAGTTCGACCTCGCCGGTGTGCAAAGCCACGCGAACGCGCATGGGTTCCCGCAGCGCCCACGGCTCGGAGACGATCGCCTCTTGCAGCTCGATGGCCGCGGCGGCAGCCGCCGAGGGCCGCTCGAAAACCGAGAACGTGGCGTCGCCCTCGCCGCGCGTCTTGATCAGGCGGCCTCCGCGGGACGTGACGACCTGCTCGACGAGTTCGTCGTGCCGCGCCAGCGCCACCGCCATCGCTTGGGCATCCGCCTCCCACGCGGCCGTCGACCCTTCGATATCGGTCAGCAGGAACGTCACGGCGCGAGTCACCGACGAGAGTTGTTGTGCGGCAGGTGCTTCGAGCGCAGGGTCCTGCGCGACGATCGCGGCCTCCAGCCGGCGCAGGTCCGGTCCCGGGTCGACACCCAGTTCCTCGGCGAGCAGCGCACGCGCCCGCTGGTATGCGGCAAGCGCTTCGCCCTGCCTGCCGGCCCGGTACAGCGCGAGCATGAGCTGACCCCAACGCCGCTCACGCAGCGGCGCCTCGGCCACCGCGGCCTCGAGCTCGCCGATGATCTCGGCGGCCCGGCCCGTCGCGAGCAGGGCATCGGCTCGATCCTCCACCAGCGCGGCATGGCCCTCGATCCACCGCGTCTTCTCCGACGTTCCGCGCCGGCCGTCGGGCAGCTCGGGGATTCCGCGCCAAAGGGCGAGCGCCTCCTCGAAGCGGGCCACCGCCTGGCCGGTGTCGCCGGCGGCAGCGGCGTCGCGCGCCAGTCGGGCGGCGGCTTTGTACCGCGCGGCGTCGACCCGGGCCTCGGTAAGCGTCCACCCCGCGCCCGCCGTCAGGACAAAGCCGTCGCCCAGGGTGCGGCGTAACGAGGAGATGTGGGTTTGCAGGGCCTTGGCCGCGGTGCGGGGCGGGTGCTCGCCCCACAGCAGCTCGACGAGCGTGTCGGCCGCCACGACGGAACCGCCGTGCAGCCCGAGCATCGACAGGATCGCGCGAGGTTTGGCGCCCGGGATAGCGACGGGCGCCCCGTCTCGCCGGACCTGGAGAGGCCCCAAAACCCCCAGTTCCACCGATGGAAGCGTACTCATATAAGCCATGGTCGGTGGCGCGATTCAATGCGTGGTCAAGATCGGGTAAAGCCGTGACATCCGGTCTTCAAGGCCGCCGCCGCCTGTAGGGATTGCTCAGGTGAACGGTTAGGTTTGTATCCATGGGCAACGAAGGGGGTGGATCGGCGTTCACCTGGCAGGGCCGGCGCGAGCTGGTGAGCCAGATACATGAGCAACTCGACGAGCTGGTGGCGGCTCGCGACCAGATGGAACATCTGGTGCGGGTCATCAGCGAGGTTGGTTCCGATCTCGACCTGGACGTGACGCTGCATCGCATCGTCAAGGGCGCGATGGAGCTGACCGGCTCCCGCTACGCAGCCCTGGGCGTCCGCGCTCCCGACGGCACCCTGGCCGCTTTCGTCCGCGCGGGCATCGACGAACCAACGGCGCGGCGGCTCGGCGATCTGCCGGTGGGCGACGGCCTGCGCCTCGACGATGTCAGTGCCCATCCGCAGGCGGGCGAGCTGCGGGCCCACGATCCGCCGATGCGGGCGCTGCTCGGGTTACCGATCACGGTGCGGTCGGCCGACTTCGGGAGCCTGTATCTGGTGGACGACCGGCCGGGCCGGGTCTTCACCGACTCCCAGGCGGCCGCCGTGCGGGCGCTGGCGATCGCGGCCGCGGCGGCCATCGACAACGCGCGGCTGTTCGAGCGGGAACGTGAATCGGCGAAATGGACCAAGGCCAGCCGCGAGATCACGACCGCGCTGCTGTCGGGCGACCCGCAGACCGGGCCGTTGCAGCTGATCGTGAACCGGGCGCTGGAGTTGGCCGACGCCGAACAGGCGATTCTGCTGGTGCCCAAGGAGCCGGACCTGCCCGCCGACGAGGTCGACACCCTGGTCGTGGCCGCCACGGCCGGGCGGTACTCCTCGGAGGTGATCGGTCGCCAGGTGCCGATGGACGGCTCCACCACGGGCGGTGTGGCGCGGCGCGGCCTGCCGCTGATCACCGACTCCTTCCAATATCCGATCGAGGGATTCACCGACGTCGGTGAACGCTCAGCGATCGTCATGCCGCTGATCGCCGACGGCGCCGTACTCGGCGTCATCGCCGTTGCCCGCGACCCGCAGCAGTCGCCGTTCGGCGACGATTACCTCGAGCTCGTCAGCGACTTCGCCCGGCATGCGGCCATCGCCCTGGCGCTGGCGGCCGGCCGCGAACATGCGCTCAACCAGGAGCTCGCTCAAGCGGACACCGTCGACGACGCGGTCACCGCCGCGGCCGAGGAATTGCGCCGGCTGTGGCGGGCCCGCCGGGTCCTGGCCGTCACCTTCCCGACCCCCAGTTCCACCACCGAAACCGCCGAGGGCGTACCGCAAGTCGTGTCGGTCGGCGAGGCCGCGCAGTGGAACGACCTGCCGCCGCATACCCAGCAGATCCTGAGCTCGCTGCGCGACGGCGAGTTCCTCACCCCGAGCTCCGGGGAAGCCGGGACGGCGGGCATCGCGCTGCAGCATCCGGAGGGCGTGCTCGTCGTCTGGATCGATCTGGCCGAGCGGCGGCCGTTCACCCTCGAGGACCAGACCCTGCTCACGGTGCTGGCGGGCCGCCTGGGCCAGGGCCTGCAGCGGGTCCACCAGGTCGACCAGCAGCGCGAAACCGCCCTGGCGCTGCAGCACGCCATCCTGGGCCCCGCTGACCTGCCGCACGGCTTCGCGGTGCGCTATCAGGCCGCCAGCGCGCCCCTGCAGGTGGGCGGCGACTGGTACGACGTCGTCGACCTGGACGACGGGCGCATCGCGATGGTCGTCGGCGACTGCGTGGGGCATGGCCTGGCCGCCGCCACCGTGATGGGCCAGGTGCGCAGCGCCTGCCGCGCATTGCTGTTCGAAAACCCCAGCCCGGGGGCCGCTCTCGCCGGGATGGATCGGTTCGCCGCGCGGTTGCCCGGCGCCCAGTGCACCACCGCCGTCTGCGCGGTGCTCAACCCCGAGACCGGTGAGCTGGTGTACTCCAGTGCCGGGCACCCGCCGCCCATCCTGGTCCACGCGGACGGCACCACCGAGATGCTCGACGCCGGCCACACCATCGCGCTGGGGGTACGAGCCGACTGGTCGCGTCCCGAGGCGCGGGTGACCCTGCCGGCGCGCGCGACCCTGTTGCTCTACACCGACGGGCTGGTCGAACGGCGCCGCACGGCGCTGGGGCAGGGCATCTCCCGCGCCGCCGCGCTCGTGCAGGAGGGCCGGGCGTCCACGCTCGACGACTTGGCGAACCAGATCATGTCGGGGCTGGCCCCCGGCGGGGGGTATCAGGACGACGTCGTCCTCCTGCTGTACCGCCATCCCGCGCCGCTGGAGCTGACGTTCCCCGCCGACGTCAGCCACCTCGCCCCGGCCCGAACGGCGTTGCGCACCTGGTTGACTCGGACCCGGCTGGACCCGGAACAGGCGATGAACGTGCTCGTCGCCGCGGGGGAGGCCGTCTCCAACGCCATCGAGCACGGTCACCGCGACAAACCGGAGGGCACGATCAGGCTGGGCGCGACCGCGCTGGTCGACCAGGTGCGGTTGACCATCACCGATACGGGCTCGTGGAAGCCTCCGCAACCGGCCAGCTATCCCCACCGGGGCCGGGGTATCGCCCTCATGCGAGGGCTCATGCACGACGTCACCATCAACCCCGACGCAGCGGGAACCACGGTCCACCTATCCGCGAGGATCACATGATGGCCACGACGCTCACCCTCGACACCGCGCGCCGCACCGACGGGGAATTGATGCTGGTCGCCTCGGGGGAGATCGACCTGAGCAACATCGACGCCTTCGTCCACGCCCTCACCAGCGCCAGCGGCGAGGCCGCCGGTGGCGGCCCGCTCACCGTCGACCTCAGCGGCGTCGAGTACCTCGACAGCGCCGCGATCAACGCGTTGTTCACCCACGCCAACCACATCCATCTGATCGCCCACCCGATTCTGATGCCCATCCTCACCATCAGCGGCCTGACCGAACTCGTCGCCGTGGAGCCCGCGTCACCGGTCGCGGAAGGCTGACGAACTTCGACGCGCTGTCAGGTGTTGTCGGCGATCCAGGTGGCGGTGAAGCGCTGCAGCGCCGGAATGCTCTCTGCCAGATCGGCTTCCATCGACTTTTCGAGCTTGCGGCCGACGAGCGGGATCTTCACCGCCACCTGCACGGCGAAGCGCAGTCGCGCGCCGTTGCCCGCGGGGGCCATCCAGGCTTCCGCGCGGCCCGATCCCACCCCGCCGGACGACACCACGCTGATCTGCCCACGGACCTCGCCGTCGCCGGCCGGGCGCCACGTCTCGCTATGCACGATCTTCAGCTCGCCGGGGATGGCTTTGGCGATGAGCGTCGGCATAACCTGGCGGGACACGTGTTGGGTGGCGCGGATCGCCACCGTGCCGTCGGCGTCGACGACCAGCGAATCCAGCGTCGTGGGAGCGTTGCTGGCTCGAAGGCGGGCCAGCCAGTAGTCCTCGCGGCCGAACGTCGTGTGGATTTGCTCCACGCTGGCCGGCGACTCGATCAGGATGTCGAAGGAACGCGACATGGCACCCATCCTTCCAAAGTGCGCGGCGTCCCGGCTGAGACGCCCGCCACCCGCGTCATGTTTCGAACGTACGTGCGACGGTTATCCCTCCTCGCGGAGGTGGATGATGACGACTGACGGCACGCGGCACGCGCCGAGTGAGAATCCCGAGAAGGACACGTCCCGGTGGGTCACCGGCGACGAGCCGATGACCGGTCCCCAGCGCAGCTACGTGCACACGCTGGCCCAAGAGGCCGGGCGCGACGTTCCCGACGACATGACGAAGGCTCAAGCCTCGGAGCTCATCGACGAGCTCCAGCAACAAACCGGCCGCGGCAACTGACTAACCGGCGGGCCGGCTGCGGATGGTCGGAGGCGTCGGTGTCCGGGGCCGGCTCGCCTTGCGGGCGAGGTCGCCGAACTTGACGCTGACGCGCTGAAATCCCTTGAACCGCTCGGCCTTTGCCTTTTTGGTGTAAGTCTTGCGGTCGGCCGGTGTGAGTTCCGCGTCATCGGTGAATGGAGTGAGCAGAGCGCGCGGGTAAAGCCGTTCCACGAGAACGACATTGATTTCCGCGCACAAAACCAGCGTCGACGAGACCAGGAACAGGAAGGCCAGCAATCCCAGCACCAACGCGAAGACGCTGTTGGTGGCGCTGGCCGTCTTCACCGTGTGCCGGATGTATCCGGCACCGCCCCACTGCAATACCTGCCAAATCGTCGCTGCCGCAAGCGCTCCCGGCAACACCTGGCGATAGGTGAGCCCCCGCGCGGTGGTCACACGAAACGCCACGAGGCAGATCAGAGCGTTGATCCCCACCGCGACCAGAGCGACGCCGATCTTTCCGAACACGCCCAGCGCTCCGGTAGCCTGGCCGGCCGCGGACAGCGCGGTGGCGGCCATGGCCGCCGAGCCGAGGACCACCAACAACACCAGGCTGCGCAGGCGGGAACGGAGCGGGTCCGGACGGTTGTTCCTCGGTACGGCCCATACCGAGTCCATCGCGTTCTGCACCGCCTGACCGACCCCCAGGCCGCCGTACAGCGCCCCCGCGACGCCGACGACCACGGCGACGGTCCCTCCGCTGAGGCCCGCGGGCTGATGGAGCTGGCTGCCGATCACCGGGAACTGGCTCAACGTGCTGTGCAGCACCTGTTCCTGCAGATCGGGGCGGCCGGCCAGGACCACCCCGAGGCCCGTCGTCAACAGCAGCAGCAGGGGGAACAGCGACACGAACCCGTAGTAGGTGATCAGGGCGGACAGGTACCCGCCTTGGTCATCGAGGTACTTGTAAATCACGGCGATCGCCACGCCCGCGGCGCGGTTTCGTCGCTGCAGCCTGTCCAGCCAGCCGACCATCTCGTGCTCACTTCGTTTCTACGGAAGCGGATACCCCCCGATGGGATTGCCAGGTGATACCCGGATCCGGCGACGATCAATCGCGGGCCGTGCACGTCCGCCTCCCCATGCCAAGATGGGGCAATGGACGACGACATGCGTTCGGAGCGTGAATTCAACCAGCACAACATCGAGGAATTCCGCCGCAACGGGGGCAAGGTCGGCGGGCAGTTCGAGGGTTTCCCGTTGCTGCTGTTGACCTCGACCGGTGCGCGAAGCGGTGCGCAGCGGGTGAACCCCGTCGCTTACTTCGACATCGACGGCAAGCTCTATATCGTCGGCTCCGCCGCGGGCCGGGACAACAACCCCGCCTGGGTGCACAACATCCGCGCCAACCCGCGGGTGACGGTGGAGATCGGCTCGCAGGCCCCCAAGCCGGCGACCGTGCGCGAATTGTCGTGCGACGAGCGCGATTTCGTGTACGGAGTCGTCGTCGAGCGAGCGCCGGGGTTCGGCGAGTACCAGGAGCGCACCGACCGGGTCATCCCGGTCTTCCAACTGGTCACCGAATAACAACACCGCCAACGGGTCGCGTGCCGCAAAATGATGTGCATCGTGTCGCCGGCCGGGAGGAGACCGACATGACAATCTCGGCGATGAGTGCGGTGCGGGGCTGGGCATTCGGCGCCGTCGGGCTCGCATTGGCGATGTTGGCTGCGATCGCGATTTCGGCGCCGGCGATCGGCCGGGCCGACCCTAATTGCGCTGCGGGATTTGTGTGGAGCGTGGACCAGAATCAATGCGTGCCCGGGGTCCCCGCCGTGAACGGACCGGGCGGACCCGGTGGGCCTGGCGAACCGGGCGGAGCGGGCGTTCCGAGCGGATCAGGCGGACCCGGTGACCCGGGCGCGCCCGGCAATCTTGGTCCGCGGTCGGGCCCCTAGCCCCGAGCCGCGGTCACCGCGGCGACCTTCGCGAAACGCTCGGGAACCAACCGCCCCCCGCGGTCGTTATAGTGGCTAAGTATCGCTTTCACTCCGAGGGGGAACAGGCGCATGCCACGCACAGACAACGACTCTTGGGATTTGGCCACCAGTGTGGGCGCGACGGCCACGATGGTGGCCGCGGCCCGGGCGATCGCGACCAAGGCCGACAACCCGCTGATCCACGACCGGTTCGCCGAACCGCTGGTCCGCGCCGTCGGTGTGGACTTCTTCACGCGATGGGTCGATGGCGACCTTGTCGGCGCAGACGTCGACGACCACGAATCCGGCTGGAAACTCGAGCACATGCCCGCCGCCATGGCCGCCCGGACCCGGTTCTTCGACACCTTCTTTCGCGACGCGGCGCAAGCCGGAATCCGTCAGGCCGTGATCCTGGCGTCCGGCCTCGACTCGCGCGCCTACCGGTTGGCGTGGCCCGCCGACATGGTGGTGTTCGAGATCGACCAGCCCGAGGTGATCGAGTTCAAGACCACCACCCTGGCCAAGCTGGGCGCCGCCCCACAGGCAGACCTGCGCACGGTGGCCATCGATTTGCGGCGCGACTGGCCGAAAGCCTTGGTGGAAGCGGGTTTTGACCAGAGCCGCCCGACCGCGTGGATCGCCGAAGGCCTCTTCGGCTACCTGCCGCCAGACGCTCAGGACCGCCTGCTGGACAACATCTCCGCGTTGAGCGCCGAAGGCAGCAGGGTGGCTGTCGAGGCCATCCCGGACCGGCCGCAGCAGGACGTCGAGAAGGCGCGGGAGATGATGCGCAGGGCCACCGCGAAATGGCGCGACCATGGCTTCGAGCTTGATTGGGAGGAGCTGGGTTTCGAGGGTGAACGCAACGACGTCGCCGAGTACCTGAACAACCTCGGCTGGCAGACGGTCGGCACCAGGATGAGCGAGCTGTTGGCCGGCAGCGGTCTTGCGGCGATTCCGCAGACGAACGACTCGGTGTCCGTCGCCGACACCGTCTATTACAGCTCCGTTCTGGGCAAATGACGGCGCCGAGCCGCCGAGCGTTCAACGACGCCGTCACGCGGCTGTGGGGCTTCCTGGCCCCGGCCTACGATCTGCCGTTCCTGCAGCGGTGGGTATACCGCCCGCCGCACGATGAGGTGATTGCGCAGCTACGGGCTCACCAAGCCCGCAAGATCGCCGATATCGCCTGCGGCACAG
The DNA here is from genome assembly GCF_010731595.1 of Mycobacterium seoulense. Lineage (NCBI taxonomy): Bacteria > Bacillati > Actinomycetota > Actinomycetes > Mycobacteriales > Mycobacteriaceae > Mycobacterium > Mycobacterium seoulense. Next base: position 2,235,823 of record NZ_AP022582.1, on the reverse strand, counting down.
GCATCCTCAGCGACCGTATCGCGCGCGAGCTGCAGCCCGACGAGATCTACGGTGTCGACATGTCCGACGGCATGCTCGCCCAGGCGCGTGCCCGAACCGACCGGGTGCAGTGGCTGCGGGGGCCGGCCGAACAACTGCCCTTCGACGACGGTGCCCTCGACGCGGTGGTGACCACGTCGGCGTTCCACTTCTTCGACCAGCCGGCGGCGTTGCGCGAATTCCACCGTGTGCTGGCACCCGGCGGGTTGGTGGCGGTCGCGGCCCTCAGTACGCGGCAACCGCAGCTACAAGCGGCCTCGACGAGTAGATGGAAGCCGCAGCACAATGCGTCGCCTGCGGAGATGCGGGCGTTGTTCGAAGGCGCCGGGTTCGTCATCGGCGATCAGCACCGCATTCGTCGGCCGGTTTGGACGCGGGTCATTTCCGACCTGATCACGGTCGGCACCAAGGGCTGACCGGATGGTCAGGCGGCGGACTTGCTCACGACCCGCGGAGCCGGCTGCGAGAAACGCTCGCAGCGACCGGCGTACACCACCCGGGAGGGTCGATAGGCGGGGGCCGGCCGGGCGGCGGTGGCTACACATCGTTGAGCGACGCGCTGCTGCCCGGGCTCAATTGCTCGTTCGATGAAATCGGCGGCGATCCACCCGGCGCCGAATATCGCCGACGCGACACCGAACTGAAGTGGCGAGCCGGCGGCGAGCGCGACCAACGCGCAGATTCCCGACATCACGGTGACGACGACGGTGGTCGCATAGAGCGGGGTCGCGCGAGGGTCTCGTGCGTGCCCCCGAATTCCGGGCGTGAAGTCAGGTGTCGGCATCGCGCCTCCTCTTACGTCGATCGCTCAGCTGCGGCAGGTGCGGAATCCCCAAACCGTGACCTCGATGTTTCGCGATCGAGACACTTCAAACGAGGGCCGTACGGCATCGATGAGGTGGCGTAGGGCCCCCACCAAGAGGCCGAAGGTCCCACCAGCCCAACGCCCGCGCGCCTTCTCCGATCGCCGTAGCCGGGTAAGCGCTGGGTCGCAAAGTGATTCGTCCGCTTTGCAAGCTTGCGGGGCGCCCATCGCGTAACAGCACAACGCCCGCCTCGCCGAATGGCGAAGCGGGCGTTGTGCTCACCGCTGTCTACAGCGGAATCCAGACTCCGAAGAACCAGAACCCCCACTGATTGAATCCGGGATCCCAGACGGGAGTCTCCTGGTATCCCCAGTAGTTGATCGGGCCATATCCCCAGTGGCCACCGGGCGGCGGGAGCGGCCTGTCCCAGTCGGGACGGGGCGGCTGCCCGGGTCCCCAAGGCGCCGGCCCGTCACCCCACGGGGCCCCGCGGAAGTAACCACGTTGTGGATCTCCGTGCCACGGGCCCCCGGGTCCGCCCGGCCCACCGGGACCACCCGGATGATCGAGGTCACCAGGTCCGCCGGGTCCGCCCGGTCCGCCCGGTCCACCCGGAGGTCCGCCCGGATGGCCGGGGCCGCCCGGGCCACCGGGCCCACCCTGGGGTCCACCCGGGCCGCCGGGTCCGCCCGGTCCGCCCGGACCGCCGGGTCCACCCGGGCCACCGGGCGCGTTCGGCGGATGAATGCCTCCGGGAGCCGGCCCACCATGATTTCCCGCCGGACCGGGCGGTGGTCCGCCCGGAGCGGCGTTGGCCGCACCGGTACCCATCCCCAGCGCGGCGGCCCCAAGGGCGCCCGCGACGGTGATCCCCCCAAGTAATTGCTTAAGTTTCATAGTCCTTCACCTGTCGAGCCGCTGGTGAATTCCTCAGAATCCCCCCTTACACAAACGACCCTAAATAGCTTTTCTATGCATCGGCTGTGAGCGGCCCATGCGGAACTTCTGGGGCGCGCCGACCTGCGTGTTGGGTAGCGGAAGGACGGCCGGCACGGGGACTCGCGATGAGGCCGAGGACCCCCGCGCATGAGGCTTTGGCAAGGCTACGTTGACTAGTCGGGCCGGTCTTTGATGTATATCGTTGCGGCCGTGTCGAGTCCGTCGCATCCGCATCCTGCCGAACCGCATCAAGGGTCGGTGTCGTCGAGGTTGAATTGGCTGCGCGCCGGGGTGCTGGGCGCCAACGATGGAATCGTCTCCACGGCGGGCATCGTCGTGGGGGTCGCGGCGGCGACGATAGAACGCGCCCCGGTGTTGACCGCCGGTAGCGCCGGACTGGTCGCCGGAGCGGTGTCGATGGCGCTGGGCGAATACGTGTCGGTCAGCACCCAGCGTGACACCGAGAAGGCGCTGTTGCACAAGGAGCGCCAGGAACTGCGCGACGATCCGGCCGCCGAGTTGGACGAGCTTGCCGCCCTCTACGAAGCGAAAGGCCTGAACGCGGCGACCGCCCGCACCGTCGCCGAGGAATTGACCGACCACAATCCGCTGCTCGCGCACGCCGAAGTCGAACTCGGGATCAATCCCGAGGAACTGACCAACCCCTGGCAGGCGGCGTCGTCCTCGGCGCTGTCGTTCGCGGTCGGCGCCTCCTTGCCGCTGGTCGCGATCCTGGTGCCGCCGGCCGCGTGGAGGATCCCGGTCACTGTCGCGGCGGTCCTCATCGCGCTGGTGATCACCGGGGCGGTGTCGGCGGGTTTGGGCGGGGCGCCCAAGAGCCGGGCGGTGCTCCGCAACGTCATCGGGGGCGGGCTCGCATTGTCGATCACCTACGCGATCGGCCACCTGGTAGGTGCGGCCATCGCCTGAGGGTGCAATGCCCTTGCTCGGCCACAGAATTGACCTCAGACAGGTCGGCCCGTTGCCACTGGAACGCGAACCGTAATATCTACTGTTGCCATCCTCACATGAGGGATCCATCTCCGGGCGGAGCGTCCTGCATTGACCGAAACGAATTGCGTGCCGGATGACATTGCCGAAGCGGCGCAGACGCCGTACTTCTCGCGCGATGAAAGCCGTTTCGTGCCAAATCAGATCGGCCGCGGTGGCTGGGGTCCGTCGCTCAGCGGGCATGTGGTCGGCGGACTGCTGGGCTGGGCGGTCGAGCGTGCAGTCGACGACCCGCAGCTGTTACCCGCCCGGCTGACAGTCGACCTTCCCGCACCGGCAGCGCTGGAACCGATCGAGCTGAGCACCACCGTGCACCATGATCGCCGGCGGCTACGCCTCGTCGAGGCGGTCCTCACCCAGGGAGGCTCTCCCGTCGCGCGGGGGAGCGCGCTGTTTCTGCGGCGCGGCGCGCAGCCCGAGGGGCGCGTCTGGTCCCCGGAAGTGCAGATGCCGCCGTTGCCCGTCGATGACGGTGTCCAGCCGTCGCTGTTCATGCGCACCTACGGCTGGGGCGCCGAACTGCAAAATCCCGACCCCGACTGGGCCGACACCTTCGGACCCAAATACACCTGGCTGCATGAGACACGATCGCTCATCGACGGCGAACCGCTCACTGCCTTCACCCGCGCGGCCATGGCGGCCGATATCACGGCTTCCCTTGCCAATTGGGGAACAAACGGTCTGCAGTTCATCAATGCCGACTACACGCTCACGCTGAGCCGGCTGCCGGAAGGTCCTCACATCGGCATGGCCTCCCTAACCCATTACAGCCACGACGGGGTGGCCACCGGATCGGCCGTCCTGGTCGACCGCAACGGTCCCATCGGCAGTGCGGTGTCGGTCGCGATAGCGCACTCCGGATTCCGCCCGGCACAGGTCAATTCGACGAACGAATGAGCCGCGGAAGCGACGTCACCTACTGGGCATTGATCGCCGGCGCGGCGCAAGCGGCATCGGCCCGGCCGCTGCTCGCCGACGACCAGGGGCGCAGCCTGACCGCACGTCAGTTCCACGATGCCGCCTGCGCGACGGCCGCCGCGTTCGCCGACCGCGGGATACGCGCGGGAACCGTCGTGTCCTGGCAGCTACCGACCACGCTCGAAACCATGGTCGTCATGGCGGCGCTGGCCCGGCTCGGTGCGGTGCAAAACCCGATCATCCCGATACTGCGAGAACGCGAGGTCGGCTTCATCACTGACCAGCTGTCCTCGGAATACCTGGTGGTTCCCGAGGTTTGGCGCGGTTTCGAGCACGGCGCGCTGGCGCGGGCCCTGGCAGCGACTCGCGGCTTCGAGGTCATCGCCGTCGACTTGACGACGCCGCCGGTCGACGGCGAGCTTCGACTGCCCCGCGCCGGCACCGATGCGCTACCGCCCCCGCCCACATCCGCCGGCGACCCGCGGTGGGTCTATTACTCGTCGGGAACGACAGCGGCGCCCAAGGGGATTCGTCATACCGACGCGTCGGTGATCGCCGGTGCCTCGGGGCTGGTCGGCACGATCGGCATCACCGACAGCGACGTCGACCCCATCGCCTTTCCGGTCGCCCACATCGGTGGGGCCGTGATGCTGGCCGCCGCGCTGCAGACCGGCATGCGGCTGGCCCTGTTCGAGGTGTTCGACCCGGCGACCACACCGTTTTCCATCGCGGCGCACCACCCGACTTTTCTGGGCACGGCGACCCCGTTCTTCGTCGGCTTCCTCGAGGCCCAACGAGCCCACGGCGACGAGCCGTTGTTCCCCTTCCTGCGCGGCTGCCTGGCCGGCGGTGCGCCCATCACCGCAGAACTGGGCCGCCAGATCCGGGAAGCCTTCGGCCTGCCCGGCATCGCCAACGCGTGGGGCCTCACCGAGTTTCCCGTGGCGGCCTCGCCGTCGCTCAGCGCCTCACCCGAGTCGCTCGACCACACCGTCGGCAAGCCGACACGGGGCGTCAGCGTCCGGGTGGTCGGGGGGGACGAAGCCGAACTGCCCGCCGGGCAGGAAGGGGAGCTGCGGCTCAAGGGGCCCCAGTGCTTTCTGGGTTACGCGGACGCCGCGCTCGACGCCGACGCCTTCGATAAGGACGGTTGGCTTCGCACCGGCGATCTCGGACTGCTCGACGAGGACGGCAACGTCCGCGTGACGGGTCGCATCAAGGATGCGATCATCCGCAACGCGGAGAACGTCTCGGCCCTCGAAGTCGAGAATGTGCTGGCCACCCATCCCTCGGTCGCCGACGTCGCGGTCATCGGCGTCCCCGACCCGCGCACCGGCGAGCGGGTCTGCGCGGTGGTGGTGCCCGCTCCCGCCGAGGACGTGTCGTTGGAATCGCTGGTGCGGCACTGCCATTCGAACGGATTGAGCCGCTACAAACATCCCGAGCGGCTGGTGGTCGTTGATGCGCTGCCGCGCAATCAATTCGGCAAGGTCATCAAGAAAGACCTCCGCGAAGCCTTCGGGTGATCTTGGAAGAACGTCACGAGAACAGTTCGGGGTTCCCGGCGATGTATTGCTCGACACTCAACGCTGGTTGCCCCGTTAACCTTTCGACGTCATCCGTGGATCTGTCGTAGCGACCCGCCCGGTGCAGCAGCGCCATCGTGGCGAGGTGTTGCTGAAGGTGCGCGGGCAGATTCAGGGGTTTGAGAACCTCGTCAACCCATCTGTCGTGCGGGATATCGGCGCCGGTGATCGGCCGGCGCAACGCGCGGGCGTACTGCGCAGCCAATCCAGCAATGTCGAGGCTTTCTGGACCGGTCAGTTCGTAGACCTGCCCGATGCACTGGGCCGGGTCCATCAAAACGGTTGAAACGACTCGCGCGACATCGCTGGCGGCGATCGGCGACGTGCGGCCCGTACCGAAGGGCAGCGCCAAAACGTTTCGCTCCCGGATCGAGGGAACCGCAAACTGCGTGAAGATCGGATTGTCAAGGAATGTCGTCGGTCTGATATGCACAACCGGCACCCCGGACCAATTCAGCACGTGCTCGGCCAGAAAGTGCAAGCGATGCTGGCGAGACTCGCCCACGCTCGTAAGTGTCATCTGCGAGACCGTCATCTGTGACATGTTCAGGAGGACCTCGAGGCGGCGCGATTCCAGCGCCGCGTCGCAGATGACCACCGTCGCCTGGAGGTAGTCGGGTGAGACGCTCATGGAAAAGAACATGCGATCAACGCCGGCCATGGCGTCGACGACGTTCTGCGGATCGGTGAGGTCGCCGACCACCACCTCGGCGCCCAAGTCGCGCAACGGGTCCGCCCGCGCGTCATCGCGGTGTACCAGGGCGCGCACCCGTTCCCCGCGCCGCCGCAGCTGTTCGATCACCAGCCGGCTCACCCCAGCGGTCCCGCCACCGGCGCCGGTGACCAGATGCAACGGCCCCGTCACGATCGACGACCAATCACCACTCGGCGACTCCAGCTTTTCATCCGCCGCTCCTAGCGCCCTGACGGTAACCAGTGGTCAAAGTGTAGGCCCTCTGTCGTCGACGGCGTAGCGTACAAAACGCACGCCAGGATGTCAGTGTGGCGCCGGGCCATGCCCGACTCGAAGGGGCACCGCAGCGCATCCGGCCCAACCGGACTTCGAACGGAGGCACGCCATGACGTATGCGGGTAAGGACTACTACCCGGTGTGGTTGGACAACCTGGCCGACGACGTCACGCTCGAAGCCGCGGCGATGGACGGCACCGCCCAGGGAACGAAAGACGTTGGGGCCATTATGGTCGTCGCCCGCCAACAATATGAGAATCAGGTGTTCCGCTACGCGGGGCCCTGCGGCGACTACGGATTCGTCGAGGACTACACGGCCGAGGTTCGCGGCACACCTACGAGGGTGATCGTCCTGGTTACCTACAACGCCGCAGGGCAGACCCAGCGCATCGTGGTGAACCACCGGCCACGCAGCGCGCTGCTGTCCTTCTCGCGCTTGATGCGCGAGAAGTTCGCTGGCACAGCTTTAGTCAAACATTGGGAAGGTACCCCGTAGGGGCACAGCGCTTCTCGCTAGAAGATCCTTGAGCTGCCGTCGAGAAAGAAGGCGCCAATGACCACAGTTCGCGTTGCCGCTGTGCAAATCAGCCCAGTGCTATACAGCCGCGAAGGCACCGTGGCCAGGGTCCTCGCAAAGATCGACGAATTAGCCGGCCAGGGAGTGAAATTCGCGACGTTTCCGGAAACCTTTGTTCCGTATTATCCGTACTTCTCGTTCGTGCAGCGTCCGTTCGAGATGAGTTCTGAACAATTGAGGTTGATGGCTGAGGCGGTGACGATACCGTCGCCGGCGACGGACGCGATCGGTGCGGCCGCCCGCCGGGCGGAGATGGTGGTTTCGATAGGGGTGAACGAACGTGCCGGCGGCTCGCTGTTCAACACCCAGTTGCTCTTCGACGCCGACGGCACTCTGATTCAGCGCCGTCGCAAGATCAGTCCGACGTACCACGAACGGATGATCTGGGGACAAGGCGACGGTAGTGGGCTGCGCGCTGTCGACAGCGCCGTCGGTCGCGTCGGTCAGCTGGCCTGCTGGGAGCACTACAACCCGCTGGCCCGGTTCGCCTTGATCGCCGACGGCGAACAGATCCACTCCGCCATGTTTCCGGGATGCTTTGGTGGCGAGTTGTTTGCCGAACAGACGGAGATCAGCGTCCGCAATCACGCCCTTGAATCCGGCGCTTTCGTTGTCTGCGCGACCGCCTGGCTCGACGCCGACCAGCAGGCGCGGATTGCCGCCGACACGGGCGGACCCATCGGCCCGATCTCTGGCGGCTGCTTCACCGCGATCATTTCCCCGCAGGGCGAGCTGCTTGGCACACCGTTGCGGTCCGGCGAGGGCGAAGTCGTCGCTGATGCCAATTTTTCACTGATAGACCGGCGCAAGGCGCTCATGGACGCCAGCGGACACTACAGCCGTCCCGAACTGCTCAGTCTGCGAATCGATCACACACCCAGGACGCCCATCCAAACCGAAAACCATGAGCACCGGCCCATGGTTGACACGGAGACGATGGACGACGCCGGCCTCTGACGTGGAAACCCCGGGGCTATAACCCCTTGGGCGCGTCGCGGACGGCCTGGACCGCCGCCGGGTCGCCGTCGAACTCGACTCGCGCGGATCGCCCGACCGAGAACAGCAGCAGCTCCTCGGGCGCACCGGTCACCGTGACGGCGGGGCCGCGTCCCGCGGTCAGCAGCGTCTTGCCTTCCGGGGTCCGCAGCGCCACCCGGCCCGGCACTTTGGCGAGCGTGAGCCGTGCCATCAACGGCAGCGTGCGGCGCAGCCTGGCGCTCAGCTCGGGGTCCAGGGTGCGCGGCTGCCACCCAGGCTGCGCCCGTCGCACGTCCTCGTGGTGGATGAACATCTCGGCGACGTTGGCCACCGGATCGAGAAGCTTGAGCGGCGAGTAGATCGGCGGGCCGGACGCGACCTTGTCGACCAGCTCGTCCCACTCCGCCTGTTCGGCGACCTGGTTCTGCACCTTCTCGGTGTGCGACGCGAAGAACGGGATCAGGATGCCTGGAGCGGCGTCGGGCCGGTACTCCCGGATGACGAGGTGGGCGGCCAGGTCCCGCGCCTTCCACCCCTCGCACAGGGTGGGCGCCTCCGGCCCGGCGGCGCGCATGGTCTCCACGAGGGCGGCTCGTTCGCGTTGAGCAACGGACATGTCTTCAGCGTAGAGGCCGACGCGACGAGTGCGAACCCCCGAGCGCGCGCGGTTGGCAACTCGGTAAATTTGGAGCGGCAATGTCCTTGAGAGGACCTGGGAAGAGACGTAGGGAATGTCATGAACGCGCGCGTCGAGCAGCTGGAGTTTCAGGCGGAAGCACGGCAACTGCTGGACCTGATGGTGCACTCCGTCTACTCCAACAAGGATTCGTTTCTGCGGGAGCTGATCTCGAACGCTTCCGACGCACTGGACAAGCTGCGGCTGGAAGCCTTCCGCAACAAAGAACTCAACGTCGAGACCTCCGACCTGCACATCGAGATCGACGTCGACAAGAGCGCAAGGACGCTCACCGTCCGCGACAACGGCATCGGCATGACCCGCGACGAGGTGGTGAACCTGATCGGCACGCTGGCCAAATCGGGCACCGCCGAGCTGCGCCAGCAGCTGAAAGAGGCCAAGAACGAGGCCGCCTCGGAGGAACTGATCGGCCAGTTCGGGATCGGTTTCTACTCGAGCTTCATGGTCGCCGACAAGGTCGAACTGCTCACCCGCAAGGCCGGCGAGAGCGAAGCCACCAGGTGGGAATCGAGCGGCGAGGGCACCTACACCATCGAAGCGGTCGACGGCGCTCCGCAGGGAACCTCGGTGACCCTGCACCTCAAGCCCGAAGACGCCGAGGATGAGCTGCACGACTACACCTCGGAGTGGAAGATCCGCGGCCTGGTCAAGAAGTACTCCGACTTCATCGCCTGGCCCATCCGCATGGAGGTCGAACGACGCACGCCGGCAACCGAGGAGGGTGGCGAGGAGACCGTCACCAAAGAGGTGGAGACCCTCAACTCGATGAAGGCGCTGTGGGCCAGGCCCAAGGAAGAGGTCTCCGAGGAGGAGTACAAGGAGTTCTACAAGCACATCGCGCACGCCTGGGATGACCCGCTCGAGGTCATCGCGATGAAGGCCGAGGGCACCTTCGAATACCAGGCCCTGCTGTTCATCCCGTCCCACGCCCCGTTCGACCTGTTCAACCGTGACTCCCAGGTCGGCATCCAGCTGTACGTCAAGCGGGTGTTCATCATGGGCGACTGCGACCAGCTCATGCCCGAATACCTGCGCTTCGTGAAGGGCGTCGTCGACGCGCAGGACATGTCGCTCAACGTCTCCCGCGAAATCCTGCAGCAGGATCGGCAGATCAAGGCCATCCGCCGGCGGCTCACCAAGAAGGTGCTCTCCACCATCAAGGAGCTGCAGTCCGAGCGGCCCGACGACTACCGCACGTTCTGGACCCAATTCGGCAGAGTCGTCAAGGAGGGGCTGCTGTCGGACTTCGACAACCGGGACACCTTGCTGCAGATCTCCTCATTCGCCTCGACGCACAGCGAGGAGGAGGCCACCACCCTCGCCGAGTACGTGCAGCGCATGAAGGAGGGGCAGGAGCAGATCTTCTTCGCCACGGGCGAGAGCCGGCAACAGATCCTGAAGTCGCCGCACCTCGAGGCCTTCAAAGCCAAGGGCTACGAGGTCTTGTTGCTCACCGACCCGGTCGACGAAGTCTGGGTGGGCTCGGTGACCGAGTTCGAGGGCAAGCCGCTGCAGTCGGTCGCCAAGGGCGAGGTGGACCTCAGTTCCGAGGGCGACGAGAGCGAGGCCGAGCGCGAGGAGCAGCAGAAGGAGTTCGCCGACCTGCTGACCTGGTTGAAGGAGACGTTGAGCGAACACGTCAAGGAAGTACGGCTGTCCAGCCGCCTGACCGACTCGCCGGCCTGCCTGATCACCGACGCCTTCGGCATCACGCCGGCCCTCGCGCGGCTCTACCGCGCGTCCGGGCAGGACATCCCTGTCGGCAAGCGGATTCTCGAACTCAACCCGAACCATCCGTTGATCACCGGACTGCGTGAGGCGCAAAAGAAGGCCGACGGCGGCGAGGCGCTCGCCGAGGTGGCCGAGACCGCCGAGTTACTCTACGGCACAGCACTTCTCGCCGAAGGGGGCGCGCTCGACGATCCGGCTCGGTTCGCCGAGCTGCTCGCCGACCGGTTGGCCCGTACCGTCTAGCGCGGGTTTGCCACAGCTGCGAGAGGAGCGTTCGTCGCCGGCTTTGCCGCAAATGGGCGATTAACCCGATTGAAAAGCCGCTGGCCGGGATAATCACATCCCATGGTTGAATTTCGCGTAATCGACCCACGTGGCCGGGTCGTCGCGACGAAGGATTTTGCCAGCGCAGAGTCCGCGCACGCCTGGTTCATCCATTCGATTGGCGGCAGCACCGAGCTGGGTTGGCGCATGGAAGTCAACGACGACGGCCAGTGGGCCCACTTCGACGACACCCAAGGCTTCACCGCACCGGTGAGCCACCGTCACCACAAGCGCTGACCATTGAGCGGCACCCGGGCATCAGTCGCCGGCCCCGATCACGAAGCAGCGCCCGCTGCCGCTGCTGAACAAGACCTCTTGGACCACGGCTGGTGCGACCTCGGGGAATCCGAAGCGATGCACTTGTTGGCCGGCGTCGATGTCGGCGTCCTGGGATGCGGTGGTGCCATCCTTCTTGCGCACCAGCGCGGTGACCTTGTCCGGCGTCGACGGGTTGTGCGGGTCGCGGAAGAACCACACTTCGATTCCGGCCCCTGAGGAGTCGGCGCGCCACCCGTCGGCGTAGTAACACGCCGGGTTTCCCTCGGCGTCCGGCGGCGGTGGCGGGCATATCGACAATCCGACGCACGCCGGCGTGGTGGTGGTGGTGGCGGGCGGAACCGGGCTACTCGGCGCGCTCGGCGGTGCGCTCGAGCCGGGCGACGTCACCGGCTTTATGCCGGTCGAACTGGAGGTATTGGCCGGGGCGGGGTGCTGGGACCCGCACGCCAGGAGACCGGCACAGGCCATCGAGACGACGGCGGTCAGTCGGGCGGTTGGCGCAGACATCGCGTGCACCGGCCTCAGTGGCAGACTTCGCAGGCGATGCCGTCGCCGTCGCGGTCAAGGCCCGGCCGGTACCCCGGCTGCCCGCGGTAGATCGGAGCCACGCCGTCTGCGCACGCCGCTTTGCAGTTCGGGTAGTAGACGCTGGCACCCGTCGTCGGCGAGGTCGTCGTCGTTGTCGAGGGCGCCGCCTGGGCCGGGGGAGCCACGGCAATTCCCACTGCGATTGCTCCAGCCATGAACCATCCACGAAGCATGTTCGCGAACCTCCTATTAGCGAAGCGGCGGTGGTTGCTGTCGACTACAGAGCTAACACCGTGAAGCAGCCGCCGAGCAAGAGGGCGGGCATCGCCGACGCGGCGTACCCCGGCCGGCTCACGGCTCGGCCCCACGTAGGCTCCGAGGAATGCACGTCGATGCGATGACGGTCCCGCAGCCGCTCCACCAGATCGGCGACCTGGCCCGGCGGACGCAATCCGCTGGATTCTCCGGCCTGTTGTTCACCGAGACGGGCCGGACGGCCTACCTCAACGCCGCCGTCGCCTCGCAGGCCGCGCCCGGCCTCGAGCTCTCCACGGGGGTGGCCGTCGCCTTCCCGCGCAGTCCTTTCGTCACGGCGGCCACGGCCTGGGAGCTTCAGGAAGCAACCGGCGGAAACTTCCGGTTGGGTCTGGGCACCCAGGTACGCACCCACGTCGTCCGGCGCTACGGCGTGGCGTTCGAGCGGCCCGGTCCGCGGCTGCGCGATTACCTGTTCGCCGTCAAGGCGTGCTTCGCCGCGTTTCGGAGCGGGACGCTCGAACACCACGGCGACTTCTACGACCTCGACTTCATAACCCCGCAGTGGAGCCCGGGGCCGATCGAGGCCCCCGATCCGAAAGTCGATATCGCAGCGGTCAATCCATGGATGCTGCGAATGGCGGGCGAGGTGGCCGACGGGGTGCACGTGCATCCGATCGGCGAGCCGGGCTACATCGCCCGTCACGTCTTGCCCAGCATCGCCGAAGGCGCGGCGAAGGCGGGGCGCTCGCCGTCGGATCTCGCGGTGATCGTGCCGGTGATGACCATCGTCGGCGACAGCGACGAAGAGCGCGACAAGCAACGCGAAGTGGTGCGCGCCAGCATGGCGTTCTACGGCAGCACACCCAACTACGCGTTCATCTGGGACCAGGCCGGTTTCGAGGGCACCACCGCCCGGATCCGCGAGAAGCAGAAGGCCGGCGACATCGCGGGCATGGCGGCTCAGGTGAGTGACGAGCACATCGCCGTCTTCGCCACCGAGTCGACGTGGGACGGACTGGCCGACACGCTGAGGAAGAAATATGCCGGAAAGGCCACGCGCCTGGTCCTTTACAACGCCGTGGGCGATCCGCAGCGTTTCGAGCGGTACGGCGAGGTGGCCCGTCGCGTCCGAGAAGCCGTCAGTGACTGAGTTGTACTGCCTTGACGACCAATAGCAGCGCGCCGAGGATCAGGTAGCCGCGCAGCGCGATCATCCCCAGGCGGGTGCCCGGTGACCAGGTGACCGGCTCGAGCAGTGTCAGGGGCGGCATCCGCCACGTGTTGCGGTCGACCCCGCGCACCGGCAGTCGTGCCGCGGGCGCCGCGGGTTGTCGGCGGCTCATCCAGCGCAGCACCGGTACCGCGGCAACGGCGAGGACGACAAGCGCCAGCGCCAGGTAGCCGGCCACCGCCACGACGTTGAGGTCGCGGAACAGCGTGGTCGCCATCAGGATTCCCGACAGCAGTAGCAGGGTGCCGACGATCAGTCCGGCGACCCAGTTGAGCCAGGCACGATTGACCCACGGCCCCAGCACTTCCCGGTCGTTGCACAACAGCAGCAGGAAGACGCTGGCGCTGGGCAGAAGCAGACCGGCCAGGGCCTGCACGGCGGTGGTGATCAGCCCGAGAGGAGCACCCGGAATCAACACGATGGCCGCGGCCACCACGACCATTGCGGTGTACGACAGGTAGAACTGCTTGGCGTCGGCGAACCCGCGGTGCAGCGAGTGCTTGAGGCCGAACACGTCACCGAAGGCGTAACTGGTGGCCAGGGTGACCGCTGCGGCGCCGATGATCGAGGCGTCCATCAGCACGATCGCAAAGATCCAGCCGAGCGTCCCCCGATGTTCGCCGAGTAGGTGTGCGGTGGCGCCGGCGTCGGTGAAACCGCCGACGGTGTTGGTGGAGCGTGCCGCCCATTCGCCGGTCATCACCAGCGCCGCCGCGCCGATGACGACGACGAAGGCGCCCAGCACGGTGTCGGCGCGCTCGTAGCCGATGAAGCGCGGGGTGATGCGTTTGTCAACCACGTTGGACTGCTGGAAAAACAGCTGCCAGGGCGCCACGGTGGTGCCGACGATGGCGATGATCAGCAGCACCGCGTCCGAGCTCACGCCGCCCGAAATGCTCGGTATCACGAAGGATTTGGCCACCTGTCCCCACTGCGGGTGGGACATCAGCAGCATCGGGATCTGCAGCAGGGTGACGGCGATGAAGATGAACATGGCGCGCTCCCATCGTCGGAAGCTCCCGCTCGCCATGATTGCGACCAGTGCCACCGCCGAGACCGGCACCACGACGTATTTGGACACGCCGATGTATTCGGCGGCCAGGCTGATACCGATGAACTCGGTGACGATCGTCAAGAAGTTCAGCAAGAACAAGTCACCGACCGAGAACCAGCCCCAGCCGCGGCCGAAGCGTTCGTTGATCAGCCGCGCGTGCCCGACACCGGTGACGGCCCCGAGCCGGACCACCATTTCCTGGTTGACGATCAGCACCGGTATCAACAGCAGCAGCACCCACAGCAGGGAGTAGCCGTAGTTCTGCCCGGCTTGGGCGTAGGTCGCCACGCCGCCGGCGTCGTTGTCGCCGACCATCACGATGATTCCCGGACCGACGATCGCCAGCAGGGTCAGCAACCGTGTCTTCCAGGTGCGGGGGTGCTCGGTTTCGCCGACGCTGATCCGTCCGAAGGCGCCCTCGATGTCACCCAGGTGCGCGGTGTCGAGCACCGCGCTGCCGGTCGTCTCGTCGCGGCCTGCGGTCACAGCGCGTTACCCCCGGGCACGCGCGTGTGGTCGCCGGGTGGGGTGGGCTCGCGGACGGGACGCGGTGCCGGTTCACGCCGACGCCAGTCTTCGGGGATGGTCGCCTCGAGCACGTCGTCGACGGTGACCACCCCGAGTACCCGGTCCTGCTCGTCGACGACCGGGATGGAGTAGAGGTTGAAGTCGGCCATCAACAACGCGACATCCGTCAGGTCGGCGTCGGCGGTGACCCGCACCGGGTCCGAATCCATCAGCCGCTCAAGGGTTTCACCGGACTCAGCCTGCAACAGCGTGATCACCGAGACCACGCCGTCGAGCCGTCTGTCCTCACCGACGACGTGCACCTTGATGAGTGCCTCCGGCTGGATGGTGCTGGCCGTCGCGATCAGCCCCACCGCTTCCGCCGCCGTCGTGGTGGCGCTGCACGCGACGAAGTCGACATTCATCAGCCCGCCGGCGCTCTCGGGATTGAACCCCATCAGGGTGATGACCTTGGTGCGCTGCGGGCCCGGCATCAATTCCAGCACGCGCCGGCGCCGCGACTGACGCAGATCGGCGATCGCGTCGGCGGCGTCGTCGGCCCGCATCCGGCCCAGCAACGCGGCGACCTCGTTGTCCGGCATGCCATCGAGGAGACGGCTCGCCTTCTCCGGCTCCAGTTCCTCGAACACGTCGGCTTCGAGTTCGGGGTCGCTGCGCACCCGGTCGAGGATCTCGCCGCCCTCGGCCTTGTCCGCCTCTTCGAGAAGGTCGGCGATCTCGGCGGCTTTGAACTCGCCGAACCGGTCCGACAAGCGCCGCACGGCGTCGGAACGCGCGTCGCCGATCAGCGGTTCGAACGATTTCCAATCGCGAGCCGCGTGCCCCCCGGACGGCTTGATCAACCCGAACAACCGTGGCGGCCGCCGGGTGTCCACGCGCGTCAGCATCCATCCGGCGCCGGTATCTTCCAGCTCCACGTCGTAGGCGCGTATCAGCTCCACGTTGGCCACGTCGATCAACCGGTGGCCCAACACATCGGCGCGCAACAGCACCTCACCGGTGCGGCGCTCGAAGCCGCGAAGGTCAACCTTGTTCTTGGTCAACAGAACTCGGTCCGCGGCGAACTCGTCGATGGATTTGACGCCGATGAACACCCGCCGCCCGCCGACCCCGGCAACGATCCCCGTCACCAGTGGATACTCGTCGGTGCCGCGCAGCCGCACGATCACGTCCTCGACCCGGCCCACGGTCTCGCCCGCCCGGGCAAGTACCGGGGCGCGCAGCAACTGCGAGAGGTGGATCACCGGCCGTTCCCCGCCACCGTTCGCCGCCGTCTCCGATGCGTTCATTCGTTCCCTTTCGACGCCGCGCGACCCGACCTTCGAGCAGACCGCATGAAGCCATGTCGCGACATCGTGCAGCTACGGCTTACCGCCAGAATCGGTGGTGGCGCAAGTGTCGTCGCTTGACCGGGTTCGGCCGCAAGATCGTACGCTGTGACCGCGGCGGACAGCTACCGCAGGTAGGTAAACGCGGGACGGCCAACCGGGTTCTGCGGGCTCGCGCGGGTACGTTGCTCCATCTATTGCTTGTCGACCTTCGCAGCGATCTGGTTGGCGATGTTGACGCCCAGATCTCCGACCTCCTTGCGGCACGCGTCGACGTCGATGATGACGTTTTTGCGGACGGTCAGTGCCCGCTGACACGGCATGGTGACGTTCCCGCCGCTTCCGGTGACGGTGACGGTCACCGGGGCGCGTAGAACTCCGTTGGCGTTGGTGACTGGTCCCACCTTCCACTGCAGTTCCGGTTGGTCGCCCTCGGCGGGAACGGTGTCCTGGCGGTTGGCGCAGGCCGGCCAGCGCTGGGACGAGGCGGTGAAGAACGCACTCGCCTGATCCGGTGAGGGAAACAACACCACGAACTGATCTACGTCCGGCCTTTCAATTTCGGTCGAACCCGGGGGAGCGGGTGCGACGTCGTGGTAGCCGTAAACCGCGCTGTTCCCGCTGTCGGCATAAACGGGTGCCAGGGCCGCGCGGATGGCGTAATTGCATTCGGCGGGAACTGTATAGTCGCTGCGCTTGACCGGGTCTTCTTCCAGAGCGGTTTTCGGCGGGTCGCTCGAAGTACCCGTGACGCCAAGCGCGGTGTCCAGCTCGGTCGGGCTGAGCATGAGGGCGGCCAGCTGGTCCTTCGTCAGGGGATCCTTCGACGACGCGGTGGTGGCCGTGGTGGACGGCGAGGCCGTGCCGCCCCCGCCGTTGTGGCCGCAACCGGCGACCAGAAGTCCGGCGGAGGCGGCTACGGCGACTGCAGTTTTCAGCTGGCGCATGTCGAGGCCCTTTCTGCCTGAGCCCCCTCTCAAGCATTTCGCGCGCCCCCACCGCGCTGCGTACTCACGAGTTATTCGACAACGAAGCCTACGACAGCAGCCTTCTGCCGCGAGGACAATCCGAGCCAAGCGATATGTTCGCATGCGTGTCCGCAGTCACCTTCACCTCGGTGGCGCCGATCGTCCCGGTCCGAGACCTCGATGCCGCGATCGACCGCTATCGGCGACTCGGGTTCGACGCGCGCAAGTACGACGGTCCCGAGCGTTATGGGTTCGCCGACCGCGGATCGGTGTCGATCCACCTCACCGAATGGGACGAGCACGACCCGCTGCGCACGGCCGCAAGCGTGTACCTCTACGTCAGCGACGCCGATGCGCTCTACGCGCAGTGGAGTGCGCTGGAAGACCTCGGCGGCCGCCTGATGCCGCCGCACGACACGGCATATGGGTTGCGCGAATTCGCCTATGTCGATCCGGACGGAACCGCGCACCGTGTCGGCTCGCGCATCCGATCAGGTTGATACCGCGGGCTTTTCGCCGGCGGGTGGCGCCGCGGTGGCTTGGCTGTGCGCCAGCGCCACGGTCGCGGCCGCCATCACCGCGACCGACACGCCCAGTGCCACCAGCCCGACGTCGTTGGTCCGCAGTGTCTCGCCCAGCACGGTGACACCGAGAATCGATCCGACGATCGGCTCGGCGACGGTCACCGCCGGGAGCGACGCGGTGAGCGGGCCGGCCCGAAACGCCGACTGCTCCCAGGCGGTGGCCGCAATCGCCACCACCACCCACACGTAGACCTCGGGCATGCGTAGCAGGGCCGGGATGCCGTGGTCGAGCTGGTCGACCACGCCCTTGGTCAAGACCGAAAACAATCCCCACAGCGAGCCGGCCATCAGGCCAAGCAATAACGCGCCGACCGCGCCCGGGAACATGCGCGCGCCGATCACGCACATGATCAGGGCCGGACCCATGACCAACGCCACGATGGTCCATGTGTGCACCGACCCCCGCGGCGTGCCCTCCTGAGGATCGCCGACAGTCACCACCACCGCGACAGCGGCTGCCAGCAATACCGCCCAAAGCGCTTGCCAGGCAGTGATTCTGCGGTGGTTCACCCGGGCGTTGATGAGCAACGCGAACAACAACGACGTCACCAGCAGCGCCTGCACGAGCACCACCGACCCCAGGTCGAGCGCCGCGGCCTGGAACCCGAACCCGGCGCCGGCCACCAGGCTGCCGGTCCACCATCGACGGTCACGCAGCAGCCGGCGAAACAGGTCCAGGGTGCCGACCGGCTTGTCGGTGACCTGTTGGGCGGATCGCTGCTGGATGACGTCCCCGATGCCGACCATCAGGGCGGCGGCGATCGCGAGAACCGCTGCGATGTCTGTCTTGCCCACCAAGGCCTCCTGGGTAGCCGGTGTTGTGCCCCTAGACTTCTGGACGGTACGTGACCCGTGCGTGCGCCCTGCTAAGGAGATCCCACGACATGGACGACACAACCTCCCGCATCGGGGTGCTGGCTGCCGAAGCGCTCGGCCTGCTCATCGACGCCGTCGACCAGATTCCGTCGGAGGGCTGGGACCGGCCGTCTAACCTCGAGGGCTGGAGCTTGCGCGATCTGGTGGGTCACGTGACCGGCAGCGCAGCGAAAGTGGTGACGCTGGTCGAGGACGGCGAAATCTGGGATCGTCCCTCTCAACCGTCGGACTGGGTTTGCGACGACCCGGCCGCGCGGCTTCGTGAACTGGCGACGCGGCTGCACGAAGCACTGCCGGGCGCCGACCTCGACGGGATGCGGAAATCCCCCGAAGGTCAGGTCCCCTTACGCCGAGCGCTGGTGTTTCCGGTCTCGGACCTCGCCCTGCACGCGTGGGACATCCACCGCTCACAAGGGCGGCTGATCGAGCTGCCCGATGACCTGCTGGGGCTGTGCCGCGATCTGGTGGAGCCGCTGCCGGAGCACATGTTGCGGCGACCCGGTGGATTCGGACCGGCCCAAGCTGCGCCGGATGACGCGACACCGACGGCTCGACTCCTGGCCTACCTCGGGCGCTCGGTCGAGGCCAGCGTATGACGGCCCTGCGCGCCGACGATGCGGTGGTGTTTTGTCAGCGGCCTGAATTGCCTTGCTGCTCAGACACTCCCAGCTGACGAGCCAGGCTGGCGGCGTCCCAGTACTCCCGTGCGCGATGGATCTTGCCGTTCTTGATCTCGCATACGAAGCAAACAGGCAGCTCGAACACGTCGCTGGTGGGTGCAGCATTCGAAATATCGATTCCGTGCAGACCCCATTCCTTCTCGAACCGGCTCACTTCGCCTGTCATCGGTACGACGGTGACGTATTCCACGCACGCAGCCGTTTCTGTGGCAAAGACGTGAGCCAGTCTCTTGTGACTCTTGCGGGAATAAGCCAACCGGGCGAGGTTCTCCATGTCCTGCCGCCCGCGCCAGACGACACCGGTTGGCATCTCGACGATCTCGACATCGTCCGACATGTAGTCGAGCGCGGCGATGTCACCGCGGTTGTGGGCGTCCAGCCACGCCTTGAGGAGTTCGACATTCGCTTGCGCTGAATCCATGGTTTGTCTTTCTGCGAGGGACTGCTTATTTCCGCGAAATCGATTCTGCTGACCTCTCATCGGTCACAGCGGCCACACGGGTCCGCGCGCTGGGAGACCCACAAGTTGCCCGCCTCAGAGCGACAAACCCTGGCGACGAATGCAGAGCCGGTCCCACATGCGCATTGTCGCTGAGAGGCGGGCAACTTCCAGTGTCCCGTCCGGCAGGGACGGCTGTGGCACATGTGACAGCCGTGGGCGTCAGCCGTTGCGGCTGATTTTGAGCGCAGTGGTGATCATGGGGACCTGTAACGGCAGCCGGGCCAGGGCGGCGATCCGCATCGGCCAGGGCTTGTTCCACCACAACCGGCACATGTTGACGTTCGCCGGGAACACCCCGAGGAACAACACGGCCGCCGCGAGCGCGGCCGATCGCCGGGTGCGTCGTGGCAGCAACGCCGCCCCGACACCCAGCTCGGCCACGCCCGACGCGTAGGTATAGAACCGTGCGTTTCCCGGCAGCTCGGCGGGAACGATCGTGTCGAACGGCTGGGGCGCCACAAAGTGCAGCGTCCCCACCCCGAGGAGCATCGCCGCAAGCCGGTAAGCGGACAGCTGGGTGGCGTCACGCTCGGCGGCTGATCGGGTTGTCATCGATCCATTGTGTCCCGTGCCCGAAGACACGCCGGGTCGGCCCTCTTCACCACCCGCTCCACGTCGACTCAGGCCGTTTACTATTGGCCATACGGTATTTGTTACGATTCGCATCATCTGTCGACACCCGCGCTGCCGACCGCAGCCAGACCGTCCGAGGTTGAAAACATGGCTACACCCGTCATTGTCGGAGCGGTGAGGACGGCGATCGGCCGCTCCTTCAAGGGCACGCTCGTCAACACGCCGCCCGAGACGCTGATCACCACGGTGCTTCCGGAGGTGGTGCGCAGGTCCGGCGTCGACCCGTCCGCCATCGACGACATCATCTTCGCCGAATCGCATTATGGCGGTGGGGATTTGGCGCGGTATGCCGCCACGGCGACCGGCATGGAGGACATTCCCGGTCAATCGGTGAACCGGCACTGCGCCGGCAGCCTGACCGCCATCGGCAACGCCGCCGCCCAGATCGGCTCCGGGATGGAACGCGTGCTCATCGCGGGTGGGGTGCAGTCGTTGTCGATGACCCCGCTGACGAACTGGCGCATCCCCGGCCCGGAGCTGAAGTTCGAGGAGCAGTGGATGCCGCCGACCCACGTCGAGACCCCCGACGCTCCGGCTAAAGACATGTCGATCACCGTGGGCTGGAATACGGCGCAGGCGGTCGGGATCAGTCGCGAGGAGATGGACGCCTGGGCCGCCCGGTCGCACCAGCGCGCCATCGCCGCGATGGACGCGGGCAAGTTCCTCGACGAGATCGTCCCGCTGAAGGTCACGCAGTTCGACGGTTCGGTGATCGACTTCTCCGTCGACGAGCATCCCCGCCGGGACACCACCGTCGAAAAGCTCGCCGCGCTCAAAGTGCTGCACCCCGAGATCGAGGGATTCTCGATCACCGCGGGCAATAGCAGCGGCACCAACGACGCCGCCGCGGCGGTCGCCCTTGTCGATCGCGACTACGCCGCGGCCGAGAACCTCAACGTGATGGCCACGGTCCGGGCGTGGGCGGCCGCGGGTGTCGCCCCCAGGGACACCGGGCTGGGGGCCGTCAAGGTCATCGGCAAGGTGCTGCAGCGGGCGGGTCTGTCGGTCAACGACGTGGCGCTGTGGGAGATCAACGAGGCGTTCGCCTCCGTGCCGATCGCCGCGTGCCGGGAGTACGGAATCGACGAGGAGAAGGTGAACTTCTCCGGTAGCGGCTGCAGCCTCGGCCACCCCATCGCGGCGTCGGGCGCGCGCATGGTGACCACGCTGGCCTATGAGCTGGCTCGCCGGGGCGGCGGCATCGGTGTCGCGGCCATGTGTGCGGGCGGCGGCCAGGGCGGCGCCGTCGTCATCGAGGTCTAGCTAGTTGCAGAACGTGTAGCCGATGAATTGGGTCCCGCGGGTATCGCCGCTCGAGTAATTGGCGAAGTGCACCGCCGGCAGTCCGTTGTATTGGGCGTTCATCTTCTGCACATTTGGTGGGGGGACGCCCTTGGGGAAGGCCAGGATCATGTCGGCAAAGATGTCCAGGCCCGCCTGGCAGATGGCTTCGCGCCGCGGCGGTTGCGGATTCCACGCGTGTACGACAACCGGCTCGGTGAGCTGATACCCGGCCGCACAATTCGGGTCGCAGACCTTGAAGACGGCGGTGCCGGTCCCGTCGGCGCCCTGCGGCCCCCACGAGCTCCACGACATGTCTTGCAGCGCAACGGCGACGCTCGCGCAGCCCAGCACGTTGAGTCGCTTCGGACGCTCGACGGGCGGAACGGACAGGTTGTAGCAGCCCGGGATGGCGAAGCTCTGCGGCGGTGGCGGCTGGGACGTGGCCGGGGCGGCGGCTTGACTGCCCTGGGTCAGCTTGACGCACACAAAAGCGAGCACGCCGACCAGCGCGAGCGCCGAGACGCTGCCGATCACGATCAGACGCCCCCGTGGAATGCGTCCCAGTCGGCTCAACAAAGGAACGTTGCCCCCGCTCACGTTCAACAGATTACGACCGGACCGTTCCTCCCGGGGTGGTGCCCGTCGGCGGTGACTCGGCAGGGTAAAGTTGGTCAACGCTACCAACTTAAGGATTGTGATGGCCCAGCAACTGATGGATGACCACGAACTGGCAGCGCGGTTGGCGACCGAGGCCGGGCGGCTCCTGCTCACGGTCCGCGAAGAGTTCGCCGATGCGGACGCAAGCGAACGGAAAGCCGCGGGAGACAAGCGATCCCACGATTTCCTGATGGCGGCGCTCGCCGAAGCCCGGCCCGAGGACGCGGTGCTCTCCGAGGAGGGGGCCGACAACCCGGTCCGGTTGCGCTCGGAGCGAGTGTGGATCGTGGATCCGCTGGACGGCACGCGGGAATTCTCCGAACTCGGGCGCGACGATTGGGCGGTGCACGTCGCGCTGTGGGAGGCGGGCGAGTTGGTTGCCGGTGCGGTGGCACTGCCGGCGCAGGGCATCACCCTGGCCACCCCCGACGTCGATTCGCCGCCCGCGGCGCCGGGCAAGCCGCGCATCGTTGTGTCACGTACCCGGCCGCCGGCCATCGCCCTGACCGTCCGCGACGCGCTGGACGGGGTGCTGGTGGAGATGGGTTCGGCCGGAGCCAAGGTCGCGTCGCTTGTCCAGGGACTGTCCGATGTCTACGTGCATGCCGGCGGCCAATTCGAATGGGACTCGGCCGCCCCGGTGGCCGTGGCCCGGGCCGCCGGTCTGCATACGTCGCGCATCGACGGATCCGCCCTGGCCTACAACCGGCCCGACCCGAAGCTGCCGGATTTGGTGGTATGCCGACCCGAGCTGGCCGAAGCGGTGCTGGCGGTCACGGGCTAGGCGTTCAGCGGCGCCGCCACCACCCCCAGGCTTCTACCGAGAGTTGTTGCTAAGAACCGGGATTGGCGAGGCGGGCGACACCCGCTGACGCGCGGTCAGCGCAGGGCCTGCTGCCAGGACAGAATGCGTTCGGCGAGTTCGGGTCCGGAGTCTTCCTGGATGAAGTGGCTGGCGTTGATGCGGGCGTGCGGCTGGCCCGCGGCGCCGGGGACGTGCTGGATCAGGGGGCGGTCTGCCCGCCCGAGGATGGGGTCGCGCGCGCCGAAGATCGCGAGGAAGGGTTTCTCCCATTGGCCCAGGGCTTTCCACGCGGCCCTATTCGCCGGGATCGCCGGATCGTCCGGGGAGGTCGGCACCAACTGGGGGAAGGCGCGGGCCCCGGCCTGATACGTCTTGTCGGGAAACGGCGCGTCGTAGCCGGCCCGCACGCGGGCCGGAACGCGCCGGACGGTCCCGACCGAGACGATGCGGCCGGCGGGCAACACGGGGGAGTAGCGCGCGAACGCCCGCCATGCGTAGAAAGCGGGAGGTGTGGGTTGCTGCGCGGTAGGCAGGAAACCGTTCGCGACCACGAGTCGCGCGACGCGGTCGCCCTGCTCGGCGGCGATGCGCAGCCCGATGAGCGATCCCCAGTCCTGCACGAACAGCGTCACGTCCTTGAGGTTCAGGCGCTCGAACCAGGAGGTCACCCATTCGACGTGCCGCTGGTAGGTGTAGTCCTCGATCCGGCCGGGCTTGTCCGAGCGGCCGAACCCGATCAGGTCGGGCGCGAGCACGCGGTTGCCGGCGTCGGCCAGCGGCTGGATCATCGTGCGGTAGAGATAGCTCCAGGTGGGCTCGCCATGCAGCAACACGATCGGCGGCCCGTCGGCCGGCCCCTCATCGAGGAAATGCATGCGTAGCGACTGGGTGTCGCTTGCCGCCACGTCAAGGTAGTTCGCTACGAACGGATAGCCCTCCAGGTTTTCGAATCGGGAATCCGGGGTCCGTAGCACATGCATATTCAGCTCCTCCGGTGGGCGGGCGCCTCTGTTAGCCTCTCTCGGCGACGCGAGTTCGTCTAGGGGGAGATTTCATTGGGCTAGACGTCGAGTGGACATTAAACTGGCTTGTTCATGGCGATTCGGCGCGCGGTCCTGGTCATTGCCGACATCAGCGGCTACACCCACTACATGCAATGGAACCGCACCCACCTGGCCCATGCGCAATTGACGGTGGCGGGGCTGTTGGAGTCGGTGATCGACGCCGGCAGGGGCCTGAAGCTGGCGAAGCTGGAGGGAGACGCCGCGTTCTTCTGGGCGCCCGACGGCGATGCCAAAGTGCTGGTGTGTGACCGGCTGTCCCGGATGCGGGCGGCGTTCATCGCGCGCCGAGAGCGCTTCCGGAAGGATCTCGCCTGCGAGTGTGCCAGTTGCGCGCAACTGGACAAATTGTCGTTGAAGTTCGTCGTCCATCAGGGTGAGGTGGCCGAACAACGGGTGAAGCGTCACCTGGAGCTCGCGGGCTTCGACGTCATCCTGGTGCATCGCATGCTGAAAAACCTCGTGCCAGTGGTCGAATACATTCTGATGACCGATCCCGTGGCGGCATGCCTCGACGAACCGGTGCGCTCGCAGTGCAAGACACTGATCCACACGTTCGACGACATCGGCGAAACGTCGACGCACTACATCGACCTCGCGACGTCGCAGGTTTCCCTTCCCGCCGCCGAGTCGAAGTTCTTTCGCCGTCTCGGGGCGACGATGAAGCTGGAGTTGAACTCGCTGCCGTTCGTGCTCGGGTTCAAGGAGCCCGCCGAGGGCTTCCGCAACCTGGGCCGCGGCGCCGAGGAGATCCCCGCCTAGCGAGCTAGGCGATATCGCCCAGCGCCCGGCCCATCCGGGACACGGCCTCGGTGAGAATGCTCGGCGAGGTCGCGAAGTTCAGCCGGACGTGCCCCGCCCCGCCAGTGCCGAAGACGTGGCCCGAACTGAGCGCCACCCGGGCGTGGTCGAGGAACCATCGGGCGGGCCCGGACAGGTCGGCAACCACCGCAAGGCCGGCGGCGGCTTCCTCGACGAAACCGAGCTCCCGGCAATCCAGCCACGCCAGGTAAGTCCCTTGCGGCCAAAGGTATTTCACCCTCGGCAGGTGCTCGGCGACCAGGCCGCCGAGCAGGGTCCGGTTGCGGTCCAGGCCGCGCAGCAGTTCGTCGAGCCACTCACCACCGGTGCGGAAGGCTTCGGCGTGGGCGATGACGCCCAGGTGGCTCGGCCCGTGGCTGACCTCTTCCGGCATCCGGTGCAGGTCCGCGGCCGCCTCCGGGCCGGCGATGGCCAGCGCCGCCTTGAGGCCGGACAGGTTCCACGCCTTGGAGGCCGACGTCAGGGCGAAGGCGTTCTCCGCACCGGGGACCGTCAGGTACGGGGTGAAGCGCGACCCCGAGAGGATGACGGGCGCGTGGATCTCGTCCGAGACCACCCGGACGCCGAACCGACGGGCGAGCCCGGCGACCGCGCCGAGTTCGTCTACCGTGTGCACCGACCCGGTGGGGTTGTGCGGATTGCACAACAGGTAGGCGACCTTCGCCGCCCTTCCGGCCGATGCGCGGGCGCGGGTGAACGCTTCCTCCAAGGCGCCCAAGTCAATTCGGCCTTCGCCGCTGAGCGGCGCCTCGACGATTCGGCGCCCGTCGTGCGCGATGAACGCGTAGAACGGGGCGTACACCGGCGGGTTGACGACGACGGCGTCACCAAGCTCGGTGACCAGACGTAACAGCTGGACGGCACCGAGCATGACGTCCGGGACGATCGCGGTGCGGCTGACATCCAGGTCGTGCCACTGCCAACGCGCGGACGCGAATTGACTGACCGCTTCGGCCAGCGCGGTGCCACAGGGATATCCGGTATCCCCGTTGTCGATGGCCGTCCGCAGGGCCGCCGCCACGGTGGGGGGCAACATGACGTCCATCTCGGCGACCCACAGCGGCAGGACATCGGCGGGATGCGCGCGCCACTTCATGCTGGTGCGAAGCTGCAGCTGCTGCAGCGTGAGCTCCTCGAGGGGGTTAACGGTCACTCCCGCAGACTAAGCCGCGCCGGCCGTACCGGTTCAACCTGTGGCGAACGCGTGCCTCGGGATCGTCAGCGGCAAGTCCACCGAGCTGAGCAATCCCGGTTCCGCTGCAACGACATACGGCACGGCGTTGACGACGCGCATCGCGGTGGCGACCATCGCGCCGGCGCCGGAGGTCATCCCACCAACTCCGGCCTTGCGCGGATCCTTGAGCGTCGCCGCCAAGGTGCAATCGATGTCGGGGTCGCCGCTGATCACGACGCGGTAGGAGAGATCGCCGATCCCGGTCGGCCAGTCCGGGGCGACGTCGTGGGCCAACCGGGTGACGTGCTCGATCACGATCGCCTCCCGGCCGTCGACCACGCCGATCGCCCGCATCCGCAGCGCGCCACACGTTCCGGCCTCGACGGTGCCCATGGCGACCTCCAGCGTCCTGTTGGTGACCGCACGGTCGAAATATTCGCGGACTTCCTGGACTTCGACGCCGAGAGCGTCGGCAACCAACCGGATCTGCCCCTGCCATTCCCCGGAGATCGCGCCCGGGAAGCCGATCCAGGGTTGATAGTCGAGCGGCCGGCCGAAACCCAGCGCGTCGCTCATGATGTCGGGGACGCCATAGTCGTCGTAGAGGCCGATCTCGAACGCATGGATCTTGTCGATGGACGACGACTGGGTGGACAACACGAGCGGCAGGTAGTCGGCGGCGAAGCCCGGCTCGATCCCCGACGCGTACAGCGACACCTGCCCCTGTTTGGCTGCGGCGACCAGCTGGTCGCGCCACTCGGCGGGCTCGTAGGCGTGCGGGTTGACC
Source organism: Mycobacterium seoulense (assembly GCF_010731595.1). NCBI lineage: Bacteria > Bacillati > Actinomycetota > Actinomycetes > Mycobacteriales > Mycobacteriaceae > Mycobacterium > Mycobacterium seoulense. The sequence continues at coordinate 2,209,208 of NZ_AP022582.1, read as the reverse complement.
AGTCGGGTGGTGCTGGTCGTGACGACGTTGATGCCGGACTCGAGCAGCCTGACGTAATCCGGGATGGCCAGCGCGTCGCGTTCCGGGCCGCTGGCGGCGTAGATGACGCAGTCGGGCTTGAGCGCTATCAGTGCGTCCGCGTCGGTGGTGGCTTTCAGGCCGATCGGCTCGCCATTGGCGAGTTCGCCGGCGTCCTTGCCGTCCTTTTCGGGCGAGTGCACCCACACGCCGACCAATTCCAGATCGGGGCGATGCTGGATGGTGCGGATGGCGATCGACCCGATGCCGCCCGTCGCCCACACCACCACGCGATGAGTCGTCATCTTGTTCCTCCTCGGGTGCGTGCGCGTCGCGAACGCGATGAAAGACGAGGCGGCCGTTGCCCTTACGCGGCAGGCAGGGGCTGCAACTACCTGATGTTCGAATTGCAAGCTAACAGCCGCGAGTCTGCGGGGTCAAGGGTTAAGAAAGCACGCACTATCTTAGCGAACAAAATTTAGGTTAGTCTGCAGCTGTGCGGGCAGATCGGCGGCCTCGCACCCGATGTCGCCTGGCCGTACTTAGAACGCGCGGCCGCCGCCGCCGCGCGGGCGCACGCCGATCAAGGAGGATGCTGATGCCTATCCGGACCGTCGTGTGGTCCACCGGGGGAGTCGGATCGATCGCGATCGACGCCATCGCCCGTCGGCCCGACCTGGAACTCGTTGGCGTCTGGGTGCATTCGCTGCACAAGGTCGGTAAGGATGCCGGCGAGTTGGCCGGCGGCCGACCACTGGGCGTGCTGGCCACCGACGACGCCGACGCACTGATGTCCTTGGCGCCCGACTGTGTGGTGTACGCGGCGAGCGGTCCCGAACGCGACGGCGCGGCGGTGCCCGACTACGTGCGGCTGCTCTCGGCGGGCATCAACGTCGTCTCCACGTCGTCGACGAGTCTGGTGTATCCGCCGTCGTACTTCGCGCCCAACTGGCGCGACGAGCTCGAAGCGGCGGCGAAGTCGGGCGGGGCGTCGTTCTATGTGTCGGGCATCTTCCCCGGGTTCGCCTCCGATCAGCTCGCCCTGTTGATGACGACGCAGTCCAAGAACATCCGCACCATCACGGCCAGCGAGGTCGCGCTCAACGACCACTACCCGGTGGCGGACGTCATGATGGACGGGATGGGTTTCGGCCGGCCGCTGGATTTCGAGCCGATGCTGAAGACGCCCGGCTTCATCGAAATGGCTTGGAAAGCACCGATATACCTGATGGCTGAGGGCCTCGGGGTCGAGGTGGAGGAGGTGCGCGGGTCGCTCGACCGCGAGCTGACCGATCGCGACATCGAGGTGGCTTTCGGCACCATCAAGGCGGGCACCTGCGGCGCCGTGCGGACGCGGGCCGCGGGTGTGGTGAATGGTCGCGAGGCCATCGTCATCGAACACGTCATCCGGATGGCCCGCGATGTCGCGCCAGACTGGCCGGCCTCTGAGTTCGACGCCACGTATCGGGTCGACATCGCAGGTGACCCCGATATTCACTGCGTGATGACACTCGGTCAGGCCGAGGGTCACGGCGCCGGGCACGCCGCGATGACATCCACGGCCATGCGGGTGGTGAACGCGATTCCCTACGTCGTCGAAGCCCCTCCCGGGCTGCTGAGCTCGCTGGACATCCCGACCACTCTGCCGCTTTACGCCTTCGACTGAAGGTGTAACGTGCATCACCAATATCAGGCCACCTAGGAGTTTGGGTGTACACACTGCGCTTCGACATGCGCGACCCCGAGTGGGCCGCGGCCCCAGCCGATCTGTACGCCGCGGCACCCGAAATGTCGGCGTGGGCCGAGGATCACGGCGGCCTCGCCGCCGTGTTCTGCGAGCACCACGGCTCCGAAGACGGCTACCTGCCGTCACCGTTTCTGCTGGCCTCTGCCGTGGCCGCCCGGACCCGGCGGCTGGCGCTGAGCCTGATCTTGATCCTGCCGTTCTACGAAACCGTGCGCCTCGCCGAGGACATGGCGGTGCTCGACATTCTCAGTAACGGCCGGGCGTCCTACATCCTGGCGCTGGGCTATCGGCCCGAGGAGTTCGAGCACTTCGGCGTGCCGATCAAGACCCGGGGCCGCCTCTGCGACGAGAAGCTCGCGCTGTTGCGGCGACTGCTTGCCGGCGAAACGGTCGTAGAAGACGGACGGCGGATCACCGTGACACCTCGCCCGCTGACGCCGGGCGGTCCCGGACTGATGTGGGGTGGCGGAACCGTCGCCGCGGCGCGCCGAGCGGGCAGGTACGGGCTGGGGATGCTGGGCAACGCCAACGCTCCCGGCATTCAGGAGGCTTACGAAGAGGCATGCCGTGAGCACGGCCATGAGCCAGGGCCGACGATGTTTCCCGACCGGGACACCCCGTCGGTCGTCTTCGTCGCCGACGACGTGGACCAGGCGTGGAAGGAGATCGGCGAGCATCTGCTGCACGACGTGCGGACCTACGCCGCGTGGAATCCCGGGGACGAGACCACGGCCGGCTTCTCGCACGTGAACACCGTCGACGAGCTGCGCGCCGCGCCGAGTTCGCACATCATCATCTCTGTGCCAGAAGCGATTTCGCGGGTCCGTGCCGGCCAGGTGCTCAATCTGTCGCCGTTGTGCGGCGGCCTGCCGCCTGACGTCGCCTGGCCGTACCTCAAGCGCGTGGGGGAGATCGTGCTGCCCGAGGCGCAGCGATCATCCACGGGCACCGGAACGGCCTGAGCTACCGCTATTTGGGTTGGTTCGGTACGCCCGGGTACAGCTGTTCGGTCGGCCCCGCGGTGACCCAGCCGCCCAGTTTCGTGACGAGGTGGGGCGCGAAAACCGCGCTGTAAAGCAGGTTTCCGATGACGATGACGGCGACGACGGACAGCACCGACGATTGCAGGCGAGATCCCGCTCGTTTGTCCGCCCACATCTCGATCACATTTCGCCCCTGTGTGTCGGTCCGTCCGAGGAGGTAGGTGAAGACCATCATTTGGATGCCCATGGCGAGGGAATCGTAGAGCGGGTACTGATGCTTGGTCCCCTCGAAGATGGCGAGGCCGGGAATCACGTACCCGTAGTAGAAGTTTCCGAGCTGGGCCCCGGTGAAGGCATTGAAGAACAAGGCCCAGCAGACCCCGACGGCGAGGCCGACCACGAGGAGGGCGATCGGCCTGCGCCATCCGAACTTTGCGCTCACCCATCGTCCGAGCGCGGCCCCGGCCAGGGCGGGAATCACGAAGTAGGAGACGTAGCCGATGGGCACCGAAGAAGGCAACCCGCCCCACGTGACGTTCAACGGCCACCAGGAGGGCATCCGGGGCAGCGCGGGCGGAAACTGGGCATACATCGCCCAGTCGTACGGGGACTCGATCCACGAGAACGAGATCGCGGAGATGCTCAGAAGAAGCAGTGGGTGAATCCGTCTGCGGCGGTAGCTCAGATAGATCCCAATGACGATGAACGCGATGCTACTGACATAAGCGAAGTACATCGCCCCCGCCATCTGGGGCGTCATTTCGGTGTTCACCGGCGGCCCTCGTCACTCGGCGCGCGGCGCGCCTCGGGATCGAAGCGGAGCACCAGCCCGAATATCAGGACGATCAGGCCGAACAGCGTGCCGAGCATGATGACAGCGCCCATGATGTCACCCCTTCGATGATGCGCTTCTTTAAGGTAGTGGATACTATCCTATGGGGATAGTGGATACTATCCCCAAGAGAGCCCGTGACGGAGGAGTGGACCTCGGTGCCCCAGCGAGCAATTAAGCGGCCGACGCCGGCTGCGGTGGCGCGCCGGCCCCGGGGGGAGCCGCGCAGGCTGCTGCTCGACGCCGCGCGGGCCCTTTTCGCGCGCCAGGACTACCGCAGCACGACGACGCGTGAAATCGCGCAGGCCGCGGGCGTCACCGAACACCTGCTGTTCCGGAACTTCGGTTCGAAGGCGGCACTGTTCCGCGAGGCGCTGGTCCTGCCCTTCACCAGCTTCGTCGACGAATTCGGCCGTACCTGGCAGTCCGTCGTCCCCGAGGAAACCGACGAGGAGGACCTGGCCCGGCATTTCGTCGGGCAACTCTACGACGTGTTCGTCGAACATCAGGGCCTGCTGCTGACGCTGATGGCGTCCGGCGCGCTCAGCGACGAGGAGGCGGCCGACGCGGGCATTCCCGAGGTCAGGCGCGCGCTCAAGGTGCTGGGGCAGATCAGCGCCGAGGGCATGAACCTGCGTGGGTTGCGGGCCGAACATCCGGACCTGCCGGCCCATTCGACGGTGGCGATGATTGCCGGGATGGCCGCGTTGCGCACCACCTACTTCGGCACCAAACCGCCGTCGAGACAGGTGATCGTCGGAGAACTCGTCCAGGCGATCTTGCACGGCTTCCTGCACCGAAATGACTGACCGGACGCCTCCACCGAAGGGACTGAGCATGACCGGCGCCAGCGCGATCGATTTGTACTACGACCCGTTCGACTCCGCCATCGACGACAATCCGTACCCGGTGTGGAAGCGCATGCGCGAGGAGGCGCCGCTGTATTACAACGAGAAGTACAGCTTCTACGCGCTGAGCCGCTACGAGGACGTGGCGCGCGAACTGCACAACTGGCAGACCTACCGATCCGGGCGCGGCACCACGGCCGACATCTTGTTCGCCAATATCGAAGTGCCACCGGGCATTCTGCTGTTCGAGGACCCGCCGCTGCATGACCTGCATCGGCGACTGTTGTCCCGGGTCTTCACGCCCCGCCGGATGCTGGCAGTCGAGGACCTGGTGCGGGGTTTCTGTGTGCGGGAGCTGGATCCGTTGATCGGTGCGGGCGGTTTCGATTTCATCGCCGATCTCGGTGCGATGATGCCCATGCGGACGATCGGCTACCTGTTGGGCATTCCCGAAGAGGACCAGGCCAAGATTCGCGATCGCGGTGGGGCCTACATCGAGTTGTCCGACGACCGTGACCCCGCCGCGGTCAACGCGAAGCTGTTCGAGGAAAGCATTGTCGTGTTCGCCGAATACATCGACTGGCGGGCCGATCACCCGTCCGATGACCTGATGACCGACCTGTTGCGCGCCGAGATCGACGAACCCGATGGCACGCGGCGGCCCTTGTCCCGGACCGAGGTGCTGGCCTACACCGCCATGATCGCCGGCGCCGGCAACGAGACCACGGCCCGGCTGATCGGCTTCATGGGGCAGCTGCTGTCCGATCACCCGGACCAGCGCCGCGAACTCGTCGCCGACCCCTCCCTGATCCCCGGCGCGGTCGAGGAGACACTGCGCTACGAGCCGCCCTCGCCGGTGCAGGCCCGATACGTGGCCCAGGACGCCGAACTCTACGGCCGGGTCGTGCCCGAGGGCTCATTCATGTTGCTGCTCAACGGTTCCGCCAACCGGGACGAGCGCCGGTTCGCCGATCCGGATCGCTATGACATCCACCGCGAGGGCGGCCACCTGAGTTTCGGCCAGGGCCTGCACTTCTGCCTCGGCTCGTCGCTGGCCCGGATGGAAGGCAGGGTGGCCCTCGAGGAGGTGCTCAAACGCTGGCCCGACTGGGAGGTCGACTACGCCAACGCCCAGCGCGCGCACACCGCGAGCGTGCGCGGGTGGGCCCGCCTGCCCGTCGTCACCGGCTGACGCGTTCGGCGAGTGTGCGGCCAGCCGGGCACTCGAGCTCGAACGTGCGGCCAGCCGCGCGCTCGGCCGGGCTAGGAAGCGGTCTGGTCCACCAAGACCGCGCCGTCGGGCTGGTCGCCCAGCGTCTGCAGCGGAATGTCCCCACCCTGAGCCGTCAGCCGGACGATCTCGGCCAGCTGGGCGGGGGCGTCGCATTGCAGGTAGTGGTCGGCGCCCGGCACCACCCAGTAGCGGTTGCGGCCGGGCTTGGTCTTCAGATACGCCTGCCAGACATGGTTGGGGACGCGCAGCGGCGCGACGTTGTCGTGTAACCCCCACACCACGGTGGTGTTGACCGAGCTCTTGGAAAGTGCTTCCAGCCAACCGGTTTCGTCGGCGGCGCGCTCGTGCAGGTATTGGATGGTGTCGGGCAGCACCCGGATTCCGTCGTTGTGGGCAAAGCATTTCGCCAGCGCGGCGATCTCCGGGTCGTCCAGTGTCCGCCGCGGCATGAAGGTGCTGGCTCCCAGGCCGGAGGCCAGCAACTCCGGCGTCGTCGCGGCCGCGGTGGGCCGCCCGGTGACGGGGTCGAGCAACGCGGTCTGGAACGCCGTGAGGTTGGACAGGGGCAGGTAGATGTTGGCGTTGGTCACGATGAGGTCGACGGGTACGGCCGGCGGATCCAGGGCCGCCAGCATCTCCAGCGCGACCATGCCGACGCTGCTGCCGCGGTCATGGGTGAGCATGCGGTATTCGGTCAGATTCCACACCTGGGTGATCGCGTAGACGAGCAGACGCGCGTCGTCGTAGAGCGAATACGCATAGGGCTCAGCCGGTTTGTCCGACAGGCCGTAGCCGGGAAAGTCCAGCAGGTAGATGTCGAACTCCGAGCCCAGTTCACCGGCCAGCGCGAAGTAGTCGATGCTCGACGTCGGGAAGCCGTGCACGAGCACCAAGGCGGGGGCGCCGGGTGTGCCGCAGCGACGACTGAACACCGCGACTTCGTGTGCGTCGTTGGCGGCGGTCGTCGACCGCCAACGCAGTTCCGTACCGCCCGTTTGCCATTGCGCGAAGATGTCCAAGCTGCCAGCATCGCAGAGGCGACCGCGGTAGACAACCACGTGGACACTGCTTTCACGGGCAGGTGATATGCACCCCGAATGTCACCGGGCGCGTGCCGCTTTGGCCGGGGGTCGTCGCTTCGCCCGTCCCGGTCACCGTGTAACTCTTGCCCTGCTTGGTTGCCTGGACCTGGGTCGCGGACTTGGTCGCCTGATAGGGGAGTTGATACTGGCCGGTGGCCAGCGTGAGCGAGATCGCGAATCCGTCGACCATGGGCGGTTTCTCGTCCGACAGGGCCAGCGAGACGGACGCCGTGTCGTCGTGCACGCTGATGTGGGTGGTGAGGTCGCCCGATTCGGGCGGCGACGCGTTCGGTTGCGCGGCCGAACTGGTGCAGTCGACTCCCGCGGTCAGCGTGTGTTTGTTCCCGTCGACCATGACGGTCGTGGTCACGGCAACCGGACTCGAACTCGGGGTCGACGCCGGGTGGCCGCTCTTGCCCGAGCAGCCGCACAGGCCGGCGGCCAGCGCGATGCCGACGGCCGCGAGCAGGTATCGATTCGCCATCTCACCTCCTTTGCCAGCGAGGACTATAGGCCCCATTCGTTTCGGGAAGGTCTCATTTCTCTGGCGGCCAGTCAACCGCGGGGTTTATCGCCAGGCTTCCCAACTGACCATGCTGCGTAGCGGTCCGGCGAACAGCGGGCGCACGGCGGCCGATCGCCACCGCTGTTCGATGACCGGTGCCAGGGCGTCGGTCGTGGTCAGCGGGTCGTCGTCGAGGTAGACGACGGTGATGTACTGGTGATCGGTTCGCCATCCCGGGGGCAGGTGGCTCCAGGCGGCGCTGGAACCGAAAGTCCACGCGCCGGCGGTGCCCGGCACGGCGAGCAGGGCCGGGAGGTGCTCGGCGTGCAGCCATTGCAGCCACGCGTCCGGTCGGCGTCCGTCGGCCGGTTCTTCGACGATGAGCACGATGCCGCGGTGCGGCCGAAACGGCACCACCTCGGCGGAGACGAATGCCCGCGGCGAAGACTGCCACTGCAGCAAGCGCAGGCCGGCCACTTGCAGGGACGGCCGGACGACGGGGAATCGACCGTTCTCGCGCAGCGCGCGACCGAGCGTGACGAAGTCGTCGAAGGTTTCTTCGACGGGATCACCGACCAGGTAGTGCACCGCGTTGCCGATCTCGCCCAGGGGGCCGTGGGCCGCCAGGCGGTGCGCGGGATAGTCGCCGTCGGCGATCCAGCGCAGGCCGTGCACGATGCCCGGCAGCTGGTACTGCTCGGGCATGTGATCCAGCAGGTGCCACCGCAGGTAGCTGCCGTCGTCGTCGGCTGGCGCGGCGGCCGTGAGGCTGAATATGCCCGCCCTGACGCGAATCACGCGGTGCCCCCGGGAGAGTGCAGCTCGGCGAGCGCCTGCAGGTTGTCCAGATAGTGCTGCGGCGACGTGTGCCGGAACACGGCGGGCACGATGGTGGCGCCGTGCGCGGCGGCTTCGCCGACGGCGTCGGTCGTCCGCTCCGGTTCGTTGATCGGGTCCAGCGGTGCCGGCGGTGGCAGGACGACTTCGAATCCCGGCTGAAGGTCGAAGCGGCTCAACCAGTCTCGTGCTTCGTGCAGGCTCACGTTGAACGGCGCCCAGCCGTCGGCCAGGGTCGCGGCGCGGCGCAGCGACCGCAGGGTCCGGCCGCCGATCCAGATCGGGACGCGCTGCTGTACCGCGCACGGGTCGACCACCATGCCGTCGAACGAGTAGAACTCGCCGTGGTAGGCGGGTTCGGGAACGGACAGCGACGCCCGCAGCGCCCTAAGCGCGTCGTCGCCGCGCGGTCCGCGGTCATCGAAAGACGCGCCGATGAGGTCGAACTCCTCTTTGAGGCTGCCGACGCCGACACCGAGGATCAGCCTGCCGCCGCTGACCGTATCCAGCGTGCCATAGCGCTTGGCGATCTCGAGTGGATGGTGGTATCCGAGCACCAGCACGTTGGTGGCCAACCGGATTCGTCGGGTGCGCGCGGCCAGGTAGCCGAAGGTGGCCAGCGGATCCCAGTAGCGGGTGCCGCGCCGGTGCGCCTCGGCCGCGGGCAGCGCGATGTGTTCGCTGCAGGTCAGGTGGTGGTAGCCGAGTTTGTCCGCGGCTTCGGCGATTCGGGCCAGGTCCTCGATGGAGGCGTGTTTCTCCCACTCGCCGCTGGCTTTCGGAAACATCGTCACCACGGGCGTGGCCACCGAGAGTCGTGGGGCGCTCATCCCTGCATGTACCCCCCGGCGTCGACGGGAATCGATTGGCCGGTGATGGTCCGGCTTTCGTCGCTGGCCAGGAACAACGCCAGGCCGGCGACATCGTCGGGCGTGGAGATATCCTGCAGGGCAACACCTTTGACGGCCTTGGCCCGTTGGGTGGCGAAGTCGACACCGCGCTCGTCGGCGGTGCGTTGCACCCATCGGCGCCACAGCTCCGTATCGATGGACCCGGGCACGATGCAGTTGCACCGGATACCGTAGGGGCCCACCTCTAACGCCACCGCCTTGGTGAACGCCCGGAGGGACGCCTTGGCGGTGACGTAATGGCTCTTGCGGACGATGCCGGAATAGCCTGCCGTGGAGGAGAAGTTGAGGATGACGCCGCGACGGCGCGCCAGCATCGACCGGTTGAGCACCTCCCGGGTGCACAGCATTGCCGCGGTGACGTCGATGGCGAACGTGGCATTCCAGTTGTCCAGGGTCTGTTCCCAGATCCAGCGGTCCTGTCCGGGGGCGGCGGCGTTGTTGCACAAGATGTCGACCTGGCCGAACTCGTCGACGGCGCGCGCCACCATGGCCGCGACGTCATCCTCGTCGGTCACGTCCGCACGCATCGCGATGGCACCGGGGCCGGCCGCTGCGGCGGCCTCGCGGACGAGTTCTTCGCGCCGCGCCGCCAGCAACACCTTGGCGCCTTCACCGACGAACCGCGACCCCAGCACGGGTCCCAGACCGGTGCTGGCCCCGGTGATGACCGCGACCTTGCCGTCGAGCCGGCCCGTCATTGCGCAGTCAACTTGCGGGCACACATGTTTCGAGCCACGCGTGGATTCGTTCGGCGACGGCACGCCACCCGGGGTCGAGCATCATGTCGTGGCTCATCTTAGGGAAGATTTCCGCGTCGGTGTGGTAGGCGGCGGCGGTTGCCCGCACTTCCTGCTCCGTGAAGCAGACGTCGTCTTCGGCCCCCAGCACCAACAGCGGGGTGGTGACGAGGTGCGGCCTGGGCAGGTGCAGCCATAGCATGTCGATTGCGATCTTCAGGGCGTACTCCTCGCAGAGTGCCGCGGCATAGCGCGCCACGTCGGCGTCGGAGTGCGACTGCGAGAAGAACGTCTCGCGGGCCAATTCCGGTGTGGCACCGACACCGCGCAACGACCTGGTCATGGCCAGGCCGCTGGCGGTGTACCACGGGTGTCGCTTGAGCCTGCGCGCCAAGAATCCCAGGATGCCGTTGGGAGGTGCGGAAGCGAGCAGTACGGCGGCGGCGGGGGTGTGCGACTCCAGGTACTTCTGCACCACGAAGCCGCCCAGGGAGTGGCCGACTACTACCGGCCGTTCGGGCAGGCCGTCGGCAACCGCGGCGACATCGGCGACGAAGTCCGCGATCGAGCAGAACCGCATCGATCTGGGTGCCGGGCTCTGTCCGTGACCCCGAAGGCTCACCGCCAGCGCCCGGTGGCCCTTGTCCGCGAAGAAGTCCAGGAAATGCTCGTCCCAACACCAGGCGCCATGCCAGGCACCGTGCACGAATAGCACCGGCGGCTTACGGGATTCGCCGCGGGGCGTTCGTTCGAGCACTTCGAGCATGAGCGTGACTCCTCGTCGGGCCGCGCCGTTGACTACAACGCCGCTGAGATTAGCCGCTGGCCTGCCCGTGGAGGGCCGGAATCGACGAAGCCGCGGTGTCCTGCCGGTCGTCGTGGCGTTTACTGGTGCGATGGGTGGTGCGGGTGGCGGCGAACGGCGCACGTTGGTGCTGTCGGCCTTTCCGGCCGAAGCCGACGCGGTGCTGTCGCACACCGCGCTCGATCCCGACCCGGTGGTGATCGTCGACCGCCGGCACTTCTACCTCGGCTCGATCGCCGGCAAGAACGTGATCGTGGCGATGACCGGCATCGGTCTGGTGAACGCCGTCGACACCACCGAGGCCGCGTTGGCCCGTTTCGGCATTGGCGCGGTGGTGTTTTCGGGCGTCGCCGGCGGGGGGGCGCGGGCGAGGATCGCGGATGTGGCCGTGCCGGCGCGGTGGACACAGGACAGCGGCAGCACGTTTCGTCCGGTTGATCCCACCATGTTGGCGACGGCCGAAACGCTCTCTGTCGCAATGGAAAGTGCCGCCCGGAGGATCGATCTGCGGCGCCGGCCGCAAATCGTGGTGGGCGGCGACGGTTGCAGCTGGGACAACAACAACGGCGTGGCGTTCCCCTGCATCCCGAACGGCGGCGACGTCTTCGGCTGCCAACCCCGCACTGCGCCCGATCGGTCATTCCGATACACCGGCAACTTCCGGCATGCGGCCGGCCGCTGGGTGCGAAGCGCCCTGATCAGCAACCTGAACATCGTCTCGACGGCGGACCCGGCGTTTGATGCGACGGACATGGAGACCGCGGCCGCGCACGCGGTCGCCGATGCCCACGGCGTTCCCTTCCTCGGCATCCGCGGCATCACGGATGGGCCGGGCGATCCGCTTCGCTTGCCGGGCTTTCCGTTTCAGTTCTTCTGCTACAAGCGGATCGCGGCGGCCAACGCGGCCCGGGTAACCGCGGCCTTCCTGCAGAGCTGGGCCGGGGCCTGATCGTTCACTCGGGGCCGCGGGCGACCGCGCGGCCCGGATCCGAACACCACTCGGACCACGACCCGGGAAACAGCGCCGCGTCTAAGCCCAGCGCCGCGAGCGCGGCGACCGTGACACTGGCCGTCACGCCCGAGCCGCAGTAGGCGCCCAACGTGCCGTCGCGTTCGATCCCGCGGTCGGCGAGCAGTCGGGTGAGCGCGTCGTCACCGACGAACGTGCCGTCGGCGGCCAGGACCGCGGTGCTCGGCAGGTTCGTGGCACCGGGGATGTGACCGGCGGCGGGATCGATCGGTTCAACCTCGCCGCGGAAGCGTTCGGGCGCCCGCGCATCGAGCAGCGTCAAACCAGCGGCGCTCGCTTGCGCGGCGGTCAGGGTAGGCAGGCTCCCCGCGTACAGATCATCATGGGGCACAGCCACATTCCCGGGTGGCGGTGTGACTGGGCCGGATTCTAGGCTTCGACCGGTCGCTCGCCAGGCGGCCAGCCCGCCGTCCAGGATGCGGACGTCGGGCAGCCCGGCCGTCGTCAACACCCACCAGGCGCGCGCAGAACCCGCGCGATTCCAGTCGTCGTAAACCACCACCGCCGAGCCCTGCCGGATTCCCCACCGGCGCGCGGCTGCCTGCAGACTGCTTCCCGACGGCAGCGGATGACGGCCGCGTCCTGCGATCGCGTGGTCGGTGAGTTCGTCCTCGAGGGAGGCGTACACCGCGCCGGGTATGTGGCCCTCCAGGTATGCCGGCCGCCCGTCCGGCTCGTCGAGGCGCCACCGGACATCGAGGATGGTCACCGGATCGCCGGCCTCGATGAGGCCGGCCAGTTCCGCGACGCTGATCAACACCTGGTCCCGGGCTGTCACCGATTCGCCTCCCTGATCGTCTGCCGCGAGCCTAGCGGCCCCTCGAAGACCGTTCCGATCAGCAAGAGGCTGGCGTAGCGTCCTGATGGGGAGTAGGGCAGATGGAGCAAATCATGGCGCGCATCAGCTATGGACTCACGGGGTGTATGTCGGTCGCGTTGGCTCTGGTGACCGCGGTCCCCGCCGAAGCGATACCCAACACCCGCTGCACCCTGACGACACCCGTTCAGGAAGTGCAGCATGTGTCCCAACTGCCCGCGGAACTCCTCAAGCTTTTTCCGCCCATCGCCGACATCGGTGCACCGTTCAACGCGACCGACTCGGTCAGCGACCCGACGTTGCCGTTCCGGCGGCTGATTCGCGCCGGCAATCGCGACGCTGACTGGTTCGTCTGGTATGAGCACGGTGGTGTCGGCTACTTCTGGCAGGCGGTGGTCGCTCGCGTCAAGCCGGGCAGCGAGCCGAAGGTATTGGCCAACGGCGGAACGATTTCCGACACCCTGTGCAACCTCACCGATGGCGCCTTCACCGGCGCGGTCCCGCCTTACCCGTCCGGATCGTGGGCGGCGTCCGACTTCTGAGGAGTAAACCGACCGGTGGTCTGGCATACCGACCAGCGGTCGGTTATCCTCGATGTAAGCCAGGGAGGTGGCGCAATGAGTGCATCCGAGCAGTCGCAGACCCGGACCCGCATGTTCGCCCGCGTGTTGGGCCCGTACATGACGATCGTGCCGACCACGATCGCGGTCCGCGGTTCATACATGCATGAGCTATTTACGGAGTTCAAGGCAAATCCCATGTGGCCGTGGCTATATGGGGCCATCCTGTTGATGGGCGGCATCTTCATCATTGCCTTCCACCAGCATTGGCGCGGCCTGGCGGCGGTCGTTGTGTCGGCCGTGGGTTGGTTCTTCTTCATACGTGGGTTGCTGTTGTTGACCGTTCCCGGGGCCTACGACGCGGCCGGCAACGCCATCTACAGTGCGGGTGCGACCGCGGCGATATGGGTGTTGTTCATCTTCCTCGCCTGCGTCGGGCTGTACCTGACGTACGTCGGCTGGAAGCCAGAGAGTGCCTCGGGTAGTTAAGCATCCCGACGTTCGTCGCGCGGAGTTGCTTGATCGGGCGGCGGAGCTGTTTCTGCGTGATGGATATGACAACGTCAGCCTCAACGATCTGATCGCCGACGCTGGAGTCTCCAAAGGTGCTTTCTACCATTGGTTTCCGTCGAAGGACGCGTTGGTTGCGGCCTTGGCCGAGCGCAGCGCGCGGGCCGCGTTCGCCGGTGTCGAGGACGCGGTCGCCGCGTGTGGTGGTGACGCGCTGGCCCGGCTGAACGCGTTGCTACGGGCCGGGTTCGACGTCAAGATGAAGATGAATGTGCCGGAGCAGCTGGCCGCGATGGCGTCGTTGCTGCGACCCGACAACGCCCATCTGTACGGACGGATAACCGCCGTCGACGAAGCGCTGGTCCGGCCCCTGCTGACGCGCCTGATCGATGAGGGGGTCGTCGAGGGTGTCTTCGACACCTTCGATCCCGAAGGCGTCGCCGACATGATCTACGGCCTTGCCGCGCGCACCAACGCGACCATCGTCGCGGTATTAGAGGCACCCGACGAGTCGGCCAGGGAGCGCGCGATCGACAGCATGACAAAACGATTCACGCTGCACGGCCTCGCCATCGACCGCATCCTCGGGCTACCGGACGGAAGCGTCACGACGCTCACGCGAGCACAGGCCGAAGCGCTGGTTTCCGCGCTGCCCAGAGCCTATTAGCGCTACGCGGTGTGTTCGGCGTCGCCCGTGTCCAGGGTGGGCGCACCCAACGATGCCAGCATGCCCGTCGCCGCCCGGTGCCAGGTGAAGTCTTCGGCGCGACGACGCGCAGAGACACGGCGGTGGTGTTCGGGACGACTGGTGACCGCGCTGACCGCCCGCGCGATCGCGGCGGGGTGGTTGTCGGCCGACGCCCCGCTGTCCGGGGTGATGATCTCGGTCAGCGCCGAAGTCCGCGAGACGACCGCCGGGGTCCCGCAGGCCAGCGATTCCAGCGCCGCCAGCCCGAATGTCTCGTGCGGCCCGGGAGCCAGCGTCACGTCGGCCGAGGCCAGCAGACCGGCCACCGTGTGTCGATCGGAGACGAAACCGGTGAAGTCGACCGGCAGCCGGGCGGCCTGCCGTTCCAGCCTGGACCGCAACGGCCCCTCGCCCACGACGACGAGCCGGGCATCGACCCCGGCGTGGCGCAACTCGCCGATCGCGTCGATGCTGCGGTCGACGCGCTTTTCCACCGACAGCCGGCCGCAATGGACCACCAGCAGTTGTGTCGGCGAGGCCCAACGCCGCCGCACCAGATACGAGTGCCGGCGCGGGTGAAAGGTCTGTAAATCCACGCCCAGCGGGACGGTCACGGTATTCGTCGCGCCGATGCGGTCGAATTCCTCACGCGCGAATCCGGTGGTGCACACCACCGTGTCGTAGTCGGCCGCGGTGCGCGCGTTGGCCAGGTCGGCGAACTTGACCGCGACGCGGCGCGGAAGTATTTGTCCCACAAGGCGATCCAGCCGCTCGTGCGAGATCATGACCGTCGTGGCGCCATGGTCGCGGCCCCACCGGCCGAGTGATCGCAGCGTGAGCCGGTCGGAGACCTCCAGCGCGTCGGGCCGCAGTGCCTGCAGCAGCGCCTTGACCGGCCCGGGCAGCACCGCGCGATAGCCGCCGGTGAGGGGAATCAGCCGTGCCGGCAGAGTGATTCGCACGACGCCGGTGCGCAGCTGGCTGCGCTCGGCGCGCTGACCGGGAACGATCAGGAACACCTCGTGGCCGCTGGCACAGTATTCGGCGCCCAGCCGGTCCACCGCGGTGCGAAGGCCGCCGGAGCGAGGGCCATAGAAATTGGCGACCTGTACAACACGCATAACGTGAGGACACGCGGCGCGCATGTGCACTCAACAATGTGGACCTGACGCCGGCCTGAACAGTCCATGAATTCCGCCGATCGGGGATGTCGAGTGTGCGCTGAGGGCTTTGAGTGTGCGCGCAGGGCGGCGACACGCCGCGCGGCGCCGCCCAGGATGCACGGTCGACGCCGGCCGCAGCTAGCGCTTGCCCCAGTCCCACGGGGGCGTGCTCAGCAGGCCCTGACCCGCGACGCGCGTCTCGCCCCACTCCTTGTACAGCTCGATCTCGACGGCTCCGTCGAAACAGTCGGCCTCGGCCACCGGCACGGTGTCGAGGAATTCGAGCAGGGCGCCCGAATGCGTGACGACCAGGACCTGCGTCCGCGCGGCGGCGGCGCGGATCAGCCCCGCGAGCGGACGCACCAACTCCGGGTGCAGCGACGTCTCCGGCTCGTTGAGCACCATGAGCGACGGCGCCTGCGGGCTCGACAACGCGGCGGCCCACAGCAGGAATCGCAATGTGCCGTCGGACAATTCGGCCGAGCGCAGCGGACGCAGCATGCCGCGCTGCCGCAGCTGCAGGTCGAACAGCCCGTCGTGAACGGCGACCGAGATCGTGGCGCCGTCGAAGGCCTCGGCGACCGCGTTTCCCAGGCCTTCGATGCCCGCCTCGATGATCGTCTGGATCGCGGCGGCCAGGTTGCTGCCGTCGTCGGCGAGCACCGGGGTGCGCGTTCCCACCTGCGGGTGGCGCGCGGGCGCGTCCGCATCCACTCGGAAGCCGTCGTAAAACCGCCAGCCGCGCAGCCGCTCGCGCACGGCGGCGAGTTCGGGAAGCGCGTGCGGGTGGGCGTACTCGGCCAGCACGCTGCGATACAACGGCAGGGACCGGGAC
The DNA here is from genome assembly GCF_010731595.1 of Mycobacterium seoulense. Lineage (NCBI taxonomy): Bacteria > Bacillati > Actinomycetota > Actinomycetes > Mycobacteriales > Mycobacteriaceae > Mycobacterium > Mycobacterium seoulense. The sequence goes on along the minus strand of NZ_AP022582.1, from coordinate 2,193,066 downwards.
AGCTCGTCGAATCCGCGGCCGGTGTCGGCGCTGACCTCGACGAAGCTCGCGGCGCGGCGCACCAGCGTCGTGCCGGTGCGCAACACCGGTCCGGCGAACAACGCCTCGCGCTTGATCTCTGGATCGCGGACGAAGGCCGAGTCGGCTCGTCCCGCTGACACCGGGATCCCCAGGTCGACCAGATAGCCGAAATCGTCTGCGGCAAAGCCTAATTCAAGGGATACCGGACGGGTCCGCACGGTGCCCTGGGCCTTCCCGGTCCGGCGGGCGCCCTTGAGTTCCTCCGGTCCGGCCCACAGCGCGGACTGCAGGCCGCCCTCGCGGGCGAGCGAGGCGATCACCTCGCCGCGCCCGCAATCGGCGAGCAGCCGCAATGCGCGGTACAGCGACGACTTTCCGGCGCCGTTGGCGCCGGTGACCACCGACAGCCGACCCAGCGGCAGGATCACCTCGCGCAGCGAGCGGTATCCGCGGATCGCCACCGTCTGCAACATGGAGCCGACTGTACGGTCGGCGACCGACGCGCCTATTCGTCGTCGGCGGCGTCGAGCAGTTGCACTTCCTCGAGGTCCATGTCGTTCTGCAGCTCGCGCAGCACGATGTCGTCGATGAGGTTCTGGTTGCGCAGCGCGGTGATCTCCTGGCGCTTGCTGTCGAGGACGCCGAGTCGCACCCGGCGCACCAGCTCCTTTTTCTTGACCAGGTGGGTGTTCGTCGAAGCGTCCTCGGTGGCCAGGGCCAGCGCGGCCTTCTCCTCGTATTCCTTCTGCAGCCGGCGCCGCAGGTCGTCGCCGATGCCGACTTCGTCGGCGACCGTCGGTAGCGCGTCGAGGGCGGCCCGCGCCCCCCGGGTGCGGGCCAGTTGCAATTCTTCGGAGTGGGCGAGGTCCTCGGGCATCTTCGCCCAGCGCACGACGGCAGGCAGCGTGCTGCCCTGCACCAGCACGGTCACCAGGATGACGACCACCACGATGAAGATGAGCAGGCTGCGGTCGGGGAAGGGCGCGCCGCTGAGCGTGGTGGCCGGGACAGCCAGCGCCGCAGCCAGCGAAACGGCCCCGCGGAATCCCGCCCAGGCGGTGACGAAGCGTTGACGCCAGTTGACGCGACGTTCGCGCTGCGCCTCTCGGCGGTCGATCAGCCGGATCAGCAGCACGGTGAGCTCGCCCCAGAAAATGCGCGACAGAATCACCACGGCGGTGACGGCGAGCGCGATCAACAAGGCGTTGCGAATCCCGCCGTCGACGCCGGCGATGCCGTGCAGCGCCCCGGGTATCTGGACGCCGACGAACACCCACAACGAGCCGTTGAGCAGGAAGGTCGCGCTGTCCCAGAACGCGTAGGCCTGCAGGCGGGACCGCGCGCGGATCACCACCGGCCCGGCGTAGGCGAGCACCAAGGCCGCGACCATGACCGCGACCACCCCGCTGCAGTCCATGCTTTGGGCCAGCAAGAACGCCGCAAACGGCGTCAACAGGCTCAACGCCATTTCCTCCTGGGGGGCGTCGATTCTCTTGCGCAGCAGCGTGGCCGCGCCGCCGACCAGCAGCCCGGCGGCGATGCCGCCCAGGTAGGAGCCGACGAAGCGGCCGACCAGGTCGACCGGCGTGATCGCCGATCCGCCGATCGCGACGTGGACGGTGACGGCGAAGAGCACCAGGGCCGTGCCGTCGTTGATGAGACTCTCGGCCTTCAGCACGGTGACCGACCGGCGTGGCAGCTTCTTCGCCAAGCCGGCCACCGCGGCGGCGTCGGTGGGGGAGAGCACGGCGCCCAGGACGGCCGCCGCATGCGAGTCCATGCCCATCGCCCGCGCCGTCCACGACACCGCCACGGCCGTCGCGATCACCAGGGCGACACTGAGAAAAACGATGATGCGCGCGTTCGCCCGGATCTCGCGGAAGCTGGTGTTCAGGCCCTCCCAGTAGAGGATCGCCGGCAGGAACAACAGCAACACGATCTCACCGTTGATGTGCACGTGAGCGAAACTGGGCACCAGACCCAGCAGCGTGCCGAGGACGATGAGCAGCACCGGGGGACCCACGCGATAGCGCCGGCCGATGACCGTCCCGAGGATGACGGTGGAAACGAGCGCGACGATCAGGACGAGGCCAAACACCAGCCCATCCTGCCGGACTTGGTCGGGTTACGCGGCTTGGGGTTTGGGCGGCCCTGCGGTCAGCCCGCCGCGCGCCCAGCCTCACCAGTCACATGAGCACCCGGTGCAGGGCATGCGGTGAATCGCGAAAGCGATATCACCGGCGATATCAGATTCGAGGGGCGCGTCATGCCTGAGCGCCCGGGCCTCACGTGCAGTCGCAGCAGCAGTCGTCGCAATCGCAGCAGCAATCGCAGCCATCGCAGCAGCACCACCAGCCGGTCCCATCTCCGCGCCGCGACTTGCGCCCCGGGTTGGGAGTTTCCCCGTCGGCCATGGGCTCGCCGGGCGGGCCGCCGAAGTTGATGGGTTCCTGCTGGCCGTGCGGCGTTCCACCCTGGGCGCTGACGCCGGCCCGGGCGAAGGTGCGCTTGATCGCGCGGCGCACCTCGCTGGTCAACAGCCGATCGACGAGGCGCCCGTCGGTGAACGACACGTCGGCCAGCGCCAGCTCGATGCCCAGCACCGCGTCGTCGCAGAGGGCGCGCGCCGCCGCGACGGGAGTTGCGGTGGCGGCCAACGGGTTCCACTTGCCCCGCGCCAGGTCGTCGGCATAGTCCTCGACCGCGTCGAGCAGGTGCGCCACCCGGCCGAACAGCCGCCCGACCTCGCGCAGCGCCGCCGCGTTGCCCGGACGGCCGGCCAGCACGGCCGTGTGCGCGAACGCCTCGCCAACGGCGGTCTCGGTGGGCTCGGTCACCAGCAACGGTGAACTGCCTGGACAGGCCTGAGATTCAAGGCCGGCCTGCCGGTCCATCGCGGCGACCAGCACGCCGGTGTCGAAGCCCAGGGTATGACCGGTGTCGGTGCCCTGGCGCACCCAGCGTTCGGCGATGCGGCGCGCGGCCGGCCGCACCCCGGCGACGCCGACCACGCCGTCGCGGTCGTCGACGTGGTCGCGGACCCGGGCCGCGGCCAGCGCCAACGACACCACCGCGGCCAGGCGCACGCAGTCACCGGTGGCCACGTCGGCGCGCCGCATCCCGCGCAGCGGGCACGGTCCGGCCGTGCGGCGGGTCGGCTGTCCGGCCGACTGCGCTTCGACCAGCAATGAGACCACCAAGCCGTCGTAGTTGGTGGCGATGCGGGACGCCTGGCCGTAATCGTCGCGCAGCGCCAGACACAATCCGCACAACTGGGCTGTCCAGGCCGCCGCCAGCTCGCCGCCGAGCCGGTGTCGGCAGGGCCGGATGATGCCAAACATGCACAGAAGCTACCGGACCCACAGCAAACGCGCGCTCGAAACGTGGCAGTGTTGGCGAGGTGAGCGATGGCGCGCAGGCCTTCGAGTCTCAGCGGCCGTGCCTGTTCTGGTTGGCGTATCGGCTGCTGGGGTCGGCGACCGAGGCGGAAGACGCGGTGCAGGACGCTTACCGGCGACTGCACGCCGCGGATGTGGAGGCAATCGAGTCGCTGCCGGCGTGGCTTACCAAGACCGTCACGAACCTGTGTCTGAACCGGCTCACCTCGGCCCGCGCGCGTCGGGAGGTCTATCCCGGACCGTGGCTGCCGGAGCCGGTCCTCACCGACGACCGGACACTGGGCCCGCTGGAAACCGCCGCGCAATCCGAGTGCCGGGCAAGGCATCTCGTGCATTCCGTGCGGGCGGCAATCTGGCCCCGGAGCACCCCGCGGGCACCATCACCTTCGAGCAGTACCTCGACCAGCAACGCTCCGCGGGCCGCCTACCCTATGGCGATGCCATCGACGACTATCTGAGGCGCCGCCGACGCGAGGAGGCGCAGTGAACGCGAACGTTGTCCTGCTGTTTCTCGCCGGACAACGCCGCGACGATCGGGATTGAACCGGGCGGCTGACGCCTGTCCAACAGCTGCTCCTCCATGCGGCCGGGGATTGCGACCGAGCGCCAGACGCCATAATGGGCTCGATGACTGTCGGGAAGATCAGGCTCTTGGTGACCGTCGCGATGCTCGTTTCGCCGATGTTGGCGGGCTGCCACTTCGCGTCCAGGAACGCGCCTTCGACCCAGACGCTGCAGGTGCCCATGAACCAGGTGCTCACCCAGGACACCATCAGGCAGAGCATCACCGTGGCAGTCGGCAACACGCTGATCGTGAAGTTGGGCTCGAATTACACCACCCCGTACCGGTGGACGCCGGAGACGAAGATCGGCGACCCGGCGGTCATCAAGCAGACCAGTCACGAGTTCGTGCCGCCGAGCTCCGACGCGTTGGGAGCGCCCGGCACCGAGGTGTGGACGTTCACGGCGTTGAAGCCGGGGACCACGACGATCGGCACGTCCTACACCAGCTTCGTCGGCAAGGACTCCAAACCGGCATGCACCTATACGGCCAACGTCACGGTGCAGTAGACCTCTTCGGCAAACGCGTGCGCGCCGGCCTCGTCTCGGGCTACGTTCTTGGGCGTGTTCGGCTTTCTCCGCAACTTGTCCGAAATCGGCCAGCTCCCCCCAGCGCTGCGCGACGAACTCGAGGCCGAGGGAATGATCTTCAGCACCGGCAAGGTCGGGGTGGTCCGACACTTCGGCGGCCATGTGCCAGGGGTCTATTCGGCTTCGGGTGTGTCCCGCTACGCGGGCGCGTTCGCCTTCACGGCCGCGCGGATCGTCGCCACGTTTCCCACCCGCGGGGACGCCAACCTGCGCTCGATCGATTGCTCGTGGGACAGCAGCACGGGGCCGGCCAGGGCAACCATCACCGGCAACGGGCTGAAGCTGGAAATCGACCTGCACGGCGTCGACCACGCCTTCAGTGGGTCGATGACGCTCAACTACAAGAAGAAGATCCCCGACGACGTCCTGGAAAAGCTGCCCACGACGACGCTGCGCTTTTCGGTCCAGCCGGTTTTCGTCTACCGAGCCGCCGGCGTGCGCCCTAAGGCCTAGGCTGCGGGACAACGGTTTCCGTCACGCGGCCGCGGCCGGCCGCAGCATCCGTGCGCTGACGAGCGACGAGGCCCACCCGGGCATCAATCGTGTGCTCGTCACCATCACCCGATAGCGCCACCCCGGCACGACGACGGCGCGGCCCCGGTCCAAGGCGCGCAGCCCGGCGGCCACGACGGGCTCGGGCGCCGCGAGCCTGCGATAGATCGCGGTGTGCGAGACGTCGGACCCCAGCGCGTCGACGAATCCGGTCCTGGTGGGCCCGGGGCACAGCGCCGTGACGGTGACCCCCGAGCCTCGCGTCTCCGCCCACAGCGCTTGGCTCAGCGAGAGCACGAACGCCTTGGACGCGCCGTAGGTGGCCTGATACGGGCCGGGCTGAAAGGCGATCGTGGACGCGACATTCAGGATGCCGCCCCGACCGCGGGCCAGCATGCCGGGAAGCGCCGCGTGGGTCAGCCGCACCAGCGCGTCGACGTTGACCGCGACCATTTCGTGCTCGTGCGCGGCGTCGAGCTCCGCGAACGGGCCGTAGGTGCCGAAGCCGGCATTGTTCACCAGCACGTCCACCTCCCGCCCGTCGAGGCGGTCGACGAGCGCATCGACGCCGGTCTGCGTGCCGAGATCGCCGACGGCCAGTTCGACTTGCTGGTCGACCCGCTGCGCCACCGCGCTCAGCCGAGCTTCGTCGCGCCCGGCGAGCAGTAGCGACATGCCGCGCTGCGCCAGCTGGTCGGCGAAAATCGCGCCCAGCCCGGAGCTGGCGCCGGTGATGACTGCCCATGACATGGCTGACCCCTTACTTCGCAACGGTTTTCACGGCGGGGCGGATGCCCAGGGCGTGGCTGACGAGGCCGATTCCGGCGCCGAGGATGGGCCAGACCGGCCAGAAGTACGTCTCGCCTGTGGTGGCGGCGACCGCCGCCCACACGGCGAGAACGACGACGGTCATCGCGAGGTAGGCGGCGAGGTGCAGGCGCACGCCGCGGCGGGCGGCCTCGATGCGGGCGGCGCGGCGGCGCGGGTCCGCGCGCCGGATCCGGTCGAGCGGCAGGTCGGCGAGGAATTTGTCGAGCTCGCCGGTGGTGTGCGTACCGAACACCGCCTGCACCCGCTGCTCGTACTCGTCCAGTTCCAGGTAGCCCTGCGCGAACGCTTGGCCGAGGCGTGCGGCCGTCCTCTCCCGGTCGCGGTCGCCGGCCCGGCGGGTCATGAGTTGCTGGTCCATTTTCGTCCCCTTTCGAAGATGTGAATGGCCTTAACATAGTCCCTAATGTTAATCTCGTCAACATGGCACGGGAGCGGAAATCATCGGCTGGCCTAAAGCGACGGGACAGCTACCACCACGGCGACCTGAAACGCGCCCTGACCAGCGCGGCGCTGTCGCTGGTGGCCGAGAAGGGGCCGAAGGGGTTCACGCTGACCGAGGCGGCGCGCCGCGCCGGGGTCAGCGCCGCGGCCCCTTACCGGCACTTCGCCGACAAAGCCGCGCTGCTGGCCACGGTGGCCGAACAGGGCTTCCGCGACCTACACGCCGAAATGACCGCGGCGGTCGACGTCGCGTCCGACCCTAAGTCCCGGGTGGTCGAGCTCGGCCGCGCCTATGTGCACTGGGCCGTCGCCCACCCGGACCACTACCGGGTCATGTTCGGCGCCGAGCTGTCCAAGGCCGACCATCCGGACCTCGCCGTCGCCGGCGAGCAGGCGTTCGGTGATCTCCTCGACGCGATCGTCACGTGCCAGGAGGCGGGCATCGCCGGCGGCCACGACCCGCGCGAACTCGCCGCGCCGCTGTGGTCGCTGGTGCACGGCGTCGCGTCACTGGCGATCGGCGGAGAGCTGCGCGCAGTCGGCATCGAGCAGGACCCCGAGGCCGTCATCGCCGGCGTGGTGGCCCAAATGCTCAGCGGCTAGGCCGCATTGGCCTGGCGGCGCGACGCGTAGACCTCGGCCAGGAATTGCTCGACGGCGACCGCGGTGTGTGCGGCGCGCGCCGAACCGAAGATGTCGAAAGCGTGCTGGGTGAACGGCAATTCGGCGTACACGACGGGTTGGTTGCTGACCTGCCGCAGCCGCTCGACGAACCCGCGCGCCTGCTCCACGGGCACCAACGAGTCGTTGCGGCCGTGCAGGACGAAGAACGGCGGAGCGTCGGGCGAGACGTGGTTGACCGGCGACGCGGTGATGAACGGCTGCATGTTGGTCGACGGACGCTGCTTGACAACGGATTTGACGAGCAGTGCCGGCATCATCGGGTGCATCGCGTCGTTGAACCGGGTGAAGTCGTAGACGCCGTAGAACGGGACGGCCGCCTGCACTCGGGTGTCGGCGTCTTCGAAGCCGGGCTGGAACTGCGGGTCGTTGGGGGTGAGCGCGGCCAGCGACGACAGGTGGCCGCCGGCGGAACCGCCTGTGATGGCGATGAATTCGGGATCGCCGCCGTATTCGGCGATGTGCGCCTTGACCCACGTCAGGGCGCGCTTGACGTCGATGATGTGGGCGGGCCAGGTGTTGCGCGGGCTGTGCCGGTAGTTGATCGCCACGCAGACCCAACCCAGCTCCGCCAGGTGGCTCATCAGTGGATGGGCTTGTCCGCGTTTGTTTCCCGTCGTCCAGGCACCGCCGGGAATCTGGAAAAGCACCGGTGCCTTGCCCGTCGGGTCCAGATCGGGACGGCGCCAGATGTCCAGGTGGTTGGCGCGGCCGAATTCGCCGTAGCTGATGTTGGAGTCGTGCGCATAGTCGCGGTAGATGCGCATCATCCGCAGCAGCCCCGGTGTCTTGGCGGTGCCGCCGCCGGCCGGCTTGCGCCACAGGTCCCCCGATTCGGTGAGACGAGAGGGACCCAACCCGGTGTCCAGCGCCTCGGTCAGCGGCACGTTGGCCCGGTGTCCGGCACGGCTGAAGTTCAGCAGACCGAGCGCCGAAACGCCCGCCACCGCCCACGCCGCGATCCCCACCGGCCGCGTCAGGCGTCGAGCCGTCAACGCCAGCCCGCCGAGCTGGCTGACCAGGGTCTGCAGCGGCAACTCGGTGACGACCAGCCCGAACATCCACGAGAAAAGGGATGCGTAGCCGCTGCGCGCCAGCGGCCGGTAGGCGTTGAGCGTGGACACCGCGGTCACCGTCGTGACGATCAGCGACCCTATCTGCCGGATGACGTGGATGATTCGAGCTGTCCGCATGGGCTCACCTTACGAGGCGCGGTGTTGGGATCGGTAGCCGCGCGTCCGGTGCCTACTTGTCGCGAACGACCGCTGCAACGTGCAGCGCACTGACAGAATGCATGCGGGCACCGATGACCATCACCATGAAGGCTTCCACGGCGGCGCTGATCGCGACCATCGCGTTGGCGCCACCCGCGCGCGCCGACGACGGCGGCGTGTTCCTGTCGCCGTCGGGCAACATCATCTGCAGTATGGCGGCGGGGCCCGACGCGAAAACCGGCGCCACGTGTGAGATCCGCGACCACACCTACGTGCCCCCGGAGCCGACGGCGCCGACCTGTCACCTGGCGCGCGGCGACCGCGTCAGCTTGTTCCAGGGCAGCGCACCGGTCCTGAACTGCCACGGGGACACCGAATTCGGCCTTGCGGCCGGACAGCCCACGCTGCCGTACGGCCAGACCCGCACCGTCGGCACGGTCACCTGCGACAGCGAACCGAACGGAGTCACCTGCACCGACGACAGCACCGGCCATTACTTCCGGATCTCGCGCGAGTCGCTCGATCTCGGCTGAACGCAGAAGGGACCACTACATGAACCCGCTGAGAACGACGCTCCTCGCGGCGTGCGCACTGGGCATCCTTGTGCCGATCGTCGCCCTGCCCGCGACCGCGGCCGCCGACGACAGCCCGCAGCAGTTTCAGTCCCCGTCTGGAGACATTCGCTGCCTGCTCGAGCCTTCTCGCACGTCAGCGCCCGTAGCGCTCTGCCAGATCAAGCATCACACCTACGTGGTGCCGCCCGGGACCCCCAGAGACGACGTCACCGGCGGGGCCTGCCCGCCGGGGGCCAACGCGGGCGGTGACTTTCGACTCGACCAGGGCGAAGCCGGATTCATCCGGTGCACGTACTCCGCGCTCGGTTCCGGCACCGGTTCCTGGCCGGTCCTCGACTACGGTCAGACCAGAACGCTCGGTCCGATCAGCTGCGCGAGTGAGCCCTCCGGCATGAGGTGCACCGACATCTCCACGGGGCACTATTTTCGGGTTTCCGACGATGCGTACGAACTCGGGTAAGGGGACCAACGTGCGCCTGCTGGCCGCGATGGCGTCCGTCGTTGTCCTGACCGGGTTTTCGTGCGGTGGGACGGCCTGCGCGCAATCGGCCTGCGCCGACCTCGGCGGAACCGTCGACCAAAACCAGATCTGCCGGGGTCACATCGTGACTTCCGACTACACACTCGACTTGAGCTTTCCCGTCAGCTATCCCGATGAGCAGCCCCTCGCCGACTACCTCATCCAGACGCGGAACCGATGGGCCGACGACGCCAAGGCGTCTCCGCCAAGTGGCCGGCTGCCGTACCTGCTGACGATCTCGGGGAAGGCGTACCGGTCCGCGACGCCGAGTTCCAGGACCCAGACCGTCGTGCTGGACATGAACCAGGACTTCGGCGCGCACCCCGTGACCTCGTTCAAGGCGTTCAACTACGACGTCGGCAAGGGTGCCCCCATCACCTTCGACACGCTGTTCAAACCGGGCACCGACCCGCTCGACGTGCTCAACCCGATCGTGCGGCGCCGGCTGGGTCCGCTTCCGTTCGGTGACCCGGGAGTCGACGCGTACCAGAACTTCGCGATCACCGACGACGCCGTGATCTTCTTCTTCAGCCAGGGGCAGGTGCTCTCGCAAGTCGATGGGCCCCAGCGGCTTTCGGTGCCCCGCGCCGAACTCGCAGCGCTGTTGGCGTGACGGGTCCTACGTGGCCTCGGCCCGGCTCTCCAGGTTCTTGACGGCGGCCGGATCGTTCTCGGTCAGCCCGATCTTCGCCGCGCCACCGGGCGAGCCCAGTTCGGTGAAGAAGTCGGCGTTGATCTGCGTGTACTGGCTGTATTCGCTCGGCAGGTCGTCTTCGTAGTAGATGGACTCGACGGGACAGACGGGCTCGCAGGCGCCGCAGTCGACGCACTCGTCGGGGTGGATGTAGAGCATCCGCGCGCCCTCGTAGATGCAATCGACGGGACATTCCTCGATGCACGCCTTGTCCTTGATGTCGACGCAGGGTTCGCCGATCACGTATGCCATGGATGTTGTCCTTCCCTATCAGCTATCGGAGATTAGCCGTGCCCGATTCGCAGCAGCTCGGCGAGGCTGGCAAGTTTGGCGCGGGGGCGCCCGTGCGGCTCGCCGGCCTCTCGTTCGAAGCGGTCGATGGCCCGCCAGTGCGCGGCGGTGACAAGCTGCGGCTGGCGCGAGGTGAGCCACTCGGCAAGCCCGTCGCCATAGTCGTCCGGGCGGTCTGCCGACCCGGCGGCCAGGTCGGCGAGCACCGTGTCGACGGTGTCCTGGGAGCACTTCTTGTTGGTGCCGATGACGCCGGACGGGCCGCGTTTGATCCAGCCGGCCACGTATTCGTTGCGACTGCCTTCGACCCTGCCGCTGGTGTGGGGGATCGTGCCGGTCTTCTCGTCGAACGCCAGCCCCGGTATGGCCACGCCCCGGTAGCCGACCGCCCGCACCACCAGCTGCGCGGGCAGTTCCTCGCGCTCCCCGGTGTCTTTCGCGACTAACCGCCCGCCGGGGTCGGTCACCAGCTCGTTGCGCCCGAGCACGATGCTCTCCACCCTCTCGGCGCCTTTGATCTCTATCGGGGAGGTGAAGAACCGCAACACGATTCGGCGGTGCCCGGGCCGGGGCGCGCGGCCGGCGTACTCGCGCAGCACCTTGATGTTGTTCTTGGTGACCTTGCCGGCAGCGGCGGCGGCGTCGTCGGTGACGCCCGCCAGATCGGCGGGCTCCACCACCACATCGACACCGTCGAGCTCGCCAAGCTCTCGCAATTCCAACGTGGTGAAGGCGCTTTGCAGTGGACCGCGTCGACCGATCAGCACCACCTCCTCTACGCCGCAGGGCCGCAACGACTCCAGCGCGTGGTCGGCGATGTCGGTGCGCGCCAGCACGTCGGGGTCGGTGACCAGCATGCGGGCCACGTCGACGGCCACGTTGCCGTTGCCCACCACGACGGCGCGGGCACCCGACAGGTCGGGCGCCATCTGCTGGAAGTGTGGGTGCGCGTTGTACCAGCCGACGAAGTCGACCGCGGCCACGCTGCCGGGCAGGTGTTCGCCGGGAATGTCGAGGGCGCGGTCGGACTGGGCGCCGACGGCGTAGATCACCGCGTCGTAGCGCTCGGCGAGTTCGCCGGCCGAGACGTGCTCGCCCACCTTGATGTTGCCGAAGAAGCGAAAGCGCGGATCTTCTGCGGTCTTCTCGAACTGCTGGCTGACCGACTTGATCTTCGGATGATCGGGGGCCACACCCGACCGCACCAGCCCCCAAGGGGTGGGCAGCATTTCGAGCATGTCGACGGCGATCCCGAACCCGGAGGCGTCGGCGGCCTTGAGCAGTGACGCGGCCGCGAAGAACCCGGAAGGGCCGGAACCCACGATCGCGACGTGGTATGAGGCTGCGCGGGTCATGTTTCCTATGGTGCTCGTCCGGCCGGCGCGCGAGTAGAGGTTCCGGTGTTGTGGAGTCACAAGCTATGGTTGTGTCACGCCTACCGATTGTGACTGACCACCCATGCCGCTCAGCCCCCGCATGCCCGAACTGGCCTCGTTCGAGGTCTTTTTGGCGATCGCCGAGACGGGCAGCCTCGGGCGTGCCGCCCGCGAGCTCGGGATCACCCAGCAGGCCGTGTCACGGCGGCTGGCATCGATGGAGGCCCAGGTCGGCGTCACGCTGGCCGTGCGGACAACGCGCGGTTCGGAATTGACGCCCGCGGGGCTGATCGTGGCGGAGTGGGCCGCGCGCTTGCTCGAGGTCGCCAACGAGATCGACGCGGGGTTGGGCGGGCTGCGCAAGGAGGGCCGCGAACGCATCAGGGTGGCGGCCAGCCAGACGATTTCCGAGCAGCTGATGCCGCATTGGCTGCTGTCCCTGCAGACCGAGGCGGCGCGGTGCGGGGGAGCCGCACCGCAGGTGATCCTGACCGCCACCAACAGCGAGCAGGCCATCGCCGCGGTTCGCGACGGCAGTGTCGATCTGGGCTTTGTCGAAAATCCCGGCCAGCCCAAGGGATTGGGCAGCTGCGTGGTGGGGCAGGACGAGTTGGTGATCGTGGTCCCGCCGGGCCACAAATGGGCTCGACGCTCGCGGGTGGTGACCGCCCGCGAACTCGCCGAAACACCCTTGGTGGCCCGCGAACCCCATTCGGGCATCCGCGATTCGCTGACGGTGGCGCTGCGTCGGGTGCTGGGCGAGGACATGCAGCAGGCGCAGCCTGTAATGGAGTTGACGTCGGCGGCGGCGATGCGCGCCGCCGTCCTCGCCGGGGCGGGGCCGGCGGCGATGAGCCGGCTGGCGGTGGCCGACGACCTGGCCATCGGGCGGCTGCACGCGGTCACCACCCGAGACTTGGACCTAAGGCGGAAGTTTCGAGCCATCTGGGTCGGCGGGCGCACACCGCCCGCGGGGGCGATACGGGACATGCTGAGCCACATCAGCAGTCGCGCATCGAAGCCCTAAGCCGCGGCGTGGTCGGCGCGCGCCTGGTCGAAGCGGTCCAGCACCGTCTCGGCCACCAGGCGGTGTGCGCCCAGCGGCGCCGCCATCGGAATCCTGTTGTCCCGCGCATACGTTGACACGCCGTCGGTGATGAGTCCCGGGGCCAGGAACCACGGCGCGATGACCAACCGGGTCGCGCCGCGGCGGCGCAACCGGCCGGCGGCCTCGGCCACCGACGCCTCGGGCCGGGTGGCGAAGGCCATCGCGGTTGCGGCCCAACGGGTCCCGGCGGACAACCGGGCGGCGACCGTGGCGGTGCGCGCGTTGGCGGCGGTGTTCGACGATCCGATCGCGACCACCATCACCCCGACTTCGTCGTCGAGCGGAGAGACGCCGACTTCGGCGAGCCGTTCGCGCAGGACCGTCAGGAGCCGATCGTCTTCGCCCAGGACGTCGGCCTGCCGGACGCCGTAGGCACCGGCGCGCGCGATCTGCTCGGGAAGGTCGCGGCGCGCGTGGTACGCGCTGGCCAGCAGCAGCGGGGTGACCACCGCGTCGCGTTTGTCGGGCAGTCCGGAGAGGACGTCGACGAAGCTGGGCGCGCTGAGCTCCAGAAACGCCAGGCGCACGTCGAGGCCGGGCCGCATGCCGCGCAGCCGTTCTGCCACCGCGCGGGCGTTGGCGCCGGAGCGCGGATCGCGGCTGCCGTGCGCGGTGAGGACGAGTGTGCTCATGAGCTGTGCAGTCCGCATTCGGTCTTGTTTCGGCCCGCCCAGCGGCCGCTGCGCGGGTCCTCGCCCGGGGCCGGCTTCCGGGTGCAGGGGGCGCAGCCGATGGACGGATAGCCCTCGTCGACGAGCGGGTTGACCAGCACGCCGTTCCTCTCGATGTATTCCTGCACGTCGTCGTCGGTCCACGCTACGATCGGGTTCACCTTGACCAGCCCGAACGACTCGTCGTAGCCGATCTCCGGCGCGTTGGCGCGGGTGGGCGACTCCACCCGGCGCAACCCGGTGACCCAGGCCGCGTAACCGCTCAGCGCCCTGCGCAGCGGCAGGACCTTGCGCAGCCGGCAGCACTCGTTGGGTTGTCGGGCGAACAGGTCCTTACCCATCAGCTCGTCCTGCTCTTGCACCGTGTGCTCCGGGGTGACGTTCAGCAGGTGGATGTCGTAGACCGATTCGACGGCGTCGCGGGTGCCCAGAGTTTCGGCGAAGTGGTAGCCGGTGTCCAGGAAGATGACCGGCACGCCCGGCCGCACATCGGCCGCGAGGGAGACCGTCACCGCTTCCTGCATGTTGCACGCCACGACCCACTTGCAGGTGGCCCAGTCGCGTGGGCCGTCGGGGCCACCGAAGTGTCTGTCGGCCCAGCGCAGGATGTCCTTGGCATCCCCGCCTTCCAGCTCGGCCGCCCCGCGCTCTGCCAACTCACGCAGCTCTTCCTCGGTGAAGTTGGTCACCACTTCGCTCATCTGGTTCTTCCTCGGTTCGTAACGTCAGCGATCGGTGTGGCGGTGTCGGTACGGGCTAGCGCAAGTCGGCCTCGTCGGCGCGCAGCGCCCAGTTGGCGAAACGCTCGCCGCTTTCCCGTTGTTCCAGGAACTTGCGCGTCACGCGGTCGATGTAGTCGCCGAGTTCGGCGCTGGTGACCTTGTGCTGACGCAGCTTTCGTCCAAAGCCGCTCTCCTCGCCCAGACCGCCGCCGAGGTGAACCTGGAAGCCCTCCACCGACGTGCCGTCGCCGTTGTCGATCCACTGGCCCTTGAACCCGATGTCGGCGACCTGGATTCGGGCGCAGGAGTTCGGGCAGCCATTGAGGTGGACGCTGATCGGCACATCGAGCTTGGGGTTGACGTCGGCCAGGCGCTGTTCTAGCTCGGGCACCAAAGTCTGTGCCCGAACCCGGGTTTCGGCGAACGACAGCTTGCAGAATTCGATGCCGGTGCAGCCCATCGTGCTCTTGCGCCAGTTCGACGGGTTCGACGGCAGGCCCAGCTTGTCCAACTCGGCGACCAGGAAGTCGACCTGGTCGTCGGGCACGTCGAGGATGATCAGCTTCTGGAAGGGGCTGAAGCGGGCCCGGTCGGAGCCGACCTTCTCCATCAGGTCGGCCACCGCCTGAAGGGTGGTGCCCGAGACGCGCCCGGCGATCGCGGCGACGCCGACGGCGTTGCGGCCGTTCTTGATCTTCTGCACGCCCACGTGGTCGATGGGGTGCTTGGCCGGCTCGGGTGCTGGGCCGTCGATCATCTTGCGGCCGAGGTACTCGGTCTCCATGACCTCGCGGAACTTCTCCACCCCCCAGTCCTTGACCAGGAACTTGATCCGCGCCTTGGCGCGCAGCCGCCGGTAGCCGTAGTCGCGGAACACCTTGGTGACCGCTTCCCACACGTCGGGCACCTCGTCCAGCGGGACCCACACGCCGACCCGCTGGGCCATCATCGGGTTGGTCGACAGGCCGCCCCCTACCCACAGGTCCATGCCGGGCCCGTGCTCGGGGTGGTTGACGCCGACGAACGCGACGTCGTGGGTCTCGTGGGAGACGTCCTGCAGGCCCGAGATCGCGGTCTTGTATTTGCGCGGGAGGTTGGCGTAGTCGGGGTTGTTCATGAACCGCCGGATGATCTCGTCGATCGCGGGGGAGGGGTCGAGCACCTCGTCGAGCGAGTCGCCGGCCAGCGGGCTGCCGTGGATGCCGCGGGGGCAGTCACCGCAGGCCTCGATGCTCGACAGACCGACGGATTCGAGCCGGCGCCACACCTCGGGAACGTCCTCGATCTTGAGCCAGTGGAACTGGACGTTCTCGCGGTCGCCGATGTCGGCGGTGTCACGGGCGAACTCCGACGACACCTGGCCCAGGACGCGCAGCGTCTGCGCCGTCATCGGCTTGCCGTCGGAGCGCACCCGCATCATGAAGTATTTCGCTTCGAGCTTGTCGATGTTCTCGTCACCGGTCCAGCTGCCGTCGTAGCCCTGCTCGCGCTGGGTGTACAGGCCCATCCATTTGAACCGCATACGCAGATCGGACTTTTCGATGCTCTCGAAGCCTTCCTTGGCGTATTTGTTGATGATTCGGTCGCGCACATTCAGTGGGCCGTCATCGTGCTTGATCTGCTCGGTCTCATTGAGCGGTTCGCGATTGCCCAGCGCCCACTGGCCCTCGTTGCGAGTCTTGGCGGGAGGTGCTGTGGTCATGTGATGTTCTCCTTCGCGAACAATGCTGGCCCGCTGCGCCGGCCGGGGCTGTGGCGGCTGAGGCTCGACGTCGGCGGCCGGTGCGCTGCCGGGCAGGGCTGCGGGGCCGGGACGTCGACGGTGACGTCGATCCAGTCGATGGCTCCCGTGGGTACGCCGTAGGACCCACGGTCCATGACTTCATGGTGCATTTCCTCCGGCGACAGTAGTAGAGGTGTAGAGGTTGTGAGCACACAACCGTTGGTTGTGTGCTCCGCCTCACTTTAAATGTGTTACCCGCCATTGAGATTCCCGCTTTTTCAAGTTTGGCAATCCCGGGTTGTTTGGCAAACATAGTCCGGCAGATGTATCTGGGAGATGGTGTGCCGCAGAATATTTCGCGAGCAGCGTCTCTAGAGTTCATGCGTCGTAAGGCCGATCGCACCGACCTTCACATGAGACGGTCAGCGATCACCAGTAGGGTGGGCCCCTTGTCGACACTGGCTGAAAGGTTCCTGATGACTGCCTCCGATGTCCGCGATGTCATCGTCATTGGTTCGGGTCCCGCGGGGTACACAGCGGCGTTGTATGCCGCGCGGGCGCAGTTGGCGCCCGTGGTGTTCGAGGGGACGTCGTTCGGTGGCGCGTTGATGACCACGACCGAGGTGGAGAACTTCCCCGGCTTCCGCGAGGGCATCACGGGCCCGGAGTTGATGGATCGGATGCGCGAGCAGGCGCTGCGGTTCGGGGCCGATTTGCGGATGGAAGACGTCGACTCGGTCTGCCTGCAGGGCCCGGTGAAGTCGGTGACGACGGCCGAGGGCGAGACGGTGCGGGGGCGAGCGGTGATCTTGGCCATGGGCGCGGCGGCCCGCTATCTGGGGGTGCCGGGTGAGCAGGAGCTGCTGGGCCGCGGGGTCAGCTCGTGTGCCACCTGTGATGGGTTTTTCTTCCGCGACCAGGACATCGCGGTGATCGGTGGTGGGGATTCGGCGATGGAGGAAGCGACCTTTCTGACCCGTTTTGCCCGCAGCGTCACGCTGGTGCACCGCCGCGAGGAATTCCGCGCCTCGCGGATCATGCTCGAGCGGGCGCGGGCCGACGACAAGATCACCATCCTGACGAATGCGGCCGTGGCGGCCGTGGAGGGTGCCGACACCGTCAGTGGGTTGCGGGTGCGCGACACCGTGACCGGCGAGGAATCCACCCTGCCGGTCACCGGGGTGTTCGTGGCGATCGGGCACGACCCGCGCTCGGCGCTGGTGCGTGATGTCGTGGACACCGACCCCGACGGCTACGTCCTGGTGCAGGGCCGCACCACCGCCACCTCGATCGAGGGGGTGTTCGCCGCCGGCGACCTGGTGGATCACACCTACCGCCAGGCCATCACCGCCGCCGGCAGCGGCTGCTCGGCGGCCATCGACGCCGAACGCTGGCTGGCCGAACACGAAGCCTCCAGCGCCGCCGAACAGGGCGACGCCGCCGAGATTCCCGGAAGCGATACCGACTCCGCCGCTTAGGCTTTGGGCTTACCCTTGAGCGATGTCCCGGCCGGCGCTGGACGCGCAGGAGCGCCTAGCGCTCTGCTCCCTGTTCGACGAGCTCGGGCCCTCCGCTCCCACGCTGATCGAGGGTTGGACCGCTGCTGATCTCGCAGCGCATCTGGTGCTGCGCGAACACGATCTCGTCGCCGGACCGTGCCTGGTTCTGCCCGGGCGCTTCCAACGGTTCGCCGAGCGGCGCAGGGCCGCATTGGCCCGGCGCCAGGATTTCGCGTCGCTGGTCGCGCGGATCCGTTCCGGTCCGCCGATCGGGTTCTTCCGCATCGGATGGGTGCGCGCGCTGGCGAACCTCAACGAGTTCTTCGTTCACCACGAGGACCTTCGCCGGGCGAATGGGCTCGGGCCACGCGGTCTGACGCCCGAGCTGGACGCGGCGTTATGGCGGAACGTGCGCCGCGGGGGTGGTTTTCTGAGTCGGCGGCTTGATTGTGGTCTTGTGGTCGAGTGGGTCGGCACCGGCGAGCGGGTGACGGTTTTGCGGGGCTCGCCGGTGGCCTCCCTGAGCGGTCCACCGGGTGAGCTGCTGCTGTATCTCTTCGGCCGGGTCGGCGTGGCGGAGGTCGAGGTGAGCGGGCCGCCCGACGCCGTCGCGGCGGTGGGCCGCGCGCACTTCGGGATGTGAGCCCATCGTCGTCTTGAGTCACATTGACCACAGGCGTCTCCGGAACAAGAGGCATCGAAAGTGCCCGCCTCACAGCGACAACTAAAACCCGTGTTGTCGCCGGACCGGCGGGCGTACCATCGGCTCACGCTCAACGACGAGCGAGGACGACATGAGCCACAGCCGCACGGATTCGACCGACGTCGACAAATGGGACCGCGGTCTGACCGAACACGTCGTCGCCCTGACCCGCCCGATCGTCAAGCACTACTTCCGCTCCGAGGTGCGGGGCCTGGACAACGTCCCGGACGGACCGTCGCTGGTGGTCGGGAATCATTCCGGGGGTCTCACGACCTTCGACCTCTCGGTGTTCGCCGTCGACTATTACGACAGGTTCGGCTACGACCGCCCGCTCTACGCGCTAGGGTTCGACACCATCTTCGCCGGGCCGGCAGGTGACTTCTTGCGGCGCACCGGAGTGATCCGGGCGACGCGCGAGAACGCCGCCAAGGCGTTGGCCGCCGGTGCCGTCGTGCTGGTGTTCCCGGGCGGCGACTTCGACGTCTACCGGTCGACCTTGCAAGAGACCACCATCGACTTCGGCGGACGGACCGGCTACATCACCACTGCCCTAGACGCCAACGTCCCGATCGTTCCCGCCGTCTCGATCGGCGGGCAGGAAAGCCAGTTCTTCCTGAGCCGCGGCAGATGGCTGGCACGTGCGCTGGGGCTGACCAAGTTGGAGCGCAAGCTCTTCCGCACGGACATCCTGCCGATATCGTTCGGTTTCCCCTTCGGGCTCAGCATCGTGGCGCCGGTCAACATGCCGCTGCCCACCAAGATCGTCACCGAGGTGTTGCCGCCCATCGACATCGCCCGGCTCGCCGAGGTTTCCGACATCAAGCGGCTCGACGCGCACGTGCGGTGGGTGATGCGCAAGGGGCTCAAAGAGCTTGCCGCCCAACGCCGATTCCCGGTCGTCGGCTAGGCGTCCGCCGCGAACACGACGTCGGGGTTGAGGATGCCCGCGGGGTCGAAACTCTGCTTGATGCGGCGCATCAGGTCGACCTTGACCGGGTCTTCCAGCTCGAGGAAGTACGGGGTCTTCGCGCGGCCCAGGCCGTGTTCGCCGGAGATCGCGCCGCCCAATTCCATTGCCAGCGCGAAGATGTCGGTCATCAGCTTCTTGCGGGTGGCCGGGTCCTTGCAGAAGATGGCCAGGTGCACGTTGCCGTCGCCGGCGTGCCCGCAGCCCGCCGCTCCGCCGCCCGCCGCCGCCGCCAGACCACGCGCGGCGGACAGGAACTTCGGCATCGCGCCGCGCGGCACCACGGTGTCGATGAGGTCGTCGGCGCCGACGGCCTTCAGCGTCCAAAACGCCTTCTCCCGCGCCTCGATCAGCTTGCGCGCCGAACCCCCCTCCAGCACATAGGCATCGACGGCGCCCAGCTCGGCCAGCAGTTCGCCCACCTTCTCGACGTCCTCGTCCAGCCGGTCGGCGGTCCGGTTCTCAAGCGCCACAACCAGATAGGCGTCGCAACTGTCGCGGACGCTGTCGGGGACGCCGAGCTCGAGGTTCTGGGTGTGGACGAGGGCGGCCATCGTCACGTTGTCGATGTACTCCAGGATGTAGGGCGCGAGGCCGCTGCCCACGACCTTGGGCACCGCCGTCATGACCTGGTCGAAGTCGGCGAACGGGGCGAGCACGGCGGCGTTGTGCTCGAGCCGCGGGTGCAGCTTGACGGTCACCTCGGTCGCCAGGGCCAGCGTGCCCTCGGAGCCGACGATGAGCTGGGTGAGGTCGTAGCCAGTGGAGATCTTGGCGATCTTGCCGCCGGTGCGGATGAGCTCGCCGGTCGGCAGCGCCGCCTGCAGCCCGAGCACGTTGTGGCGGGCGATGCCGTACTTGACCGCGTTCATGCCGCCGGCATTGGTGCCGACGTTGCCGCCGACGCTGGAGGACATCTCGCCCGGGTGAACCATGTAGCGCAGGCCGGCGTCAGCGGTCGCCGCGTCCAGCTCGGTGAGGGTGACGCCGGGCTGGACGACGGCGACCTGGTTGGTGGTGTCGACCTCGAGGACGGCGTTCATGCGCTCGAAGGAGATGAGCAGCCCGTCGGCCCGGGGGATCGCCGCGCCGGAGAGGCCGGTCCCGGACCCGCGGGCCGTCACCGGGATCTTGTTGTCCGAGGCGGCCCTGAGCAGCTGCGAAACCGCTTCCGCGCTGGCCGGTTTGGCGACGTACGCCGGCCGTTGCGCCGGCTTGGTCAGCACCTCGTCGTGCCAGTAGTCCTCGGGGATGGCGTCGCCGGTCAGCAGGTTGTGCTGGCCGACGATCTCGGAGAACCGCGCCGTCATGTCGCTCATTGCGCCCACTTTCTCACCGTGCGATTCACCTTAGCGCCGCTCGGGCAGCCTCAAACCGCCGTGAGGTGATCGACGGGTGTGCGCATCTCGCCGCGGACGATCGGCACACAGTCGTCGGGCAGGTCTGTGGTGACCTCCAGGCCGGAATCGGTGAGGTCATCGAGGAACCGTGGTAGACGCTCCATCGCACCTGTGGGCAGGTCGTGCAGTACGACCACGGTGTGCTGTTGGTTGCGGGCATCGGCGAGCGCCGGGCTTACCCATCCACGGGGGTCGGCCCAGTCCCGCGGGACGCTGTTCCACAGGACGCAGGTGAACTTCTCCGCGAGGAGGTAGTCGATCGCCGTCTGATTCAGGCAGCGCCGTTCGAGTGCGCCCTCCGTTCCCCACGGTCTGAAGTAGCGATCGACATCGCCGAGATCGTCCAACAGCTCTTGCAAGCCGCCGATTTCGCGAATGGTCTCCGCCGGGGAGAGCTCGCCGAGAGGTCGGCCGTGGGTCAAGGAGTGATTGCCGATCCGGTGCCCCGCACGCACGGCTCGCTCGAGTAACCGATGCCCCGCCGGCGAGCGGACGTTCTCGCCGACGACGAAGAAGATGGCGGACATCTGACGCTGCGCGAGGGTGTCGAGAACCTGGTCCGTGACGCCGGGGGTCGGGCCGTTGTCAAAGGTCAAGGTGATCTTGGGTCTCATCAAGCGATAGCGTATCGCGCCACCCTTGCCTGACTGATCGATCAGGCAGTATCGTGACCGAAAGCGGACGTGAGATGACGAGACGAGGCGACGTTGACCGCGACAGTGTCCAAGCCTGAGGAGCCCGCCGGCCCCGCGGCCACCGCCGGCGACGCCCGACAGCGAATCCTGCAGACGACGATCCAATGCTTCTGCGCGTACGGCTACGAAAAGTCCTCGATGAAGCTGATCTCGACCAAGGCCGGCGTCTCGCAGACGCTGCTGCACTATCACTTCGAGACGAAGGAAAAACTTTTCCAGGCGGCGATCGACGACATGGCGAAGCGATTGTTCGCCACGGCCTCCGCCCAACTGCCGCGCGGGGCGTCGGTGCGTGATGATCTGACCGAGGCGGCCAATCTGATGTACGCCCTGTTCATCGACAACGTCGACGCGGTCACGTTCATGGTGGAGTTCGCCGCAGCGGCCAACCACAACGAGTTTTTACGCACCGCGTATGTCGACTATCGCGATACTCAGCGTCGGCAGCTCGCCGGGGCGCTTCGCCATATCGCCGGTGACGATGTGCCGCAGCGCTTGATCGACGAGTCGGTGCGCCTCTTCGAAACCGTGCTGCTGGGCATGTCCATGCAGCGCCCCTTTGTTTCCGACACGTCGGGCTTTCGTCGCGACTTCGACGCGTTCGCCCAATTGCTCGCCGCCCGCATCACCGAAGGATTGGAACCCAGGCGATGACAAACGTCACCGATCAGGCAGTGCCGCCGATGGTCGAAGACACGGTGAACGGATCCGGCGGTAAACGGATCTTCGTGCGCTGCTACGACAATCACCACGCCGACTACGCCTTGGTCCTGGTGCACGGCACCGCCGGCAACGGCGAGAGTTACGACGCGTTCGCCGAGCACATGCGCCGCAATTATCGTGCGGCCGTCTATTCGTTCGACCTGACCGGGCACGGCCGCACCGAAGGCACGCCCGGTGTGTTCACCTTCGACGCCTTCCTCGAAGACACCAGGGCGGTCACCGATTACGCGGCACGACGCACTTCACTGCCCGTCGTCCTGCACGGTGCCAGCCAGGGTGGCGAAGTCGCGTTCCACGCCCTCGACGCGTGCCCGGCCGTGACCGCCGGCGTGTGCATGAACATCTTGTTGAACCATGAGGCGCCGATGAGCCCGGCGATCCGGCTGTTCCAATCGCGCCCGGCGACGTGGGCGGCCAAGGCGATCGGCGATCGGCTGCGGGTCCCGCTGCGGCGGGTCATCGACTTCAAGGCCGCCTACCAGGAAGACCCCGGACTGCTGGACACCAAGAAGAACGACCCGTTCTACGTCTGGCGGTACGGGCTCAAGAGCTACCACTCGGTGTTCAACTACGTTCCGCCAAAACCCGCCGCCGCCAACACAAAGCCCGTCCTGATCACCTGCGGGGAGCACGACGAGGTCGTCGGCGCCGAGCACTGCCGAGAGTGCTTCGAGCGGATCGGCGGGACCAAGGATTTCTTCATGATGCCCGGTGGCGGCCATCAGCTCATGCTGTTCGACACGATCGTCTACAGCCGCGTGGTCGACTCGTGGATTCGGGAACGCGTGCTCGGGCACGCCCAGTCGTGGGAGCCGCCGATCGAGCCCGAAGAGCGACGCTACTTCGAGTTCCTCGAGCGGGAATGGGCCAACGATGCGGCGGGCGAGCCCGAGTACCGCTATTCGATGATCGATCGTGTGCTGATGCGGATCAGCAACGGCACGATCGAGCGCGGGGTGCGTTACTTCTCCAACGCCGAGGTCAGCGAGCAGTGGCGGTTCACCGCCGAGCTCGTCGGTGAGATCGACTACGCCGCATGGGATTTCCTGCGCGACTACCTTCCGTCGATAGGCGATCGGCGCCCGAGGATGGCGGTGGTCGGTTGCGGCGGTGGCGGGGCGATCGGAGGATTGCTCGAAAGATTTCCGGAGTTGGGCCAATGGGACATCGTGGGCGTCGATGTCGACTACAAGTCGATCGACGCGGCCAGAAAGCGCTTTGCCGGCCAGGCCGGGGTGACCTTCGTCGTCGGGGACGCGCGTAACCCGGAGGTGTTGGGGGACAATCGGTTCGACCTGGTTTACCTGCACGGCGTGCTTGACCACTGCACCGAGCACCGCCGCCTGATGGACAGCGTGTTTCGCGCGCTGAAGCCGGGCGGCCGGATGTTCTACGTCGCGCCGGATCGCAACCTGTGCACCTGGCTTTGTTTCGTGACCGTCGGGCCGCTGTTTGTGTTCGGTCTGCACAAGCCCAACCACGACTTTCGCCGGTTCCCTCGCCCCACCGAGTTGAACACGATGATTGCGCAGGCCGGTTTCGAGGCGCTGCCCAGGCGGGGCCGGCCGAACGCGCCCGCCATGGTCGGCGTCGAATACAAGACGGGGATGAATCCGTTTCCCGTCAAGAGGTCGGTGCGCGATCGCGCGCTCGGCGAGGAAATCTTCGAGTACACCGAGCCCAGGTGGTGGTTGGGGAACGGCTTCGTCGGCGAGTATGCGGGGGCGGTGCAGAAACCGCGCGGGTGACGGGGTCTCCCGCCGTTGACCGCCCGTCGACGTTTCGATCTGCGGGCGTGTGGTTATCCGGAACCAGCAGGGCAGTCAGCTTTCCGACAGGAGATCGACACGGACCTCCCAGGAATTCAGCCTTACCGCGGCCAGGGCAGTAACGGAGTGCTCGTGGTGCCGGGCGGGCGCCTTGGCGACGGTCGATACGAGCTGCGCGGGGTCCTGGGCCGCGGCGCGATGGCCGAGGTGCGTGACGGCTGGGACCTGAAGCTGAACCGGCCCGTCGCCATCAAGCTGCTCTATCCCGGGGTGGCCGACCGGCCGGACAGCCGCTTGCGGTTTGACGCGGAGGCGCGCGCGGCCGCGCGGCTGACCGGCCGTCACGTCGTGGTGGTCCACGACGTCGGCGAGCACGAGGGCCTGCCGTTCATCGTCATGGAGCGGCTACCGGGAGTGTCGCTGGCCGACCACATCGCCCGCGGGCCGCTGCCCCCGGCGTTCGTGTACGCCGTCCTCGACGGCGTCCTGGACGCGCTGGCCGAGGCGCATCATGCCGGCATCCTGCACCGCGACGTCAAGCCGGGCAACATCCTGTTCACCGCCACCGGTGAACCCAAGCTCGCCGATTTCGGCATCGCCAAGACGTCCGGCGCCGCCTACACCAGGGCGGGCGAAGTGGTCGGCAGCATGGCCTATCTGAGTCCCGAGCGGCTGACGTCCAAGCCGGCCGCGGTGACCGACGACCTCTACGCCGTCGGCGTGGTGGGGTACGAGGCGCTGACCGGGCGGCGGCCGTTCCCGCAGGAGGATTTGGGTCCGCTGGCGCACGCGATCCTGCACGACTCGCCGCCGCCGCTGGCCGCGCTGCGCCCGGACGTGCCACCGCCGCTTGCCGCGGCGATCGAACGGGCGATGGCGCGCGACCCCGCCCGGCGGTTCGACCAGGCCGGCGCCATGCGCGCCGCGCTCGCGGGCAACCCCCAGCCCAGTCCCGTCCGCCCGCCGACGTTGGTGATGGACGCCCCGGTCGTCGCGCCGATGACCTACACCTACGTGGGCGCGCCGCCGGAGCCGGCCCCACGCAGGCACAAATGGTGGATCGCGGCGATGGTCGCCGCCGTCGTGCTGGCCCTGCTCCTGTTCGCGATCGACCCGCCGTTCTCGGCGCCACCGCCGACGCCGGTCAACACCACGACGACGCCGGTGCCCCCGCCCACGACGACCACCACCACACCCACGACTACCACCGAACAGGCGGCGCCGCCCGCGCCTCCGCCGCACCCGGGCAACAAGCACAAGGGCGGGCACGGCGGCTGACGTCCATGTGGGATCGGTAGCCGACCGGCCGATGTGTGCTGACGACATGAACAAGAAGTGGATGGCCGGCGCGCTGCTGACCGCCGGCATCGGCGCGGGGCTGGCCGCGGGCGTCGCCCAGGCCGACCCCTATGGCCACGTCGGCGGGAACTGCCCGGCCGGGCACACCTGCGGCAAGTGGTGCCCGGGCGAGCGCGTCCCGGACAACTTCATCAGCTGGGACATGGGCGTGTGCCACCTCTATTACTACGACTACCGCGGCGTCGTCGACGCCGACACCGGCGCCGTCTACGGCTGGCCGAGCGGCCCGATCAGCGCCACCCCCCGCGCGCCGGCCGGACCGCCGAATTTCAACTGCGGCCTGTTCTGGTGCCCGGTGCCGCCGCACGCGTGACCCGGCGCACGTTAGGTCGGCGGCGGATTGGGGAACCCGGCGGGCTGGACCTGTTCGACGCATCGAAAGGATTTGCCCATTGACCTCGCGTCTGCGCACCCGGTTCGGGCCCTACGAGATGCGATCGCTGATCGGGACGGGCGCGACGGGCGAGGTCTATCGGGCGTACGACACGGTTAAGGACCGCACGGTCGCCCTCAAGCTGCTGCCTGCCGCGATGGCCGCGGAAACCGGCTTCCAGCAACGCTTTCGGCGGGAGTGCGCGATCGCGTCCCGGCTGCAGGAGCCCCACGTCATCCCGGTGCACGACTTCGGCGAGATCGACGGCGTGCCGTTCGTCGACATGCACCTGGTCGAGGGCGGCAGCCTCGAGGACCTGCTGCGCGAGCGGGGGCCGCTGGAACCGCCGCGAGCCGCGTCGATCGTCGCGCAGGTGGCGCGGGCGCTGGACGCCGCGCACGCCGCCGGGCTGGTGCACCTGGGCGTCCGGCCCGAGAACGTCCTGCTCACCCCGGATCACTTCGCGTACCTCGCCGACTTCGGGATCGCGCACGCCGACGCCTCGCGCGCCTACATGGCGCCCGAGCGGTTCACCACCGGGCGGGTCGGGCCGCAAACCGACGTGTACTCACTGGCGTGCCTGCTCTACGAGTGCCTCACCGGCCAGCCGCCGTTCGAGGGTGCGGACCCGGCGGAGCTGAGGAGCGCGCACCTGTTGTCGCCGGCGCCGCGGCCCAGCATCATGCGCCGCGGAATCGGCCGGGCCTTCGACGACGTCATCGCCCGCGGCATGGCCAAACAGCGGACGGCGCGGTTCGCCTCCGCCGGTGAACTCGCCCGCGCGGCCAGCGAGGCCGTGTCCGAGGTCTACCAGCCGGTCGGGGCCGGCGCGGGAGCGGGGCCGCTGCGCACCCGGCGATTTGAGGCGGTCTATCCCAATCCCGACGACACCGGTTACAGCCCCTATCCGCCCGTCGAGCCGCCGCCGAGACCTTCGCGGCCTTCGCGGCCGGAGGGGTGGCGGCCCGTCGGCGGCCGGGGGGCGTTCGTGGTGACCGCGGCGGCGGTGGTGCTGGTGGCCGCCGGGCTGATCGTGGCGCTGGTGTCGGCGTTGATGAGCGGCGGTTCACACCCGCCGCGGGCGGCTCAGGCGCCGTCTCCCGCGCCGTCGAGCGCGCCGCCGCCGAAGACGCCGACGCTGTCGGCTCCCGTACAGGGCGCCGACGGGCTGGGGTTCGTCGGCGAGACGGCCCGCTGCGACCCGGGCAATCCGCCGGCGGCCGTGGTGCGCACCGCCAAGTCGCTGGCCGTGGTGTGTGAAAACCTCAGCGGCAGTTATTACTACCGCGGCGAGCGGATCCGCGACGGCGCGCACATCGAGCTGTCCAACGCGCAGCGCTCCGGGGACGGGTTCGATGTCACCAACCCGGTCGACGGCGTGCGCTACGAGGTGCGCCCGGATCGGCTGCGGATCATCAGCTTTGGGCACGTCGATTCGTCGGAGCCGGTGCTGCAGTACGCGACCGCGTTGTGATCATCTAGGCCGGCCGGCTGCCCACCTCCAGGCCGGCCAGCCCGCAGGTGCCGTCGAACACCACCCGGCCGTATTCCCGCACCCTGCAATGCAATCGGCCGGCGAGGTGCTCGAAGTCGGTGTCGATGTTGCGCCGCTGCGCGGGCAGCGGAACCGGTAAGACGTGCGGATCCGCGCGGGTGCCGTCTCCGTCCAGCTCGATGTGGTAGCGCAGTGTGCGTGCCGACACGGTCCAGTGTCCGTCGCCGACGTCCGATCGCACGGGCGCCGGCGGGGTTACCCGGATGATGCGGTCGCCCAGTCGCACGACGACACCGGTGACGTCCCTGCGGATCGGGCCGAGCTGAAGAAGGCCCCCCGAGAACGCGACCGAGACGTCGGCGTCACCGAAATCGTGTGCCTGACCCCACCACCAGCGCTCGGGGAAGCCCGCGCCCCAGTTACGTTCCGTGTACAGCCGGGCGTTACCGAACGACCAGGTGCCTGTGGCGAATTCGACTGTGCCGGTGGCTGTTCCACCGAGGCGGTAGGGATGCCAGTATTGGTTGAGAAACGGGACCGAAGAGAAGAAGCCGCCTCCGCCAAAGGCCTTGGGCCAGTTGAAGGGATCGGCGAAATGCAGGTCGAGGTGGATGCCGTCGAGGTCGATCCGGAGCCGATCGAGGCTCGCCGCCAGATGGCAGTCGGGAGCGGTGCCGGCGTGCACGGAGAACGTGGACGATGCGGCGTGGGCACCGTCCATGGCCGCGGAGCGCACCATGCCGCCGGGGTGCAGCGCGACCGCGACGGTGGCCCAGTCGCCGTCGGGATTCCGGTTCACGCTGCACAGCGCGACGACGACGCGACCCGAGGCGGCATCGGTGAGGCGCCAGAACCAGCCCTCCATCTCGGTCGCGTGTGAAGGAACCGGGTCGCCGAAGGGCACGTCGGCACCGGTGCGCCGATAGGCATGGACCAGCGGCTTGGCCGTGTTCGCCGCGATCCATCGCAGGTAGGAGGCGGTCATCTCTGGTCGGCCAGCCCGGACTGCACGAGCGCGTCGTCGATGAAGCGCTGCACCGGCCGCGAGCCGAAGAATCCGGTGTGACCGCCTGGGTACCACTGGATTTCGGGTTTGCCCCAGTGCTCCCAGAGTCGGGTGACCTGGTCGCGCGGGTGCACCAGCCGGTCCGCGAGGCCGGCGTAGATGAAGCGGCCCTTTTCCGGCACCCGCGGGGTCAGTGCCAGCGGCGAGATCATCCGGCCGAGGGGTTCGGCCGAGTGCATGGTGTGGCGCAGGGCGGCGTGGCCGCTGAGACCGGCGTGGCGGCCGACCAGGTTCACCAGGTCGACGGCCGGCACACCCAGGATGGCGCAGGCGAGGCCATCGTCGAGGCTGGCGACCAGCGACGAGATCAGACCGCCGAGCGAGATGCCGTTGACCCCTATCGCGGCGTCGGGCTGTTGCCCGCGGATCCAGGCGATCAGCCGCCTGATGTCCCAGACCGCCTGGGCGGCGCCGTGGACGTCGTCGAGCACGTCCTCACTGGGGAACTTCGGGCCGCTTGCTCGGGGGCCGTGCAGGGGGAGTACCGGGAGCACGACGTTGAGATCGAGATCGCGGTACAGGTGCCAGGCATGAAACAGCATGGGGTCGAGCGCGGCGCGGCCCATCTCGGCGCCGTGGATGCAGATCAGCCAGGGCCGCGGCCGTTGGTGCCGGAACATCAGGGCGTATTCGCGGTTGTTGCCGGTGTAGCTGTGCCACCGTTCCCGGCCGGGCTCGCCGTCATGGGGCTCGTAGTCGCTGTCGAAGGACAGCCGCTCGTAGTTGCGTCCCATGCTGCGCACGCGCTTGACCGTCACGTCGGTGGGGAGCGGGGGAGGGGCGAAGAACCCCTCGGGATTGTCAAGCCAGCCCTTTGCTCCGTAAAACTCTTGTGCCGCAAGCACTTCGGTGTCGATCCGTTCGAGCGTTTCTGCGTCGGGAGCCCGGCGCAACAGGCTGAAGCCGGCCAGCAGGATTTCGTCGCGGAACGCCTGCGCCGCCAGCGCGATGGTGGGCCGGGCCACCGGTAGCTCGTCGGGCTGACGATCCAGGTAGGAGCCCCACGAGCGGGCGTAGAAGCCGCCGGTGCGGGTGAACGGACCCAGCATGTGCGTCATCGGGTTGGCAGGCATCTAGCCTCGTTTCGCACCGGGGGTGAAGGTGACCGGCAGCGTGCCCAGCCCGGTCATGCTGGGGTTGCCGAGGTATTGGTGGACGTTTTGCACGTCGACTTGGTAGTCGGGGATCCGGTTGAGGACCGCCCTGACCATCACTTCGGCCATCAGCCGCGCCAGGTGTGAGCCGATGCAGCGGTGCGGCCCGAGTCCGAAGGCGACGTGGCGGTTGGGGGCGCGGTCCAGGATGATCTCGTCGGGGTTTGGGAATTCTTTTTCGTCGTGGTTGGCCGAAAGCCAGCTGATGACCACTCTGTCGTTCTTCCTCAGGTGTTGCCCGTTGAGTTCGACGTCGTGAGTGACTGTGCGGCTGAGGGTTTGGTTGACCGAGAAGTAGCGCAGGAATTCGTCGGTGGCGGTGCGGTAGAGCTCGGGGTGGTCGATGAGTTGTTGTCTGATGGCGGGGTGGGTGCCCAGGTATTCGAGCGTGAGTGCGGTTTGGGAGGTGGTGGTGTCGACGCCGCCGCCGATGAGGTTCCAGAGGATGTTGAGCAGCTGTTCGTCGGTGAGGCGCTGGCCCTCGAACTCGAACTGGATGAGGAAGCTGGTCAGGTCTTCGTCGGGTTTGGCCCGTCTGGTGGCCGCGTATTCGAGGACCTCTTGCATCATCTTCGGGACTTTGGCGATGGCCTCGAGGTACTGCGGGCTGTCCTGCGGGACGGCCATGACGGAGTGGAAGAGGTTGGCGTAGAGGTGCCAGTTGTCGTGGGGCAGGCCCATCAGCTTCATGGTGAGGATGGCCGGGACCGGGCTGGCGTAGTCGAGGACGAGGTCCATGCGGCCGTCTTCGATCTTCTGGTCGAGGAACTCATGGGCTTTGTATTCCATGAATGGCTTGAGTTTCTGGACGGCGCCGGGGGAGAAGAACGGGGCCAGCGCGTGCCGGAGGGCCTGGTGGTAGGGGCCGTCCACCTCGCCGATGCCCAGGGCCGGCTGGCCTTCGGGGCGCGGGACGCCCATCTCGCCTTGGTAGTCGACGCCGTCGGCGGCGTTGGGTTCGTATTTGTGGGCGAAGGTGTCGCCGTCCCTGGCCGTGCGGCTGACCGCGTCGTAGCTGCTGAGGAACCAGAAGCCGCCGTAGTTCTCGTTCCAGGCGACGGGGCATTTTTGTCTCAGCTCGGCGTTGATGGCCAGCTCGTTGAGGTTGAACGCGTCGGAGTGGTGGTCGAAGTCGACGATGGCGTCGTCGGTGACGTCGGGTCGGGTTGTCATCTGGTCCGTCCTCCACCGTGCCGAGCGCTCGGCTATCTGCACTATCTTTGCATTATTACGCTCGGTGTTGTGTCGAGAAAGGCCGCGATGAGTAGTCACCGGACGACCTTCAACCATGTCGGCTTGTGTGTCTCCGATCGCGAGCGGTCGCGGCGGTTCTATGAGAATGTGCTCGGGTT
Organism: Mycobacterium seoulense; assembly: GCF_010731595.1. NCBI lineage: Bacteria > Bacillati > Actinomycetota > Actinomycetes > Mycobacteriales > Mycobacteriaceae > Mycobacterium > Mycobacterium seoulense. The sequence continues at coordinate 2,162,601 of NZ_AP022582.1, read as the reverse complement.
TCAGTTCTGGTGGGAGCTTGATCCGCCCGACGGTCCCACCGCGAAGCTGGTGCAGCTTCCCGAGCCGCTCGGCGTGCACGCGACCTACCTGGTGCGCGACGGCTTTGTGCTCGAACTCATGGACTACTCGAAGCGTCAGGTCCACGCCGGGACGCAACGCGTGATGGATCAGATTGGGCTGACGCACATCTCGTTCTCGGTGTCCGATCTCGACGGTGTGTTGGAAAAGGTTGCTGAGTTTGGGGGAGCGGTGGTCGACGCGACGGTGACCGATGCGATGGCGATGATCCGCGATCCGGACGGGCAACTACTGGAATTGCTTTCGGACGGGTGGCTATCGGCATTGCCACCTCGACCTTAGAGCGGGTTTCCTTCAAGGCGGTGGGCAGTTAGGCCGCTGGCTAAAAAATCGTGAGAGTTCACGCCCCTCTCTGCGATCGATGAGTACGTGATCGGGCTCACCGGAGGGATTCCGCTCTTCGTCGACACCGAAGAGACGCTGGTGGCTCACGACCCCAACATCGGGGCCACGAGCGCGAATTCTGTGCGCGCGATCAACGGCGTCCTTCGGATCACCGACAAGTACGGTGCGGAGACCCTCGACCGGACGCTTACTGTCGCCGAAAAAGCATGGGGTTACACGGCAGCGACCTGGGACGGGATGCTGCTCGGTGGCATCGGCAAGTTCCTCGGCCGCCATGGCGCCCTTGTCGACAACGACGACGAGTTGGCGAAGAAGACCGCTAAGGCGAGGCACGCCGAAGCCTGGCGCGGCAAGGTTCACTCAATCAGCTCGGCTGGCGGTACCCAGCACTCAGGCACCGGCGGTTGGGCCATGACGTGCTACAACCTGCTCGTTCAGCAGTGGAGCAAGCACCGCCGGTCGGAGGCCATCAAGATCGTGCTTTAAATCCACAGCGGCTCAACCAAAGACCCCCGCTTCGGCCGGGGTAGTCTCTGTAACCGGCTCACGGGCCAATTGGGTCGCCTGGATAGGCGCGTGCCCCGCTGGAGGCCTGGGGTGCTGCCGGGACCGGCCGACGCCACTGCGCGATGGCCGGCACTCGCGGGCTGGACCACGTGTCTACTCCCTGTATGCAGTCAGGCGACACGGCGCGGGCTGAACTAACGGTCGCACCGGGTCGCCGGGCGCCGTCGCTCCGCGGGCTTTGTGAACGATTCTCCGCGCGGCGGTGAAGCACGGCCCGAGATGAACGGCGCCCATGGGTGCCCCGCGGCCTAGGTCGCTCGGCTCAGGCGGCAGCGCGTCCTAGGGCCTCGGGCAGAGCCGCCGGGAACACTGCCGATGCCAATACGCAGCAGGAATGTGACTACTGCGATTTTTTTCGTCTGCGCGGAGTAATTGTGGCGTCTACTCTTTGTCGCCACGATGCGTAGTTATCGCGCCACGGGGGTTCAGATCGTTGCCTCTCGCGCGCGAAGGCACGCACGAGTGGCCACTTACCCGCGTCCATTAAGCCTTGTTCGGTCACCCACATGAGTGCGGTCCGTGGGAACCGCTTAGCGCGAGCGGCTACAAGGCCTGTGATGAAGTCATCGAGTGCCTGGGTTGCGTTGAGTGCCTCCGCCGCCTCGTCGGCCCGCGGTTGATATCCACGATGGACGATCCGGTTTCGTGGCGTCGCGACCAATTCGGACCAGTCCGATAATGTGCCCTTTTCGGTTAGATTCCAACGCCCACCCAGGAGGGGATGATAGGCATTCTTTAATCTGGGTCGTAAATCATTAGAGAATATCTCTGCTGCTTTGTCGACAGGTCCGTCGGCGTGTGGCGCGCCACCGAGCTCTTCCCATAAAAGGAGTCCGAGTATCCCGTCGAACAGCACTTCGCATGCCTGTGCGCTCCTAAGAATGGCGCTTGAGTATTCGCCATCGCGCAGCGCGAGACACTGTGCTTGCATAAATGTCTCATAATAAATTGATCGGGGATCCGCTGCTGACAGGAGCTGTACATTGTCCAGGATCTGCGCGAGTTTTTCGGGTCCCAGTAATTTAGGAGGACGGTCTGCAATGTTGTCGTGATCCAACGGTTGAAGAAACTTCTCCCACGCGGAGCCCGGCCTTAATAAACGTCGCGCATGGGGGACCTTGGGTCCGACACGCTGGTACCTCGGTATGGCTGCAGGACGTTCAGCTGTAAGGTTGTATGCGCGAACAAGATGTTGAAGGCAGTGCAATGCTCTCAGCAAAGGGTCGGTGAGATCCTCGATTTCGGTTTCTCGCGGCGCGGTTTGGGCTGAGACAGTGTCGAACACTGCAACTTCGGCCACCGAAACTATCTTGCTTGGTTTGAATTTGTCGCCGGAATCCTCAATGAATTGTCTCGGATCTACTGCTTTTGCGGCGTCTGTTTCGCCTGTCACGTGACCGAAAACTGCAACAGCGGCTGCGGATCTGATCAGGAAGTCGGAAGGCGCCGTCGGCACGTGTGTGAACTTTATGACGACATCATCCATAGCTCCAACACGACAGAGAAGATCTGAAGGGCTTATGTTAATTGTTGGCGTCTTTAAATAAGGGGTATTTCTTTCGTCATAGACGAAATGCAAGGTAACGTTTTGCTGAATTCCAACTGGTTCGGGCAATGCAATGCAATAGATATTTAGGCGTCGCTCGCCATCGATGGCACTCTCTTCCATCGCGCCCCCGTTTGCGTCGTTGGTAGACCTGACGTGCTTGAGTCTGCCACCGAGAACCGAGATGGATGGCACGAAGGTTCAGTCGCCACCGGCACACTGAGGACGGCTTTCAGCGCGCAACTGACAGCTTTCGTACGGACGCTTGTCGGATCTAGATGCGCCGGCGGTTTTAGTGGGAGACGACCCGTGCCAGCAATAGCACGCGAAAATCACACCGCTGAGCCATTGAACAGATCTCGCGGCCACGCTTTGCCGGCCGTTAGAACCATCTGAAGGTCGTTGTGTTCCAGGCTGCCACTGCCGAGGAGCCCGTTCCGACGTAATCGGCCGCGCCCCATGTCTCGCCGACGGCAGGTACCGGCTGGAACGGGAACGCGGTCGAGGTGAACTTCTGGTCGGCTCGCCAAAGCGGAAGGTGCACGACACCTTCCACATGCGCACCGTGCTCCCGAACATCAGCCGATTCGACCGTGAACAATACCGCGTGGGATATCTCCCAGGTCTCGTCATACGCCCGAAAGAACGGATGGCAGGCGATGCGGAATGGACACCATCCGCAGGCTTCGGCCGATGGTGATGCCATGCTCTCGTCGAAGCCGTCAGCTGCGGCGGAGTTGAAACGGTCGAGCGTGTCGACGGCTCGTTCCACCAGGGTCTTGACTTCGTTCGGATCGACCGCAAAGGAGTACCGCTCACCCCGAGACGTCTCGATGGCAGCGGCAGCGGGCATCTCACCCAGATTGGCTTGTACTAACGCACAGTAGATTAACAACTGGTCGCGCTGGTCCGATGACGGATTTGCTTGACGCAGACCGGTTTTCGTATCGAGAACCCAAATCTTCCCATCGACTCGCTCTACCAGGTCAGGCTGGCCGGCCAGCGGGAGACTCGGATGATCCAGCCGAAGTTCGCGCCACGGTAGAGGCGGAAGGAAACCGCGCTGCGCCGCTACCGTCCGGGGCGCAGGCCCAGACTCAGAGCGGAGCCATGCCTTGCGGATGCGCGTCTTGGTTAACGACCATCCTGGCCAGTTATCTGGTGACGGGGGGGTAGCCGGAGCCCACTCCGCAGCGAGCTTGGCCTGCGCGGTGGCGACTGCGGCATCCCATATCGCTTCGAATCCCTTGGGGTCTCCGAACTGTCGCTTGACCGAATGAACCACGGTGCCGAGTGCTGCTGCCGGGCTCCATCGGTCCAAGGAGGACATCGCTGGGTCACGCCCAAACCCCACTCGCCAGACACACATGCTCAGTCCGCTCAGAATGGTTGGGGTGATGCGGTCGACAAAACGGGGGTGTGGGCGAGGCGGATTAAGCATTAAGTTGCGCCCAAATCGACAGCGGGTTGGTCCGAAATACACGGATGTCCTGGACTTCCACGTGGCGGAAGCGATCCATGGCTTCGTCATACGCTTCTGCTTGGTCATCAACAAATAGCGCCGGCTCGAGGCGCCATAACGGATGGCAGAGAACGACGCAGTTGTCGCCGCGCGTCACAATGGGCACCTCATTGATGCAGTCCGCCGATGCATCCATTGCCTCCGCGGCGGTCTTGATCCACGGCTGATTCGCAGGCAGCGACCTGCCTAGCGTCAATCGCTTGCCGTTAGCCAACTCCAGCATGTCGAGGGCTAGGCGCCAGTCCAGCAACGAGTGCTGACGCGAATTATGGTACGTACGAAGGCAATCCGGGCAAGATGTATCGCACCGCTCCCGGTGACCGGGGTGGTCCCACAGGGTACTCCGGTCGCTCAGAATGCTATTCAACAACTGTTCGAAAAGGTCGGGCTGCCCCAGTTCGGCTGCGTATCCGGCGCCGTTCGCGGCCGCGTCGGCGAGGAACACCGCAGCGGCCACCTGGGCCTTGCTGTCCGGCGATTCAGCCCCAAACATGGGAAGGCGCAAAGGCGTTAGGCCGGCGAGTAATTCGATCGGATCGAGGTCTAAGTAGACCTGCGCGCCGTTGGAGAGGACCTCGGCGAACGACGTATAGGCCGCCTTCCCCGACGGTTGGTCGTACAGCGCAACCGCGCCGGTCTTCACGTCCAGACGACTCGGAACGACCTGCAGAGCATCGGTGACTCGAATCTCACCAATTGTCAGCAGCGGCGACACGTTGGGGAGTCCCGCCTCCCCAACGTATGTTCCGTCGGGTTGTGGAACCAGTTTAAATCCCCTCGACATGTTGTCGTTGATGGACACCAACCTGCTCTGTTCGTAGAGATCGAGGTCGATGCGATCCAATTTCGCGCGTGAGGTGGGTAATGCGGGTACGGTCAGTTCCGGGCTGCCGGCACCGCGTAGGATATCCAACTCCTCGTCGAAAGGCTTTGGCTTGTAGTCAGTTCGGAAACCGCGTGGCTCATAGAGGGTGATCTGCTGGAGTGTGTCGTGGCATGTGTTGCAGCTCGTGCTCTGCCCCAGCTCGGTGCGGCCGCATCGCTTACATCTTCCGATTGGGTGCGGTGTACCCAACGGTTCTACAGCCTCTATTAGCCTTCCCTTGGGTCGATATGCGGCAAATCCGGCCGCCCGATGGGTCAGCCCGTCCTTCACTACTTGCGCACCTGGCGCGAACGAGCTGATCGCCATCGACAGCGGACGGTCGCTAACGATGTTGTTGAGGAAGGCGTTTCGATTGTTAATCGCCGAATACCACAGGTTCCTGACCCGAGTGGGAAATCCAAACATCGGTAATTTGCCGTCCGCCGCAAGAGCTTTGCTCAGCTCGGTATCAGCTGACCCAATTTCGAAGGCGACGACCTCGTCGATCTCATCAACCAGTTTGTGCTTCAACCATGCGCGGATCTCGTCGATTTTCGATTCTTCAAGCGGCGTGTGTGCGACGAGACGGTCGACGATCTGGTCGACGTGCGGCGAAAGGGCCAGCCACGCCGCGACTGCGGGACGGTAGGCCGGCCACTCTGCAAACTGCCCGAAGGTGCCGTGGCTGCTATCCGAAGTCCACTCGGGTCCCGGTGTCGACGACGCGAACGCCTCATACAGGCACTCGCTTGCGGCTACACGCTGGATGATCCGGGTTCTGGTGAGGTCGAGGAATGGCTGCGGCGGGATGTCGCCGGTAATGCGGTCGGCTCGGTTGTAGTAGTACTCGTCGTGGCTGCGCTCCCGGCACATGGTAACTGCGTAGCTCAGCGGTTGGCCGGCACGGCCAGCGCGTCCGACGCGCTGCTGATAGTTGAACCGCTGTGGCGGCATATTGGCCATCATCGTAGAGCGCAGTAAGCCGATGTCGACCCCGACCTCCATGGTCGTCGTCACGGATAGCACGTCAAGCTCGTCGGTTAGGTCGTTCTCGTTCTGTATGAACGCGCCCTTGAACCACCGTTGTCTATCCCGTTGCTCAGAAAGAGGTTTCGTCTGACCCGTCAGCTCTGCGATGGCGAGTCGACGCGGCGCTTGATGCGCCAGCCACGCGTAATAGTCGATTTCGGATTCCTCGTCGATCTCGACCAGTGTCAGGTCGCCGTGGAAACACTGCCGGTTCGCGCAGACTCCGAGACTTGGATGCAAGTGCCCGAAATTGCAGCGCGTACAACGCCACATCTTTCCCGTGCCACGCTGTAACACAAGGCTGGAATCGATCGAGGTTGTTCTTAGAAGCCATCCGGATATTGCGCGGCTGACAGCTGAATCGGCGACCAGATCGTCCAACTGGCGGTCTACGGCTGCCTCGCTGATCCCTAACTTGGCAGCGACGGATTCGAGGTACTTCTTTACCGGTCTCGGAGTTAAAGCTTCGGGATGAACGCCGCCCTTAGTGCTGTTCTCCGTGCGGCCCCACAGCCCTAGAATTCGCAGCACACTGGCCAGGAGCTCGGATTGTTGGATTTTATCAAGCGGACCGTCGACGGGTTCCCAACCGTCGACGGCGGCGAAGGCGATACCCACGTTCTCTAAGTCTCGCCGGGCCCGGTCGAAAGTTGTCTCGATAACGGACACTCGAAGCGCTGACCGCAATTTCTCTTGGCCCTGGAGGAGCGGCGGCTCAGCCCACAGGCCGGGTGCGGGCGGCGGGAAGGCGCGATACCACGGAGTCGTTCCCCACAACTGGTCCTCCAGCTGCTGGTTATACGGATTGGGCCCGCCCGGATTGGCTCCCAGCGACACAAGGACGTCGGTGACCTTATTACACAGCTCGCTGAACGAAATACTGGAGCTCTGCCCGAGTTTCTCGATCGCGTCTGCGAGGGCCTGTTCTTCGGAAGCATCTAGTGGGATTCCGGTCTTCTGCTTCATCCGCGCGACCACCGCTCGACCAAGGCCTTTCTCCTGCGCGGTGGCTGGCGCGTTATTCATGATGGCATCCAGTGCCGCCAGCCCGTCCGGGCCCGCCTTGATCTCCTGAAGTACGACCTGCCCAACCAGGCGGCGATGATGATTAAGCGCAACGCCGGCAGCGGTGCGGGCGGCGTCGTCGCGGCTGTCGTTGAAGACAATTGTCTTGGCATCGGCGATCGCCTGCCTGCCCATTCTCCCACCCGCCAGGGATCGGATGAGTTGCGATAGATAGAGTTGTATCGAGGCGGCCGTACCAGCACCATGTGATCGGATCGGGGAAAAAAGCTCGCCCTCACGGAAGTTGGTCACCCGACGGGAGATAAAGCCGCATGCCGGACACCGGTCCGGCAAGGCGGGAATCCGATCTTCCGGCTTTTGGCCAGCCACCTTGAGACTTACGCCCGTTGCGTTGGCAGGATTGGCGGACGGGTCGGCAGCTCCGATTGCGGGATCCCATTTGGTGGTGGCGAACGCGAGTTTGAGGCTGCGGTCGTCCTTGGTCCAGTCGCGGGGCAAGTCTTCGGGCACCCCTGGGCGATACCAGAAGAAGTCGGTGGCTGGGCGATGGAAGACCAACTTGCCCCCTTGCTCTTCGGTCACTGGCCCAGGCGATAAGAGGATCTCGTCGTAATCATTTTCGGTGGGAACGATGAAGCCGCCGAGACTGACGTCACCGCACTCATAGCAATACAACAATTCGAGCACCCGGGAACCGCACGACGCGCAAGCACTAAGCGGGGTGTCGTAGAGGCGACCAATCTTTCGTTCTGGCGATGCTTCGGTCACCCAGGTGCACTCGGGGTTCGAACACGCCCACAATCCGTGCGGAGTCCGCACGAACAGGTGCCCACGGAACGGGATTTGTTCACTTGATGCGGCCCCCGGGTCTGAATCCGCAAGTCGCTGTAGTAGTTTCGCGACTTCGTTTGGGCCGTCTGTGGAAGCGGGAAAGAGCCGACTCGCGATGTCGTCGATAGAGGTCGCCCGCAGCCGCTGCTCTTGGGGATCGATACACGCGGCGGCCAGTCGGTGCGAAATCGTCACCGGGTCGTCACTAATCGGCCCCGTCTCAGTGCGCAGCGGAATCTGCTGGCCAGGTTGAATGGTGAAGGTGGCGGGCGAAACCCCGAAAAACTGCTCAAGATAGCGCCAACTAGCCTCGGATTCGTCCAATGACGCAGATGTCGCGATCACCCGCAACTGCGGGCTGTCCGGAGATATCCCAAGCCGGCGAAACAGCGCTCGCAGGATCATCGCGACCTCACTGCCCGATGTGCCGCGATAGATGTGCAACTCATCTATCACTAATGTGAAGACGTGATTTGAGTCGGCTTTCAGCCACGCTGCGGTCTGCGCGAAGATTGATTGCTCGAAATGCCGCATCATCATGGTGTTGAGCATCGAGTAGTTGGTGACCATGATGTCCGGTGCGCGGTCGACCATATCCCAGCGGGTCATCATCTCCCCTGATTTCGGATCGGGGAACTGACTAAGATCGATATCGCGTCCCGCATCACGCGACTTCTGCAACTCGTTGAATTGCCTTTGGTAGGAACGCAATTCGGCTGCGATTTCAGCTGCGGCTGCTTTTGATGGCTTGCTATTCGAGCCCAGGGTATTGCCGGTGTACCGGCCGAACCAGATCGGGTTGCCGGGCATCAGCGCGCGCAACTCACGGACGGCGCGACGTAAACGGGTCATCTGATCCTCGACCAGTGCGTTGGTCGGATACAGAATCAGTCCGCGGATCGCCGGCGCGCGGGTTTCTGGGTGGCGCATCGGGATAAAGTGTGGGTTATCTGACTCCCACCACCACTGGGCGTCGTGTTGGGTGGGCCAGGTGTGTGCCTCGGCCGTCAGGCGCAGCAGCAGCGGCAGCAGGAATGCCTCGGTCTTACCTGAACCGGTGCCGGAGGTGACGACGACGTTGCGCTCGGGGGAGTTGCCGCTTTTGAAGTGATGGGCGATAGCTCGGGCCTGATGTTCGCGAAGCTTTAGGTCGTCGGCTGCGACATTAGGGAAGACGGCTCTTGCGACATCCCGGGCGACCCGCTCGGAAATACTTACGCGTGCGGCGACATCCAATAGTCGTTCGGTGCTGGCGTGGGGGATAACCGGCTCGAGCATGATCTGCCCGACCAATGCGCCCGGTTGCTCTAGCAGGGTGCGGCGCTCCCTCATCACCGACTCGTCGTTGAGCCAGAATGCGGTGTCGAAGTACCGGAGGAAGGCGTCACGCAGTCCGATAGCGAGCGTGACGGGGGTGGTCTGGTGATCCACGATTCGTCTCCTAAGTGGTGAACAGTGTGACCAGCAGATCGGCTGCGTCCCGACCGATATCTGTATATACAAGGCTGGTCCGTCGGTTTTTATTGAACGACAGCTGTTTCGGCTGCGGCAGCGCGCCCGACATCGCAACGATCGCTCGCCCGTACAGTCCTGGGAGGTCCGCACCGAGAGGTACCAGAGCTCTCTGTGTGTCGCTTTGGTAGCTCACCAGGGATGTGCCAATCATGTTGGCGGCCAGGTGCTTAACCAGCGAAGGTGGGGCCAGTGCCGCTGTCGAGTACTCTACGTCGGCCGCGCTCCGGAAGACATAGGCCGTCTCGAAGCCCCTCCGCAACCGGTATGCACCGGCGGCGTATGGGTCTCCGGTCGGCACCCAACTGGCCGAAGAAACGTCGAACCGTTCGGCCGAGTCGAACCCGGGCATGCCGGCACGGGCCAGTGCCGCGGCGACCTCGGACAGCCTCGGCAGAGCGCGCAGCATCCGCATACCTGCGTCGTCGACGACGGTCACATCGCTGTCCTCGTCGACCAAGTCCGCCGCGTCGTCTTGGCTGACACCGGTGACGCCATATTCGGTCGGCGCGTCAGCGCTGGGATGCTGGGCGAACTGGCCGCCGTAGCCGGCCGCCTCGTCGACGATGCTCTCAATGTCGTCTGGCGCCCAGAAGCCGGTGAACCGGTACTCGCCGTCTGTGGTTTCGGCGAGGCAGGGCGGGGAGACCTCCCACCGGGTCGGGCGCCAACGGTTGTCGCGTTCGACGGCGATGTGGCCGAGCATTTCCAGCGTCCGCCGGAAATTCTCAGCGAACAACGCAGTGCCTTCCAGTTGCAACGCGATCTGATTCAAAGACGCGATAGGACCGCCGCCCAGGTGTCTGAGGGCGTCCAGGGCCGCGTCCCAGTCCGCTTCGTTTTCGTCAGCCTTCGGTAGATCCCGCACCTCCACGGTGCTGATCGTGGATGAGCGTTGCCCAGCCGAGCGTGAGCCCGAGTTGCTGATCCAACCCGGGGAACGTTTGACCAAACCGCAGTAGCGGCAAGTGCCTTGAATGTATTTGGGTTGCCAGCCGCCTAGGAACGGCGGGTACTCGAGGTAGTGCGCACCGGTGACGACACATGAGCCAGGATCGGGCGTGCCGATCTGAATCGGAACCCGCGCCACACTCTGCCGAGGCTCGCGCCAGCTGACCGACCCAGCGGCATGCACGCTCGGAACGACCCCCGACTCGTCGCCTGACGTCACCAGCCCGTCGACGACGCAGGCGTAATCCTCACCGCCACGTTCGGACGCCGAGACCACGCCCATGCCATTGGTCAACGGATACACCAGGCGAGGTGCGTCGTGCCAGAGGACGTCAACATTGCGGCTCGACCGCAATCGAATGGAGGACTGTTGAACCGGATCTTTGCCGGTGCCGACGAACAGCGACAACCGGTAGTCAGCGTCCGTCAGGTTGAGCTCGTCGAGCGGCGCGACCATCGCACCCTCGCCACTAATCCATTCGTGGATGACGTCGTCGGAGTCCGCGCGGGTAATCGTCACGCGCACATGGGATTCGGTTTGCGCGATAGCCCGGACTTCCGGCGGGGCCAGCGTCGACCATTTCCGGATACGCGACGGGATGCGCAGTCCGCCGGCGATGGTGAGCTGGTTCTGGGCCAGCGGGAGCAGTTCGTTGATATCTGTACTCGGTGTGCTAAACAGCTGGACGTTCTTGAACAGCACCCAGCCGTCGGGCAGGCCTTGGAGTGTTTCCACGATTTCGAAGCCGGGGCGTGCAGCCTGCTCCAACGCGCTACGCACCCGCTCCGGAATGTTGATCTTCGCCTGCTTTTGCGCGTGCGTGCGCACGAGTAACAGCGAGTCGACACCCAGTTGGAGGCGCTCGGTCTCGACGAAGGCAGACTGCAGCTCGTCGTAGGTCAATGGGATGATCTGCTTTGGGAAGTGCTTATACTCCGGCCCAGCTTCGTCATCGGCGCGTCGAATCCGCACCACACCTTCGAGCATGGAAACAGCGTCGATGGCTTCGGTGTACGAGGTCCGCCAAAGGCCTGCCGTTCCCGGAGCGAGGTTGATCTGCAGCCACGACTGGTCGCTAGAGAGGACCTGCATCCTGCCGTCGGTGTCAGCGGGCAGTCGCAATCCGAGTGCGATCTCCAGCGATGATCCGCGGAATCCAGAACGGAGGTTGACCACGAGGCCCGCGCGGGCGGTAAGGGCCGCCGCCTGGACCTGGTCAGTGCTGCCATGGGGAAGCACGCCGTCCCAGTTGCTTAGCTCCACCGCTGCGATCGAGGCGATCCGCTCGTGGCTGGTCGGGCGCTGCCACAGTTTGACAAGGTTGCCTGGCGCGCTCGAGCCCGGCTTTAGCCAGTCGTCGAGATAGCGGGTGAGGGCGTCGGGCGCGATCTGCATACCAGGGCTCAGGCCGTACTGCGCGAACATTTCAGGGAACTTGCGGCGGTCGCCCTCGCGGATGAGCGCCTGCGACATCGGCAGCCCGACGTAGCGGTGGGTGAGCGCATATGCTGTGGGCAGCCCGCGGTTCCCGTCCTGGTTGACGAGCCAGGTGTTCAAGCACTGCCAGAAGAATTCGGCGTGTTTACGGTACTGGGTTTCGACTGATTTATCGCCCTCAGGCACCCCGAGCCGACGGGCTAAACGCGGGTAGTACGCGTGGGCGGCCAACTTGTCCCCGGACTGGCCCATGTCCTCGGCGGCCAACGCGCTGACCGCCAGGAACGCCAGGCACGGTGGCGGCAACTCGATATCCGTGCAGCGCTTCCACGCCGATGTGCGGAACTCCAATGGATGAAGATGAAGCTTGTCGTCGCAGTCGACCACCACCGCGCGCACGGCCTCGGCCAGCGCCTTGTCCGGGTCCGGCCCAGGTTGCCCCGCCCGCTCGGCGATGTCGGCGAGCTCGTTGGCCTCCAAGTCCATATAGGCCGCCGCCTCGTTGCCGAAAGGGTAGATGACGTCGGCGACGGCGGTGTTCCACTTCAGGTACTCATCCCATTGGTTGTTGGATAGCGTGGGACCCACCCCCTAATTGCCTTCTGTTTCTGGCTGCCCAGCAGGAACCTTCGATCGAAGGTAACGGTTCTGGCTAGCTGCTGTGCGTAGTTTCCAGCAGGGGTAAGACATTAATTTCGTTCAGCCTGACCGAGCGATCATGAGCGGCTCGTCGGTAGCCGGTAGCGACCATCGGTACGACCGACGCCCTGCTGACTTGTCTTAAGTTGGTCTGTCCCACAACCACCGACCGACGCTAGAGCGAGCTCCGATAGCGGAGCGCGATGGCCTGCGATTCGTGATTCAGTTCTTAGTCCGCTGTGTCGTGAGTGCTCCCCTAGGCGGAGCCGCCGGTCTGGTGAATCGCCGCCTTAACTCGTTCAACCGCCTCAGCGACCTCGTCGTGTTCCCAAACAACGACGAGGGTCCAGCCTGCGGCTTCGAGGGCAGCATCCTTGGCCTTATCTCGTTTCACATTGCCGTTAATCTTCGCTGACCAGAAGTCGGCATTGAGGTGCGATGGTCGGTGATGTCTGGGGCAGCCATGCCAGAAGCAGCCGCGAACCTCGACAGCGACTCGAGCGCGAGGGAAGACCACGTCGACCGTCATTCGCGAGTTGGGAATCGGTCTCGCATTCAGCCGGTAACGCAGACCGGCGGCGTGCAGGGCTCGACGTAGCCTCATCTCAGGGCCAGTATCGCGGCCCCGATTCGAACGCATGACGTTACGGACGGCTGGTGACGACGCCCAAGATTCCATCCGCACACTCTGACAGTAGTACCGACGGAGAACAGGGTTAGTAGCTCGAGAACTGAGGAGTCAAGCCGAGCGTGGCTCCGCGCTTTTCACCAGTGCCTCGGCAATAGAGTCGGCGACAATCCGGCCCAAGCGGACGGGTACTGCGTTGCCCAACTGCCGCATCTGTTCACCCCTCGGGCCGTGAAGCTGCCAGGTGTCAGGGAAGGTCATGATCCTTGCCGTTTCGCGAACTGTCAGGTAACGAACGCTGCCGTCGTCCTGCCTCAGAACACTTTCCCCCCCAGGCACTCCGTGGACTCCCGCCTTCACCGTCTTGGCGGGACGGTCTAAGTCATTCGGCGTGTGGCCCATGTAGATCCGAGCACCTGGGTGGCCTTTGTGATGAAGCCATCCTTGGGCTTCCACACCCTCTACCGGCTCTGGCAGATCTCCGATTGCGTCGCGCAGAGTCAGCCAACGCTCTAGGTCGTCTTCCTTATCTGAGCAAGGGATGACCCGTGTGGGGTCGGCTTTGAGCGAATGCTGACGCCAGTACGTTCCTTCCTTCTGGGCGCGATGCAACCCGTATCGGCTATGCGTCTTGTCGGGGAACTTCCACTCAAGTGCCTGGTCCCGTCGGACTCCTACAACGAATACCCGCCAACGGACTTGAGGCACACCGTAGTCGGCTGCGTTTACGATGTACGCCTCGACGTCGTACCGCTCAGCGGGGTCGCCTTCCTTCTTCAATACTCGCGCTAAGCGCAGGTTATGCTGCTCCCAGCTTTCGCTATCGTGACGTGACTCAAAGGGCGCACACAGCGACCTGAGTATGTATCGCCAATAGGGCGCGAAGCTAGGCCGAGTCAGACCCTTGACGTTCTCCCCAAGGAAGACCCGTGGGTGTGTCTGTCTAACAACTCGCTCGAACTCCGGCCACAGATTGCGCTCATCGAGATGTCCCTTATGCACACCGCCAAGGGAGAATGGCTGGCAAGGCACGCCACCTGCTAGCACATCAACTTGCGCTCCGCATCGTGTGAAGTCCAGCTCGCGGACATCCCGCTCCAAGAGTGGCCACTTCGCGGCCCTAAGCACCGCTGCAGCCGATGGAAGGCTTCGGTCGCGGACGCCTGGAGGTGCCACGTCGACGGCTCCGTTCACCCGGAGAGTGCCGCAGGCCCTTCGCTCGACCTCGTTCACATAAAGGTGCTGAAATCCAGCCTCGTGAAGCGCAAGAGCAAGGCCGCCGCCGCCAGTGAAGAGTTCGATGCTCGTTCCCACGAAGCGGTTGCCTCGACTCCGCAGCCGACTACTCGCGAGTCCCATAGTCACGCGATCAAGTTACCTCTTTGGGATGACACGATCCCTCAACCTGAAGCAAGTGTCTCAGGGGTCGTCTTGTGAAGTATCAACGGTCTCGTCGCCACCCGAACCTTCATCGATGACTCCGGCAGGGGCTTGTTGAGCCTGACCGGCACGCTCGACCACTACGCCATCGGGTTCCATCCGCCAGTACGCGATTGCGCTGTGATAGCGGTCAGGGTTCTGTTCCTTATACAAAATCACATAACCCGGCAATGCTGTCGCCAGCCAGCCAGGGAGAGCGTCGACAACGAGCGCCATCCACTGTCTTACCGGCAACTCGATGGCTGGCGCGATCAATCCGGCGGCGTGGAGTTCGTGCGTATGGCCCCGTTCGAATCGCAACAGATACGGAAGCCTCTTCTTCAGATCTGTGATGCAGTCCAAGGCATTGCTGTCACCAACTACGGCAGGGTCAAGGGCGACTGGAAAGTTCAGGTTGATGGGATATTGGGCATCGAAGTGGTTGGCCTTGACAGTGGTGTTGTCCCGGTTTCTGCCGGGGTCTTTGTTTCCGAATCCGTTGTTATTCCATGGCACCCCGCCTTCGCCGATGTAAGCCTTGATTAGTAGCTTCTCGGGTGCTGACGCTTCGAGATCCTCATCCACGTAGAGGCAGACAAATGTGACCGCCCCACGCGCAAACGGGCCTACCCGGCCAGACAACTTCCGCATGTGTTGCGTCAAGCGTGCCGGCAGTGAAGTGTCCGCTTTACCGACATAGACACGGGATCCGTCAACAAAGAGCACGTATACCCCACCCCGCTGCTGCAGGCGGCCAAGCTCTTCGACGGATAGCGGCGCCGGAGTTAAACGTGCTAAGGCGGAATGAAGCTGGTCGGCCAGCGCACGTGTAATGGACAG
This sequence comes from Mycobacterium seoulense, assembly GCF_010731595.1. Lineage (NCBI taxonomy): Bacteria > Bacillati > Actinomycetota > Actinomycetes > Mycobacteriales > Mycobacteriaceae > Mycobacterium > Mycobacterium seoulense. The sequence goes on along the minus strand of NZ_AP022582.1, from coordinate 2,147,364 downwards.
TTTGAAGTCGTCGTCGGGTTTCGGGACAGGCGTCGGGGCGGGAGCCACGGTCATCAAGCTAGCGGCATCTAGTCCGATTTCCACGTACGTGGACCATTCTCCGTCCTTGTGTCGGCGCGGTTTTAGGAATAGCGCGATTTCTGGTGAGTTTCCGCATTTGACGCTGCGGGGTTGTCGTGGGACCCCTCTATCTCCCGGCGGGCGGCCATGACCGCCTGGGTGAACCAACCGATCAGCGCGGGCGCCTCGATTATCCGCTGCACCGCGTCGAGGCCATCGACGGCCTTATCGCTGTGAGATCACCATGGGTGTAAACGGCACGGCGCGTCACCCGCGAGCTGGCAGCGCACGTGGCTGTGGCTTTGACTGCGGCTGCCGTGAATCGGCGGTGAAACCCGGCTCCGATCCGCACGTGTCCATGAAGGGCCAACTTCGCTAGCCTGACACGGGGCACTCCACAAGGGGCATAGATGAGCCGAACCGGCGAGACCACCAGGATGGTGACCGACTTGCACGCCGTCGGGCGCGGTGTGGAGCGCCCCGAACACGTTGTGGTGGCCGCCGATGGCCGGGTGTTCGCTTCGGACAAGGCCTCAGCCGTCGCAGAACTCATCGATGAGCACACCGTCCGGCACATCGGCCAGGCGGGCGGCGAGCCGAACGGAATCGCGCTCGACGGCAACGGCCATTTTCTGATCGCCAATTGGGGCCTGGGCGCTTTGCAGGATCTCGACCCGGTGACCGGCGCGATCACGGAGTTGTTAAGCGGACAACTCGACGGACGGCCGCTGCGATGGCTGAACTTCGTTCTGGTGGACTCCGTTGGGGCCCTGTGGTGTTCGGTAAGCACGATGGCAGACGACCTTATGGACACCATCGTGCGCGGCACCACCGACGGGTTCATCTTTCGCGTCGCAGCGGATCGCCAATCGGCGCACGTGGTGGCCGACGCGGTCAACTTCCCCAACTGCATGGCCCTGGACCGCGACGAGACCCACCTGTACGTGGTCCGCACGGTGGACGCCGACATCGTAAGGTTTCCGATCGAGGGCGAAACACTCGGGCCGCCAGAGCGATTCGGCCCAGCGCTGGGTGGCCGCCGCCCCGACGAGTTCGGTTCCGACTGCGGCCGGTTCCTGGCCGACCCGCAGGTGGGCCGCCGGTGGGGGATGGCCGACGGATGCGCGTTCGACGCCGGGGGAAACCTCTGGGTCACACTCGTTTTGGCCAACAGGATCGTGGCGATCCACCCGGACGGCACAGCGACGGTAGTCCTGGACGATCCCGAGGGCGCGTTATTGAAAAGCCCGACCAGCGTCGCCTGGGGCGGACAGGACATGCGCGACATCTACATCGGCTCGATCACGACCCCGTACGTGCTCAAGGGGCGAAGCTCGGTGCCGGGCCTGCCGCTAATCCATCAGCGCTAGCCGCCGGACGGCCCGGGCCTCATGAAGTCGGGCATCGCGTCGTCCGGGTTGGCCGGGATCGATGATTCCCGCAGCCCCCATAGCTGCCGAATCATGGCACCGCCGTCGACCACAAGGGTTTGACCGGTGATGCGGGCGGCCAGCTCGGAGGACAGGAACAACGCGGCGTTGGCGACATCATGGGCACGCGGCGCCGCCAGCGGATTGATCCCGTTGACGTTGTATTCGTTCGGCGGCTGATCCTCGTTGCCCGAGCCCACATTGCCCGGCGCGACCGCGTTGGCGCGAATGCCGTACCGGCCCAGTTCATCTGCGAAGGTCTTGACCAGCGAGATGACGCCGGCCTTGGCGGCGCCGTAGGCGGCGTGGTAGGTCGCCGAGGCGATGCCGTCGACCGACGCGATCGCCACCAACGATCCACCGCTGCCCTGGGCGATCATGTAGCGTGACGCGGCCTGAAAGAGATAGAACACCTGGGTCAGGTTGTAATGGATTGCCGCGTCCCACAACTCGGTGGTGAAGTCTTCGACCTTCGACCAGGTCGCCCCACCGATGATGTCGACGCACACGTCGATGCCGCCCAGCGCCGCCTCGACATCGTCGATCGCGCGACCCACCTGCTCGGCGTCGGTCATGTCGGCGACGATCGGGATGGCGGTGCCGCCCCGGGCGACGATTTCGCCGGCAATGTGCTCCGCGCGCTCCTCGTCGATATCGATGCAGGCCACCGAGGCACCCGCCTCGGCCAGGGCCAGCGACGTGAACCAGCCGTGGCCCGCGCGCTCGGGGATGTAGCCCGCCCCCGACACCACCGCACGCTTGCCCGAGAGGCCCAAATCGATCACGCCGACTGGTGTTCCTCGACTCCGGCGCCGGCGGCCTGGCTTTCGAAGTCCTTGCCGTCGTTCAGATCGTCGCTATGCCCGCCGCGGAACGGCTCGACCAGGTGTGCGCCCAACCAAACGAGGCCTCGGCCCACGCCCACAAGCGCTTGGCCCGTCACGGATCCGGCGGCCCCCAGAGTGGCGACCGTGGCATCGAGCAGGCTCGGAATGTGGAAGTCCTCCCAGGTCTCGACCTGGTGCTGGCGGGCCTCCGCGAAACGGTCGAGCTCGTCGCGCAGCGCGGCGCGCTGCCTGGCCAGCTCGCGCACCGCCCGGAAGCGAAAACCGTCGATCGCATGGGACTTCGCGAACCGGTCGAGGATTTCCTTCGCGCTGCCGTAGATCTCGATGTCTTCGCGCAGATGATGGTCGACGAGCGCGCGCGCCTCGTCGATCGCGCGCAGCAGCTGCTCGGGTTGCGTCGACTCGATGCGCGCGAGGTTCAGCCGCTGCCATTGGTGCAGCGATTCCTCGGTGATCACCAGCAGACTGAGCGCGTCGCCAAGCCGGTTGTCCTCGAACGCGTTTCGCAGCCTCTCCGCGCGCTGCTGGACGGGAAGCTTGGGATCGAAGGAGGCCAGGATGCGGCTGACATGGTTGCGCAGCTGCTCGACGGTGACGTTGAGCGCCGGCCCGAGGACGGCCACCGAATCCCAGTACGCGTCGGGGAGCGACCCGTACTTCTCCAACGAGTCGACCATCCGCGAAATCGTCAGGTGGTTGCCCAGGACGTCGCCGGCGCGCTGGGCCCGGGCCACGTCGAGCACCGCGTCGACCTTGTCCTCCACCCGGCGGACCGCGTCCTCCACCTGAGCGACCGCCGACTTCAGCGCCACCTGCACCGCGATCATCTGCGCCGACATCATCGCTTCGGCGCCGAGGACGGCCGGTTGCCACTGGAGTTGCGCCAGGAGCTCGCCGGCGTCGATGCCGGTGGTCATCCGGAAGAAGCCCTCGCCGAGGGGAACGAGGTTGCCTTCCCGCAGCGCGTCGACGGTGTCGCGATGCAGCTGCACGTACTTGCCGGAGTCGGCCAGCAGGGAGGCCACCCCGACCAGCCCGCCCGCGAGCGACGCGGCGTCGATCCCGGCGACCCGCATGCCGTGCCCGGCGATCGCCCGCAGCCGCGTCAGGTAGGACTCGACGGCGGCGGGGTCGCCGCCCAACAGCAGCGCCTCGTCGTGGCACGCGACCACGACCTCGTCGGCATCGGTCCCGATCGGCGCGTCGAACACCTCGGTCGTGCTCACGGCACCCCCTGATCCTTCGGCCAAGCAAGCGGCCAACAGTTAACAGGAATTTCTCGGCTAGCAAATCCGGACGTTACACCCATGTGTCGGGCCGACCGCTTCGCTTTGCCGTGTGTTCGGGAGGAATTCACCGGGGACGGCGAGCGGCAGTGCCGGGCGCCAGCCTGCAAGCCGTCAACCTGCGATTCCGCGCACCCGTAACCTTCACCTATGCCCGCGCGCAAGACCCGCCGCCTGTCGGTGCAGGACTGGCTGCAGGCGGGCTACACGCTGCTCGCCGAGCAGGGCGTGCGCGCGCTGAAGATCGAACGCCTGTGCCAGCAGGCGGGCGTCACCCGCGGCAGCTTCTACTGGCACTTTCAGGACATGGACAGCTACCGGGCCGCGCTGGTCGAGTCGTGGAACACCTTCCTGGAACAGGACCGGCAGTCGCTGGCCGAGCTCGACGCGCTGCCGCCGCGGGAACGGCTGTCGGCCATGATGACGGCGCTGACCAGCCCGGGGCACTGGACGCTGGAGCGCGCCATGCGCGAATGGGCCCGCACCGACCCGGCCGCCGCCGCCAACGTCCGCGCGGCCGACCGACGCCTGCTGCGCGCCGTGACGAAGGCCTACAGCGACTACGGCTTCGGCACCGACGACGCCAAGCTGCGCGCCCAGCTGACCTTCGCCGCGGGCATCGGCCTGCTGCACCTGGCCGGCTCGGTCCAGCAGGCGCAAAAAGCCGCGCAGCGCGAAGAATTCCTCGAGCTGATGCTCAAGGACTAGACCATCGCGATCGGGGAGATCTTGGCGCCAATCGCCAACGCCCCGACCAACTCTCGGCTCACGTCGTAATCGAACACCACATGCCCGGCCGCGATGTCCACGTCGCGCTTGAAGCGCTGCAACGGGTTCGACAGGAACTGTGCACTCGCGCCGGAGGCCTCCACCAGATCGGCGATCACCGCCTTGCTCTCGTGCACCGTGTGGGCGGCCGCCAGCCGCGCCTCGGCCCGCACCGATCGGCTCACCCGTTCACCGCGCACCACGAGGCCCTCGATGCCGCCGGCGGTCTCGTCGACCAGCGCCCGCAGGCCGCGCAGGCGGACTCGCGCACTCGCCAGCCGGATCTGCGCGGGGGGCTGATCCTTCTGCGCCACACCGCTATACGCCAGGACGCGCTCGCCCAGCCGCTCCGCGAACAGTTCGGTGACCCGTTCGGCGGCGCCGAGCACCGGCATCGACGCGACCAACGCGAGGGCGGGCACCATCGGCCACCGATACGTCGGCGCGTCCTGCGCCCGCGCACCCGGTGCCGTCCCGGCATAGATGTCGGCCACCGACACCATGCGGTGGTCCGGGACGAGCACGCCGGTGACGATGACGTCGTGGGAACCGGTGCCCCGCATGCCCGCGGTGTGCCAGGTGTCGGCGACCTCGACCTGGTCGGCGGGCACCAGCGCGAGCACCGGGTCGATCCGGTCCGGCCGCTCGACGAGCGCCCCGACCATCACCCAGTCCGCGTCCATCGCGCCCGTGGCCCACGACCACCGGCCGGTCAGGCGCACCCCGCCGTCGGCCGGGGCTCCGCGCCCGGTGGGGGCCAGGGGAGCCGGCGCCAGCACCGGTCCCGAGGCGAACACCTCCTCCTGGGCCCGCATGTCGAACAGCGACAGCATCCAGTTGTGCAGGGCGTAGAAGCCCAACGTCCATGCGCTCGAGGCGCAGCCGTGGGCCATGCGCCGAATCGGTTCCAGCAGTTCGGGAAACGACGCCTGGATGCCGCCGAAGCGGGCCGGCAGCAACAGCCGAAACAGGTCGGTCTGCCGGAACTCGCTGACCGTCGCCGCGGGCAGCCGGCGCAGCCGCTCGGCCTCCTCGGCGCGCTCGGCCAGCCGGGCGACGAAGTCGTCGGTGATCCCGTGCACCTGCCGCCCCTCGACCACGGACATGGCGCCGACCGTACCATACTATTTTGTACGGTCACGAACGGCGCCGGTGCCGGCGGGAGCAAACTCCACCGGCCGCGGCCGAAAAGGGCTACAACTACAGCATGGAAGCCAAGGGCCTGGCGGCGGTCGCGGTTGCCGTCGCGATCGGGGCGGGCCCGGCGGCCGTCGCGCACGCGGACCCGTTTGAGCAGTTCCAATCGCCGTCGGGGGACGTCACCTGCGTGATGGCGGCCTTCCGGGGCGACGCGCCCCGCGCGTCCTGCGGGGTGGTGGACCCCACCTACGTGATGCCGCCGCGCCCGCAGTCCTGCATGGGGGCGTTCGGCGACCAGATCGACCTGGTGCAGGGCAGTTCACCGGCCATGGCCTGTCACACGGACACCACGCGCGGCAGCGGACTGCCGACGCTCCCGATCGGCGAGACGCGTTCCGTCGCTTCGCTCACCTGTAAGGGCGAGCCCGCGGCCATCACGTGCACGGACTCCAGCACCGGCCACTTCTTCCGCATCTCGCGTAGTTCGTACGACCTGAAGTAGCTAGTTCGACCTCAGCCGGAGTTGCTCGCGCGTGTGTTTCTCCACGAACAGCGGGACGAAATCGCGGACGCGGCTGTGTGTGAACCGGGAATGCTCCTCGCGGATGAGGGCGTCGATTTCCTTTTGTGGGACCCGCGGGAACTCGTCGACGAGTTCCCGCTCGATGTCCGCCAACAGCATCTCTTCGTTGACCTGAGTGACCTTTCCCATTTGCAGGGGGTTCCCGATCGTCGCCCGCCGCCAAACGGGTTCGGGCGCTGTCGCGTGCCGGACGTGTTAAGAGTCTGCTGCGGGCGGGTGAATCGAAGGGGCACTTGCCTAGTTAGTAACAGAGCAGTCGCTCTGTTACTATGCCGGAATGCCGCGCCCACGGGTTCACGACCAGGACCAGATTCTGGATGCCGTCGAACGGTTGGCCGTGCGGTCCGGGCCCGCCGCGGTGACCATCAGGGCCGTCAGCGACGCGACCGGGGTGTCCAACGGCGCGCTGTATCACACGTTCGGCTCGCGCGCCGGACTCGTCGGGCGCGCCTGGCTGCGCGCCGGGCACCGATTCCTCAGCGCGCAGGGCGAATTGATCGACGCCGCGCCCGAGGAGGACGGCGTTTCCGCCGTGGTGGCGGCGGCCGAGGCGCCGGCGGTCTTCGCCGCAGGCCATCCGGAGTCGTCGCAGCTGCTGCTCACCGTGCGCCGCGAGCAACTGCTGGGGCCGGAGACGCCGCCCGACATCGCCACCCGGTTGCGCGAGCTGGACCGGCTGCTGGTGGAGACGATGATCCGGCTGGCCCGCCGCCTGTGGGACCGCAAGGACGCGGCGGCCGTCGACGTCATCACGATGTGCATCGTCGATCTGCCGACGGCGATCCTGTTGCGCCGCAACCGCATCAACGACCCGGACGCGCGTAAGCGATTGCGCGCCGCCGTCCACGCCGTGCTCGACGCCGGGGCGCCGCCACCCACGACCAGAAGAAGGGACACGACATGACACCGACACTCAGCTGGGACGACAAGATCGCGGTGCTGAACCTCGGCGAGGACGAGAACCGGTTCTCCCCGCAGTTTCTCGACGCGATCAACGGGCGGCTCGACGAGATCGAGACGGCCGGCGCCCAGGGGCTGGTCACCACGGCGGCCGGCAAGTTCTACACCAACGGGCTGGACCTGGACTGGCTGGGCGCGCACGCCGAACAGACCCAGTCCTACGTCGCGCGGGTGCAGGCGCTGCTGGCCCGCGTCCTCACCTTCCCCATGCCGACCGCCGCCGCGGTGACCGGGCACGCCTTCGGCGCCGGCGCCATGCTCGCCATGGCCCACGACGTGCGGGTGATGCGCGAGGACCGGGGGTTCTTCTGCTTCCCCGAGGTCGACATCCGCATCCCCTTCACCGACGGCATGGCCGCGCTGATCCAGGCCAAGCTCACGCCCCGCGCCGCGGTGGCGTCCATGACGACGGGGCGGCGCTTCGGTGGGGAAGAGGCCGCCGACTTCGGCATCGTCGACGCCACCGCCGCCGAGGGCGAGGTGACCGCGGCGGCCACCGACCTGCTGCGCCCGCTGGGCGGCAAGGACCCCGGCACGCTCGGCGCGATCAAGCAGACCATGTTCCGCGCTGCGGCGCGGGCGTTGACCGAGGTCTGAGCAGCAGCACTGATTGTTACCATCGCGCGGTGAGTGACCGCCCCGGGCTGGGATCCGTTTCCCGCCGCGACGTGCTGAGATTCGCGCCGGTGCTGCTCGGCGCCGGGGCCCTGATGACCGCGCCGCGCGCCTCCGCCGGGCTGGCCGGGACGGCCGTCTTCCTCGACCCGGGGCACAACGCCGTCAACGACGCCTCGATCAACCAACAGGTCCCGAACGGCCGGGGCGGAACCAAGGCGTGCCAGGCGTCGGGTGCCGCCACCAACGACGGCTACCCCGAGCACGCCTTCACCTGGGCCGTCGTGACGCTGATCAACGAGTCGCTCAACCAGATGGGCGTTCGCACCCAACTCTCCCGCGACAACGACAACTCGGTGGGCCCCTGCGTGGACCAGCGCGCGGCGGCGGCCAACGCCATGCGCCCCGATGCGATCGTGAGCATCCACGCCGACGGCGGACCGGCGGCCGGCAGCGGGTTCCACGTGAACTACTCGAGCCCGCCCCTGAACGACGTGCAGGCCGGGCCGGCCGTCCAGCTCGCCACCACGATGCGGGACGCGTTATCGCAGGCGGGTTTTCAGCCGGCCAACTACATCGGGTCGGGCGGCCTCTACGGCCGGGACGACCTCGCGGGACTCAACCTGGCCCAATACCCGGCGATCCTCGTCGAACTCGGCAACATGAAAAACGCCGACGACGCCGCGCGAATCCAAAGCCCCGACGGCCAAGCGAAGTACGCCGCCGCGGTCACCCAGGGGATCGTCGCCTACCTGAACGCCAAAGGCGCCCGGTAGCCGAGCGGTCGCTCAGCCGACGAAGCCCCTGACCGGCGGGGTGCCGCTGGTGCCGGCGTCGAGGTGGCTGGAGGCGAAGGCGACGCCCTTGTCGATCGTGGCGCCGTCGTCGGCGTAGGTGTTGTGTGCGGCGAAGTTCATTCCGTCGGAGCACACCGGGTCTTCGGTGGCGCAGACCTTGATGGTCTTGTCTTGATACGCCGGGCCGATGACGACCGGGGGTTCGCCGAGGAAGTTCATGGCGCGCACGTTGGGGGTGCCGAACAGCACGACCGAGGAGACGTGGCTGGCCACCGAGGGGTCCAGGGGCTTGGGCACGGTGTTGGGGTCGACGCCGTCGGGGACTGCGGGGGAGGTGACAAAGCCCATCACGGCCGCGCCCTGGGAGTAGCCGCCGAGCACCATTTTGGTGTTGGGGCAGTCGTGGGCCATCGAATTGATGTGGGTCGCGGCGTCTCTGATGCCGTCGATGCCGGTGTCCCATTGGTCGCTGGCGGGGTAGTTGACCGGGTAGACGTCGAAGGATTTGGTTCCCAGGCGGGAGTGCAGGGCGTCGACGAAGGCTTGTCCGGTGGGGCCGACGCCGGGGGCTTCGCCGGTGCCGCGGGCGAACACGACTTGGACGTCGGGGCATTGGGCGGCGGCGGTGGGTAGGAGGGAACCGGTCAGGGCCGAGGCGCCGAGGCCGGACGCCGCGGCGACTGCTGGAGCAACGAAACGGGCTATTTGACGTGCGATCATGCCGCAGGATGTGCCCATGCCGGGAGCCTCCCAAACTGTGCGTTTTCCGAACAATCGTTGTCGTTTCCTGTATACCGCTGCGCGGCGGCGCGCGCCGGATGAGGAGCGCGTGTCGACGCACCAAATGCGCCCATTTTATGGTCCCGCGCGAGACGCCGTCATCCGAAGTTACCTCGGATCGCCGTTTGACGCCGTCTCGCGGGGGTAGCCGGTCCGGCGGACACGCTGACGACTCGGAAAGGTGATGACATGGCCACGGGTGAAACAGGTTTCGATGACGTGACTTTCGACCTCATCTCCGTCCACTGCCACTCGCTGACGGCCGGACACGACTACGGGCAGTACGTGCGCGACGCGAAAGACGCCGGCATGGACGACGTCGCGTCCTTCTTCGCCTCTGGGGCAGGAGCTTTCGCTGCGCGGCGACCGTCGGCCGCACTGCCGTGACGCACGGCCACCGCGGCGCGGTCGAGTTTGCCAGCCTTCCGGGCCGATGTCGGCAAGGTCACATGCTGGCAAACGCGGGTGCGTCGCATGCACAGCGCTATTAGAATTCCGTAAGATTAGTGAAAGTTCTTTGTGTGTAAGCGCGGAGCAAGACCGAGTAAGCACGGAGCGAGGCTGTGAACACGGACCGTTTCGACGCCGTCATCGTAGGCGCCGGATTTGGCGGCATCGGCGCCGCGATCCAGCTCAAGCGCCTCGGGTACGACAACATCGTCATCCTCGAACGCGAGGACGACCTGGGCGGCACCTGGCACGTCAACCACTACCCGGGGATCGCCGTCGACATCCCGTCGACCACCTACTCGTACTGGTTCGAGCCCAATCCGGACTGGTCACGACTGTTCGCGCCGGGCGCCGAGGTCAAGAAGTACGCCGTCGACATCGCGGACAAGTACGACGTGCGCCGCTACATGCGGTTCAACACCACGGTGGAAGGCGCCCAGTGGGACGAGGACGCCGCGGTGTGGCGGGTGGGGCTGGCCGGCGGGGAAACCCTGACGACCCGCTTCCTCGTCACCGCCACGGGATTCCTGTCCCAGCCGCGCATGCCGGATATCCCGGGCGTCGCGGGCTTCGAGGGCAAGGTGGTCCACACCACCGCGTGGGACCACGACTTCCGCTACCAGGGGCGGCGCATCGCGGTCATCGGGACCGGGGCGTCGGCGGTGCAGGTCATTCCGGAGCTGGCCAAAGAGGCCCGGGAGCTGACGGTCTATCAGCGCACCGCAACCCACGTGCTGCCGAAGTTCGACTTCGAGTTCCCCATGGGGGTGCGTCGGCTGTTCGCCCGGGTGCCGGCGGCCCAGCGTGCGCTGCGGTGGGTGACCGACATCCTCCTCGAGATCATCATGGTCGTCGGGGCGCTGCACTTCAAAGAGTCCCGCGGGCGGGGCAACATTTCCGCCTCCGACCTGGCCAAGATCAACCGCTTCCGGTGGATCCGGGACAAGGAACTGCGCGAGAAGTTCACGCCGGACTACGACCTGGGCTGCAAGCGGCCGACCTTTTCGAACACGTTCTACCGCGCGTTCACCCAGCCGCACGTGCGCCTGGAGACGACCGCGATCGCGCGGATCGAGGCCGACGGCATCGTCACGGTCGACGGGCGTAAGACCGTCATCGACACCCTGGTCCTGGCGACCGGGTTCGACTTGTGGGAGGCCAACTTCCCGGCCATCGAGGTGGTCGGCCGCAAGGGCCGCAACCTCGGAAAGTGGTGGCGGGAGACCAGGTTCCAGGCGTACCAGGGCGTCACCATGCCCTACTTCCCCAATTACTTCAGCCTGGCCAGCCCGTTCGCCTTCTCCGGGCTGTCCTTCTTCCACACCATCGAATACCAGATGCGGCACATGGACCGGCTGCTCGGCGAGGTCAAGCGTCGCGGTGCGACGACCTTCGAGGTGACCGAAGAGGCCAACGACCGGTTCATGGAGCGGATGACCCAGCGGCTGGACAACACGGTGTTCTACTCCGGCAACTGCGCGACGTCGCGCTCGTACTACTTCAGCCCCAGCGGTGAGGCGTCGCTGCTGCGGCCGACGTCGACGTTGAACTCGGTGCGGGAAGCGGAGACGTTCCCGTTCAGCGATTACGTGATCGCCTAGCCCCACCTGCCACGGCCCGGGATAGCCGGCATTTTGCCCGCTTCCGGCAGCCGCCTAGGCTTCCGTCGGCCAATCGGCCAGGGTGTCCAGATACAGCTGGCGCACCTCGGCGATGCGATCGGCCAACGTGTCGAGCGTCCAGTCGTCGACGGGGATCGGCGGCAGCACAGCGACATCCACCGTGCCCGGGTTGATCTCCATGGAATCCCGCGCGGCGATGATCTCCGCGTTGCGGATCACGATCGGCACGATCGGAATGCCCGCGGCCATGGCGATGCGGAAGGCCCCCTTCTTGAACGGCCCCACCCCGGTGGTCTCCAGCGCGGTGCCTTCCGGGGCGATCAGGATGGACAGGCCCTCCTTGGCGCGCTCCTCGACCTCGTGCAGGGTTTCCACGGCCGCCGCGGTGTCCTCTCGGTCGAGGAACACGCCGTCGTTCAGCTTGAGCAGCGTCCCGATGATCGGGTCGCGGGCCAGCTCCTTCTTGGCGATCTTGATCCAGTTGTCGCGGACCAGCGCGGCGGCGATGAAGGGGTCGACCCGGTTGCGGTGGTTGTAGAGAAACACAGCGGGGCGCTGGGCCGTCAGGTTCTGCGCGCCGACGACCGTGAACCGGATGCCGTTGGTGGCGAGCAGCGCTTGCGGCCAGGTGGAAGCGAAGAAGTTGAGGCCGCGCCGTCGGCTACCGCTCAACAGGCCGACCCCCAGCGCGCCGGCGGCGAGCGGGACGGCCAGACCGAATCCGGCTACCAGCGCCGCCTGCCTGCGGACGCTGCCGGCAATGTGGCTGCCGAGCGGCGCGGTGATCGCCGTCATGCGCCGCGCAACAGCTCGCCGTTCGGCGACTCGTCGCCGCCCCGGTCGCTGTTCCTGCTGCGCAGCTTGCCTCGGACCTTCGACGAGGTGAACCGTCGGTTGTCCTCGTCGTAGAAGAACCGCATCGCGCGGAAGGGGAAGTACAGCAGCAGAAGGGTGGTGATGGCCGTGTACGCGGCGGGGCTCTTGATGCCGTGCAGGTCGGTCGTCCGGGTGTAGCGCGTGACATACCGGTAGAAATCCCGCGGCGACGATTCCACCCGGCGGGCGGACATCGCCGCGACCATGCCCGGTTCGTACGCGATCTCGAAGTCATTCTTGAACAAGGTCAGGGCGAGATCCACGTCTTCATGCAGGCGGTCTTCCAGGTCCAGCTGCGTGCGGTGGCGAACCGACTTCCACGCCTGGGCGCGAATCGCCATGTTCGCACCGATGAGGAACCGCTCGTTCTTTGCGTACTTGTGCACCTGGCCGCGCAGCCTGGAGTCGACCCAGAACAGGAAGCCCCGCAGCGGCATGTCGTGAAAGCCGATGGGTCCGCTCGCCGCGTCGATATCCGGATCCTCAAACCGGCGTCGAATGGTCTCGACCCAATCCTTGGCAATGACGGAGTCGGCGTCGGTCCGGGCAATGATGTCGCTGCGCGCGTGATCGAAACCGTGGTTGCGCGTCGGGGCAATGCCCTGATGCTTGTTTTGCTCGAGTAGCTGGATGTCGACGTGCGGGTTCTCGGCCTGGTACCGGCGCACGATGGACGCGGTGTTGTCGGTCGACTTGTTGTTGACGACGATTATCTCGTCCGGTGCCGAAGTTTGGTCGATGCACGATGCCAGGCATTTGCCTATATAACGTTCCTCGTTATAGGCGGGAATGACGATGGTGACGGAAGGCTGTTGAGGCATTGCTCAGAGACCAATCTGCGAAGGCGCAGAAACGGAATCCGGCATTGGCCCCGACTCTGCACCGGTGGAACTTACGCGCCGAATCGCCTGTCGTGGTTAATTCGCCACGCTCATTGATTCGGACCCTATGGCAAAGGTGGCCCAGTCTGCCTCCGGATATCGCTGTTTTCTCGAAACCTTAACCCCCGAAGGGCGCCTTGTTCAACACATGTCTATGTTGAACACATGAGCCAGGAGTGTAGTGCGGGTGGTGGCCATCCGCTCGGTTTCGGCGACCGGTCGCCTCGGCGGTCACTGCCGGTGGGGGTGCGCGAAAGCACCAGCAGCGCAGCGGGACTGGTGACTTTGGTCAGGCTAACCTCGGCAGTCCGGGTCGCCGGCATGACGCCGGTTACCGGCCGGATGGCGCGGCTACCGCTGCTGGGGGGCCGCGCCGGAGGCCGACAGTCCGGCGATTATTCGATTTGCGGGCCGTCACCTCGCGTCGTAGCGTACGTTCACTGGCGTAAGAAAACATCACCAAAGTCGACGTCGGCGCCGGGCTGTATCGAGTGCGTTACCACAAACCCCGGGGCAAAGGGCAATAACTGAAATCCGCGTGACCATTAACCGCACGGTGGGCACACACCAGGAACGGCCATTGATCGCGCGCGCCATCCGCCGGCTTTCGATCCCCATCATCCTCGGGTGGCTGGCAATCACGGTCCTCGTTACACTCTTTGTCCCGTCGCTGGAAAAGGTCGGACAAGAGCACTCGGTGTCGATGACGCCCGACGAAGCGCCGTCGATACAGGCGATGAAGCGGATGGGCAAAGTATTCCGGGAATCCGATTCCGACAATGCGGCGATGATTGTCCTGGAGAGCGAACAACCGCTCGGTGACGACGCCCACAAATACTATGCCGCTCTGATTCGCAAGCTGAAGGACGATTCACGACACGTCCAGCACATCCAGGATTTCTGGGGCGACCCCCTCACCGCCGCGGGTGCGCAAAGCGCCGACGGCAAGGCCACGTACGTCCAACTCGACCTCGCCGGTAACCAGGGCGAGGCCCTGGCCGCGGAATCGATCGACGCGGCGCGAGAGATCGTCGCGCGAACGCCCCCACCGAATGGGCTCAAGGTCTACCTGACCGGGCCGTCGGTGCTGATCGCCGACATGCACTCCAGCGGCGACAAGTCGCTCGTCGTGATCACGGCGACGACCGTCGCGGTGATCTTCGTCGTCCTGCTGGCCGTGTATCGGTCGATCGTCACCGTCGTGCTGCTGCTGATGTTGGTGGGAGTCGAGTTCGTGGCCGCGCGGGGGACCGTCGCGCTGCTCGGAGACCTCGGCGTCATCGGGTTGTCGACCTTCGCCATCAACCTGCTCACGTCGCTGGGCCTGGCGGCGGGAACCGACTACGGGATATTCCTGCTTGGCCGCTACCAGGAGGCACGGCAGGCCGGCGAGGATCGGGAAGCGGCCTACTACACCACCTACCGTGGGGTCGCCCACGTCATCTTGGGCTCCGGCTTGACGATCGCGGGCGCGACGTTCTGCCTGAGCTTCACGCGGTTGCCCTATTTTCAATCCCTCGGCATACCGTGCGCCGCGGGCATGCTCGTCGCGGTGGCCGCCGCGCTCACGCTGGGACCCGCCGTTCTCACCGTGGGCAGTCGCCATCGCCTCTTCGACCCCAAGCGGATGATCAAGGTTCGCGGCTGGCGACGGATGGGCGCCGTGGTCACCCGATGGCCCGGACCCGTCCTGGCGGCGACGTGCGGGATAGCCCTGGTCGGCCTGCTTGCGCTGCCCGGCTACCGGACCAGCTACAACGACCGACAGTATGTTCCGGGCTACATCCCGGCCAATGCCGGTTACAGCGCGGCGGACCGCCACTTCTCCCAAGCGCGGATGAAGCCGGAGATCATGTTGGTCGAGGCCGATCACGACATGCGCGACACCGCAGACATGTTGGTGTTGAACAAGTTAGCCAAAGGCGTTCTCGCCGTGCCGGGTGTGTCCCGGGTTCAGGCGATCACCCGGCCGGACGGAACGACGCTCCCGCACACGACGTTGCCGTTCATGATCAGCGTGCAGAATGCCGCCCTGGTTCAGAACCGCTCCTTCGAGGAGCAACGCATGGATGACCTGCTCAAGCAGGCCGACGAGCTGGCCAAGATGATCGACATCATGCAGCGCATGTACGACGCGATGTCGCAGCTCGTCGCCACGACTCATCACCTGACCGGTGAAACCCACGACATGCAAGCCATCACTGCCGAATTGCGCGATCGCATATCGGATTTCGAGGACTTCTTCCGTCCACTGCGCGGCTACTTCTACTGGGAACGGCACTGTTTCGACATCCCCGTCTGCTGGTCGCTGAGATCGGTCTTCGACGCGCTCGACGGCGTCGACGAAATCAACGACGAGTTAAGGGATCTGGTCGCCGACCTCGACAAGATCGACGTGCTCATGCCCCAGATGCTCGCGCAGATCCCCCCGATGATCGACAGCATGGCGAGCATGCGGACCATGATGCTGACGATGCACAGCACCATGTCCGGGATCGTCGGACAGCTGGCGGCGAGCAGCACGGACCCCAGCGCCATGGGGCAGGCGTTCGACGCAGCCAAGAACGACGATTCCTTCTACCTGCCACCGGAGGTCTTCGACAACCGAGACTTCAAGCGCGGCATGGAAATGTTCTTGTCCCCGGACGGCAAGGCCGCGCGCCTGTTCATCTTGCACCGAGGTGACCCCGCGACACCCGAGGGCTTCGCCCGGGTCGACGCCATCAAGACCGCGGCCGAGGAAGCGCTGAAGACCACCCCGCTGGAGAACGCGAAAATCTCCCTCGGCGGCACCGCGGCGGTATTCAAGGACATCTCCGATGGCGCCAAATACGATCTGATGATCGCGGCGATTTCCTCGCTCTGCCTCATCTTCGTCATCATGCTGGTGATCACGCGCAGTTTCGTCGCGGCCGTGGTGATCGTGGGGACGGTGGCGCTTTCGCTGGGCGCCTCCTTCGGGCTTTCGGTGTTGTTGTGGCAGCACATCATCCGAATGGAACTGCATTGGCTGGTGCTCGCGATGTCGGTGATCATCCTGCTGGCCGTGGGATCCGACTACAACCTGCTCCTGGTCGCCCGGTTCAAGCAGGAGATCGGCGCGGGCCTGAACACCGGGATCATCCGGTCGCTCGGGGGCACCGGCAAGGTCGTGACCAACGCGGGTCTGGTGTTCGCCTTCACGATGGCATCCATGGCGGTCAGCGAACTACGGGTGCTCGGCCAGGTCGGCACGACGATCGGCCTGGGCCTGCTGTTCGACACTCTGGTGGTGCGCGCGTTCATGACCCCGTCCATCGCCGCACTGCTGGGCCGCTGGTTCTGGTGGCCGCTGGCGGTGCGTCCCCGCCCCGCCAGCGCGATGCTGCGGCCGACGGGGCCTCGGCCCGCGGTGCGCGCACTGCTGGGCGACTAGCCACATCCGCCGCACCCGCCCCCCGCAGGTGTGCGGCCGACCGTTAGCCCGCCTCTGAGCGACAACGTCGGCGCGGGGCCGGATGTCGCTGTGAGGCGGGCAAACAGTGGGTCACTTCTCGGAGGGGCTGGTGTGGCGAACGTGGCTGACAGGCGTGCGATTACGCATTACGCCGGCGGCATCAGCACCGTGTCGATCATGTACACGGTCGCGTTGGCGGTGGGCACGCCACCGCAGACCAGACCCGCGTTGTTGACCCTGAGGCCGTTGCCCTGGCCGGTCACGGTCACGTTCGCGCCTTGGACCGTCTTATGCGAGCCGGCGACCATCGTCGGACTCAACTGGCCCGGCACCACGTGATAGGTCAGGATGCTGGTGAGCAGCTGCGAGTCGGTCTTGAGCTTGTCGACGGTGGCCGCCGGAAGCTTGCTGAATGCGGCGTCGGTCGGTGCGAAGACCGTGTACTGGCCGTTGTTCAAGGTATCGACCAGGTTGACGTTCGGGTTCAGCTTGCCCGACAGTGCAGCCGTCAGGGTGGTCAGCACCGGATTGTTGGACGCCGCTACCGCCACCGGAACCTGCGACATTCCTTGCACCGACCCCGGGCCGCTGGGGTTGGCAGCCGCGTAATCAGAGCAGCCGGGGCCCACCAGATCGGCCGCCGCCGCGGTCGGAGCGGTCACCACACCCAGACCCAGCATCGCCGCTACCGCGAATCCTTTCGCTGCCACCGACGTCATGTGTGCTTTCATCGCGTTTGACTCCCTTGATTGGTCCGACATTTGATGAGTGATTCGGAGCCCGACCACCTTCGGATTGGTGCAGGGGTAAAAGTTTCAGCCGTACGTGAACGAATACACCTGCAGCGCTTGGTCGGCGCGCACCTCGAGGGTCCCCGGTCGCAGCTGCCCGCCGGAGACGATTTGGTGCGACGTCGGCGATCCGCTGATCGGAATACTCCGCCAAAGCGGGTTCGGTCTCGGCCTGGCGCTGGGCGTGACCTTGAGGTCGTTGCCCTGACCGGCCACGGTCAGCTTGGCGCCCTGCAGTCGCCGGTAGCGCCGCCTTTCGACCGGACAGGAGTGATTCGGAGACGACGAGGCCGCGGACGGGTCAGGGTGGAGATTCAGCCAAGGGGCAATGCAGCCAGTATCGTTCCGGTCGGCTGTTTCGACCCGGTACCGGGTTCGACGGTGAACGCGAGTGTGGTGGACGATCCGAGGTTGGTGAGCGTGGCGGTGGTCGACGGCGCCACGGCCGCCGTGCTCATCGTCCCGGCCGACGTCGGACCCTTGTCGCCCAGCAGCCACATTTGGTAGACGGTCCCGGGCTTCGGCGGCGGGACGTTGTTCATCACCAGCACACCGGCGTTGCGGTCGTGGGAAAAGACAACGGTGGCAGTGCCATTGCCGAGCGGGCCGGAGACGGTGCGCACGTCCGGGGCCGCAAAGACCTGCTCGGCGATGGTCGACGGCGGGTGCGGACGCATCAGGATCCCGACGCCGAATGCGGCGGCGCCGACCACCACCGCTGCCGCCGCGGCCGCCAAAACCGCGGTGCGCCAACCGTACTTGCGCTCATCGGGGGCAGGTATCGCCGCCAGCGTCGCGGCCCGCAGGCGCGCCGGCGGTTCGACGGCCGTCGTCGCCGAGACGACCGCCATCGTCTCGCGGATGGCACGGACTTCATCATCGAAGGCCGCCGCCACCGATCGCGGCGCGGCCGCCACTTGCCGCTCGATTTCGGCGCGCTCCTCATCCGACACGGCATCCAACGCGTATGGCGTTGCGAGCTCGAGCAATTCGAATTCGTTCGGTTCGGTCATGGCACTTCCAGGCAGTTACGCAGGGCGCGCAGCGCGTCGCGCATGCGTGACTTGATCGTCGACAGATTCGCGGCCAGCCGGTCCGACACTTGGCTGTAGGTGAGTCCGTCGTAATAAGCCAACTGGATACACTCCCGCTGCGTGTCGGTCAACGCGCCCAGGCATTCGGCGACGCGGCGGCGCTCGTCGCCGGCGATCGCCGAATCGGCGACGACGTCACTGGCGGGGTCGGCGCTGGCGGCTGCGTAGCGGGAATCCCGCCTGCCCGACGCTTCCTCGGCGCGCACCCGGTCGACGGCCCGCCGGTGCGCGATGGTCAGCAGCCAGGACAGCGCCGAGCCCCTGGCGGCGTCGTAGCCGGGCGCTGTACGCCACACCTCGTAGTAGACCTCTTGGGTGGTCTCCTCGCTGTAGCCGGAATCGCGCAGCACCCGCATCACCATTCCGTACACCCGACTCTTGGTGAGGTCGTAAACCGCGGCGAACGCGTCGCGGTCCCCGCGCGCGACCTTGTGCAGCAGCGCGTCCAGGTCCTCGCTGGGCGTGGGCGGTCCCGTCATCGATCGGTAGCCTAGCGCCCGGCGCGCCCCCGAAGACCCGATCCCGGGGCCCTGCTGCGGCGACTCGATGCCGCAGCGGGTCGGCGGTTTGCCCGCAGCTGTCCACTCCCGTAATTCGTTGCCGACGACCGGGCGGATGACGTTCGTCCTAGATCAGCTGGGCAAGCGCCGTGACGACGGTGAGCGCAAGCACGGCCATTCCGATGATGTGCACCTGGCGCCGGGGGGTGAGCCGCTGCGGGAGGGGCCGCTGCTGCAGGGTGTACTGGCGGTGGACGGCGATCACGAACGTACCCAATGCCAAGGCGCCGGCCAATGCGGCGGGGATCAGCCCCGTCGGCCCGACCGAGCCGTGGAGGTTCCTGATCATCAGCAGGGCGCCGTTGGCCAGGAACGCGAACGACGTGCGCGTCCACGCCAGCGTCGTCCGTTCGGCCTGGCTCCCGCGATCCGCCGACGAGTCGCTCAACCGATGACCGCCTTCGCGATCACCAACGCGAGCGCGACGAGCCCGACCACGGTCAGGCCCACCGCCAGGTAGGTCGGTGAGGGGTGACGGGGCAAGGGGTCGCCGCGGCGCATGGCGCGATCCGCCTGCCGCCAGCGCAGCAGCCCCATCCCGCTGGTGAGGACGGCCAGCACCGCGAGCCCCGTCCCGAGCACGCGGCGGGCGCCCGGGACGGTCAGCTCGGGGACCAGCTGCACGAGGGCCACCGCCGCGGCGAGCAGGCCCAGCGCCGTGCGCTGCCAGGCCAGGAATGTCCGCTCGTTGGCCATGGTGAACCGGTAGTCGGGCTCGTGTTCTTCGGCTCGGTCGGCCACCAGCACATCGTAGATTCCTGCGCAGGGGCATGATGGCGCGTGTGGTCAAGGCGCTGCTGTTCGACGTGCAAGGGACGGCGACGGACTTCCATTCGACGGTGTGCGGGGAAGCGCGGCGGATCGGCGCCGGCCGCCACCCGGACGCCGACTGGCCCGACGTGGTGCGGCGTTGGCGCGCAGCCTACTTCGCGACGCTGGACGTCGCCGAGCGTCGGGGCAGCTCATGGGTGCCGGTCCACTCGGTCTATCGCCGCGCGCTCGACCGCGTCCTGGACGAGCTGGGCATCGGATTCTCCGACTCCGAAAGGGACGACCTGACCCTGGCCTGGCGGCGGCTGACGCCCTGGCCGGACGTGGTGCCCGGGCTGACACGCCTCAAAGGCGCCTACACGCTGGCCACCCTGTCCAACGCCGACGTGTCGGCGGTCGTCGAGATCTCCAAGCGCGCGGGCTTGCCCTGGGACGCGATCTTCACCGCGGAGATGGCCGGGGTGTTCAAGCCCGACCCGGCGATCTATCGGATGGCCGCGACCTATCTGGGTATGGACGCGGGCGAGATCATGATGGTGGCCAGTCACAAGTACGACATCAGCGCCGCCGGGCGGCTCGGGTTCCGGACCGCGTTCGTCGCCCGCCCGCTGGAGTTCGGCGCCGACGGCGAGGCCGACGTGACCTATTCCGACGAGTTCGACGTCAACGCGTCCGACTTCCTGGACCTGGCAGCGCAACTCGGCTGCTGATCAGCGATGCGCCGATCCGGTCAGGGGCCGGCCGTTGGCGGACTGTAGCAGGCAGATGACCGTGCTGGGCGTGGGATTGGCCCCGGTGCGGTCCTGATTCGAGTCGATCAGGTAGGTGATCGAAAACGGGCTGCCCTCAACGGGTCGGCCGGTGTACGGAGCGAACCCGGCGGCGCAGTCCCGGTTTGCGACGCCGGCGACCGCGGTGTCGACGGCCATCGGGGCGCGCAGGTACACCTCGGCCAAATGCGCCGTCGCACAGTCGACTACGGTGACGGTCACCCGGCTCAGGTCTGGCGGGGGCAGGTCGGCCACGCACTCGCCGGCCTGCAGGTCGATCCACTTCACGGTGTGCGAGCCCTGCGGAAACGGCGCGGCGGTGGCCGTCGCGCACCAGCCCAACGCCACCAGGGCGGTCAGGCCGCATACCGGGTAAAGCGCCCGCATGCACGCAGTTTAGGCACCCGCGAAGGCCGGTGGCACGGTATTCGTCAGCGCCGGATCCGGTTTGTCCGACGACATCGACAGGAACCCGCGCGCGCAGCGCGCGGCCAGCAGCCAATTGGCGGGCTTCTTCATGTCCAGCCCGCCGAGGAGCTGTTTGATCATGGTCAGCGTGTCGAAGTAAATGCGTTCGCACACAAGCGTTTCGGTGTCGTCGAAGACGAAGTATGCGGTCATGCGGACCCGGAACCGGCTGCCGGTGGGCGGGACCTTGCCCAGGTATCCCAGATGGGTGCCCATCAACCAGAACTCGACGATCACCGCGTCGGCGCTGTGCCGCAGCGCGATGATCTCGTGGTCCTGGTCGGGAAAGGCGGTGCGGGTGTAGGCGTAGTAGTCGCGCACCGCGGTGTCGCCGTCGTGCACGATCATCTGCGGGATCAGCTCGTAGCGCGGGTGGGGGAAGGTCGACAACACGTCGTCCCAGTCCTGGCGCACCTCGTCGTGGAAGTGGTCGAGCACGAGCTTCTGCCGGGCGGCGAGCACGTCGGGGGCGGGAAACGCGGGAATGGTCACGGGCTGCTAACCGCGCGGCGGGGTCCAGGCGACCGGCAGCGTCTTGATGCCGTGGATGAACTGCGACAACAACCGCGCGGGTTCGGCGGTCGCGACGAGATCGGGTATCTCGCGGCGCAACTCGTCGAAGACGACCCGGATCTCGCGGCGGGCGAGGTTGGCCCCGAGGCAGAAATGCGCCCCACCGCCGCCGAAACCGAAGTGCGGGTTCGGGGTTCGCGCCAGGTCGAAGAGCCACGGGTTGGCGAACGTCGATTCGTCGCGGTTGGCCGAGTTGTACCACAGCACCGCCTTGTCACCCTCGGCCATCTTGGTGCCACCGAGCTTGAAGTCGCGGGTCAGGGTCCGCCGCATGTAGACCACCGGCGAGGCCCACCGCACGATCTCCTCGACGGCCGTGGGCGCCAGCCGCTCGAAGTTGGCCCACCACTTGTCCCGTTCGTCGGGGTAGCGCGACAGGGCCAGCACGCCGTGGCTGATCGCGTTGCGCGTCGTCTCGTTCCCCGCCACCACCAGCAGGATGAAGAAGGACGCGATCTCCGCCGACGAGAGCCGCTCGCCGTCGACCTCGGCCTCGACCAGGCTGGTGGTGAGGTCGTCGTGGTGGTTGACGCGGCGGTCCTCGGCGAGCGCGGTGGCGTAGGCGCCGATGTCCATCGAGATCTTCAGGAACTCGTCGAAGTCGGTCGTCAGGTCCGGGTCACCGAACCCGAGAATCACGTTGGTCCAGTGGAAGATTCGCTGATGGTCGTCCTCGGGGATGCCCATCATGTCGCAGATGATCTGCAGCGGCAGCGGTCCGGCGAGCTCGGTGACCAGGTCGGCCTCCCCGTCGGGATGGTTGGCGATCAGCGACGCGACCAGCCTGCGGGCGCGCTCGCGCACCGACGCCTCGATGCGCGCCACCACCTTCGGGGTGAACGCCCGGCTGACGATCGAGCGCAGCCGCTGGTGGCGCGGGTCGTCGAGCACGATCATCGACCCGAAGTACTCGGCGATCTCCGGCGCGTTGTCGTTGACCGTGATGTTCGGGGTGGAGCTGAAGATCTCCGGGTGACGGCTGGCGAAGTGCACGTCGTCGTGTCGGGTGAGCGACCAGTAGCCCTCGCCCGCCTCGAATCCCTCCATCTCGATCGCGGGCCAGAACGAGAGCGGCGCCTCGCGGCGCAGCGTGGCGAACGCGCCGTCGCGGAAGTCGTCGTCGAGACCCCAGAAGTCGAGCGAGTCGAGGTGGATGTCGGAGAGCGGGACCTCCGGCGGAGGCGCCCCGTTCGTTCGTGTCGCGATACCCGTCTTGAGACTCACCGAGAACCTCCCGCAAAACCGCTAGTGCGCACAGACCGTCCTGCCGCCCGCCGATTGCGCGTCGGCGACCACGTTGCCGTCGAGCAGAATCCGGCAGCGCAGGGGGCCCGCCCCCTGCGCGCTGATCACGAACACCTGGCCCCCGAACGAGGTGAATTCCGTCGACCAGGGCAGCGGCACATTGACCTGGTGCAGCTGACCGGCGTCGGTCTGATACGAGATGTACTGGGCGACGGCGCCGCCGGTCACCTCGTACCGGGCCTGCGGCATCTGGGGGATGGCGTGGGCCACGCCGGGGACGGTCCCCGCGCACCCGACACCGACGGCGAACAGGATCGAAAGCCCGCGCACATACTTGGTCATGATTTGCATCGTGTCACCACACGCGGTGCTACGGAAGCTTTCCGCCCAGACGAAGCCGGGCCGCTCTAGTGTGAGTCCCACGGGGGCTGGTACGGGAAGGTGAGTATGTCGGAACACGGCTCAAAGCGTGTGGTGGTCTGGGGCACCGGCTTCGTCGGCAAGATGGTGATCGCCGAGATCGTCGAGCATCCGCTGTTCGAGTTGGTGGGTGTCGGCGTCAGCAACCCCGACAAGGTCGGGCGCGACGTCGGCGACATCTGCGGGCTGCCCGAGCCGGTCGGCATCATCGCCACCGACGACGTCGACGCCCTGATCGCGCTGAAGCCCGACGCGCTGGTGCACTACGGCCCGACGGCGATGCACGCCAAGGACAACATCGCGCTGATCACCCGCTTCCTGCGGGCCGGGATCGACGTGTGCTCGACGGCGATGACGCCGTGGGTGTGGCCGACGATGCACCTGAACCCGCCGAACTGGATCGCGCCGATCACCGAGGCGTGCGAGCTGGGGGAGTCGTCCTGCTTCACCACCGGCATCGACCCCGGGTTCGCCAACGACCTGTTCCCGATGACGCTGATGGGCCTGTGCTCGGAGGTGCGCCGGGTGCGCGCGTCGGAGCTGCTGGACTACACCAACTACGAGGGCGACTACGAGGTCGAGATGGGCATCGGCCGCGAGCCCGAGTACAGCCCGATGCTGGAAGACTCCAACATGCTGATCTTCGCGTGGGGCGCGACCGTCCCGATGATCGCCCACGCGGCCGGCATCATGCTCGACGAGATCACCACCACCTGGGACAAGTGGGTGACGCCCACCGAGCGCAACACCGTCAAGGGCGTGATCAAGCCCGGGCACGTCGCCGCCGTCCGGTTCACCATCAATGGGATCTACAAGGGCGACACCAGGATTCAGCTCGAGCACGTCAACCGGATCGGCCTCGACGCCGCCCCCGACTGGCCCTCCGGGCACGACAACGACGTCTACCGGGTGGAGATCGAGGGCACGCCGAGCGTCTTCCAGGAGACCGCGTTCCGGTTCACCGACGGTTCGGGCCGCGACGCGGCCACGGCCGGGTGCCTGGCGACCGGGATGCGCGCCCTCAACGCGGTGCCGGCCGTCAACGAGCTGCGGCCCGGCTGGGTCACGCCGCTCGACCTGCCGCTGATCGCCGGGGCCGGCAACATTCGCTGACCGGCGCACAGCCCGCACCTAGGTTCCGCTGAGACTCGGTACAGGTTGGCGCGGCACAATAACGGCTAGCCGGGTGCGAGTCGGGTGGAGTTGGGGTTGGGACATATGGCCGATGGAGCTGGGACCGCGCTGGGCTTGTCGATCGGGGCCACGAACCTGGCGGGGGTGGTCGCCGGCCGCTTCATCACCCGTAAGCCCGTCCTGACGCTCTACCCCGGGCGCGCGCCGGAGGTGGGCATCCCGGCGGAGAATCCGCGGCTCGATGGGCCCGGCCTGGTGCTGACCGGGTTCGTGCAGCGGGTGTCCGACCCGCGCGGGGTGGTGGCCGCCGACGGCTCGGTGCACCGCAGCGAGGAACTGATCGCCGACGCCATGCGCGCGCTGGCCTACGCCGTCACCGGCGGGCGGGCCCTGCCCGACAGCCTCGCCGTGACCTATCCCGCCCACTGGGCCTCGCCCGCGGTCGACGCGGTGGGCACCGCGCTGAGCTCGGTGGCCGAATGGTCCCACCGGGCGCGGCCCCTGCTGCTGATTCCCGACGCCGCGGCCGCGCTGCTCGCCGTGCGGACCAACCCCGGGATACCGCGCGCCGGGACCGTGGCGGTGTGCGACTTCGGCGGCACCGGCACCAGCATCACGTTCATGCGCGCCGACGGCGACTACCAGGCGCTGGCCCCGACCGTGCGCCTGCCCGATTTCTCCGGCGACCTGATCGACCAGGCGCTGCTGAGCGCCGTCATCTCCAACATGCCGAGCACCGCTGCCTTCGACCCGGCGGGCACCGTGGCGATCGGCTCGCTGAGCCGGCTGCGGACCGCATGCCGGCGCGCCAAGGAAGAGCTGTCGTCGAGCACGGTGACCGCGCTGACCGACGGGCTCACGGGCGAAGTCCGGGTCAGCCGCGAGGAGTTCGACGAGGCGATCCGCACGCCGCTGGACAGGTTCGTGGCGGTGCTGGAAAACGCCTTGGCGCGCAACGGGATCCACGACCTGGTCGCCGTCGTCTCCGTCGGCGGCGGCGCGAACATCCCCGCGATCACCACCACGCTGTCGCAGTACTTCCGCGTCCCGGTCATCACCACGCCGCGTCCGCACCTGACGGCGGCCACCGGCGCCGCGCTGCGGGCGGCGCACGGTCCCGGGGAGAACGCGGCGACGGCTTCGGCGCCCGCCGCGCCCGGCACGGCGACGGCGCAGGCGCCGGTGAAGTCGGTTCCGGAATTCCGGCCGCCGGAGGCGACCGCGACGGCCCGAGCGGCGCCCGCCGGACCGACCGCGGGCGTCATGCCCGTACGGGCCTGGTCACAGACCGGCACCTCATCGCAGGCCACGCCCGCCCGCGCCGGCGAACAGGCTGCCGACGAGCCCGCGGCCGCGAAGCGCACGGGCCGGCGTCTCTTCCGGCTGCCCGTGCTGGCCGCGGTCGTCGCCGCGGCGGCGGCCGTTGCGCTCGTCGGGACCGCCGTCACGATCGGCCTGACCTCTGCGAACAAATCCGCGACGACGCCGGCGCCGGGCGTGACCAGCACCCCGGTTCCCGCGCCGCCCGCCAACACCGCGACCGCTCAGCCCCCGCCGCCCAGCGAAGAGGCTCCCGCGCCGCCGACCAGCGTCCCGTCAGCCGTCCCGTCAGCCCAACCGCAGCAGGCGCCGCCCCTGGCGGCCGCGCCCGCACGTCCGGCGGCGCCGCGGATCCCCGAGGTACCGCCGATTCCGGCGGTCCCCGGCCTCAACGAACCCATCCCGGGCCTGGACCGGGTCAACCAGATCATTCAAGGGATCGGGGGTGATTTGGGCATCGGCGGCATCCCCCAGGTGCCCGCTCAGCTCGGAACGACCCAATAGGTCCGATAGGTCAACGCTTTTCGCCCTTGTTCTCCGCCTTCGCCGCCTCTTTGAGTTGCTCGTTGAGGGCCTTGTCCTTCTCGATCTGGTCCTGCAGAGCCTGCTCGTCGCGGGAATCGTCGCCTTGTGCCTGGCCCTCGGAGCCGCCGCCCTCGGGCTCTTCATGCCTGGGATTGCCGTCGTCGTCCAGCCACTCGTTGACGGCGGTTCCCGACACGCTTCCCCCGGTGCCGGGCAGCACGATGGTGGGCTTCTCCTTGTAGGCCTCCATCATCTCGGCGGCCTTCTCTTTGTGGCCCTCGTCCGGCTCCGGCTTCTCCGTCAGCTTTTGCTCGGTGTCTTCGTTTTGCTCGGTGTCCTGAGCAGCCGATTTATCGTCCTGGACGCTCATGCATCAAACCCCCTCGCCATCGCGGGTCGCGATCTTCAGGGGGTTACCCGTTGCGGCGTTGTGTCGAAACTCTCATCAGCGGGATGGTTCGTGCTTGACCAGTTCGACCAACGCGAGCGGAATCCGCATCGGCTCGGGCGCGCTTGACAGCCGGGCCGCGACCGCCTGCTCGAGCTGGTCGACGAATTCCCCGGCCCGTGCGTCGCGTGCGCCGCCGTCCAGCCCGCGCACCAGGGCGGGGAACAACGCCGCGCGGGCGAAGGCGGCCCAGTGCGCCCCGAAGGCCTCGGCGTCGCCGTCCACCCGGAATCGCGCCCAGAATCGGTCCTGCGCGTTGAACGTGTCGAGATGGTCGATCGACAGGCCCTCGAAGCGCCCGCTGGGCGAAAACGGGGCGCGAAAGTCCTTCTCGCTGCGGGCAACTGTGGGAATGGTCATGCGCCGGGCCTCGTCCTGGCGCAGCAGCCCGTCGCGCACGTGCTCACGCAGCGCCGCGAGCATCGCGTCGAGCAGCGTCGGGAACCCCGGTGTGCCGTCCTCGTCGACGGCGATCGTCATCACCACCAGCCGCCCGCCGGGGGCCAGCTCGCGGCCGCGGAACGCCACGAAGTTCAGCCAGTCCAGGGCCGCCTGGTGGGCGTACGCCGCGCGCGCGGTGTCGTCGTCGCTGTAGCCGATGTGCACGTGATCGTGCACCTCGCACGGCATCGTGCTCAGCCACTGCGTCGCCCACGACGACCAGCCGAGGTTGACCGTCTTCGACGGCACGATCTGGTCGTAGAACGAACGGCCGATCGACGACGCGAACGTCGCGGTGTCCAGGTGCAGGTAGCTCTCCGGGTCGTCCTCGAGCGTGTGGAACAGCGCCGAGAAGTCGTTGTCCGGTATGTCGGTGTGCACCATCAGGATTGCGTGGTCGTGGCGGGTGCGGCGACGCAGCACCGCGATCGCCGCCGACATCGGCTTGAGCGAATTGTGCCCGTTGGCCGCGCCGTAGTCGGCGACGACGATGGGCTGCGGGGGCTTGGGCAGCGGGACCCGCTCGGCGGCCCGCTCGAACAACGCGATGGCCGGCGCCAGCCCGGCGGCCTGCAGCCGCGACGACTGGGTGTAGACGGGTTCGGGCCGGACCACAATGCTCGATTCGGGCATCCGAGGTTCAGGCCGCATGGCCCAACGATAGTCGTCAGTCCGGCTTCGGGTAGCTGACGCCGGTGAGCTGCTCGGAAAGCTCCCAAAGTCGTTGGCAGTCAGCCTCGTTGCGGGCGGGCGCGGGCACCTTGGCCGGCCGCACCCCACCGCCGGCGGCCTCGTAGAATCCGCGGGGCCCGTAGAACGCCGCGCCCTGGGCGTGCGGCGCGGCCGCGGCGTACAGCGCCGGGAGGATGCCCTCGTCGATCTCCTGCCACAAAAACGGCGTGAATCGCCAGGACGCCCTGTACAACCGCTCCATCAGCGCGGGCTTGTCGCGGCCGTGCGACGGCCCGGCGATCTGCAGGTTGGTCTTGGTCAGGCCGGGGTGCGCGGCGTTGGACATGATGCCCCAGCCGGCCGCGCGGCTGCGCCGGTCCAGTTCGAGGGCGAACATCAACACCGCCAGCTTCGACTGCCCGTACGCCGACATCGCCGCGTAGGACTTCTCGAACTGCGGGTCGTCGAAGTGGATCTTGGCGCTCTGGCGGGCCGCCAGGCTGCTCAGCGAGACGACGCGCGCCTTGGCGGCGGCGCGCAGCAGCGGCAGCAGGTGGCCGGTGAGCGCGAAGTGCCCGAGATGGTTACTGCCGAACTGCAATTCGAAGCCGTCGGCGGTGGTGTCGCGTTCCGGCGGCGTCATGACGCCGGCGTTGTTGATCAGGATATCGACGGGGCGGCCCTCGGCGTTGAGCTGTTCGGCCAGCGCGGCGACGGCGGCCAGCGACGACAGGTCCAGCGACTTGATGGTCAGCTTGGCGTCGGGCACCGTCTTGCGGATTTCGTCGATCGCCTTTTCACCCTTGGCGCGATTGCGGATCGCCATCACGACGTCGGCCCCGGCGGCGGCGAGCCGCCGGGCCAGACCGAACCCCAGGCCGCTGTTGGCCCCGGTGATGATCGCCAGCTTGCCCGACAGATCGGGCACCGTGGCGACGAGATCGTTGGCCATGGGTATCACTCCTTCGGCTCGGGCGGCATCCTGGTCAGCATGCCGCGACGCATTCCCGGTTGGCTAGTGGCCCTGGTCGCCGGCGGGCTGCCCGCGCTCGCCTTTCCCGCGCCGTCGTGGTGGTGGCTGGCCTGGTTCGGCCTGGTCCCGCTGCTGCTGGTGGTGCGGTCCGCGCCTTGCGGACGGGACGCGGCGGTGCGGGCCTGGCTCGGCGTCACCGGGTTTGTGCTGGCCACCCAGTACTGGCTGGTGACTTTCATCGGCCCGTTGCTGGCGGTGATGGCCGCCGGCCTGGGTGCGCTCTGGCTGCCGTGGGGGTGGCTGGCGCATAGGTTGCTGTCCGCGCCGGTCGGACCGGGGCGGACGGTCGCCGCCGTGGTGGTGTTGCCCAGCGCGTGGGTGGCGGCCGAGGCCGTGCGGTCGTGGCCGCCGCTGGGCGGGTCGTGGGCGTCGCTGGGCGCGTCGCAATCCGCTCAGCCGGTCACGCTGGCGTCGGCGTCGTTGGGCGGGGTGTGGTTGACGAGTTTCCTTGTGGTGGCGGCCAATACCGCCCTGGTCGGTGTCGTCGTGCACCGCGAGGCGTCCGGCCGGCTCGTCGCGCTGGGGTGCGCGCTGGCCTGCGCGGCGGTGGGTCCGGCTTGGTATCTGTTCGGCCCGTCGCCCGCGGGCGGTACCACGTTGCGCGTGGCGCTGGTGCAGCCCGGCGACATCGCCGACTCCGGCGCGCGCCAGGCCGCCGGCGAGGAGCTCACCGATTCGGTCGCCAGCCAGCACCCGGATTTGGTGATCTGGGGAGAAAGCAGTGTGGGATCCGATCTCGCCGGCCACCCGGACGTTCTGGCGCGGCTCGCCGACCTGTCCCGGCGGGTCGGGGCGGACCTGCTGGTCAACGTCGACGCGCCCGAGCCCGGCGGCGGGATCTACAAGTCGGCGGTGCTGATCGGGGAGCACGGGGCGGTGGGCACCTACCGGAAGACCCGGCTGGTGCCGTTCGGCGAATACGTCCCGCTGCGACCGCTTTTCGGCTGGATCACGCGGCACAGCAGGGCCGCCGCCGAGGACCGCCGACGCGGCACCGGGCCCGTCGTGCTGCACGCCGGCACCCTGCCCATCGGACCGTTGGTCAGCTACGAGGCCCTGTTCTCCGACCTTGCCCGCCGGGAGGCCCAACTCGGAGCCGAGCTGTTGGTGTATCAGAGTTCCACCTCGTCGTTCCAGGGGAGTTGGGCGCAGCCGCAGCTGGCCGCGCATCCCGCGGTGCGTGCCGTCGAGGCGGGCCGCCCGGCCGTGCACGTCGGACTGTCCGGCGACAGCTCCGCCTTCGACGCGCGGGGCCACCGGGTGGCCTGGTTGCCGTCGGGCTTCCGGGGCGTGGCCGTGGTCGGGGTGCCGCTGGGATCGCGCGTCACGCCCTATCAACGGTTGGGGGACTGGGTGCCGGCGCTGGCCTTCGTCGTCCTCGGCGTTGCCCTGTTGCGCTGCCGTCGTCCGGCCCGCAGTGACACACTGCCTGGATGAACAGCAGGCGGCTCGCGAGGGTTTGGCTGGCCGGCGCCGTCGTGCTGATGATCGTGTCGGTGGGCGGATTCATCGTCGCCCTGGTGCTCAACGCGTTCTTCCTGGACAAGTACAACGCCTACGGCGAGGTGCCCGTCCCCGGCTCGGGCAGCCTCTACCTGCCCGCCGGAGACGTCACCGTCAGCCTGCACACCGTCGTCATCAGCGGACCCGACCGCGGACTTCCGGTGCCGCCGCTGGGGGTCACGATCGCGCCGCCCGACGGTGTGGCGCAGCCCGCGCTGACCGAAAGCATCGGCACCACGACGACGGTCAACAACGACGCGCACGTGCGGGTGTGGGTCGCCCGGATCGCCTCCAGCGGCACCTACAACGTCACGACCGACGGGCAGGTCAACGGCTATATCAACCCGCGACTGGCCTTCGGGCACAAGAGTTCTACGGGTTTCGTGATGTGGCTGTTCGTCGGGCTGTTCGTGGTGGGGCTGGCCGGTTCGATCATGTCCGGGCTGTGGTTGGGCCGCATCCGGCGCCAGGCGGTGGTGGCGGCGAACCCGTACTACCCGCCGCCCGTCGCACCGCCGGTGCCGCTCGCGCACGAACCCGGTGACGAGGGGGTGCGCCTCGAGCGGCTCAAAACCCTTGCCGCGCTGCGGGACTCGGGGGCGTTGACCACCGAGGAGTTCGAGGCCGAGAAGCGCCGGATCTTCGAGGGGCATTAGGAGTCGTTGTCGCGTCACCGGGC
Source organism: Mycobacterium seoulense (assembly GCF_010731595.1). Taxonomy (NCBI): domain Bacteria; kingdom Bacillati; phylum Actinomycetota; class Actinomycetes; order Mycobacteriales; family Mycobacteriaceae; genus Mycobacterium; species Mycobacterium seoulense. The sequence goes on along the minus strand of NZ_AP022582.1, from coordinate 2,116,385 downwards.
TCTGCCGACCAATCGACGACGTTCGAATCTGATATCGCCGGCGATATCGAGTTCGGCGCTCGCATGGTGGTCTGCAAACTGGTACTCATGTGACCGATGTGGCTGGGGCCCTACGCCACGGCGGACTGCTCAGTGCCCGCGGGCCACCCACTCCTCGTAGTGGACGATCTCGTCGCCGATGGTGGTGCTGTCGCCGTGGCCGGTGTGCACCACCGTCTCGCCGGGCAGCTTGCCCAGCCGCTCGGAGATGGACTGCAGGATCGTCGGGAAGTCCGAATACGAGCGGCCGGTCGCGCCCGGGCCGCCGGCGAACAGGGTGTCGCCGCTGAACACCACGCCCAGGTCGTGCGAATACCAGCACACCGAACCCGGGGAGTGGCCCGGGGTGTGCAGCGCCCGCAGCTCCGTCCCTCCGATGCTCAGCGTCTCGCCGTCGCAGATTGCGCGAAAGTCGCTGTCGGGGTGCGTCATTCGCCACAGCACCTCGTCGGCGGGATGCAGCAGCACCGGCGCGTCGAGTGTCTTGCCGAGTTCCGGCGCGACGGTCACGTGGTCGTTGTGGCCGTGCGTGCACACCACCGCGACCACGTGGCGGCCATCCACGGCCTCGACGATGGGGGCCGCGTCGTGGGCGGCGTCGAACACCACCACGTTGGAGTTGTCGCCGATCAGCCAGATGTTGTTGTCGACTTCCCAACTGCCGCCGTCGAGTTCGAAGGTGCCGTGGGTCACCACCCGCTCGATGTTCACCATCAGAGCATCACCACCGAACGCAACACCTTGCCCCCGTGCATCTTGTGAAACGCCTCCTCGACGTCGTCTAGCCCGATTCGCTCGGAGACAAACTTCTCCAGGGGCAGCCGACCCTGCAGGTAGAGGTCGATCAGCGTGGGGAAGTCGCGTTCGGGCAGGCAGTCGCCGTACCAGGACGACTTGAGCGACCCGCCGTGGGAGAAGAAGTCGATCAGCGGCATGTCCAGCTTCATGTCGGGCGTCGGGACCCCCACCAGCACAACGGTTCCGGCGAGGTCGCGGGCGTAGAAGGCCTGCTTCCAGGTCTCGGGCCGCCCGACGGCGTCGATCGCGACGTTGACCCCGAACCCGTCGGTGAGGTCCTGGATGGCCTCGACGACGTCGGCCTGACGCGCGTTGACGGTGTGGGTGGCGCCGAACGTGCGCGCCCAGTCCAGCTTGGTGTCGTCGGTGTCCACGGCGATGATGCGCCTGGCCCCCACCAGCGCGGCGCCGGCGATCGCGGCGTCGCCGACACCGCCGCAGCCGATCACCGCGACGGTGTCGTCGCGGGTGATGCCGCCGGTGTTGATCGCCGCCCCGATGCCGGCCATCACCCCGCAGCCGAGCAGGCCCGCGACGGCCGGGTCGGCGGCGGGATCGACCTTGGTGCACTGCCCGGCGTGCACCAGCGTCTTGTCGGCGAACGCCCCGATGCCCAGGGCGGGCGTCAGTTCGGTGCCGTCGGTCAGCGTCATCTTCTGCGCGGCGTTGAAGGTGTCGAAACACAGGTGCGGGCGGCCGCGTTTGCACGCCCGGCACTGGCCGCAGACGGCCCGCCAGTTCAGGATGACGAAGTCACCCGGCTCGACGGCGCTGACACCGGGGCCGACCGCCTCGACCCGGCCGGCGGCCTCGTGGCCGAGCAGGAAGGGATACTCGTCGTTGATGCCACCCTCGCGGTAGGTCAGGTCGGTGTGGCACACCCCGCAGGCGATGACGTCGACCAGCGCCTCGCCGGGCCCGGGATCCGGGACGACGATGTCCACCAACTCGACGGGTTCACCCTTCTTTCGTGAAATCACGCCGCGCACTGTCTGACTCATGGCCACCAACCTACGGTGTACCGTCGCTGACCATGACGGCACCCGAGAGCGCCTCTGAAAGCACCAAAGAATTCGCCGGACGAATCGCCGCGGCCATCGACGGCGCCAGCCTGACGCTGCTGCTGAGCATCGGCCACCAGACCGGTTTGCTGGACACGATGGCCGGACTGCCGGCGGCGACCAGCGCGCGGATCGCCGAAGCGGCCGGCCTCAACGAGCGCTACGTGCGCGAGTGGCTGGCCGGCATGACGACCGGACGCGTCGTCGACTACGACGCCGCCACCGCCACCTACTCGCTGCCCGCGCACCGCGCCGCCGTGCTGACCCGGGCGGCTGGGCCGGACAACCTGGCCCTGGTGGCGTTGTTCGTCCCGCAACTCGCCGAGGTCGAACAGAAGATCATCGGCTGCTTCCGCGACGGCGGCGGCCTGCAGTACGTCGAGTTCCCCCGGTTCCACGCCCTGATGGCCGAGCAGAGCGGCGTGGTGTACGACAACGCGTTGGTCGACACGGTGCTGCCGCTGGTCGACGCGCTCGTCGAGCGCCTACGCTCCGGAGCCGACGTGGCGGACTTCGGCTGCGGCAGCGGCCACGCGATCAATGTGATGGCCCGGGCGTTCCCGGCCAGCCGCTTCACCGGCATCGACTTCTCCGACGAGGCCATCGCCGTCGGCGCCCGCGAGGCGGCCGAGCTCGGCCTGGCGAACGCGACCTTCGAGAGCCACAACCTGGCGCAGCTCGACAAGCCCGACGCCTACGACGTCATCACGGTCTTCGACGCGATCCACGACCAGGCCCAGCCGGCGCGGGTGCTGGAGAACATCTACCGCGCGCTGCGGCCCGGCGGCGTCCTGCTGATGGCCGACATCAAGGCGTCCAGCCGGCTCGAGGAGAACGTCGGCGTCCCGATGAGCACCTACCTGTACACCACCTCGCTGATGCACTGCATGACGGTGTCGCTGGCGCTGGACGGCGCCGGGCTGGGCGCAGCCTGGGGGACGCAGCTGGCCACCGCGATGCTGGCCGACGCCGGATTCGATGACGTGCGGGTGGCCGAGATCGAGTCCGACCCGATCAACAACTACTACATCGCCCGGAAGTGATGGCTGCCCTCGACGCTCTGGACGACTGGCCCGTCGAGGCCGCCGCCGCGGCGGTGATCGGACCCGACGGGGTGCTGGCCAGCCACGGCGACACCCAGCGGGCGTTCGAGCTGGCTTCGGTGACCAAACCGCTGGTGGCCCGCGCCATGCACGTGGCCGTCGAAGAGGGCGTCGTCGACCTGGACACCGCCGCCGGGCCGCCGGGCGCCACCATCCGGCACCTGCTGGCGCACGCGTCCGGCCTGGCCATGCACAACGATCACGTGCTGGCCGCCCCCGGAGCGCGGCGCATCTACTCCAACCACGGCTTCACCGTGCTGGCCCAGACCGTGGAGCGCGAGTCGGGGATCGACTTCGGCCGCTACCTGGCCGAGGCGGTCTGCGAACCCTTGGGCATGGCGGCCACCCGGCTGGACGGCGGCGCCGCGGCCGCCGGGTCCGGGGCGAGGTCCACGGTCGCTGACCTGGCGGCATTCGCCAGGGACCTGCTGCGTCCGGCGACGGTCTCGGCCCAGCTGCACGCCGAGGCGACGACGGTGCAATTTCCCGGCCTGGACGGCGTGCTGCCCGGCTACGGCGTCCAGCGGCCCAACGACTGGGGGCTGGGTTTGGAGATCAGGGACGCTAAATCGCCGCACTGGACGGGTGCGCGCAACTCGCCGCGGACGTACGGCCATTTCGGCCAGGCGGGCGGTTTCATCTGGGCAGATCCCGAACGGGACCTGGCGCTGGTGGCCCTCACCAACCGCGATTTCGGGGAGTGGGCCAAGCGGCCGTGGCCGGCGATTTCCGACGCCGTGCTAGCCGAATACGGCTGAGGGAAAATGCACACTAGCGCAACACGGGCATCACAGGGCACAATAGACACGCACGACACACAAAATAGTTAGACATCCTGCTCGCCAGGTCCCGCCAGGTCGTTGGGGAAGACGTCCCTCGCGGAACCGAAGGAGCAGCATATGCGTGCGTCGAATCAATTCGCCGACGTGACGACTGGCGTGGTGTACGTGCACGCCTCGCCCGCGGCGGTGTGCCCGCATGTCGAGTGGGCGTTGTCGTCGACCCTTGGGGCGAAGGCGAACCTCACGTGGACGCAGCAGCCGGCCATGCCCGGCCAGCTGCGCGCGGTCACCAACTGGGTCGGGCCGGTGGGCACCGGCGCCAGGCTGGCCAACGCCTTGCGCTCGTGGTCGGTACTGCGGTTCGAGGTCACCGAGGACCCCAGCCCCGGCGTGGACGGCCAGCGGTTCAGCCACACCCCGCAGCTCGGCCTGTGGAGCGGGGCGATGAGTGCCAACGGCGACGTCATGGTCGGGGAGATGCGGCTGCGGGCGCTGATGTCGCAGGGCGCCGACACCCTGGCGGCCGAGCTGGACACCGTGCTGGGAACGGCGTGGGACGACGCCCTGGAGGCGTACCGCGACGGCGGCGAGGTCGGCGAGGTGACCTGGCTCAGCCGCGGCGTCGGCTAGCGGTCCTCGGGCCGGCGCAGAATCCGCAGCGCGCCCGGGACCGCGGTGATCTCGGCGGGCAGCGCGCAGGCGTAGTCGCCGTCGGCGTAGACGTTGATGCCGGGGCATTCGACGTGGACCGACCGCGCCCGCGTCGTGGTCACCTCGTCCAGGTTGACGTGGGTGCCCTTCATCACGGTGGGGAAGAGCCGCACCAGCTTCGACCGCGACGCCGAGTGCACCATGGTGATGTCGAGCAGCCCGTCGGTGGGATCGGCATGCGGACAGATCAGCATGCCCCCGCCGTAGCTGCGGGTGTTGCCGAAGGCCGCCAGCGTGATGTCGGCATCGATCTCGCGTGTCCCGTCGAGCACCATGCGGAACGGCAACAGCCGCAGCTGCGAGAGTTCGGCGAGCATCGCCAGGTAGTACCGCAGCCGCCCGTGCGGCCAGGTCATCCGGTTGGCCCGGTCGGTCACCAGGGAGTCGAATCCGGTGGCCGCCACGGTGCCGAACCATTTCTCGGAACCGTTGCCGTCGCGAATCTTCCCCAGGTCGACGGTTTCGGTGAAGCCGTCGACGATGATGTCCGCTGCGGCTTCGGGATCCTTTGTGGGAAGCCCGAATTCACGGGCATGGTCATTGCCGGTGCCCGCCGCCACGATGCCGATCGGAACGTTGGTGCCCGCCAGCACCTGCAGCGCGTTGGAGACGACGCCGTCGCCGCCGGTCACCATCACCGCGTCGGCGCCCTTCTCGAGTGCCGCGCCCACCAGGTAGCGCGCGTCCTGCGCGTCGTCGCCGATGATCTCGACGACCTCCACCCCGCGGTGGTGCAACCGCGCGATCGCGACCTCGGCCGCGCGGATGGCCGCGCCATGCCCCGAAACCGGATTGGTCAGCGCGATCACCTTCGCGATCTCGCACCGGCTCATGGAATCAGCTTGCCCGGGTTGAGGATTCCGGCGGGGTCCAGGGCCGCCTTGACCGCGCGCAGGACGTGCACGCCCAGTTCGCCCACCTCGTCGTGCATCCACGGCCGGTGGTCGGCGCCGACCGCATGGTGGTGGCTGATCGTCCCGCCGGCGCCCATGATCGCGTCGCACGCGGCCTTTTTCGCGGCCTTCCACTGCTCGATCGGGTTGCCGCGCTGCCCGGCGACGACGGTGAAGTACAGCGACGCGCCGGTGGGGTAGACGTGCGAGATGTGGCACATCACCAGCGCCGGCGTGCCGCTCTCGCTCAGCGCATCCGTAAGTGCCTGCGTCACTGCGGCTTTGAGCGCCGGAATGTTGGACCAATCGGTGGCGGTCTCGAGCGTCTCGCACAGCGCGCCCGCCGACAGCAGCGAGTCGCGCAGATACGGCGCCGCGAACCGGCCGTGCTCCCAGGCCCGCGCCGGCGCTTCGCCCAGCGACGTCGCGCCGTGTGCGGCCAGCAGGGCGGCGGTTTCGGCGTGCCGGCTTTCGACGTGTTCCTCGGTGCCCTCGAACACCGTGATGCCCAGGCAGCCGCCGGTGATCTGGTTTTCGCCGATCGCTTCGGTGGTGGCGAGGTTGACCCCGGTCTCGGCCTCGTCGGAGAGGCGGATGACGGTGGGGCCGGTGGCCGTCTGGGTGACGGCGCGCAGGGCGGCGGCCCCGGTTTGGAAGTCGGGGAAGGACCACGCCTCGTAGCGGACGGCTTCCGGGGTCCGGTGCACGCGCAGCCGCACCCGGGTGATGACGCCGAAGACGCCCTCCGAGCCGATCATCAGCTGGCGCAGATCCGGACCCGCGGCGGATTCGGGGGCGCGGCCCAGGTCCATGGTGCCGGCCGGGGTGACCACCCGCAGCCCGCGCACCATGTCGTTGAACCGGCCGTAGCCCGCCGAGTCCTGTCCGGACGAGCGGGTCGCGGCGAACCCGCCGATGGTGGCGTATTCGAAACTCTGCGGAAAATGTCCGAGCGAAAAGCCTTGGGCGCCAAGCAGACGTTCCGCGTCGGGGCCGGTGACGCCGGCCCCGAACACTGCCTGGCCGGACACGTCGTCGAGCGAGATCAGTTGGTCGAGGCGGCGCAGGTCGAGGGCCACGACCGCGTGGAATTCGCCGCGGATGGGGTCCAGGCCGCCGACCACACTGGTGCCGCCGCCGAAGGGGACGACCGCGATGCGGTGCTCGGTGCAGTAGCGGAGAATCCCGGCCACGGCCTCGTCGTCGCCGGGCAGCAGGACGGCGTCGGGCGCGTCCTGGACCCCCGGGTCCTTGCGGCGCAGCAGGTCGATGGTGGACTTGCCGCCCGCGTGCAGCAACCGGTCCAGGTCGTCGGTGCGGCAGTACGGCGCACCGACGACGCCCGCCAGCGCGTCGCGGTCGGCCTCCGACAACGCCGACGGTCGCAGCCGCACCTGGTCGGGTGCGAGTTCGGCGGCACCGGAATCCTCCACGCCCACAGCCTGTTTCAGCAGTGCCCGGATCCCCTCCGAGAGCGGCTTGGCCGCGGCGGGGTCACCCCACGCGTTCCACTTCATCGGCGGGAGGAGACCCTCGGGTTGCGTCATGCGTTACAGTATTACACATGCTGTCAATCAGTAACGCTCGCGCTCAGGTGGACACCGGGGAGCGCATCCTCGCGGCAGCAGCCAGCTGTGTGGTCGATTTCGGGGTGGACCGGGTGACCCTGGCCGAAATCGCCCGGCGCGCCGGCGTCAGCAGGCCCACGGTGTACCGGCGCTGGCCGGACACCCAGTCGATCGTCGCGGCGTTGTTGACCCGGCACGTCACCGACGTGATGCGGGACGCGCCGCTGCTCGGGGACGACCGCGAATCGCTTGTGCGACAGATTGTTACGGTGGCCAACCTGCTGCGCCGGGACCGGCTGGTCATGTCGGTGCTGCACTCCGAACTCGCACCGATCTACATCACCGAACGCCTGGGGACCAGCCAGCACATGCTGATTGACGCGCTTGCCGCCCGGCTTCGCGTGGCCCAGCGCAACGGCAGCGTCCGCGCCGGCGACCCCGTCCAGATGGCCACCATGGTGTTGCTGATCGCCCAGTCGACCATTCAGTCGGTGCAGATCGTCGAACCCATCCTGGACGCCGACGCGCTGGCCGGCGAACTGGCCTACTCGCTGAACGGATACCTGTCGTGATACCCGAGCCCACCGCGCTGAACGCGGCCCGCCGCGTGGCCGACCTGACCGCGCTCGCGGAGGGCGAGCCGCTCGACGTCCTCGTGATCGGCGGCGGCATCACCGGCGCCGGCATCGCCCTGGACGCCGCGTCCCGAGGGCTGCGTGTGGCGTTGGTGGAGAAGCACGACCTGGCCTTCGGCACCAGCCGCTGGAGCTCCAAGCTGGTCCACGGCGGCCTGCGCTACCTGGCGAGCGGCAACGTGGGGATCGCCCGCCGCAGCGCCGTCGAACGCGGAATCCTGATGAGCCGCAACGCCCCTCATCTCGTGAGGGCGATGCCGCAACTGGTTCCGCTGCTGCCGTCGATGAGCCGGGGCAAGCGCGCCCTGGTGCGCGCCGGGTTCGCGGCCGGCGACGCCTTGCGGATGCTGGCGGGCACGCCGTCGTCGACCCTGCCCCGGTCCCGCCGAGTCGGCCCGGAGCGCGTCGTGCAGCTGGCGCCCACCGTGCGGCGTGCGGGCCTGGACGGCGGCCTGCTGGCCTACGACGGGCAGTTGATCGACGACGCCCGACTGGTCACCGCGGTCGCGCGTACCGCCGCGCAGCACGGCGCCCGGATCCTGACCTACGTGGCGGCGTCGCGGGCGAGCGGCACCTCGGTGCGATTGACCGACCAGCGCACGGGGGAGTCGTTCGACGTCGCGGCCGGCGCGGTCATCAACGCGGCCGGGGTGTGGGCGGCCGAGATCGACGGCCTGTTGAAGCTGCGGCCCAGCCGCGGTACCCACCTGGTGTTCGATGCCGCCGCCTTCGGCAATCCCACTGCGGCGCTGACGGTTCCGATTCCCGGCGAGCTGAACCGGTTCGTCTTCGCGATGCCCGAGCAGCTGGGCCGGGTCTACCTGGGGCTGACCGACGAAGCGGCTCCCGGTCCGATCCCGGACGTGCCCACACCGTCGGGCGACGAGGTCACGTTCCTGCTGGACACGGTCAACACCGCGCTGGGCGCCGCGCTCGGCCCGGCCGACGTCATCGGCGCGTATGCGGGGCTGCGGCCGCTGATCGATACCGGCGAGGGTCGCACCGCGGACGTCTCGCGCGAACATGCCGTCGTCGAGTCGGCATCCGGGATCCTCAGCGTGATCGGCGGCAAGCTGACCGAATACCGCTACATGGCCCAGGACGTGCTGGACCGCGCGGTCAGCCTGCGGCGCCTGCGCGCCACCAAGTGCCGGACGCACGACCTGCCGCTGATCGGCGCGCCGGGCAACCCCGGGGCGACCGGTCCGGTCGCCGGTCTGCCGGTGTCGCTGGTGCAGCGGTACGGCGCCGAGGCGGCCAAGGTCGTCGAGTCCGCCACCTGCAAGCGCCCGACGGAGCCCGTCGCGGAGGGCATCGACGTCACCCGGGCGGAATTCGAGTACGCGATCACCCACGAGGGTGCGCTGAACGTCTCCGACATCGTGGATCGGCGCACGCGCATCGGGTTGGTGGAGTCCGATCGCGAGCGGGTGGTCGCCGTGGCGGAGGAGTTCGTCGCGCGGTTCGGCTAGGGCGCCACACGCCCGGGCGGCCGGAAATTATGGCTGTCAATATCTAATGGTAGTAACTATCATTTCAGTTATGACGACCACTCGCGTGCCCGTACTCATCGTCGGCGCCGGGGCCGGCGGCCTCGCCACCTCAGCGTTGCTCGCCAAGCACGGGGTGCATTCGCTGCTGATCGAGAAGCGGCGTGAGGTGTTCATCTATCCGAAAGCGCGCAATCTGAGCTTCCGCAGCCTCGAGATTCTGCGGGGTCTTGGTCTGAGCGATGAAGTACATGCGGTCGCCGACCATGTTTCGGAGATGAAGGTCAGGCCCGCGCTCAACAGCGCCGAGGAGAAGCTGGCCATCGATATCAACGCGATCTTCGCGGGGCTCGACGCCCTGAGCCCGGAGCCCGCGGCGCAGTACTGCCCGCAGAGCAGGCTGGAGCCGATTCTGCTGGCCGAAACGCGCCGACGGGGCAGCGAGGTGCGGTACGGAACGGAACTCTCGTCGCTCGAGCAGGACGACGCGGGGGTCACCGCGGTGCTGCGCGATCGGGACACCGGGGAGTCAGAGACCATCCGCGCCGACTACCTCGTCGGCGCCGACGGCGTGCACAGTCCGATCCGAAACTGGTTGGGCGTCAAGACCTCCGGTTACGGCGCGCTGCCGATCTACGTCGTTTTCATCTACTTCCGGGCGCCCTGGACGAAGTTCGTCTCGCACCTGGCCGACGGCGATGCCGTGCAAGTCAAGAATGTCGACGTGGATGGGATCTTTCTGCTGGTCGACGGCGAGCTGGGGATGTTCATCACCATGTATTTCCCGGGCAAGGGCGAGTCGGCGGACCAGTTCACACCGCAACGGTGCCGCGAGCTACTCACCGACGCGATCGGCGAGGAGATCGAGATCGACGTCATCGAGGTCGCGGCCTGGCAGCCCTACGAGCAGGTGGCCGACCACTTCCAGTGTGGCCGAGTCTTTCTCGTCGGCGACTCGGCGCACACCATGCCGCCGTTCAAGGCCGGGGGAGCCAACACCGCCATCCAGAGTGCGCACAACTTGGCGTGGAAGCTCGCCGCCGTGCTGGACGGGACGGCCGGTCCTTCGTTGCTGGAGACCTACCATGCCGAGCGTCACCCGGTCGGGCGGTTCGCGGCCCGCCAGTCGCTGACCGGGCCGACGCTTGCCGTGCTCCCGATGGGCGACGACGGGCCCCGGCTGCCGGCCGACGAAGAGTGCTCGATGTTCGAGTTGCTCATCGGATACCGCTACCACTCGGCGGCCATTGTGAACGGGCCCGGCGAGCCGGACGCGGTGCAACTGGTCTCGGAGTTGCGGGCGCAACCCGGCACCCGGGTTCCGCACGTCTGGGTGCGCGACGGCGTTTCGACGCTCGACCTGCTGGGCCCGGGATTCACCCTGCTGTCCGGCGACGAGCGCTGGTGTGCCGCCGCGGCTTCGGCGTCGGTGGCGGCGCATCGCATCGAGAGCGACGAGTGGGCGGCGGTCACCGGACTCGCGCCCGAGGGCGCGATACTGGTCCGTCCGGACGATTTCGTCGGCTGGCGGATGGAAGCCTTGCCAGCGGATCCCGACGGCGAACTGCGCCAGGCGCTTACGGCGATCCTCGGCCGCTAGAGCAGCTGGCCTACAGCGGGATGTTCTTGTGGCGCCCGCGACGCGCCGGCGCCTGGGCCAGCGCTTCGGTGAGCTTGCTGCGGGTGTGCGACGGGTCGATCTTCTCGTCCACCACACCGATCTCGATCGCGCTGTCCACACCGCCGGCGATCTTCTCGTGCTCGGCGGCCAGTTCGTCGTGCAGCGCCTCGCGCTCGTGGTCGGCCGCGGCGGCCAGCTTCTTCTTGTGCAGAATGCCGACGGCGGCCTTGGCGCCCATCACGGCAACCTCGGCGTCCGGCCAGGCGTACACCTTGGTCGCGTTGAGCGACCGCGAGTTCATCGCAATGTAGGCCCCGCCGTAGGTCTTTCGGGTGACCAGCGTGACACGCGGAACCGTGCACTCGCCGAAGGCGTGCAGTAGCTTCGCGCCGCGGCGCACCACGCCGCCCCACTCCTGGTCGACGCCGGGCAGGTAGCCCGGCACGTCGACCACCACCACCAGCGGGATGCCGAACGCGTCGCAGAGCCGCACGAAACGTGCTGCCTTCTCGGCGCTTTCGGAGTTCAGGCAGCCGCCCAGGCGCAGCGGGTTGTTCGCCAGCACGCCCACCGTGCGGCCCGACAGGCGGCCCAGCCCGATCACCATCGACGGCGCCCAGTTGGCCTGGAACTCGTCGAACGGCGTCTCGTCGTCCAGGATCGCGGTCACGATCGGGCGCACGTCGTAGGCCCGTCGTGCGGACTCGGGCAGCAGCGCGTGGATGTCCGTGTCACCCGCTTCGGCTTTGCTGCGGTCGAAATGCCCCTGCTGGCAGAACAATCCGACCAGCCGGCGGCCGCGCTCGTAGGCGTCGAGCTCGTCGTCGGCGACGATGTGGCACACCCCGGACTTCTTGTGGTGGGTCTCCGGTCCGCCGAGGGACGCCATGTCCACGTCCTCGCCGGTGACGCTGCGCACCACGTCGGGCCCGGTGACGAACACCCGGCTTTCCGGCGCCATCACGATGACGTCGGTCAGCGCGGGGCCGTAGGCGGCCCCACCCGCGGCGAAACCGACGACCACCGAGATCTGCGGAACGTATCCGGACGCGCGAATCATCGCCTCGAACACGGTCCCGACCGCGTGCAGGGCCTTGACGCCCTCGGCCAGCCGGGCGCCGCCGGAGTGCCAGATGCCCACGATCGGGCTCTGCTCCTCGATGGCGGTGTCGTAGGCGTTGACGATGTGCGCGCAGCCCTCGACGCCCATGGCGCCGCCCATCACCGTGCCATCGGTGCAGAAGGCGATGGTGCGCATGCCGTTGACGTTGCCCGACGCCGCAAGCACACCCGAGCGGTCACGCTCGTGCAGCAGCTCGACGCTGCCCTCGTCGAAGAAGTTGCTCAGACGCAGCAACGGGTCCCTGGGGTCGAGCGACTCGCCAACCGACGCGGGGGCCATGATTGTCATCGCAATGTCTCCTGTTCCGGGTGTGCTCTCTGGTGAGGAAGCGCTGATCAGTACCGCCCGAAGACGATCGCGACGTTGTGCCCGCCGAATCCGAACGAGTTGTTGATCGCGTACTCGTAATTGCCCGGCCGCGGCTTGCCCGCCACCACGTCCAGATCGATTTCCGGATCGAGGTTCTCGAGGTTGAGCGTCGGCGGAACGACCTGGTCGCGCAGGGCGAGCACCGTGAGGATCGACTCGACCGCACCCACCGCGCCGACCGAGTGGCCCAGCGCGGCCTTGGGCGCGTAGACCGCCGCGTTGCCGCCGTGGGGGCCGAGCGCGTTGTTGATCGCCTTGCCCTCGGCGACGTCACCCACCGAGGTGCCGGTGGCGTGGGCGTTCACGTGGTCGATATCGCCGGGTGTCAGGCCGGCCAGCTGGATCGCCCGGCTCATCGCGTGCCCGGCCCGCAGGCCGTTGGGATCCGGCGCCACCATGTGGTAGCCGTCCGAGGTGATGCTGGCGCCCATGATCCGGGCCAGGATGTTGGCCCCACGAGCCTTGGCGTGCTCCTCGGTCTCGATCACCATGAGCGCCCCCGCCTCGCCGAACACGAAGCCGGTGCGGTCCCGGTCGAACGGGCGGCATGCGCCCACCGGGTCGTCGTTCTTGGTCGACATCACGATGCGCATCTGGGCGAACGCCGCGATCGGCACCGCCTCGATCTTGGTCTCGACACCACCGCAGATGGCGATGTCGGCCTCGCCGAAGACGATGTTGCGCCATGCCTGGGCGACACCCTCGGAACCGGACGCACACGCCGACACGGGCGTGATCACGCCGGCCCTGGCGTGCCGCTCCAGGCCCACCGCCGCCGCGGCGCCGTTGGGCATGTACTTCTGCACCCCGAGCGGAGAGACCGCCTTCATGCCACGAGCGCGCATGTCGTCGTAGCTGAAGACCATCTCCTCCGACGAACCCAACCCGGTGCCGATGGACACCAGCAAGCGGTCGGAGTCGACCTCCGGCGAGCCGGCGTTCTCCCAGACCCGTCGGCTCAAGATGGTGGACATCCGCTGCAGGTAACCCGTCCGGCGCAGCTCGACGCGGGTCATCTGGCTGTCGAATTCCTCCCGCAGGTGCCCGCCGATCTTGACCGGCAGGTCGAACTCCTCGACGAACGGGTCCTCGAGCCTGCGGATACCGCTTTGGCTGTCCAGCAACAGCTTCCAGGTGTTCTCGGCGTCAGTCGCCAGTGCGGTCGTCATGGCAACGCCAGTGACGACCACGTTCGGGAGCGTTTTCCCGGTAACCAGCTCTGTCATGGGTCTTGCGAACGTTCCTTCCGTACTTGTCCGGCTACTCGCCGGGCCGCTCGCGGCCCCCGTCGTCGCCGGATGCCGTGCTCAGTACCGCCCGAAGGCGAGAGCCACGTTGTGGCCACCGAATCCGAACGAGTTGTTGATGGCGTAACGGAAATCGCCGTAGCGAGGTTCGCCCGCGACAACATCAAGGTCGATCTCGGGATCAGGGGTTTCGTAATTGAGTGTTGGCGGTATCACGCCGTCCCGAAGGCTCAATACCGTGAGAACAGATTCCAGCGCACCGACCGCCCCGATGGAGTGGCCGAGTGCGGATTTGGGTGCGTACACCGCTGCCTGCTCGCAGCCGGCGACCCGGATGGCGTTGGCTTCGGCCGTGTCGCCGATCGGTGTCGCCGTCCCGTGAGCGTTGACGTGGTCGATGTCCTTGGGGGACAAGCCGGCCAACTCGAGAGCCCGTTGCATCGCCCGGCCGGCGCGCACGCCGTCCGCGGCTGGCGCCACCATGTGGAACGCGTCCGAGGTGATGCCGGCGCCCATCAGCCGAGCCAGCGGCTTGGCGCCGCGGGCCTTGGCGTGCTCCTCGGTCTCGATCACCATGAGGGCCCCGGCCTCGCCGAACACGAAGCCGTCGCGGTCCTTGTCGAACGGCCTCGATGCGCGTTCGGGCTCGTCGTTGCGAGTGGACATGGCCCGCATCATGGAGAACGCCGCGATGGGCAGCGCCTCGATGGGACCCTCGACGCCACCACAGACGGCGACGTCCGCGTCACCCATGACGATCTGACGCCAGGCGTGGGCGATCGCTTCGGATCCCGACGAGCAGGCCGACACCGGGGTGATGACCCCGGCCCGGGCCCCGAGCTGCAGGCCCACCACCGCCGCGGCGCCGTTGGGCATGATCATCTGAACGGCGAGCGGCGACACCTTGCGGGGACCGCCCTCGTTCATCAGGTCGTAGCTCTCGACGATCCTTTCGGCGCCACCGAGCCCGGTGCCGACCACGACCGAGAACCGGTCGGGGTCGAGCTCCGGGTTGCCGGCGGTCTCCCACAGCTGAGTGCTGAGCAACTTGGCCAGCCGCTGGACGTAGGACATCCGCCGCAAGTCGAGCCTGCTCATGTGCTCGTCGATGGGCTCCTTGAGGTGACCCCCGATCTTCACGGGCAGGTCCCACTTGGTGACGAACTCGTCTTCGAGGACGCGGATGCCGCTTTCGCCGGCCAACAAACCCTTCCACGTGCTCTCGATGTCCGGCGCGATCGATGTCGTCGCCGTGACGGCGGTTACCACAACGCTGGGGTAACCGCCATTAGCAGTGGAAGGCTTGCTCACTGGTCCGCTTCCATCCTTGCCTTGACGTTGGCGACGGCGTCGGGGTTCTCCGTCTCCAGCTTGGCGCGCAGCGCCTCGGCAGCCTCGGGGTTCTCTTCCTCGAGCTTCTGGATGTAGGAGACGACGTCACCGACGGTGCGCAGACCGGCGAGGTCCTCGTCCGGGATCTTCACGCCGTACTTGTCCTCGGTCTGCACGGCGATCTCGACCATCGACAGCGAGTCGATGTCCAGGTCGTCGACGAACGACTTCTCCGGGGTGACCTCGGACGGCTCGATACCGGTGACCTCTTCGATGATCTCCGCGATACCGGCGATGATTTCTTCCTGGCTGACGGCCACAGCGTCTTCCCTTCTTAATGTGTTGTGTTAGTCGAACAGAGCGTTCTTATAGAGCGTTATGTGGTTGTACTGGATGCGGCTGTCAGAGCTCGGCCACTGCGTCCAGGTCTGCGGGTGCCTTGACGGCGCGGGTCGTGACCCCCCGAAGTTCTCGTTTGGCGATGCCCGTCAGAGTGCCCGCGGGGGGGAACTCCACGGCCGCCGTGACCTCGCGGTCACGCATGGTCGCCGTGCACAGGTCCCAGCGCACCGGCTGGGTCAGCTGGGCGACCAGCGCCTCCATCGCCGCCGCCGCGGAGGCGACGGGCTGCCCGTCGCGGTTCGACAGCAGCGTGGCGGTGGGCTCGGAGGTCGCGACCGACGCCGCCGCGGCGGCGTAGCGGTCGAGGGCCGGGGCCATGTACTTGGTGTGGAACGCCCCGGCGACACCGAGGGCGCGGATGCGGGCCTTCGCCGGCGGGTCCTCGGCCAGCTTCTCCAGCGCCGTCAGCGGGCCGGCGGCGACGATCTGGCCGGCGGCGTTGCGGTTGGCGGGGAACAGGTCGAGTTGCTCGAGACGGGCCAGCACCTCGGCCTCGTCACCGCCGAGCACGGCCGACATGCCGGTCGGCTCGACGGCGCACGCCTTGGCCATCTCGGCGCCACGGGTGGCGGCCAGCGCGACGGCGTCATCGGCGGCCATCACACCGGCGATCGCATACGCCGCGATCTCGCCGACGGAGTGGCCGGCGACGATGAGGTCCGCGTCGGACAGCAGGCCGCGCTTGGTGAGTTCCTGGTGGGCCAGCAGGGTGGCGGCGACGACCAGGGGCTGAGTGACCGCGGTGTCGGTGATCTCTTCGGTCGACGCGGTGGTGCCCAGCCGGACCAGGTCGAGGCCACTGGCCTTCGACCACAGGTCGAGCTGGTCCGCGGCGCCGGACAGTTCGAGCCACGGCGACAGCATCCCCTCGGTCTGCGAACCCTGTCCGGGCGCAAGCAAAGCAATCACGTGTTTAAGAGAACACTGTGGAAACGGTTTTGGCGGGTGTAACAGATTATGAACCTGGTCTTAGGTTTTTGTGTAGTCCCTACAAAACAGCTCCGTAAGCTACATGTTCGATACCGTGCCGCGATCTGTTGTCTGGATCACTATCACTCGGATTGACCCACGATAGCCGCCCTGACCGGCAGCGGAACAGGGGGAATCGGTTTGGTGGCGACGCCGGCGGGAGCGGTGGGGTAGTTGAGCTGGCCGACGGTGGCCGCCACTCGCAGCACATATGCGTCGCGCGGCTGGGTGGGATCGCGTCCGGTGAAGTCGGTGATCCGCTTGAGTCGGTAGCGCACGGTGTTTGGATGAACGAACAACTTTCTGGCACAGGCTTCAATCGCGCCGCCACAATCCAAGTAAGCGTCCAGGGTTTCGATGAGGGTGGGCCCCGCGTCCGCCAACGGCCCCATGACGTCGGTGTGCAGCGCCACGATGGCCGAGGCGTCCCCCATCAGGGCGCGTTCGGGCAGGAGTTCGCGAGCCAGCACGGGCCGGGGCGCCCCCCGCCAGCCGCCGACGGCGTTCATCCCCGAAATCGCCTCGCTGGCGCTGTGATAGGCCGCCGTCAGCATGGGTGCGGTGGGCCCGATGACCACCGGGCCGTCGGAGAACGCGTCCAGCAGTTCGCCGAGGAATTTGTCAGTAGGCGACAGTTGGCCGGACACGATGGCGACCAGCCAGGTGCCGTGCACGTCCGTGAGGGCGGCGCGGCCGTGGCGCGCGGCGATGTCGCGGACGTGCTGGCTGGCCCGCTGGCTGTCGCCCGGCCCGGTGGTCCCGTCCCGGCCGGGCGCGGGGGCCCCGACCACGACGGTCGCCGGCGCGGTGGTGTCCCAGTTGAGCGCCGCGGCCCGGGACAACAGCTCCGGCCCGGTGTCGCCGCGGACCACCGCGTCGACCACGCTGGCCTCCATCCGGCTGTCCCAGGTGCCGCGGGCCTCGGCCGCGTTGGCGTAGGCCGAGGCGGCGGTGAACGCCAGGTCACGGCTGTACTTGAGCACGCCCACGGTCAGGGAGGTCAACTGCTCCTCGGAGCGGGCCACCAGCGGCAGCACCTCTTCGAAGAACTCCATGGTGACGCGCACCATGTCCACGCTGTGCCGCAACGCGATCCGGCGGGCCAGGTCCTGGGGCACCAGCTCGAACGCCTGGGCGGTGTAGCTGACGTTGCTGTGCGGGTCCTGCATCCATTCGACGAAGTTGTTGATGGCCGTCTGGACCACCAACGCCACGCTGGCCCGCTGCGACGCCTCCAGGTCGGCGAAGAAGGGCAACCGGTCCTGCATGACCGACACCGCTTCGGTGGCCAGTCGCCCGGAGTACTGCTTCAGCCGCCGCAACACGGAGTCGGGCACGGTGTCCAGCAGTTCGAGCGGCGACCGGGGCTGCTTGGCGAAGGGGCCGGCGAACGGGTTGTCATTCACCCCTAAAACCTACGCCACTTTTCTGGAAGTATCCGCCAAAGGTGCGGGCGGTTTTGCGTCGTGCTGGGCGTTGTGGCGCTCGAGTGCCCGGCTGGCCGGGCGCTCGACGCCCAGTGCCCGGCTGGCCGGGCGCTCGCGGAGATAACCAAGCCGAGCGTCAGGCCACCCCGGGGTCGGAGGTCTGCTCGGGCGCGGCCTGGACGTCGTCGATCTTGTACTGGCGCGCGGCCGCGACCGGCACCGAGGGGTCGATCTCGCCGTCGCGCGCCAACGCCTCGAGCACCGCGACCACCTGCGACTCGGCGTCGGTGTTGAAGTAGCGCCGCGCGGCCGGACGGGTGTCCGAGAAGCCGAACCCGTCGGTGCCCAGGGTGACGAACGTGTTGGGCACCCAGGGCCGGATCTGCTCGGGGACGGCGCGCATCCAGTCGGACACGGCGATCACCGGGCCGCTGGTGTTCGACAGGGCCTGGGTGACGTAGGCGGTGCCGGCCGGCCGGTCGGGGTGGCGCAGCTTCGCCTTCTCGACGGCCAGGCCGTCGCGGTTCAGCTCGCCCCAGCTGGTCACCGACCAGACGTCGGCGGCGACGTCCCACTCGGCGGCCAGCATCTCGGCCGCCTGCAGCGCCGACGGCATCGCCACGCCGGAGGCCAGGATGTGCGCCGTGTTCGCGCGCTGTTCGCTGGCGGGGCGGTAGCGGTAGATGCCGCGCAACACGCCCTCGGGATCGAAGTTCTCGGGCTCCGGCGGCTGCACGTACGGCTCGTTGTAGACGGTGATGTAGAAGAAGATGTTCTCCGGGTTCTCCCCGAACATCCGCGCAAGCCCGCTTTCCACGATGTAGGCGATCTCGTAGGCGAACGCCGGGTCGTAGGCCACCACCGCCGGATTGGTGCTGGCCAGCAGCAGCGAGTGGCCGTCGGCGTGCTGCAGGCCCTCGCCGGTCAGCGTGGTGCGCCCCGCGGTGGCCCCGAGCAGGAAGCCGCGGGTCATCTGGTCGGCGGCGGCCCACAGGCCGTCACCGGTGCGCTGGAAGCCGAACATCGAATAGAAGATGTAGATCGGGATCATCGGCTCGTTGTGTGTCGCGTACGACGTGCCGGCCGCGATGAACGAGCCCACCGAGCCCGCCTCGTTGATGCCCTCGTGCAGGATCTGGCCGATTTCGCTTTCCTTGTAGGCCAGCATCAGCTCGGCGTCGACGGCGGTGTACAGCTGGCCGAGGCGGTTGTAGATCTTCAGCGACGGGAACCACGAGTCCATGCCGAACGTGCGCGCCTCGTCGGGGATGATCGGCACGATGCGCGGGCCGATCTCCTTGTCCCGCAACACTTCCTTGAAGGTCCGCACGGTCGCCATGGTGGTGGCGACCTCCTGGGTGCCCGACCCCTTCCTCAGCGCGGCGTAGATGTCACGCGAGGGCAGCTTGAGCGCCTTGGCCTTGGTGCGGCGCTCGGGCAGGAAGCCGCCGAGGGTGCGGCGACGGTCGAGCATGTAGCGGATCTCCGGGGCGTCCGGCCCGGGGTGGTAGTAGGGCGGCAGGTAGGGATTCTCGTCCAGCTGCGCATCGCTGATGGGGATCCGCATCGAGTCCCGGAACCACTTAAGGTCTTCCAGCGCAAGCTTTTTCATCTGGTGCGTGGCGTTACGGCCCTGGAAGTGCGCGCCCAACGAGTAACCCTTGATGGTCTTGGCCAGGATGACCGTGGGCTGGCCCTTGTGGTCGACGGCGGCCCGGTAGGCGGCGTACACCTTGCGGTAGTCGTGGCCGCCGCGCTTGAGGTTCCAGATCTCGGAATCGGTCATGTGCTCGACCAGCGCCTTGGTGCGCGGGTCGCGGCCGAAGAAATGCTCGCGCACGTAACCGCCGTCTCTGGACTTGTACGTCTGGTAGTCGCCGTCGGGGGTGACGTTCATCAGGTTCACCAGCGCGCCGTCCCGGTCGGCGTGCAGCAGCGTGTCCCACTCGCGGCCCCAGACCACCTTGATGACGTTCCAGCCGGCCCCGCGGAAGAACGACTCCAGCTCCTGGATGATCTTGCCGTTGCCGCGCACCGGGCCGTCCAGGCGCTGCAGGTTGCAGTTGATCACGAAGGTCAGGTTGTCCAGGCCCTCGAGCGCGCCGACGTGCGCCAGCCCGCGGCTCTCCGGCTCGTCCATCTCGCCGTCACCCAAGAAGCACCACACGTGCTGATCGGAGGTGTCCTTGATGCCCCGGTCGTGCAGGTAGTGGTTGAACCGCGCCTGGTAGATGGCGTTGAGCGGGCCCAGGCCCATCGAGACCGTGGGGAACTCCCAGAAGTCGGGCATCAGCCGGGGGTGCGGATAGGAGGGCAACCCGCCGCCGGCGTGGCTGTGCTCCTGGCGGAAGCCGTCGAGCCGGTCCTCGCTGAGCCGGCCTTCGAGGAAGGCGCGCGCGTAAATCCCCGGCGACGCGTGGCCCTGGATGAAGACCTGGTCGCCGCCGCCGGGATGCGACTTGCCCCGGAAGAAGTGGTTGAAGCCGACTTCATAGAGCGCCGCCGAGGACGCGTACGTCGAAATGTGGCCGCCCACGCCGACTCCCGGCCGCTGGGCGCGGTGCACCATGATCGCGGCGTTCCACCGGATCCAGGCCCGGAAGCGCCGTTCGACGTCCTCGTCGCCGGGGAACCACGGTTCCAGTTCGGTCGGGATCGTGTTGACGTAATCGGTTGACGTCAGCGCCGGAATGGCGACACGCTGCTCGCCGGCCCGCTCCAGCAGCCGCAGCATCAGATACCGCGCCCGCGACGGTCCCGAGCGCTCCAGCAGCTCGTCGAACGACTCCAACCACTCCGAGGTCTCTTCTGGGTCGATGTCGGGCAGGTACGAGGCGACGCCTTCGCGGATCACCCGAACGCGGTCGGGTTCGCTTGCGCTGCTGGGGGTTTTCGCCAGATCGTGGCGCGCGAACTCGGTTGTCAACGCACTGCTCCTGTAGTTGGCGGGGGTTGTGCCCTCGGGTGCTGCGCACCGTCTCCCCCTATCGTGCCGCACCGGCGTTTCGCGGGGCCAGCCGACGCCTGGTCGCCGATGCGGGCTCACCCGGCGGACACGAAGTCGTCCGTGGCGGGACTTTCGGGAAAGGCAACCGGTAACGTCAGGAGCCGTGCTCATCGGATGGCGTGCCGTCCCTGCGGGGAGCTTCCCCAGGCGAGGCGCTCTGGCGCTTGGATGTATCGCGGCGACGCTGATGGGGATCGTGGGGTGTACCACCGTCACCAACGGCACGGCCACGCCGGACACCCAGGTGGCCCCGGCCTACCGCCAGTCGGTGTCCGCGTCGGTGTCGGCATCGTCGGCGACGTCGCGGGTGCGCGAGTCCCAGCGGCAGCAGTCGCTGACCACCAGGGCGGTGCGCACCTCGTGCGACACGCTGGCCACGTCCAGCAAGGACGCGATCGACAAGGTGAACATTTTCGTCGGCGCGTTCAACGCGGGTCGCGGCACCGGCCCCACGGAGGGGCCGGCCATCGACGCGCTCAACAACAGCGCCGACACCGTGAGCAACAGCTTCAACGATGCGCTGTCCCAGCAGCTGAAGGACGCGTTCAACACGTATATCGACGCGGCGCGCGGGGTGGCCAACGCCATCGGCACCCATGCGCCGACGGGGGAATTCAACCGGCGGGTGGACCGGCTCAACGACGCCAAGACCAAGGCGCTGAAACTCTGCCTGGCGTCCTTCTGAGGCGCCTCGTGAGGCACGAGTGACGACCGGGTTGCGGCTGTGCGACGATAATCCCCAATCGCAGAGCGCGCAGACGGCTTGCGAACAGATGCAAGGAGGCTCCACGGTGGTCGCGGCGGATCACGCCCCGGGCTACGCCCGCAAACTGGGCATCCAACGAGACCAAGTTGTCCAGGAATGGGGCTGGGACGAGGACACCGACGACGAGATCCGCGCTGACGTCGAGGAAGCGTGCGGCGGTGAGTTGCTCGACGAGGACACCGACGAGGTGGTCGACGTCGTGCTGCTGTGGTGGCGCGACGGCGACGGCGACCTGGTGGACACCCTGATGGACGCGATCGGCCCGTTGGCCGAGGACGGCGTGATCTGGGTGTTGACGCCCAAGACCGGCAAGCCCGGTCACGTGCTGCCCGCCGAGATCGCCGAGGCGGCGCCCACCGCCGGTCTGATGCCGACCTCGTCGGTCAACCTGGGTGACTGGAGCGCCAGCCGGCTGGTGCAGCCGAAATCCCGAACCGGGAAGCGTTGATGCTGTCCGTCGGCGCCACCGCCCCGGACTTCACACTGCGCGACCAGAATCAACAGCGTGTCACGCTGAGCGCCTACCGCGGCGCCAAGAACGTCCTGTTGGTGTTCTTCCCGCTGGCCTTCACCGGCATCTGCCAGGGCGAGCTGGATCAGCTGCGCGATCACCTGCCCGACTTCGAGAACGACGACAGCGCGGCGCTGGCCATCTCGGTCGGGCCGCCGCCCACCCACCGGATCTGGTCGCTGGAGAGCGGGTTCACCTTCCCGGTGCTGTCGGACTTCTGGCCGCACGGCGAGGTCAGCCAGGCCTACGGCGTGTTCAACGACGAGGCCGGCTACCCCAACCGCGGCACCTTCGTCATCGACCGTTCCGGCATCATCCGGTTCGCCGAGATGAAACAGCCCGGCGAATCCCGCAACCAGCGGCTGTGGACCGATGCGCTGACGGCTTTGCGGGACTGAGACTATTGGGTACTCGGGCTTGGTGCGTGTAGCCTGCCTCGGGCACGGGCGCGTAGCTCAGTGGTAGAGCTCTGGTTTTACACACCAGCGGTCGGCGGTTCGATACCGTCCGCGCCCACTCATTCGCTTTGGGCTTCGCGACCGTAACGCCATGGCGTCTTTCGGCCCCGATTTTCGCCCTGGCGTTACGCTCGCGCGGTGAGCGTCGCTGCGTGCCGTGAGACCATGGCGCCGGGTCACAAGTCGAGTTGGTCGACGCGGCGGACCAATTCCGCGCGGGTGCGCACGTCGAGCTTGCGGTAGACGTGGCTGAGGTGCACTTCGACGGTCTTGGGGCTGATGAACAACGCGGTGGCTACCTCCCGGTTGGTCATGCCCGACGCGGCGAGCTCGGCCACGCGCCGCTCGCCTGCCGTCAATAGTTTGGCCGTGCCCGTGCTGATGTCGGAACGGGCCAACGACGCCCGAGCCTTCGCCGACCACAGTGGGGTATCCAGTTCGTCGAACACCGCCAGCGCCGCACCGACGTTGGCGCGGGCGGTGTCGCGGTGGCGTTGGCGGCGCTGCAGCTGACCGAGCAGCAGCTGGGTGCGGGCCCGCTCGAACGGCATCGGCAGCCGGTCATGTTCGGTCATCGCGGTCTGGGCCGCCGCGGTCGCCGCGGCCAGGTCACCCCGTGCGGCCAACAGCATCGCGCGGCAGCGGGCGCCGACGGCCAGCATCCAGGCGCGCTCAAGCCGCCGGCCATTGCTTTCCAGAATTTCGATCCATGGTGCCGCCTCGTCCATCCGGCCCGATTGGATGAGCGACTCGACGGCGTCCGGGAGAAACCAGGCGACGAATATCTCCGTTGCATTCGGCGCGGCCCCGACCCTGGCCAGCAGTGGTTCGAGCGCATCGATGGCCGCCTGATAATTGCCCAGCGAAACTTCAAGAAATCCCAAGACCGCTACGGTCCACGCCGTGAGGAGCTCCGTGCCGGATTCTCGCATCGGTCCGATCGCCTCGTCCACGTCGTGACGAGCCTCGTGCTCCCGGCCACTGTAGGCGGCAACGAGCGCCCGGGCGGTCAAAGCCGCAGCGAGCGACAGCGTCCCACCAAGCTGACGTGCCCGTTCAACCGTGTCCTCGGCCAGCTGGGCAGCCTCGGTGAGGTCGGCTCGCCAGATTTCGTTGAGGACCTGGTGAAACGTGACGAAGACAAGCTCGCTCTCCTCGCCGTGATCTATACAGTTCCTTCTGATGGCAACGAACTTGTCATGGGCCAGGTCGAGTCGTCCGGTCCAGGCCGAGGCGAGTGCATCGTGAACCGTTGGGCGAAACATTACCGTTGTCGCGGCCTGTTGGTTCTCCAACTCCACTGCACGGCAGAGTTTTTGATCATCGCAACCGCTGCCGAGCAGCAAGTGCACCACAACATTCATGCCGAGCGCTTGGCTGAGGAGTTGCGTGTCGTTCAGGCGAACGGCACTCGCAACAGCATCTGCGATGCTGCGCGCCGACGCAGCGAGTTGATCGGCGTTGTGGGTCTGAATCCAGGACAGCGACACAAGTATCTGCACACGCAACGCGAGATCATCTCCCGCGTTGGCGAGGGCACGCTCGAGTTGATCGGCACCCTCGATCACACTGCCCTCGAGATGACTCATCAGACCCAGCACATTCAACGCTTCGGCTCGCTGCTTCGCGGTCGCGACCGATACTAGGGTCTGCTTGAGCATAATCCGGGCATGCGCCGCGTTTCCTGCGTTGAAATGGTGGGTGGCACAGAGGATCCGACGTGCTGCGGTGTCACCGCCTAGACCGATTGCGAGTTCGAGCAGTTCGGCTGCGGCGGCGGGGGCGCCGCGCATGCGGGCGATGTGGGCGGCGG
Source organism: Mycobacterium seoulense (assembly GCF_010731595.1). Lineage (NCBI taxonomy): Bacteria > Bacillati > Actinomycetota > Actinomycetes > Mycobacteriales > Mycobacteriaceae > Mycobacterium > Mycobacterium seoulense. The sequence continues at coordinate 2,092,260 of NZ_AP022582.1, read as the reverse complement.
TGTCGAGGGCTTCTAGGGTTTGCGGTTCGCCGGTGGGGTCGGACAGCGCGAGGTGGCGGGCGCGCAGTTCGGGTTCGGTCACGAGTTCGGCCAGGCATCGGTGCATTGCGCGGCGCTGGGCCGCGGTGGCGTCGTCGTAGCAGCCGCGGGCCAGCAGGGGGTGGATGAATTGGACACGATTGCCGGAAATCTCAACGATGCCCTGTGTTTCGGCGACTTCGAGCAGTCCGAGAGCGTGGTCGGTGTCGCTGCCGATTGCGCATGCGATGTCGCCGATGGTCGGTGCGCCCACGCAGGCCATGGCCAGCAGCGCTTGGCGTGCCGCCGGGTCGAGTGTGCCGATGCGGTTGTGCACCAGCTCCATCAGTGTGGCCGGCATCGACACGTGTGCGCCCGGTGGCTGGTCGAGCAGCGCGCGGGCCAGTTCGATGGCATAGAACGGGTTTCCGGCCGAGACTTCATAGATGCGTGACATCTGGGGCCGCGATAGCGAGCGGCCAAGGCGCCGCGACACCGCCGAGTGAAGCGCACCAACGCTCAACGGGCCCAGTCGGATCCGCGTCAATTCTGCGGGTGGGGGTGGGGCAAACCAGGACGGTGCACCGTCGTGGTGGCTGTTGGTGCGGAAGGTGGCCAGCAAGCCGACGGGTCCAGTGGCTCGTCGTGCGGCGAAACCGATCGCTTGGGCGCTGGAGGGATCCAGCCACTGCAGATCGTCGACGGCCACCAGCACCGGTGACGTCTCGGCAAGAATCTGCATCGCGGAGAAAAATGCCGCGGCCACCGTGCGCTGATCGGTGGGCTGGCCGTCGGTTTTGGCGCGCAACAGGATCCGGTCGATCGCGAGACGTTGCGGATCCGGCAGCGGCGTCGCATCGAGCCCGGCGTCGACAATAAGGTCGGCCAACGAGGCGTAGGCCAGAACGGAATCGGTGGCCGACGCCCGCGCGGCCAGCACCGCAAAACCGCGTTCGCGGGCTTGGTCGAGCGCCGACAACCACAACGTCGTCTTGCCGATGCCAGGGTCGCCCTCGATCACCAAAGCGGACGGTGCAGTGCTTGCCGAGGCGAGGAAGTCCTCGACGGCGCGAGCCTCAGCCGAGCGCCCCGGCCGGCCCGTTACGAGCCTGTCGGTGTCAGTCACCGTCGGTGCGACTTGTCGATGACATCGGGGATTCGCGCATTCACTCGTGCGGCCGCCAGCGATTACCCAGCCTAAGGGCTGGCAATTGCCTGCGCAATGGCTGCAGATTGCCTGGTTGAGGTGCGCCCGGGTTGATGGCGCTGCCTGTGCGAACGGACTACGTTCGTGCGCTGAACCAGCTTCGTTGCCCGATTCCGACACGCGTCGTCGGTTGCTGACGTGAGTAGTCGGCTAATGATTTGGGAAATAAGGGGAATCCCTGATGACGCCGCGGTTATCGACACGTAGCGTCTCGGCGATGAGCGGTCGCGCGCACGGCACGCGGTTCTTCCTAGCGGAGTGGTACCGCGGCGAGCTCAACCAAGACGAGATTGACCGCATCGCCGCCAGGCTCGACGAATCGTCGCAGTCGGTGTCGGCCGACGGCGCGTCGGTGCGACGCGTGATGACGATGGCGGTTCCTGCCGGCGAATGGATTTTCGGGATTTTCGAGGCGGACTCCGCGGACACCGTTGAGCAGGTCTGCCGACACGCGGGAATGGCGCCGCAGCAGCTCAACCCCGCCGTCGAAGACCGCGTTCGCGGCACCTACCGCCGCGACGACAGGACCCTGCCAACAAACGATTGAACGCGCCACCCACCATGTCGGCGCGCACGTCAACGCTGGTCACGGCACCGCCAATGGCGAAAAGATAAGGGAAATCCCTGATTTCTGCGTCGCGCGCAACGTCATAGCATCGAACTCGCAGCTGAGCTGGGCTTTGGGGGCGGCGAGAAGGCCACATCCGGTTCGGCGCGGCTGCGGACGTGAAGCACGCGATCGAGCAGAGCGCCGCCGCGTGGAAGCCGTCAACCATGGAGAGAGCAGATGACCAAGCAGTCGAGCAATGTCGGTCAGAAAGCACGGTCCGTTGGATATGTGCTGGCGGCCTGTGCCGTCGGATGCGCCTCGGCGACAATGGCGATGCCGACCGCGCACGCCGATCCGCTCGACAACGTCCGCGGCGCCGTCAACGGCGCACGTGCACAATCAGTTTGCGGGCCACTGAACTACAGCATTGCGCTGGAAGGCGAGGCGCAAGCCGCCGTAGGTAATCACTTGCCGGGGGTCCCTCCCGCCGGGAACTATAACGGCAGCGTCACGCGATTCAATATGACGGGCGACCCTGCGTCCCAGGCGATCAACGGCGTCATGGGCCAGGCCAGCGGCGCAATCAAGGACTGCAAGTACAAAGACTTCGGCGTGGGCTTCTACCGGGTAAACGATTCATTCGACGACGTGGGCATCGCACTCGGCCAACCAGCCGCACCGGCTCCGGCGCCGGCCCCGGCGCCAAACTCAAACGAGCGCGTCCATTGCAGTAACGGGGGCGGGTATTACCTGCCGGCGGGCTCGGATTGCTCCAAGACTCCCAATCCCAATCCGCCTCCGGCGGCGGCGCCGGTGACCAACGCGATCCAGTTGTCGTTCGGTCCTCCGCATTTGGGCAGCATCACGGCCACGATTTCGAACTCGTCGGCCCTCACCGCCAAGTGCACCTATGACTCGACCCCTTTCAATACTCACCGTGACTTCACGGTTGATCCGAACGGGAGTACGAATCAGACCTTCAGTGGTTTCAACACCGGAACCAGTTATCACGTCGTGGTCTCGTGCCACGACGCCAGCGGCAAGCAGTCTCAGGAGATTGGCCACGCCGAAACGAATGTGACGTTCTAACCAGGCAGCGCCGAACCGGACCGTACCGGTTCGCCGGCCTAAGCAAGGAGTTCCGATGTCGCATGTCAGCATCGCGAGCAAGCCTGGCTTGCTCGGTGCCGCAACGGCTCTCGGTACAGCAGCGCTCCTGTCGGGCCCAGCTCTCGCGGGAGCGTGGCCGCCGGTGCCGCTCGCCCCGGCGTGTGACCAGTTTCAGTTCATCGGTGACTACTCTCTGCGCCAAGCCAACGGCTTTACGGTGCAATTCAGATCGACCGGCCCAAGCGCCAGCGGCAGCGCGAGTGCGTTGGACTCATCGGGCAAAACCGCAATGACCGGCACCGTCAGCGGCGGCATCGACCGCACCCGCATCGACTTCACCATCCGCTGGGGCAGCGGACCCCGCGGTCACTACACCGGCCTTATCAATGCCGACGGCTTTGCCCGCGGTACGACCGTTGACGAGGCAAATCCCGGACCGATCACGAACTGGGGCGCCACGGTGCCATGGGGATGCGCGACACCCGAACCGACGGGGCCTCGACCGGGCCCCAGCAACGGCCCGATCCTCGCGCCCACCGACACGCCACCGGCCCCATCCGCCACTCCCAGACCCACAGGGCCCACCCGCCAACCGTGACCGTCAACGGTGACGTGGACGTTCATGGTTCACGCGCTGGGCCGCAAGAATGGCTTCGCCGGCGTCGAGGGCAGCCGGCGCCGACCGGGCATCGGCTACGCCTGGCGAGACTTCATCCCGAATGCATGATGCCGTGTGGCAGTCTCAGTGGCGTGAACGAGCAACCCTGATGCCGTTTCGCATCGACGTCTGCGACGATGTCCTGGAAGATCTGCGCTCGCGCCTGCGGCGCACGCGTTGGCCGGAAGCCGAATGCGTGGACGACTGGAGCCAGGGCATGCCGCTGGCATACACCCGCGACCTGGCCGGCTATTGGGCCGACGAATACGACTGGCGCTCAAGTGAGGCCGCGCTGTTCGCCTGTGCCGAATTGTCAAAAACCTGTCCTGATTCATCAAGACTCCAGGCCCGGTTGCGCGTCAGTGTTGGCGTCACGCCACATGAATCGACGTGTCTGGAAGGAAGCACCATGGCAAAGAACATCAACCTCACCGGCAAGATCGCCGTCGTCACCGGCGCGGGATCGGGGATCGGTGCGGCGACCGCGCGCCTGCTGGCCCGGCATGGGGCCAAAGTCCACGTCGCCGACATCAATGCCGACGCGGCCGCCGCCGTGGCTGGTGAAATAGGTGGCGGCGCAGTCGATCATGCGATCGACGTGAGCCACCCGGAAGAGGTCGAGGCATTGGCCAAGGCCGTCTTCGACCAGGACGGGCGTGTCGACATCCTGCACAACAACGCCGGCATCGGCCACGGAGCGGACATCGACGCCACCACCGTCGAGGACTGGCAGCGCGTCATCGGGGTCAACCTGCTCGGCGTCGCCTACGGCGTGCAGGCATTCGTCCCTCGAATGCTCGAGCAAGGCCACCCTGCCACCGTGATCAACACGGCGTCCGAGGCGGGGCTGCACCCCATCGCGCGGATGGCGCCCTACTGCGCGTCCAAGTTCGGAGTCGTCGGGATGAGTGAAGCCCTCAATGCCGAGTTGCGGCCGCGCGGCATCCGCGTCGTCGCGCTGTGCCCGGGCATCATCAACACTCCGATCGTCCGGGAAGGGACCATGCGCGGCGACCTCAGCACCGAACAGGCGAAGATCGCGGCGTTCTACGACAAGCACGGCGCGTCACCGGACACCGTCGCCGCCGCGGTGCTCGACGCGATCGCGCGCCCACGGCTGATCGTCGCCACGCCGCGGACGCACGTGCTGGCACCCTATGTGCTGCATAGGATTTCGCCTCGACTGGTGCAGCCCCTGGCCCGCGTCCTTCCGAAGGTCATGACCCGCGGCTAGCGAAATTCATTGGCTTGAAACGGGTTCGCTTCGTCAAGCCTGGACTGCTAGCTCGTCGATGCGTTGTGAGCGGGCGAAGATCAAGCCACTGACGAGCAGCACCCATGCGGGGAAGACCAACGTCACCCACATGCTCACCTCGGTGAGGGCCAACACGGCCACAGCGGCCACGTAGCTCGTGACTGCCAGCCACCGGGGCATCAGTCCGGTCCCGGCGCCGTCACCCTCAATTACGACGGCGAGCCCGTCGGCAGCGGGCGTGTCGAGATCACCATCCCGATGGCCTATTCGGCCGACGGGGCCTGCGATGTGGGCGCCGACACCGGCTCCCCGGCGTCGCGGGACTATGGCCCCGCCGGAAACGGTTTCAGCGGCGACATCGCCTGGGTGCAGCTCGCGATCGGCGACGACAGCCACGACCACCTGATCAAGCCCGAGGACCTTATCCACGCCGCGATGGTCAAGCAGTAGCACCGCACGGGGGCTGCGTCTCGAAAAGTCAAATATCAGTCCCGATCTGTCAAGATTCCCTCGGGGTCACCGGCGCACGCTGTGTCTTAACGAGAGGTTCGTGAGCGACAGGTGAGACCATGACAAGCGAATCAATTCCCGCCGGGAGTTTCGACGTCGCGACGATGTCAATGCCGCGACTCGACGGGGTGAGCCACCGGTTTGTGGACGTGGGCGGCGGCGTCAGAATCCACGTGGCCGAAACGGGACCGGCCGACGGGCCGCCGGTGATGCTGGTGCACGGCTTCCCGCAGAATTGGTGGGAGTGGCGCGAGCTCATCGGGCCTCTGGCGGCCGACGGGTACCGGGTGCTCTGCCCGGATCTGCGTGGCGCCGGCTGGAGTTCAGCACCGGCGTCCCGGTACGGCAAGGTCGGCATGGCCGACGACCTGGCCGCCGTGCTCGACCGGCTGGGCGCCGAGCCGGTAGCCCTCGTCGCCCACGACTGGGGCGGACCGGTCTCCTTCATCATGATGCTGCGCCACCCCGAAATGGTGAGGGGTTACTTCGGGGTCAACACCGTCGCGCCCTGGCTAAAACCCGATCTGGCGACGCTGCGCCACCTGTGGCGGTTCTGGTATCAGCTTCCCATCGCACTGCCGCTGGTGGGTCCACGCGTCATTGCCGACCCCAAGGGCCGGTTCCTGCGACTGCTGAGTTCGTGGGTGGGAGGCGGCTTTTCGATGCCCGGGGACGATTTCTGGCTGTACGCGCGGCGCATGCGGGAACCCGGCCACGCTGTCGCCGGATCGCGTTGGTACCGCACCTTTTTGACGCGGGAGTTCTTGCCGTGGGTTGCCGGTCGATACGCCGATGCCCGCGTGGAGGTTCCCGTCCGCTGGCTACACGGTACCGACGACCCGGTGCTCACTCCCACGCTGCTGCGCGGATACCAGGCGCAGGTCCGCGACTTCGACGTGGAACTGGTCGACGGGGTGGGCCACTGGTTCGCCGAACAGCGCCCCGACATCCTGCTCGAACGGCTTCGCAACTTCCTCGCCCGCATCTGACAACTTGCCAGCGGCCGGGCCCCGACCGTCATACCCGCCTGGGGCGGCGTGGGCTGGCGCGTCGCGGTATTCGCTATCACGGCACTCTCCGGGATCCGGCTGTGCGGCGTGGATCAACCGACGGCTCCGGCGGGGATGAAACCAGCCGGAGCCGGAAGGGTATCAGGGCGCGGCCCCAGAGGCGTAACGCTCCTGCCTGTCTTGAAATGCCAACAAAATGTCGTTTTCGGTCAATACGGCCGGATGGCCGGTGACGCACAGTGGGTGCAGCGGAACATCGACCCGCCAGCCCACCGGTGGCGGCGATGAGTGAGCGCTGCCTATCATCCGCTGGCCGATCATCTATCAAAACCGAAGGGTCGTCATGAAATTCACCGCACCGATCGACGCCTTGTGCTTGGTGGCCGAGTCGCGCGAGCATCCCATGCACGTCGGCGGCCTGCAGCTGTTCACACCTCCACAGGGGGCCGGACCGGAGTTCGTCCGCGACATTTACCAGGCGATGATGGCGAGCCGCGACGTCGCGCCCGCCTTCCGGAAGCGTCCGGCGAAGACGCTCGGCGGCTTCAACAACGCGTTGTGGACCGTCGACGACGACGCCGACCTCAGCTACCACGTACGGCGCTCGGCGCTGCCCGCACCCGGTCGGGTTCGTGAGCTACTCGACTTGACGTCGCGGCTGCACGGCACCCTGCTCGATCGGCATCGCCCGCTGTGGGAAACGCATCTCATCGAGGGGTTGGGCGATGGACGGTTCGCCGTCTACACCAAGATGCATCACGCGATCGTCGACGGTGTGTCCGCACTGCGAATGCTGCAGGGCGCGTTGAGTTCCGACCCGCAGGACACCGAGATCCGGGTCCCGTGGGCAACGCCGCCGCGGCAGGGCCGACAGCGGGCGCGCCGCAGCCGCCGTGCAACGCTGGCGGGCGCCATCGGAGCCGTGGCGGGCTTTGCCCCGGGAACGCTCTCGCTCACCCGCGCCGCGCTGCTCGAGCAGCACATGACCCTGCCGTTCCGGGCTCCGCGCACGATGCTGAACGTCCCGATCGGCGGGGCGCGGCGTTGCGCGGCGCAGTCCTGGCCGCTGGAACGGATCAAGGGCGTCAAGAACGCCGCGGGGGTGACGGTCAACGATGTCGTTCTGGCCATGTGCGCCGGCGCGCTGCGCGCCTACCTCACCGACCACAGCGCGCTGCCGGACAAGCCGCTGACCGCGCTGGTTCCGGTGAACCTGCGCACCGAGCGCGACACCGACGGCGGGAACGTCGTCTCGGGCGTGCTGTGCAACCTGGCCACCGATCTCGATGACCCGGCAGAACGCCTGCGCGCCATTCGTGAGTCGATGCGCGACAACAAGCAGGTGCTGTCCCAGCTGCCGCGGGCTCAGGCGATGGCGCTGGGGGTGTCCTTGCTGGCGCCGGCGGCCTTCAGCGGGATTCCGGGCCTCGGCGCGGCGACCCCGCCGCCCTTCAACATCTGTATTTCCAACGTCCCGGGTGTGCAGAATCCGTTGTACTACAACGGCGCCCGCCTTGACGGCAACTACCCGTTGTCGATCGCTGTGGATGGGCAGGCCCTCAACATCACGCTGGCCACCAGTGCCGACAGTCTCGACTTCGGCCTTGTCGGATGCCCCCGCGCCGTGCCGCACCTGCAGCGCGTGCTCGGCCATCTGGAATCGTCGCTCAAAGACATGGAGCGGGCGGTCGGACTGTGATGACCACGCACCAGGTCGCCGAACCGCGGGATCAGTCGTGCGATCAGGAGATCGCGGGACGTCTGCGGGAGCGTAGCGCACGCCGGTAGGCCGCCGGCCCGATTCCGAACCAGCGTTTGCACGAGCGGGTCAGCACGCTCTGCTCGGTGTAGCCGAGTTCCCGTGTCAGGTGCGACAGGTTGATGTCGGTGTCGCGCAGGTAGTGTTCGGCGGTGTCGCGCCGCAAATCGTCGATCACCTCGAAAAACGTTGTGCCCTCGTCGGCCAACCTGCGCTGCAGCGTCTTGGGATGGACGTTGAACTGCGCAGCGATCACCTCGAGTTTGGCGGCGCCGGCGGGCAGCAGCTGTCGTGCAATGGTGCGGACCGACTGGCTGATGTCCGGGCCTCGCCGGCCGATCAGGGTGCTGAGGTACTCGACCATGGCGCGGTGAGCCAGCTCGTCGTGACGAAGCGAGCCGCTCAAGTCGGCGGTTCGAAGGGTGAACCCGGTGGCAGGCTCGGCGAAATACGGCCTGCACCCGAAGTATTCACGGTACTGCGCGGCGGGGGTGACCGGCTCGTGGGGCACGTGCACCGACAGCGGGCAGTACTGCCCGCCGAGCAGTAGCCGCAACACCTTCAGGATCACGCCGAGGGACAGCTCAACACTTTGGATAGCGGACGGCAACCGCTCCATGAGAATCTGGAACTCCATAAAGGAGCGCTCGGGCCGGTCCGGCAGCGGCGCCGCGTGAACCGACAGGGCCGGGCTGTAGGCGGCCAAGAACGTACCGAAGATCGCCATCGCATCACCCACGGTGGCCGCCGTGCGGGCCGCCACCCCCACCGGGCCGAGGATCTCGATGCCCTGTCGCTGAGCCAGGCGGCGGCCGAAATCCGGTGTTTCGGTTTCTTCGGCGGCCGACTCCAGCGCCAAAACAACTCCCCGCAGGGGCACGAACACCTCGTATTTGCCGATGTCCGTTGGCCGAATTCCCGCGCGGCGCAGCAACCGTTCCGGGTCACCGCCCAAATCGGTGACCAGTTCCGGATAGTTTGACAGCGCCGTGCCGCGCACCACCGACATATCCCGAGACGCTAGCCGCCGACGGGTGATATGTCCTGAAAAGCCAAAAGCTTGTCTTCAAGGGTCAAGACCGGGAACGTGCACGACCGGCATTCTAGAGCTGGCGGTGAAAACACCGCCCTTCCACCGAACTGGGGAAGTCACTGCAGCCCAAGGAAAGACAATGACGCTCGCCGCCGAACCAACCTCAGCCAAGACAAGTTCCGGCTCCCCGCTGCCGCTGACCGCGCTGCCGCAGGGTGAGCTGCTGACGGTCAACGAGTCCGACAACCCCCTGCTACGCGACGCGCTGGCGCCCGGAGTGCATTTCAAGCCGCTTCGGCTCGATCTCGAGGCCGGATGCTGGGTGGTGCTGGCCGTTCTCAGCCCGGGAGCGCAGCTACCCGTGCACTACCACACCGGTGTCGCCGAGGCCTACACCCTTGCGGGTCGCTGGTATTACCTCGAGTACCCCGACCAGCCACAGACCGCCGGTTCCTACCTGTACGAGCCCGCCGGATCGGTACACACCTTCGTCTGCCCCGAGTCCAACACCGAGGACACGGTCGTCTTCATCCGCGTCGAGGGAGCCAACATCAACTTCACCGAGGACGGTCAGTTCCACTCGGTCCTGGACGCGGTGATGATCCGTCACCTGACCCCGTTGATCGCCGAGGCGCAACAGGCGGGACCGGTCAACTACATCGGCGGCGGAGCCGCCGGCTTGATGGCGAAGCAGGCATGATGCGCGCGGTCCTCATACAGCACGCAAAGACAAGGAGATTCGCATGAGCACTTCGGTAGAGACCACCCCCGAGCAGGTGGCCGCCCTGGCGGCGCGACCGGCCGACGCTCCGGTCGTGATGGTCAACCTGTTGCAGTTCAAGAAGCCCGGCGGCCTGGATCGTTATCTGCAATACGGGGCGGAAGTCGCGCCACACCTGGATCGCGTCGGCGCCAAGATCCGCTACGGCGGCACGTCTCCGGGCGTCGTCATCGGCGACGGCCGGGAACCATGGTGGGATGCGATCCTGATCGTCGAATACCCCACGCCGGCAGCCTTTTTGGAGATGGTCACCTCCCCGGAGTACGCCAGGGTGCACGAGCACCGCGCCGCAGCCCTTGACCGCGGCGATCTGATCGCGACGTCGAGCTGGATGGCCGCCGAGCAATTCAGCTAGCCGGTCGAACACCCGCTTGGGGCTGCGGGCTGGGGGCACCCCCGTTTGCGGGGGAAAACGCCACCGCGAATCTTTGTGTCGATTTTCGCGGTGGCGTTAAAGCTCGCGACGCCAGCACGATCGTGTGGCAGCCTCGGGGGCATGGATGGTGAACCCGTGGAACCTTTTCGTATCGACGTCCCGGACGAGGTGCTCGACGACCTGCGGGCGCGGCTCGCCCGTACCCGCTGGCCGGATGCCGAATGCGTGGACGACTGGAGCCAGGGCATGCCGCTGGCCTACACCCGCGAGCTGGCCGCCTATTGGGCCGGTGAGTACGACTGGCGCTCACGCGAGGCCGCGCTGAACCGCTTCGACCAGTTCGTTACCGAGATCGACGGGCTGGACGTTCATTTCATCCACCAGCGCTCGCCGCATGAGGGCGCCTTCCCGCTGCTGATCACCCACGGCTGGCCCGGCTCGATCGTGGAGTTCCACAAGGTGATCGAGCCGCTGACGAACCCGGCGTCCGGGCGCGCCGAGGACGCCTTCCACGTGGTCTGCCCGTCGCTGCCGGGATACGGGTTTTCCGGCAAGCCGACGCGCACGGGCTGGGGTGTGGAGAAGGTCGCCGCGGCCTGGGAGACGTTGATGCTGCGCCTGGGCTACGACCGCTACGGCGCCCAGGGCGGCGACTGGGGCGCCGCGGTGACCACGCAGATCGGGCGAAACGAGGGCCACTGCGCGGCGATCCACCTCAACATGCCGATCGGGCGGCCCACGCCGGAGTCCCTTAAGAACCCGACCGAGGAAGAGCTGCGGGCAATGGCCGCGCTGGCCGACCACCGGAAGTGGGGCACCGGCTATTCCAAGCAGCAGTCCACCCGGCCGCAGACCCTGGGCTACGGGCTGGCCGATTCGCCGGTGGGGCAGCTGGCGTGGATCGTCGAGAAGTTCTGGGCGTGGGCCGATTGCGACGGCCATCCCGAGAACGTGTTCACCCGCGACGAGCTGCTGGACAACGTGATGGTCTATTGGGTGACCGACACCGGCGCGTCCTCGGCCCGCCTGTACTGGGAGAGCTTCAGGGTGTGGGGCCAGCTGGACCGCGTCGAATTGCCCACGGGCGTGGCGGCTTTCCCGGGCGAGCTGCTGAAGGCGCCGAGGAGCTGGTGCGAGCCGGTCTACAACATCACGCACTGGACAGCCATGCCGCGCGGTGGGCACTTCGCCGCGTTCGAGCAACCGGAGCTGTTCGTCGAGGACGTCCGCGCGTTCTTCGCGACGGTGCGGTCCTAGACGATCCGCCAACCGCGTCGGGTGCGAAAACGCATGTCCCACAGGTAAACCTGGTAACCGAGGAGCCAGATCCCGTGCGGCAGGAAGAGGTCGGCCAGCCGCAGCGCGGACAGCAGCCACTCGAACCGGCGCTGTTGGCCCGGCGACCAGTCGAGCTGCATCAACGCGCGAAACTCCGGAGCCAAGAACCCGGTCGTCGCGAACAGGTTGAACCGGCCGGCGAGGATCCGCAACGGCCACGGCAAGAACGCCAGCGACGCCACGCCGCGCAGATGCGCTCGCACCGGCGGGTCGATGCGCAGCTCGTCGAGCGAGCGCTTCCAGTACTCGCCGAATGCCGCCCGGTCCGGCGGCCACATCCGTTCGGGCACCTGCAGCGTGGTGGCCAGCCGCGCGGCGTCGAGATAGACGGCGTCGGCGGTGGTGTCGTCGAGCGGGCCGTGCAGGAACTCGTGCTGGTCGACGAAATAGCGGTACAGGCACGACGCCACCCAGAGCTGCAGCTTGGGGTCGAAGGCGTTGTAGGACACCGGGCTTGACGGCGTGGAACGGACCTGCCGGTGCGCGGTGTCCACGGCGGCGCGGATCAACGCGCGATCGGACTCGGTCCCGATGGTGGCGACCGCCAGGTAGGTTCCGGTGGTGCGGGCCCGTTTGAACGGATGCTTGTAGACGTTGCCGCTGTCCACCGGGCTCTCCAGCACGCCATAACCGACGCCGGGCATGGACAACTGCATGATCACGTTCGCGGCCGGCAACAACAGCGCCGCCGGGTTGAGCAGGTCGGCGACCCGGGTCGCGGGCCGCTTCATCGCGGACGACGCCATGTCCTCGAGTGAACCACGTGTGAGACGCTGCCGGGGTGGTTGCGACGCGGACCAGGCTCCCCGGCGTGCTGGCCGGCTACCTGGCCGACGTCGCGCTGGGCGACCCGGCGAGGGGGCATCCGGTCGCGGCGTTCGGCCGCGCCGCCGCCTGGTTGGAGCGGGTGACCTACCGCGACAGCCGGGCCGCGGGGGCGGTGCACGTCGGCGTGCTGGTCGGGGCGGCGGCCTTGCTCGGCGCGGCCCTGCAACGGGCCGCCGGACGCGGCGGCCCGCCCGCTTCGATCGCCGCCACCGCCGCCGCCACCTGGGCTTCGGTGGGCGGAACCACGTTGGCGCGGACCGGCCTGGCCATGTCGGAACTGCTGGAGCGCGAAGACATCGAGGCCGCGCGCCGGCTGCTGCCGTCGCTGTGCGGGCGCGACCCGGCCTGGCTGGACGGCGCCGGGTTGACGCGCGCGTCGCTGGAATCGGTCGCGGAAAACACGTCCGACGCCGAGGTGGCGCCGCTGCTGTGCGCGGCCGTGGGCGGGGCGCCGGGGGTGCTGGCGTACCGCGGCATCAACACGTTGGACTCGATGATCGGCTATCGGTCGGCGCGCTATGCCCGATTCGGTTGGGCCGCAGCGAAATTGGATGACGCGGCCAACTATGTGGCCGCGCGGGTGACGGCGGCGCTGGTGGTGATGTGCGCCCCCTTCGTCAGCGGGTCACCCTCGGGCGCGGTGCGGGCCTGGCGTCGTGACGCCGCCCGTCACCCCAGCCCCAACGCCGGTGTCGTCGAGGCGGCCTTCGCCGGGGCGTTGAGCGTGCGGCTGGGCGGGCCCACCCAGTACCGCCACGAGCTGCAGATCCGGCCCACATTGGGCGACGGCCACGAGCCGACGGTGGCCGACCTGCGCCGCGCGGTGGCGCTGTCGCGCATGGTGCAGGCGGGCGCGGCGGTGCTGGCGGGATTGTTGAGCTACCGGCGGCGGCCGTAGCGGTCGGCGAGCTTGGCCTCCACGGTCGTCGGCGCCGGCGGGGCGTCCGGGGCCGCTGTGGCCGCGCCGGCCGCGGCCTGCCGCTGCTCCTTTTCCCGGCGGCGGGCGCGGATCTCGGAGTACGCGAAGTAACCCAATCCGAGCGGGGCGACGATGCCGAAGGAAATCCACTGGATGCCGTAGGACAGGAACGGCCCGGCGTCCAGGTGCGGCACCCCGATCACGCCTAGCCCGCCGGGCTGGTCCTCGGTCAACTGCAGATACGACCCGGCCAGCGGCACCTTGGTCAGCGCCGCGACCTGTCCGGTGTTGATCGAATACACCTGCTGCACACCGTCTTGGGCGAGCGGCTCCTTGCCCGGGGCCACGGGCTCGGAATCGCGCAGCCGCGCGGTGACGGTGACGGTGTTCTGGGGCGGACGGGGGATCGGCGGGACATGGGAGCCCTCCTCGGGCCGCACGTACCCTCGGTCGACCAGCACGGTCGGCCCATCGTCGACGACGAAGGGCGCCAACACCTCGAACGCCGGTTTGCCCTCGATGACCCGCAACCGGGCCAGCACTTGGACATCGGGCAGATAGTGCCCGGTGGCCGTCACGCGGCGCCACTGCGCGTTCGGGGCCGACGAATCCTGCTGCGGCAACAGCGTTTTGAGCGGGACGGGATCGGTGTTGAGGGAATACTCGATCTGGCGGTTCTCCCGCGACGTCCGGTTGTGCTTGCCCAGCTGCCAGGGCGCGAGCACCGTGAAGCACAGGTAGGTGAAGGCGATGACCACCAACGCCAGCGCTATCCAGCCCGGCCGCAGCAGGAACGCCAGCCGATGCAGCGCCCTGGGCGTCATGGCGATCCGTTTCGGGCGAGTCGATCGTCGACCCACGCGTGCAGGCCGGGCAACGATGCCTCGATGACGGTGAAGACGTCCTCGAAGTCCTGCGGGTCGCCGTAGTAGGGATCCTCGACGTCGAGGGCGTGGGCGCCCGAACGCGGATCGAAGGACCGCAGCATCCGCACCCGCTCCTCGTCGACGCCCAGCTCGCGCAGCATCCGAAGATGGTTGCGGCCCAGGGCCACCACCAGATCGGCCGCCAGATGGTCGGCGTCGACCTGGGCGGCCCGGTGGTCGGTGGAGTAGCCGTGGGCGCGCAGGACGCCGGCCGCCCGGTCGTCGGCGCACTCGCCGACGTGCCAGTTGCCGGTGCCCGCGCTGGTCACCCGCACCGCGTCGGCCAGGCCGCGGCGGCGCAGCTGGTCGGCGAACATCTTCTCGGCCATCGCCGACCGGCAGATGTTCCCCGTGCAGACGAACGTGACGTGTAGCGGCTCAGACACCGAGCACCGCCCGCAGTTCGTCGACGGTCGCCGCGTGCGTCACCATGGTGGGCCCCGCCACCGTCGCCCCGTCAGGGAAGTCGTCGCGCCCGTAACCCCAGCCCACCACCACGGTGTCGATGCCGTGGGCGGCCGCGCCGTGCACGTCGTGGCTGCGGTCGCCGACCATGAGCACCCGCCCCGGCAGCGGCCGCAGCTGTTCGAGCGCGTGGGCGAGCACCTCGACCTTGGTCTTGCGCGAGCCGTCGGGACTCGCCCCGGCGATCACCTCGAAATGCTGATCGAGGCCGAAGTGGGCGAGGATGCGCCGGGCCGTCGGTTCCAGCTTCGAGGTGGCCACGGCCAGCCGGACACCGGCGGCCTCCAGGTCGGCCAGCAGGGGCGCGATGCCCTCGAACAGCGTGTTCATCGCCCAGCCCCGGTCGGCGTATTCGGCGCGGAAGGCGGCGATCGCCCGCTCGGCGTCCTCGCCCAGCATGGTGCGGAAGGTGTCGTCCATCGGCGGGCCCACGATCTGTGCCACCAGGTCGCCGTCGGGCACCGCGACGCCGACCTGGTCGAGCGCGTGCAGGAAGCTGGCCACGATCCCCTCCGCGGAGTCGGTGAGCGTGCCGTCGAGGTCGAAGATCACCAGCTGCGCCGCAGCGGGCGGCGACGACGCTTCGCGGGGGGAGGCCGGGCGGTCGGCCGACGTTGTGCCTGTCACCTCACCATTGTCCTCGATGGTCCGGACCGGGTGTGACGGTGTCGCTGCCACGCGCCCGAGCCGCCCACTAGTGTTTCTCGGATGGCGAGTCTGAACCTGACCACGCCTGCGGCGCGCTATCACGGTGATCAGGCCGTCGCGCCCGGGATGCTGGATTTCGCCGTCAACGTCCGTCACGGCCAGCCTACCGAGTGGCTGATGCGGCGGCTGGCCGCGCGGCTGACCGATCTGGCGCGCTACCCGAGCGGCCAAGACGTGCGCTCGGCGCAGGATGCGGTCGCCGAGCGGCATGGCCGTGCCCGCGACGAGGTGCTGCCGTTGGCGGGCGCGGCGGAGGGGTTCGCGTTGTTGCCCAACCTGCGTCCGGCGCTTGCGGCCGTCGTCGCGCCCTCGTTCACCGAGCCGGCGGACGCGCTGAGCGCCGCCGGAGTGCCCGTGCACCACGTCGTGCTCGAGCCACCCTTCGGCTTGGCGGGGGTGGCCATTCCCGACGACGCCGACCTCGTGGTGGTGGGCAACCCGACCAACCCGACGTCGGTATTGCACACCCGCGAGCAGCTGCTCGCCCTGCGCCGGCCCGGGCGGATCCTGGTGATCGACGAGGCGTTCGCGGATTCCATTCCCGGCGAACCGGAGTCGCTGGCCGGTGACCCGCTGCCCGACGTGCTCGTGCTGCGCAGCCTGACCAAGACGTGGGCGCTGGCCGGCCTGCGGGTGGGCTACGCCCTGGGCGCGCCGGAGGTGTTGGCGCGGTTGACGGCTCGGCGCGCCCACTGGCCGGTGGGGACGCTGCAACTGACGGCCATCGCGGCATGCTGCGGCCGGCAGGCGGTCGCCGAAGCGGCGGCCGGTGCGGTGCGGTTGGCGGAGCTGCGTGCCGAGATGGCGGCGGGGCTGACGTCGGTGGGCGCCGAGGTGGTCGACGGCCGGGCGCCATTCGTACTGTTCCGCATGCCCGACGCCGTTTCAATACGAAAGAGTTTGCGGGACAGGGGGATTGCCATCCGTCGCTGTGACACGTTCGTCGGCTTGGACGAGCGCTACCTGCGGGCCGCGGTGCGCCGGGAGTGGCCGCTGCTGGTCGAGGCGATTTCGGAGGTGCACCGGTGAGCGTGCGGCTGGCCGACGTCATCGGCGTGCTGGACGAGGCCTACCCGCCGCGGCTGGCCGAGTCGTGGGACTCGGTGGGCCTGGTGTGCGGCGACCCCGACGACACGCTCGAGGCGGTGACCGTGGCGGTCGACCCGACGCCGGCGGTCGTCGACGAGGTTCCCGAGGGCGGCCTGCTGCTGGCCCACCACCCGCTGCTGTTGCGCGGGGTCGACACGGTGGCGGCCAGCACCCCCAAGGGCGCGCTGGTGCACCGCTTGATCCGGACCGGGCGTTCGCTGTTCACCGCACACACCAACGCCGACTCGGCCGCGCCGGGGGTGTCCGACGCGCTGGCCCAGGCCCTCGGCCTGACCGTCGAAGCGGTCCTGGAGCCGCGAACGGGCGGGCCCGATCTCGACAAGTGGGTGATCTACGTGCCGCGCGAGAACGCCGACGCGGTGCGGGCGGCCGTCTTCGAGGCCGGCGCCGGGCACATCGGCGACTATTCACAGTGCAGCTGGAGCGTCAGCGGCATCGGGCAGTTCCTGCCGCACGACGGGGCGTCGCCCGCGGTGGGTAGCGTCGGAACCGTCGAGAAGGTCGCCGAAGACCGGTTCGAGGTCGTCGCGCCCGCGCGCATCCGGCCCGCCGTGCTGGCGGCGATGCGCGCCGCCCATCCCTACGAGGAGCCCGCCTTCGACGTCTTCGCGTTGCTGCCGCCGCCCGGTGACACCGGGTTGGGCCGCATCGGCACCCTGCCCCGGCCCGAACCGCTGCGCGACTTCGTGTCCCGCGTCGGCGCCGCCCTGCCCGCGACGGCGTGGGGTGTCCGCGCGGCCGGCGACCCCGACATGCCGGTGTCCCGGGTCGCGGTCTGCGGCGGCGCCGGCGACTCGCTGCTGGCGACCGCGGCCGGCGCGGGCGTGCAGGCCTACGTGACGGCCGACCTGCGGCACCATCCGGCCGACGAGCACCGCCGGGCCTCCGGGGTGGCGCTCGTCGACGTCGCGCACTGGGCGAGCGAATTCCCCTGGTGCCGGCAGGCCGCCGACGTGCTGCGGTCCCGTTTCGGTGCGGCGCTGACGGTGCGGGTGTGCGCCATCCGCACCGACCCGTGGAACATGGGGCGGATGGACCAGTGCGGCGACGAGACCGGGGGTGAGCGGCGATGAAGGCCGAAGTCGGTCAGCAGCGCTCGCTGCTCGAGCTGTCGAAACTGGACGCCGAATTGTCCCGCATCACGCACCGGGCCAGCCACCTGGCCGAACAGCAGGACCTCGAGCGGGTGCGGGACGAACTCAACACCGCCGCTGACCGCGTGGGCGCCGTTCGAATCGCGTTGGAGGACATCGATATTCAGGTGTCTCGATTGGAGTCCGAAGTCGAGGCGGTCCGGCAGCGCGAAGACCGCGACCGGTCGTTGCTGCAGTCCGGCGCCGCCGACGCGAAGCAACTGTCGGATCTGCAGCACGAGCTGGAGACGCTGACGCGGCGGCAGGCCAGCCTGGAGGATTCGCTGTTGGATGTGATGGAACGCCGCGAGGAGCTGCAGGGCCAGCTCGATGCCGCGCAGGGCGACGTCGCGGCGCTGGAGGCCGAATTGGCCGGCGCCCAGCGGGCTCTCGACGCCGCGCTCACCGAAATCAGCGAGGCCCGCCTGGCGCACTCCTCGCGCCGTGACGTCCTGACCGCGGCCCTGGACCCCGCGCTGGCCGCGCTGTACGAACGGCAGCGGGCCGGGGGAGGGCCGGGCGCCGGGCCGTTGCTGGGGCGGCGGTGCGGCGCGTGCCGGCTCGAGATCGACCGCGGTGAAATGTCCCGCATCTCCGCCGCCGCCGAGGACGACGTGGTGCGGTGCCCGGAGTGTGGCGCGATCCTGCTGCGGGTCAAGGGGCTCGACCAGTGAAGGTGGTGATCGAGGCCGACGGTGGGTCGCGCGGCAATCCCGGGCCGGCCGGCTACGGCGCCGTGGTGTGGACCCAGGACCGCTCCACGGTGCTGGCGGAGACCAAGCAGGCCATCGGCCGGGCCACCAACAACGTGGCCGAATACCGGGGCCTGCTGGCCGGTTTGGGCGACGCCCTGGAACTCGGCGCCACCGAGGCCGCCGTCTTCCTGGACTCCAAGCTGCTGGTGGAGCAGATGTCGGGGCGATGGAAGGTCAAGCATCCCGACCTGATCGAACTGCACGCGCAGGCCCGAACGCTGGCGGCGCGGTTCGAGCGGATCGACTACACGTGGATTCCGCGGGACCGCAACTCCTACGCCGACCGGTTGGCCAACGAGGCGATGGACGCCGCCGCGTCCGGCGACGCGTTGGGGGAACCCGAACCCCGGCAGCGGGCCGCCGAGCCCGCTGCGCCGCAATCCCCGCAGGCGCCCGGCTGGACCGGTGCGCGCGGCACCCCGACCAGGCTGCTGTTGCTGCGACACGGCCAGACCGAGCTCTCGGCGCAGCGCCGCTATTCGGGCCGCGGCAACCCGGCCCTCACCGAGGTGGGTCGCCGGCAGGCCGACGCCGCGGCGCGTTACCTGGCGCAGCGCGGCGGAATCTCGGCGGTGTTCGCCTCCCCGCTGCAGCGGGCCTACGACACCGCGGCCAGGGCCGCCAAAGCGCTCGGTCTGGACGTGACCGTGGACGACGATTTGATCGAGACCGATTTCGGCGCCTGGGAGGGGCTGACCTTCGGCGAGGCCGCCGAGCGCGACCCGGAGCTGCACGGCCGCTGGCTGCGCGACACCGGCACCACGCCGCCGGGCGGCGAAAGCTTCGACGACGTGCTCGACCGGGTCGTCGGCGCGCGCGAACGAATCATCGACGCGCACCAGGGCACGACGGTGCTGGTGGTGTCGCACGTGACGCCGATCAAGATGCTGCTGCGGCTGGCGCTGGAGGCCGGGCCCGGCATCTTGTACCGGCTGCACCTGGACCTGGCATCGCTGAGCATCGCCGAGTTCTATCCCGACGGGGCGTCCTCCGTGCGCCTGGTGAACCAGACCGGCTACCTTTGACCGGAGGTTTAAGGAGACGTCGATGCAGCCGTCTGAGCCGGTCCGTGAATCGGTGCCCGCGGATGTCCGGGCGCGGGTGATGCCGGCGGTCCTCGACGAGTTGAGCCGGTGGGGGGTCGAGCGGTTCAGCATCGAAGCCCTGGCCGAGCGTCATCGCCTCGATGCGGCGATGGTCTACCGGTATTGGGGAGACCGTCGGCAGCTCATCGTCGATGCGGTGCTTTCCGATGTCGAGAAGCTGAGTTCGGGGACCGACACCGGCTCGTTGCGCAGCGACCTACAGGCCTTGGCCCGCAACGTGACCAATCGAATCAACAGCGAAGTCGGTCGCACACTGTTGCGCGCGCTGGTGATGGACCGGCGCGGCGGGCACGACGAAGCCACCCGGTCGCGGTTCTGGCGGGCGCACTTCACCGCCATGCGCGCGGTCGTGGACCGGGCCCGGGAGCGGGGCGAGCTGCGCGAGGGCGTGAACACTCTGGCCGCGGTGCAGATCGTGCTGGCTCCGCTCAACATTCGTGTCGTGTACTCCGACGTTCCCGTCGACGACGACTATTGCGAGGCGATCGTCGACCTGGCATGGCATGCGCTCGCGCGGCGCTGAGTGTGGTCGCGTCGCCGTCGATCGCGGCCGCGTAGCATCCCGGTATGAGAAGGACATTCGTCGCCACGTTCGCCTTCGGTTTGATCCTGGCGTTGTTCGGTTTGATTTGGGCGCTTCAGGGATTCGGGGTGCTTGGCGGGAGCCCGATGAGCAACACCACGACCTGGTCCGTCATTGGTCCCATCACGGTGGTGATCGGCCTCGTGATCGCGGCAGCCAGCTGGCGGAAACTCGCGTCGAAATAGCGCGTCAAGTCCCGGCCACGGTGAAGTCCACCGTGTGCCAGCCGGTGGCGCCGTCGGGGACGGTGGCGACCCGGTCCGCCGTCTGGGTGGCGCCGGTGTTGTCGGTGGCGCGCACGGTGATCGAGTGTTTCCCGGGGCTTTTCGCCTGCCAGGGAAAGCTCCACAGTCGCCACGTCTCGTTGGAATAGCTTGCGCCCTGTTCGGCGGGCTGCCACTCGCCGCCGTCGATCCGGACTTCCACGGCCCGCACGCCGCGATTCTGCGCCCACGCGACACCGCCGAACACCACGGGCCCTATCGGCACCCGCTGCCCATCTCTCGGCACGTCGATCCGCGATTCGGTCTTGATGGGTGCACGCGCCGCCCAGCCCTGCCGCGTCCAGTACGCCTCTGCTTTGTCGAAGCGGGTCAGCTCCATCTCGACGACCCATTTGGTGGCCGACACGTACCCGTAGAGCCCGGGCACGACCAGCCGGGCCGGATAACCGTGCTCGATCGGCAGGGGCTGACCGTTGAGGGCGACCGCCAGGAGCGCGTCACGGCCATCGGTGAGTGCATCCACCGGCGTGCCGGCGGTGAAGCCGTCGATCGATGTCGAGAGCACCATGTCGGCGTCCGGGTGCACGCCGGCCGCCGCAAGCAGATCGGCAACCCGGTAGCCCGTCCAGATTCCGGTTGAAATGAGGTCGCCACCAACGGGATTGGACACGCAGGTGAGCGTCGTGACCTTTTCGACGACGTCAAAGCCGGCGAGATCGGCGAAGCTGTACGTGGCTTCGCGGTTCACCATGCCGTGGATGCGCAACCGCCAGTCGCCGTGGCTGAGTTGCGGAACGCTGAGCGCGGTGTCCACCCGGTAGAAGTCGGCGCTGGGGGTGACAAAGCTCGGCAGGGCAACGCCTTTCGGTTGCACATCGGCTGGTATGGGTGGCGCCGATATGCGCGGCCGGGGAAGCGTGAAACTGTTGCGGTCGGCGGCCACCGAATGCACCAACCGCGTGATGACCGCACCCGCCACGCCACTCACCACCCCCAATCCGAGCAGTCCGAGCACGACCAACCTGCGCCTGCCGACATCGGTTTCGTCGTGACCGGCGCCCTCTCCGGGGTCTTGCGCGGCGGGCCGGAACCGACGGGTGAGCAACCGTAGCGTCGCCACACCGCAGGCCGCACCCGCGACGGTGGGGATGACGTCGAGCCCTGTCGCGCCCTGCCGCGACAGCACCGCGGCGCATCCGAGCGCGCCCGCGGCGGCGATCGCGGCGCTGCCGAGCGGGCGGCGCCGGGTCTCCAGGGTCCCGGCGATTGCGGCGATCGCGGCGATCACC
The DNA here is from genome assembly GCF_010731595.1 of Mycobacterium seoulense. Lineage (NCBI taxonomy): Bacteria > Bacillati > Actinomycetota > Actinomycetes > Mycobacteriales > Mycobacteriaceae > Mycobacterium > Mycobacterium seoulense. The sequence goes on along the minus strand of NZ_AP022582.1, from coordinate 2,070,609 downwards.
ACGAGCACCGCGACGGCGATGAAGAGTTTGTCCAGAGCACCCAGGGTCTGAATCGCCCACTCTTTGACGGGGCCCGGCGCGAGGTCGACGACCGCTGCGCCGATCGCGGCACGCGCGTCGGCCCGCGCGCCGAACGGGATGCCCACCAGCTGAGCCACCCCGAGCGCGACGGCCGCGGCGGCGACCCCGGCGATCATCCGCTCGTTCGACGCCGTGTCAGCCACTTGCGTTCTGTTTCAACGGGATAGGGAGATGGCGCCCTCGGGGCAGTTTTGCTCCGCGGTGACGGCCTGCGCCTCGAGCTCGCCGGACACCTCGGCGACCAGCACGACGGAGTGGCCGACCTCGTCGGCGTCGAAGACGTCGGGCGCCAGGGTGTAGCAGCGGCCGTGCCCGGTGCAGCGGTCGGCGTCGACGACGATGCGACTCATCAGCGGCGCTCCTCTCCCCAGCAGACGGGAGGTATCCCCGCGCATCGCGGGCGGATCATGGCAGACGAATCGTAAACCTGGTTTGCGCCTGGCGCACGAGCTTGTCCTGGAGATGGCCGGTGTCTACTGGTGGCCGTCTGCGCCGGCGCGCGCCGGGCGGCGTTGCCGTGCAGGCCGCTCAGCCCAGCACGGCCAGCGCGGAGTCGTAATTCGGCTCCTGCTCGATTTCTGGCACCAGCTCCGTGTAAGTGACCGTGCCGTCGGGGCCAATCACCACGACGGCCCGGGCAAGGAGCCCCGCCATCGGACCGTCGGTAATTGTGACGCCGTAGTCTTCGCCGAAGCTGTCACGGAACGCCGAAGCTGTCGTGACGTTGTCGATGCCTTCGGCGCTGCAGAACCGTTGAAACGCGAACGGCAGGTCTTTTGACACGCACACCACGGACACACCGGTCGCGGCGGCGCGTTGGTTGAAGGTCCGCACGGTCGTCGCGCAAATCGCGATATCGACGGACGGAAAAATGTTCAGCACGAGGGGCTTGCCGCGGAACTGCTCGGCATCGACCACCCACAGGTCGGAGCCGATCAAATTGAAGGCCGGGGCTTTGGATCCGATGGCAGGCAGCTCGCCGACAGTGTTGACCGGTTTTCCACTCAGGGTTATCTGTGCCATGGGCACAGTGTGCCAGGCCCGCTTGAGCCAGGTCCGGGTGTTCCACTGAATTAGTGGAGCGTTGCGGACAATCCGTAGACACGCCCAGGACGACACAAGATCCATCGGCAAACCCGCGGAGCCTGGGACAAGGCCTGCGGATTCGACAGGCGCCACCACTCACTGAGTCGTCACCAAGTCGCCGTCTAGAGCAAGGCGGCTAAAGTTCAGCCCGTCGGGGCGTGTCTGGGCAATAATCACCACATGAGTGATGGACTCAAACGCCGTTGGCAGCGAGCAACTCAGCTCAGCTATCTCAGCCCGTTCGAACGCAGGCTCAATCGATCGCTCTGGGCGCTGGCGTGCGTTGCCATGTCCTACTGCATTGCTCAACATGTTTTGCTCGCCAACGTGCCCGAAGTCTTCCGAGGTGGTGAGCGACTCGGCAGCGTCCTTTTCCACCTCGCCAACGGCTACGTTGAAGCGTTCATCTTTTACCTGCTGGTGGTCCGGCTGCCGTTGCGGCGGGATCGCCGGAACATCTACCGGAACCTGGAGCCGCTGATTGCTCGCGTCGTCGGCGAGGCGATCAGCCTCATGGCCACATTGAACCGGGCGGCCGGCTTCGATAGCCATCGAGAGAATACGTTGGCGAACGTTCAAGAGACGTGTAGCAGGATTGGACCCCAAACGCCTACCAACATGCTGATCGCGTCGGCCAGCCCGACTGCTCACGCGCCAATGTTGGATGCGATCAACTATCACATGGACCGTGCCCGCCGGGTGAATCGAGAGATTCTCGACCTGTCAGCGTTCGTCGCGTCGGAAGTCATTTGTCTGGTGAACGACATCGAAAGCCAGGGTTATTTCAGGGCCTTCGAGTTCGTCTACCCACTATTCAAGGCCGACCAGCTCAACAAGTCCGACCTGTCCTTTCTCTGTCGACACATCTTCGACTATCTGTTGATTGTCGACCGACTTGACGCCTACCGCCGCGACTTCCTTCCGGCGCCGTCACCGCGACCCACCTACCTCATTTCGGGCTCAATGCGCGAGAGCGACGAAGTTCCGCTACGACACTTCTCCGCCCCCGAGCGCGGGGTCGACGGCAACGGGATGCCCACGAGGCCCGGTGAGGAGCACCGAGCCTCTCGCGCCGTGAAGGTCTGAGCCGCGTCGTGACTGCCACAACGCCGCCCGGCTAAGGCACCGGAAAGACCAGCGGCAGCGACTCCACCGACCGCAGGGCCGCGGTGTAGGCCAGCTGGGTGCCGGGCTTGATCTCGTAATCCGGTATGCGCCGGTGGAATTCGCGCAACGCCACCCGCAGCTCCATGCGGGCGAGGTGGGAGCCGAGGCACCGGTGCGGCCCGCCCCCGAACGCGCGGTGCCGATTCGGGTTACGGGTGAAGTCCACCAACTCCGGATCGGCGAATTCCGCCGGGTCGGTGTTGGCCGCGCCCAGCAGGGGGCTGACGCGTTCGCCCTTGCTGATGGGACAGCCGCCCACCTCGACGTCCTGCATGGCGACCCGAGCGACGCCGGGAACCGGTGTCTCCCAGCGCAACAACTCCTCGATGGCGCTCGGCAGCACGTCGGGCTGCTCGACCAGCTGATGGCGGTGGTCGGGGTGGCGCGCCAGGTAGACGAAGAAACAGTCGAGGGAGTCGGTCACCGTGTCCAGGCCGGCGATCAGGAACAGGAAGCAGATGTCGAGGAGTTCCTCGCGCGACAGCGGCCGCCCGGCGATGTCGGCGGCGATCATCGCCGACAGCACGTCGTCGCGGGGGCTGGCGATGTGGTCGTCGATGGCGCGGTCGAAATAGTCGTAGATCTGTTGGGCCACCGCGGCCGAGCTCTCGTGGCGCCGGTCGAAGCCGGAGTCACCTTCCGGGCGGATCACGCCGTCCTTCCATGCCAGAAACTTGTCGAGGTCTTCCAGCGGCAGCCCGAGCAGCTGCAGGAAGACGGTGCACGGAAGGGGCACCGCGAATTCGGTGTGGAAGTCGCACTCGCCCCGGTCGGCGAAGCCGTCGATCATCTCGTTCACCAGCTCGGTGACGCGCGGTTCGCGCCGGGCCATCTCCCGCGGAGTGAACAGCGGATCGAGGATGCGGCGGTACTTGGCGTGCTCGGGCGGGTCGATCTGCAGGGGGATCAGCGGCCGCACGTTGCCCAGGTCGACCGCGTCCATGTTCGACGAGAACAACTCGGTGTGTTTGAGCGCCATCTCGATGTCGGCCAGGCGGCTGAGCACCACCGCCTGCGGCGACCGGAACACCGGGCTGGACTCGCGCAACGCCTTGTACATCGGCTGGGGGTCCGCCAGACCCGTCACCGTTTGGTCGACGAACCCTTCGGTATCTGTCATCTGGTCAGACTGGCACCAACATGCCCGCCGGGCAATGGTCAATGCTAAGCGGTCGCACAATCGCTGTGCGGAGGTCATCTGTGCAGGTGAAGCCGTTGCCCGCGGTCCGCCCTCAGGCCGCGTCGTGAAAGATCAGACCCAGGGCATACCGTTCGCCGGAGCGCACGACCGATACACCGTGGCGCACCGGTGCCGCGGACCAGCCGCGGCTCGAGGCGACCGGCCGCTCCCGCGTGGTGAATACGAAGCCGTGCCCCTGCGGCAATTGCGTTGCCAGGCCGCGGGACTGGGCCCGCATCCGCTGTTCGACCAGGAGGAATTCCCCGCCGGTGTAGTCCGCGTCTGGCGAGCTCAGGTTGATCACCACCTGAAGCGGAAACACCAAGTCCCCGTAGAGGTCTCGATGCAGGGCGTTCCAGTCGCCCGCGCGGTACCTGAGCATCAGCGCGGTGGACCTGGTCTGCCCGGCGGCGTGGCAGGTCGCCAGCCAATCGTCCAACCCGTCCGGCCAGGGCGCATCGCGGCCCAGCCTGCCCCACCAGTCGCGGGCTATCGGCAGCAGCCGTGGATACAGCGCCTGTTTGAGCTCCTCGATCGGCGCGGGATAGGGCGCGGCGAAGTAGCGGTACTGCCCGGCGCCGTATCGCCTGGGTGCCATGTCGATGGTCGAGCGGAACAGGCCGTCGTCGTCGTAGAGCTGGCGGAGCCGCGCCGCCTCGCCGGTGGTGACCAGCCGCGGCAGCAGCGCCCCGCCGTACTCGTCGACGGCGCCAGCGATGGCCGCCCAGTCGCCGGAGTCGACGCGCTTCTGCCACCGGGACATCCGCACCCTTCCGCATCGCTGCCTGCGAGGTCCACGATAGAGCCGGCCCGCGGTCGTTGCTGGCGACGGGATCGCGCAGGTAGTAGCCTGGATCGTCGCGGACGAGTTGGCCGGGCGGCCGCGGACCGCCGCGAGGCGGTTCGAGGAAAGTCCGGACTTCACAGAGCAGGGTGATTGCTAACGGCAATCCGAGGTGACTCGCGGGACAGTGCCACAGAAAACAAACCGCCACCCTCGCGGTGGTAAGGGTGAAACGGTGCGGTAAGAGCGCACCAGCATCCCGGGTGACCGGGGTGGCTAGGCAAACCCCACCCGAAGCAAGGCCAAGAAGGCCGCACCGAAAGGTGCGGCCGCGCAGGCGTTCGAGGGTTGCTCGCCCGAGCCTGCGGGTAGGCCGCTCGAGGCACCCGGTGACGGTGTGTCCAGATGGATGGTCGCCACCGTGCATCTCCGGCCGCGCCGGAGGTGTGCGGAACAGAATCCGGCTTACAGGCCAGCTCGTCCGCCCCGCTCAGGACCGGGCCTTGCGCACCGCCTTGGCGAGTTTGCGCAACGCGTCGTCGAGCTGCTGCTCGCACCGCTCGGCCAGGTCGGCCTCCTGCTGGTAAAGCATGCCGTAGGTGAAGGTGTCCTCCCCGGCGGCGTGGGCGGCTTCGGATTCGTGGCGCAGGTGTTCGCGGCTGACGACGCTGTCCTGGTGGTCACCGAGCAGCGACTGAACGGCCTTCGCCTGCTCGGAGACCTTGTCGGCTCCGGTGGCCGCGGCGGTGTAGCGAAGTCGCTTGGCCCGCTTGCGAATCCGGTGGACCGCTTCGTCGCGCCCGTGCTCGTCGTCCGGGCGCTCCCGCTCCACCTCGGCGGCGGCTTTGGCGGCCTTGCGGACTTTCTTGTAGGCGGCGTCGATGGTGACCGGCGCGTGTTCTTCACCCGCAGCGGTGCCGGGCGGTTGCGCCGCTATCGCGTCCAAGGCGTCGAGCAGCCGGAAGTAGCGCTGGGAACGCATGGCGATCAGCGACCGGCGTAGCCCCGTCTGGTAGCGCCGCTGGGCACCGCCGACCAGGCGCTCGTGCACCGGCCCGCGCACCAAATCCGGTGTGAGGCCGTCCAATTCACGTTCGTAGCGCTCCGCGAGGACCTCGGCGTCGCGCGCGATGCCGAGGATGCCGGCCAGCTCGCGCAGTTCGTCGAGCACCCAGCCGTCGTCGGGCAGCCCGAACGACTCCTGATAGTCGCGCAGCAGGCTGCGCAACTTGCGGGTGGTGACCCGCATCTGGTGGATGGAATCGAAGGCGTCGGCCCGCACCGCGCGGTCCCACACCAGGAGTTCGCGAATCTGCTCGGCCACCGCCCGCTGCAACGGGTGCTCAGCGGGCTGCGTGTCATTGGGCTGCGGCGGCGTCGTGCCGAGCACCCGCGCCAGCTTGGAGGCATGCCCGGCCGGCGCTGCGCCGGCGTCGAGCAGCCGATTACCCAACCTGTTCAACAGCTCGGTGTCCGGCGCCCCGTCCGATTCGGCGAGTTCGAGTTCCCATTCGCGCCACTCCTGCTGGGTGGGCTCCAAGTCGGCGTCCTCGGAAGTGGCGGCCGACCAGGCGGTGACGTGGTCGTTGCAGAACTCGGCCAGGGGAGTGCCGTCGGCCGCCTTCAGCACCTGGGTTTCGCGCTGGGTGGTGATGCGGGCGACCGGTTCGAGCGGGCGGTCGCGCACGATCGCCAGCACGACGTCCACCAACTCCTCGGGCACCGTGTCGGGCCCGCCCGGGCCCGAGGCGTCCAGCGGTGCCCGGACTTCGGTACGCGCTTCGGGCCCGGCCGGCAGCTTCAGGTGCCACCCGGCATCCGAGCCGCCGGTACGGCGACGCAGGGTGATCTTGTTACGGGCGAGGTCCTGTGCGGGGGTGTCGAAGTACGTGGCGTCCAGTCGCTGGGTGGGTGACTTCTCGACGTGCGCAACCGCGGCGATGCCTTCGAACGAAGGTGACACGGTGGACTCGCCGACATCGAACTTGCGCTCCACCTCGCGGTGGCGCGAGGTTTGCGGCGCGTTTGCAGGCATTTTCGACTCCGTTGAGGGCGCGTTGCGGCGGCCTTGAACGTCGGGGACGGTGGTGAGGGTTCCCATAGCCTGCCATACCGCGGTTAGGCGACTGGCGGTGACGGCGGCCGTCCGGGGTGGGCCGTTCCCGGCCCCGGCGCTATGGGGGCGGCGGCGGGTCTTCCCGCAGATGCATCGCCAGGCCGCTCAGCTCGCGGATCGTTTGCATCTCGGGGTCACGGAATGGCCGTCCGTCGGGCGCGAGCAGGTCGTGGAACCACTCGGCCGGCATGGCGGGGTACGGGTGCTCCCAGGAATCCCATGGAAAGAACGTCTGGGTCTTCCCGGCGACCAGCCCCCAGTTGAACGCGCCGACGTTGTAGCGCTTCGCGATGGGCAGCACACCCTGAACGGTGCTGCCCAACGGCCGGGCCATGTATTCGGTGCACAGCATCGGTCGCCCCTGGGGTGCGAGCTCGGCGATGCGGCTCTCGAACTCCGCGGGCTCGGCGTAGGAGTGGAAGGTGATCACGTCGGAGTTGTCCAGCTGGATGCCGCTGATCACGCTGCGGCGCCCGGGGTCCGCCCACTCGCCGTCCCAGACACCGCTGGTCAGCGGTTGAGACGGGTCGACCGAACGCGCCCAGCCGAACACCTGCGGCAGCAGGTCGGCGACCAGGTCCAGCTTGTCGGCCCGCTCGACCGAGCGGTAGTACTTCGATGGGTTGTCGGGCTCGTTCCACAGGTCCCAGCCCAAAACGCGGTCGTCGGTGCGGAATTGGGTGAGCACCCCGGTGACGTAGCCGCGCAGGGTCTGCAGGTAGGCGCGGTCATCGAGGCGTTGCGCGCCGGGGGCCTGCACCCACCCGGAGTTGTGCACGCCGGGGGTCGGCGCGCGCTGCGGACCGGACTGGGGATGCGGGTCCCAGCAGGAGTCGAACAGGACGAACAACGGCTTGATGTCGTGGCGGGCCGCGATGTCGACGAACTGGCCCAGGCGGACTTGGAACCCCCGAGGGTCCTGCGCCCACAGCAGATCGTGCAGGAAGACCCGCACCGCGTTCAGCCCGTTGGCCCGGGCCCAGCCCAGCTCGGTGTCGATGCGTCGCGGGTCGAACGTCTCGGCCTGAAACATCTCCAGCTGGTTGATCGCGTTCGACGTGATGTAGTTCGCCCCGACCGGCCAGCCCTGCGCCTGATACCAGCGGTCGGCGCGCTCAGGGGACCAGCGGCTTGCCTGCGGCGAGGTGCCAGGCGCGGGTTGCGCGGCCGCGCGAGGTGCTCGGGTCAGTGCAGCGCCTCCTGCCAGTAACAGCGGTATCTTCAGCACCGTTCGACGGCGCACGAAGTCACCACGAATGCCCCTGTCGATGTGTTCACCCTTGCTCTCGGAGTCGAGACTTCATCATCCAAGAGCAATCGTACCCGCCTGCCACACAAGGAATTTCGGAATTGACAGGATCGGTGGGTGATCGGTGGCCGCCGGTTCGCGGAACCTCTGGTCGCGTCCGTCAGAAGCAGTGCTCGTCGGCCGGGAAGACCCCTTCGGCCACCTCTTGCGCATATTGCATTGCGGCCCGGCGCAATTCCCCGCCGATGTCGCCGAACCGCTTGACGAAGCGGGCGGCCTTGCCGCTGCTGACCCCGGCCATGTCCTGCCAGACCAGCACCTGGCCGTCGCAGTTGGGGCCGGCGCCGATCCCGATGGTCGGGATGGTCAGCTTGCCGGTGATCTGAGTGGCCAGCTCGGCCGGCACCATCTCCATCACGACGGAGAACGCTCCGGCTTCGGCGACCGCGATCGCGTCGGCGACGGTCTGTTCCGCGGCGTCGCCACGGCCCTGCACCCGGAAGCCGCCCAGGCTGTTCACGCTCTGCGGCGTGAACCCGATGTGCGCCATCACCGGGATGCCCGCCGCGGTCAGGCAGGCGATCTGCTCGGCGACCCGCTCGCCGCCCTCGAGCTTGACGGCGTGGGCGCCGCCCTCCTTCATGAACCGGGTGGCAGAGGCCAGGGCCTGGGCCGGGCCCGCCTCGTAACTGCCGAACGGCAGGTCCGCGACGACCAGGGCGTGGCGGGCGCCGCGCACCACGCCGCGGACCAGCGGGATCATCTCGTCGATCGAGACGGGCACCGTGGTGTCGTAGCCGTACACCACGTTGGCGGCCGAGTCGCCGACCAGCAGGACCGGAATGCCGGCCTCGTCGAAGATGCGGGCGGTCGAATAGTCGTAGGCCGTGAGCATCGCCCACTTGTGCCCTTCGGCCTTCATCTTCTGCAGGTGATGCGTGCGGATTTTGGTGAGCGGCTGCGCCTGCTCGGACGTGCCCGCACCGTAAACGTTCTGCTCAGACATCATTGTCCCTATGGGTGGTCGGTTCGATCCTCGTGGCCGGATAAGGTCCCCGGGTTCGTCTGACGGTGTCATTCTGCCACCTCTTTTGTGCGGTTGCACCGTCGGTGTGATGTGAGACATACCATGCCCGGCACGATCACCGCGATGCCGGTGGCAATGGCAGCGCCGCTCGCGGGCACCCGGTAACCCGCTGGTGGTGGCGCTCATGAGGATCTCAGCTTCCCTCTGGCAGCATATGTTGGCATGGGTCTGTCTCGCCGCGACAAGGTCGCGCGCACGCTGCTGGTTTGGACAACGGTCGCTGCCGTGGCGCTCCTCGTCGCGGGTTGCGTACGCGTTGTCGGCGGGCGCGCCGTCCTGGCCGGGCCGAGGCTCGGGCAGGCGGTGGAGTGGACGCCGTGCCGAAGCTCGAACCCGAAGGCCAAGATTCCCGCCGGCGCGCTGTGCGGCAAGCTGGCGGTGCCGGTCGACTACGACCACCTCGACGGAGACGTCGCGACGCTGGCGATGATTCGCTTCCCCGCCACCGGGGACAAGGTCGGCTCGTTGGTGATCAACCCCGGCGGTCCCGGTGAGTCCGGCATCGAGGCCGCCCTGGGGGTCGTTCAGTCGTTGCCGAAGCGGGTCCGCGAACGGTTCGACCTGGTGGGCTTCGACCCGCGCGGGGTGGGCTCGTCGCGGCCGTCGGTCTGGTGCAACTCCGACGCCGACAACGACCGGCTGCGCACCGAGCCGAACGTCGACTACAGCCCGGCGGGCGTCGCCCACATCGAGGACGAGACGAAGGAGTTCGTCGGCCGCTGTGTCGACAAGATGGGCAAGAACTTTTTGGCCAACGTCGGCACGGTCAACGTCGCCAGGGACCTGGACGCGATCCGCGCGGCGCTGGGCGACGACAAGCTGACCTACCTCGGCTACTCCTATGGCACCCGGATCGGCTCGGCCTACGCCGAGGCCTACCCGGACAAGGTGCGGGCGATGATCCTGGACGGGGCCGTCGACCCCAACGCCGATCCCATCGAGGCGGACCTGCGCCAGGCCAAGGGCTTTCAGGATGCCTTCAACGACTACGCCACCGAGTGCGCCAAGCAGTCGAGCTGCCCGCTGGGCACCGACCCGGCCAAGGCCGTCGACGTCTATCACAGCCTGGTCGACCCGCTGGTCGACCCGAACAACCCGATGGTCGGCAGGCCGGCCCCCACGAATGACCCACGGGGACTGAGCTATAGCGACGCCATCGTCGGCACGATCATGGCGCTGTACTCGCCGACGTTGTGGCACCACCTCACCGACGGGCTCAGCGAACTGGTCAACCACCGCGGCGACACCCTGCTGGCTTTGGCCGACATGTACATGCGCCGCGACGCGCACGGTCACTACACCAATGCCACTGACGCGCGGGTCGCCATCAACTGCGTCGATCAGCCGCCGATCACCGACCGTGCCAAGGTGATTGACGAAGACCGCCGCTCGCGGGAGATCGCGCCGTTCATGAGCTACGGCAAGTTCACCGGCGACGCCCCACTGGGCACCTGCGCGTTCTGGCCGGTTCCGCCGACGAGCAAGCCGCACACCATCTCCGCGCCCGGCCTGGCCCCGACCGTGGTGGTGTCGACCACCCACGATCCCGCCACCCCCTACAAGGCCGGGGTGGATCTGGCCAACCAGTTGCGCAGTTCGCTGCTCACCTACGACGGGACCCAGCACACGGTGGTGTTCCAGGGCGACAGCTGCATCGACAACTACGTCACGGCCTATCTGGTGGGCGGGGCGACGCCGCCCAGCGGCGCAAAGTGTTAGGGCGGGAAGGGGTCTGACGCCGGGCGCAATCCGACGCTCGGTGAGGGCGGCAGACGAGACCAAGGCGTAACCGTTTCGCGCCGCTTCGGGAACCCGGGGCTGAAACGATGACAGCCATGTCGCGCCTGAGACCGCTGAGTTCGGCGCTCCTGTCATTCGGGCTGTTGGTCGGGCAATCCGCGACGGGACCGGCTGTCGCCGGCGCCACCCCGGAACCCGGTGCGGGGCAGACCGCGGCCCCCAGGCCGTCGGCGGCGACGCCGCAGGCATGGGGGAGCTGCGGTCAATTCACCACGGACACAAGCGATGTCCCGACCGCGCAGTGCACCACCGTCTCCGTCCCGGTCGACTACGACAATCCCGGAGCGGGGCAAGCCAGGCTCGCGGTGATCCGCGTGCCGGCCACCGGCCAGCGGATCGGTTCCCTGCTGGTCAATCCGGGCGGTCCCGGCGGGTCGGCAGTCGACATGGTGGCCGGGATGGCTTCGAATCTCGACGGCACCCCCATCAGGCGCAACTTCGACCTCGTCGGCTTCGACCCGCGGGGGGTGGGGCACTCAACCCCGGCCCTGCGCTGCCGCTCGGACGCCGAGTTCGACGCCTACCGGCGCGAGCCGATGGTCGACTACAGCCCGGCCGGTGTGGCGCACATCGAACAGCTCTACCAGCAGCTGGCCCAGCAATGCGCGAGCCGCATGGGGCCCGGGTTCCTGGCCAACGTCGGCACCGCCTCGGTCGCGCGCGACATGGACATGGTCCGTCAGACGCTGGGCGACGACCAGATCAACTACCTCGGCTACAGCTACGGAACCGAGCTGGGCACCGCATACCTGGAGAAGTTCGGTGCCCACGTCCGGGCGATGGTGCTCGACGGCGCGATCGACCCCACCGTCGGGCCGGTCGACGAGAACGTTCAGCAAATGGCGGGATTCCAAACCGCTTTCAACGACTACGCCGCCGACTGCGCCCGATCGGCGGGCTGCCCGTTGGGCACCGACCCGGCCCAATTCGTCAACCGCTACCACGCGCTGGTCGACCCGTTGGTCGCCAAGCCGGGTCGGACGTCGGACCCCCGCGGCCTGAGCTACGCCGACGCGACCACCGGCACCATCAACGCGCTGTACACGCCGGCGCACTGGAAGTACCTGACCAGCGGTCTGCTCGGGCTGCAGCGCGACACCGATGCGGGCGACCTGCTGCTGCTCGCCGACGACTACGAAGGCCGCGACCGCGGCGGGCACTACACCAACGATCAGGATGCATTCAATGCGATCCGATGCGTCGACGCGCCCACGCCGAAGGATTCGGCGAGCTGGGTCTCCGCCGATCAGCGCATCCGCCGGGCGGCGCCGTTCCTCAGCTACGGGCAGTTCACCGGGAGCGCGCCCCGCGACCTGTGCGCGCTGTGGCCGGTGCCGGCCACGTCGACGCCGCACGCCGCGTCGCCCGCGGCGCCGGGCAAGGTCGTCGTGGTCTCTACCACCCACGATCCGGCCACCCCGTACCAGGCCGGGGTCAACCTGGCGCGCCAGCTGGGCGGCCCGCTGATCACCTACGACGGGACGCAGCACACCGCGGTGTTCAACGGGGACCAGTGTGTGGACGCCGCGGTGATGCGTTACCTCGTTGCGGGCGCGTTGCCGCCCCCGGCCTACCGGTGCCAGTCATGACCACACTGAGCAGCTTGTTTGCAATGTCCGCAATTGTTCCGATTGTGCATCGGTAACACAGATTTAACAGCCGTTGCCTACTGTCGGGTTATGGATCGCCAGAAGGAATTCGTCCTCCGCACCCTGGAGGAACGGGATATCCGCTTCGTTCGGCTGTGGTTCACCGATGTGCTCGGCACGCTCAAGTCGGTCGCCATCGCCCCGGCCGAACTCGAAGGCGCCTTCGAGGAGGGCATCGGCTTCGACGGATCCTCGATCGAGGGCTTCGCGCGGGTCTCGGAATCCGACACGGTGGCCAACCCCGACCCGTCGACCTTCCAGGTGCTGCCGTGGGCCTCCGGCGGCCACCACCACTCGGCGCGGATGTTCTGCGACATCACGATGCCGGACGGCTCCCCGTCGTGGGCCGACCCACGGCACGTGCTGCGCCGCCAGCTGCAGAAGGCCAACGACCTCGGCTTCTCCTGCTACGTCCACCCGGAAATCGAATTCTTCTTGCTCAAGCCCGGCCCTGACGACGGGTCGCGGCCGGTTCCCGTCGACACCGCCGGCTACTTCGACCAGGCGGTGCACGACTCGGCGTCCAACTTCCGTCGGCACGCGATCGAAGCGCTGGAATTCATGGGCATCTCGGTCGAGTTCAGCCACCACGAGGGCGCCCCCGGCCAGCAGGAGATCGACCTGCGGTTCGCCGACGCGCTCTCGATGGCCGACAACGTGATGACGTTCCGCTACGTCATCAAGGAGGTCGCGATCGAGAACGGGGCGCGGGCTTCGTTCATGCCCAAGCCGTTCGCGGAGCATCCCGGCTCCGCGATGCACACCCACATGAGCCTGTTCGAGGGCGACGTCAACGCGTTCCACAGCCCCGACGACCCGCTGCAGCTGTCCGACGTGGGCAAGTCGTTCATCGCCGGGATCCTCGAGCACGCCTCGGAAATCAGCGCGGTCACCAATCAATGGGTCAACTCCTACAAGCGGCTCGTGCACGGCGGCGAGGCGCCCACAGCCGCGTCGTGGGGTGCGGCGAACCGGTCGGCGCTGGTGCGGGTGCCCATGTACACCCCGCACAAGACGTCGTCGCGGCGCATCGAGGTGCGCAGCCCCGACTCGGCGTGCAACCCGTACCTGGCGTACGCCGTGCTGCTGGCCGCCGGGCTGCGCGGGGTGGAGAAGGGCTACGTGCTGGGGCCGCAGGCCGAGGACAACGTGTGGGACCTGACCGCCGAGGAGCGGATCGCGATGGGTTACCGCGAGCTGCCGACCAGCCTGGACAGCGCGCTGCGGGCCATGGAATCCTCGGAGCTGGTCGCGGAAACCTTGGGAGAGCACGTTTTTGACTTCTTCCTGCGCAACAAGCGCGCGGAGTGGGCCAATTACCGCAGCCACGTCACGCCGTATGAGCTGAGCACCTACCTGTCGCTGTAGCCCCGTCGGCGTCAACGGGGCGCCCGGCTTACCCCTGCACCGCGGGCGGGTTGCGATACCGTCGTGGTCGTGACCAAACCCGTGACCCAGCGCCCCCGACTGCCCAGCGTGGGCCGGCTCGGCCTGGTCGATCCGCCGGCGGGCGATCGCCTGGCGCAGCTGGGTTGGTATGACCACGACGACCAGGCGCACGTCGACCTGCTGTGGGCGTTGTCGCGCGCGCCCGACCCCGACGCCGCCCTGCGCACGCTGATCCGGCTGGCGGAGAATCCCGACACCGACTGGGACGAGCTCAACGCCGCGCTGCTCACCGAACGCCCGTTGCGCGGGCGGCTGTTCGCCGTGCTCGGCTCGTCCCTGGCCCTCGGCGATCACCTGGCCGTCCACCCCCAGTCGTGGAAACTGTTGCGGGGCAAGGCCAAACTTCCCACGCACGAAGAGCTGCGCGCGGCGTTCATCGCGTGTGTCGAGGAGGCGTCGGCCGATCCCGGTGCCGTGGTGGCGCGGCTGCAAACCCTGTACCGCGACCAGCTGCTGGTATTGGCCGCGCTGGATCTGGCGGCGACGGTGGAGGACGAGCCGGTGCTGCCGTTCACCGTGGTGGGCGCGCAGCTGTCGGACTTGGCGGACGCCGCGCTGGCGGCCGCGCTGCGGGTGGCCGAGCTGAGCGTGTGCGGCGACGCGACGCCGCCGCGGCTGGCGGTCATCGCGATGGGCAAATGCGGTGCCCGCGAACTGAACTACGTCAGCGACGTCGACGTCATCTTCGTCGGCGAGCGCGCCGACCCGCTCACCACCCGGCTCGCCAGCGAGATGATGCGGGTGGCCTCGTCGGCCTTCTTCCAGGTCGACGCCGGGCTGCGGCCGGAGGGCCGCAGCGGTGAGCTGGTCCGCACCGTCGAATCGCACATCGCCTACTACCAGCGCTGGGCCAAGACCTGGGAGTTCCAGGCGCTGCTGAAAGCCCGCGCGGCCGTGGGTGACCCGGGACTCGCCGAGCGTTACCTGACCGCGTTGATGCCGATGGTGTGGGTCGCCTGCGAGCGTGAGGATTTCGTCGTCGAGGTGCAGGCCATGCGCCGCCGGGTCGAGCAGCTGGTGCCGGCCGACGTGCGCGGCCGCGAGATCAAGCTCGGCAGCGGCGGGCTGCGCGACGTGGAGTTCGCGGTCCAGCTGCTGCAGCTGGTGCACGGCCGCGGCGACGAGTCGCTGCATGTGGCGTCCACGGTGGACGCGCTGGACGCGTTGGGGCAGGGCGGCTACATCGGGCGCGAGGACGCCGCGAACCTGACCGCCTCCTACGAGTTCCTCCGACTGCTCGAACACCGGCTACAGCTGCAGCGGCTCAAGCGCACCCACCTGTTGCCCGAGGTCGAGGACGAGGAGGCCGTGCGCTGGCTGGCGCGCGCCGCGCACATCCGGCCCGACGGGCGGCACGACGCCGCCGGCGTGCTCCGCGAGGAGCTGCGACACCAGAACCTGCGGGTCTCCCAGCTGCACGCCAAGCTCTTCTACCAGCCGCTGCTGGAGTCGATCGGCCCGGCCGGCCTGGAGATTCGGCACGGCATGACGTCGGAGGCCGCCGAACGGCAGCTCGCCGCGCTCGGCTACGAGGGCCCGCAGACCGCGTTGAATCACATGTCGGCGTTGGTCAACCAGAGCGGCCGGCGTGGTCGCGTGCAGTCGGTGTTGCTGCCCCGGCTGCTGAACTGGATGTCCTACGCCCCCGATCCGGACGGCGGGCTGTTGGCCTACCGCCGCCTCAGCGAGGCGCTGGCCGGCGAGAACTGGTACCTGGCCACGCTGCGCGACAAACCCGCGGTGGCCAAGCGGCTCATGCACGTGCTGGGCACCTCCGCGTACGTGCCGGACCTGTTGATGCGCGCGCCCCGGGTGATTCAGGACTACGGCGACGGCCCGGCCGGGCCCAAACTGCTCGAGACGGACCCCGCCGCGGTTTCCCGGGCGCTGATCGCCTCGGCGGCCCGCCATCCCGACGCGGTGCGGGCCATCGCCGCCGCCCGCACGCTGCGCCGCCGCGAGCTGGCCCGCATCGGCTCGGCCGACCTGCTGGGCTTCATGGAGGTGACCGAGGTGTGTCGCGGCCTCACCTCGGTGTGGGTGGCCGTGCTGCAGGCCGCGCTTGAGGCGATCATCCGGGCCAACCTGCCCAAGGACGGCAGGGCGCCGGCGGCCATCGCGGTGATCGGCATGGGCAGGCTGGGCGGCGCCGAGCTGGGCTACGGGTCCGACGCCGACGTGATGTTCGTCTGCGAGCCGGCCCATGGTGTCGAGGAGCCGGCGGCGATCCGGTGGTCGACGATGGTCGCCGAGCAGGTCCGCGCGCTGCTGGGCACGCCCAGCGTCGACCCGCCGCTGGAGGTCGACGCCAACCTGCGGCCCGAGGGCCGCCAGGGCCCGCTGGTGCGCACGCTGGGTGCCTACGCCGCCTACTACGAGCAGTGGGCGCAGCCGTGGGAGATTCAGGCGCTGCTCCGCGCGCACGCGGTGGCCGGCGACGCGGAGCTGGGCGAGCGGTTCTTGCTGGCGGCCGACAAGACGCGGTATCCGCCCGGCGGGGTGTCCGCCGAGATGGTGCGCGAGATCCGCCGCATCAAGGCCCGCGTCGAGTCCGAACGGTTGCCGCGCGGCGCCGACCCCAACACGCACACCAAGCTGGGCCGCGGGGGCCTGGCGGACATCGAATGGACCGTGCAGCTGATGCAGCTGCGGCACGCGCACGAGATTCCCGCCCTGCACAACACCTCGACGCTGGCGTGCCTGGACGCGATCGCCGCGGCCGGCCTGGTGCCCTCCGAGGAGGTCGATCTGCTGCGGCAGGCGTGGCTGACCGCCACCCGGGCCCGCAACGCGCTGGTGCTGGTCCGGGGCAAGCCGACCGATCAGCTGCCGGGGCCGGGGCGCCAGCTCAATGCGGTCGCGGTGGCGGCGGGCTGGCCGACCGACGACGGCGGGGAGTTCTTGGACAACTATCTACGGGTGACGCGGCGGGCTAAAGCCGTCGTGCGGAAGGTGTTTGGGAGTTGAGTCAGGAGGCCGGCGCGTTGGACGCCATATTCGAGGTGCTCGACGCGGCGGAGGCTGATCGAGTCACAGCGCTCTACGCCCCGTTGGCCGACGCCGTGCGCGAACTGGTCGACGCCACCATCCGGACCGAGGTCGACGACGACGCCGTCGCGCAGGCGCGGTCGGCGATCGAGGCGGTCACCGCGTCGTTGCGGCAACGGACGCGCCCGGTGGGGGTGAGCTACCGCGTCGACGGCCGCCCGTTACCGCTGGGCAACGCCGCGATCGGGGTGTGCAACCCGATCGCGCCGCCGATCGTCGTCCACCACGACGGCGGCGGCCGCTGCTGGAGCGAGTTCGTCCTCGGGTCGGCGTACGAGGGTCCGCCGAAGCTGGTGCACGGCGGCGTCAGCGCCCTGGTGCTCGACCACATGCTCGGCGAGGCGGCCAGTGAGGGGCTGTCCAAGGCGCGGTTCACCGGAACCATCACCGTGAAGTACCTGCGGGGCACCCCACTGGGCCCGCTCCGCTGTGAGGCGTGGGTCGACGGCAGGGAAGGCCGCAAAGTGTTTGCGCGCGGCACCATTTCGGATGCCGCCGGTGTCACCGTCGAGGCTGAGGGCGTCTTCATCGAGCCCGCGTGGGCGCGGGACGCGGAATGAAGTTCTACATCAGCAGTGCGTTCCTGAACACCCCGGAGATCATCGAACTCGCGAAGGCCGCTGACGAACTCGGCTACGACGGCATCGGCATACCCGACCACGTCGTCAACCTGGAGACCCTCGAGACCCCGTACCCGTACACCAAGGACGGGGAACGCCGCTGGCAGCCGTTCACCGACTGGCCCGATCCGTGGGTTCTCATCGGTGCGCTGGCTCAGGTCACCACGCGCCTGCGGTTCGTCAACACCGTCTACATCCCCGCGATGCGCAACCCGTATTCGGCCGCCAAAGCCATTGGCACCGCGGCGGTTCTGGCGTCGGGCCGGGTGGAACTCGGCATCGGCGTCGGCTGGTGCCGGGAGGAATTCGCGTTGATGGGCGAGCGGTTCGAGGCCCGCGGGAAACGCACCGACGAGATCATCGAGTTGATGCGGGCGCTGTGGCGGCCCGGCTGGACGGAGTTCGAGGGTGCGTTCTACCGCGCGCCGCGACTGGAAATGGAGCCCACGCCGCCGCCGATACCGGTGTACGTCGGCGGGCTCAGCGATATCGCGCTGCGCCGCGCCGCCCGCAACGACGGCTGGATCGGCGATCTGATCAATACCGAACGCGCGATCGGGGCCGTGGGGCGGCTGCGGGAGTTGCGCGCCGAAAACGGGCTGTCGATGGACGATTTCACCATCCTGACGCCGCTAACCGACGCCTTCACCACCGCCGACTATCAGCGCGCCGCCGACGCCGGCATCACCGGGATCATCACCATGCCGTGGATGTTCTACGCCGGGCCGGACGCCTCGCTGGACGACAAGATCGACGGCATGCAGCGCTTCCGCAAGGACCTGGCGCTCGACGGCTGATCGTCAACTTTTTCGTCGCGCGAGCACTTCGCCGACGAAACCGCTTGCAAGCCTGGAAGAATGCCGGGCATGCCCGCGAACCTCGGCCAGGTGCGTCCGGCGTCCGCGCAGGACGCCGCGGCATGCCTCGCGGTCTATCGCCCGTATGTCGAGGACACGACGATCAGCTGGGAAATCGACGTCCCGAGCGTGGGGGAGATGGCCACCCGCATCGCCGCCGCCCGCGAAGCCCACGAATGGCTTGTCCTCGAACGCGCGGGCCGGGTCGTCGGCTTCGCCTACGGCCACGCGCTTGTGCGCTTGCCCAGCTTCCAGTGGTCGGCCGAGACCGGAATCTATGTCGACTTGGACCAGCAGCGGACGGGCGCCGGTCGCCGGCTCTACACGCGACTGCTGCGCCGGCTCACCGAGCGCGGCTACCGCAGGGCTTTCGCCGGCATCACCCAACCGAACGAGGCCAGCATCGAGTTTCACCGGTCATTCGGGTTTCGAGACGTCGGGCTGTATCGGCGCGTCGAATGGAAACACGGCCGCTGGCACGACGTCGCGTGGATGCAGCTCGACCTGTTCGGCGCGGCCGAACCCGACGAGCCGCCCGGCCCGATCGTGTGATCGGTTAGCGGCCGCCGCCGGCGCCGCCACCGAGGCGGCCGCCACCGGCACCGCCTCCGCTGACGCGGCCCCCGCCGCCCCGCCACCAAAGCGGCCCCCGCCGGCACCGCCACCAAAGCGGCCGCCACCGGCACCGCCTCCGCTAACGCGGCCCCCGCCGCCCCCGACCATTACATGTGCGGTGCTGATAGTCATGGCCGAGAAGTTAACGCCGGATCCCCTGCCGCCGCAAGAGTTTCAATCTTAACTTTCGGCGTCGACGAGCACCGGGCCCTGACCCCGACCAACGCGCGGGGCGGCGGCGCCGACCGCTTCTGTTGCGGCGGACCGGTGTTGGTGTCCGGCGGGCCACCGCGGGGTGGCGCAATCGTGAAACCCCCATCTGCGGCTGGACGGCTGGGCTATATGTCTCACTGGCGAGTTCGGAAAATCGCCGCCGCCACCGGATCGTCGAAACATCGCAGAGTGGAGGGTGCTACGTGAGTCACGAGTTGCGTCGTCGCGGCGTTGTTGTGCGCCTTGGGTTGGCTGCCGGCTCCGCGCTGGCCGCGGGGTTGATCTCGGCTCCGGTCCCAGCGCCGGCCCTGGCCCAGGGCGATTGACTCCGGGCTCGGGTCCCGGCGCCGGCACGGGTCTCGGCCCCGGGGCAGGTCCTGGCCCCGGTCGCCGCGGCGCGTGCATCGGCAGGTAGTCGCTCCGCACAGACGAAACCACCCGCGCGGCAATCGGCAATGCGATCGCGGCGCGGGTGGCGTCGTCTAGCGGATACCTCTCGACTTAGACGTCGTAGTACAGGGCGAACTCGTACGGGTGCGGGCGGATCTGCACCGGCAGGATCTCGTTCTCGCGCTTGAAGCTGATCCACGTCTCGATCAGGTCGGGCGTGAAAACGCCGCCCTCAGTGAGGTATTCGTGGTCCTCTTCCAGCCGGTCGATCACCGCGGACAGCTGGGTGGGCGCCTGCGGGATGTTGGCGGCCTCCTCCGGCGGCAACTCGTACAGGTCCTTGTCGACCGGGGCCTGCGGCTCGATCTTGTTCTTGATGCCGTCCAGCCCGGCCATCAGCATCGCCGAGAACGCCAGGTACGGGTTGCCCGACGAGTCGGGGCAACGGAACTCGAGCCGCTTGGCCTTCGGGTTGCTTCCGGTGATCGGGATCCGGACGCAGGCCGAGCGGTTGCGCTGGCTGTAGACCAGGTTGATCGGCGCCTCGTAACCGGGGACCAGTCGCTTGTAGGAGTTCACGGTCGGGTTGGTGAACGCCAGCAGCGACGGGGCATGGTGCAGCAGGCCGCCGATGTAGTGCCGGGCGGTGTCCGACAGGCCGGCGTAGCCGGTCTCGTCGTACATCAACGGGCTGCCGTCCTTCCACAGCGACTGGTGGGTGTGCATGCCGGACCCGTTGTCGCCGAACAGCGGCTTGGGCATGAAGGTGACGGTCTTGCCGTTCTGCCAGGCGGTGTTCTTGACGATGTACTTGTACAACTGCATGTCGTCGGCGGCGTGCAGCAGCGTGTTGAACTTGTAGTTGATCTCGGCCTGCCCGCCGGAGCCCACCTCGTGGTGGCCCTTCTCCAGGCTGAAGCCGGCTTTGATGAGATTCGCCAGCATGTCCGCGCGCAGGTCGACGTAGTGGTCGACGGGAGCGACCGGGAAGTACCCACCCTTGGGGCGGACCTTGTAGCCGCGGTTGGGGGTGCCGTCGTTCTCGGTCGGCTCGCCGGTGTTCCACCAGCCGGAGATCGCGTCGACCTCGTAGAAGGAGCCGTTGGTGCGCGAGTCGAAGCTGACCGAGTCGAAGATGTAGAACTCGGCCTCGGCGCCGAAGTAGGCGGTGTCGGCGACGCCGGTGCTGATCAGGTAGTTCTCCGCCTTGCGGGCGATGTTGCGCGGGTCGCGCGAGTAGGGCTCGAGGGTGAAGGGGTCGTGCACGAAGAAGTTCAGGTTCAGCGTCTTGTGTGCGGTGAACAGGTCGATCTGCGCCGTCGCGGGGTCGGGCAGGAGCAGCATGTCGGATTCGTGGATGGACTGGAATCCGCGAATCGACGAGCCGTCGAAGGCCAGCCCGTCCTCGAAGACGCTCTCATCGAAAAACGAAACCGGAATCGTGAAGTGCTGCATGATGCCTGGCAGGTCACAGAACCGGACGTCGACAAACTCGACGTTCTCGTCCTTGACGATTTTGAAGACGTCGTCGGGCGTCGTTTCCGTCACAGAAATGCTCCTTTACTGGTGAGATCCGCGGCCTGACGCTATGGAGCAGATGTTGCCCGCCAGTCAACCCCGTGTTGCGCGCAGGTTACGCGACCGGTGTCATCCACCAAACAGGTGGGGTCGGCGGCGGGTTCTATTGTGGGGCCATGGATCGCAAGATCGTATCTGGTCGGGCTCGCGAGCGCAGCGTTGACTTTCGGCTCCAAGCCGTGCAGGCCGGGAAGCCGAACGCCGGTCTGGGCCGATGACGCCGGAACCCCGGTCCGCGTTCCCCGGCGAGAGGCTGGGCCTGCCGGAGAGCGGGCCGGGATCCCTGGCCCCGATGGGACGCCGGCTGGGCGCGCTCATGATCGACTGGCTGATCTCCTACGGCCTGGCGGCGCTGGGCCTGCGCTTCGGCGTCTTCTCCGAACACACGCTGGCGACAGCGGTGCTGGCCATCTGGTTCGTGCTCGGGGCGATCTCGGTGCGGCTGTTCAGCTTCACGCCGGGGCAGCTGGTGCTGGGTCTGCAGGTGGTAACGGTCGACGGGCGGCCGTCGGTCGGCATCATCCGCGCCGTGGTGCGGGGAGTGCTCGTCGGCACCGTCGTCCCCGCATTGTTCACCGACTGGGACGGCCGCGGCCTGCAGGATCGGCTGACCGCGACGGCGGTCGTGCGGCGGTGAGTGGTGTGGCGGCGACCCGCGAGCTACTTGCGTCGCACGGTGCGCTGCACCCCGCGCATCTTGCCGGCGTTGGGCAGCGGCCCCTTGGGCAGGACGGCGGATCCGGCCCGCGTCCCCAGCGCGGCCAGCCGCGACTCCAGCGTGTCCATCTGCTTGGCGGTGATGTTGGCCGGTAGGCGGTTGAGGTGGCGCTCCAACTTGGCCAGCGGAACCTCGTCTTCGCCGTTGCCGACGACCAGGTCGTAGATCGGCACCTCGCCGATCAGCCGGGCCGTGCGCTTCTTCTCCTGGGCCAGCAGCGGCCGGACCCGGGCCGACGACCCTTCCGCCACCAGGATGACGCCGGGGCGCCCGATGACCCGGTGCACCGCGTCGAGGTGGCCGGTCGCCGCCACCCCGGGCGTCACCCGCCACTTGCCGCGCAGGTTGTCCAAAGCCCATGCGGCCGCGCCGGTTTGGCCCTCGGCCTTGCTGTAGACGCTCTTCTGGGCGCGGCGGCCGAAGATGATGAAGGTGACCAGTCCGCCCAGCAGCACGCCGAACGGGATCAGCGTGATCATCGTGAGCCCGCCAGCCCAGACGCCGACCGCCACCGAAATGCCCACGATCAGCACGAAGGCGCCGATCATGTACGGCAACAGGCGCTTGTCCTCCTGGCGCTGCAGGTTGAACGCCTGCCACAACTGGGCGCGCCGCTCCTTCGCGGCGGCCTTGCGCGCGGCCTGCGCCTGCGCCCGGGCGGCCTTGTTCTCAGCGGCGGTGCGGGGTTTAGCCATAGTCAAAGAATACGTACCGGCGCTGCGGACTACCGCGCCCACGGCGCCGCGGCGGCTTCAGGCGCGGGTGCGCGCGGCTTGCTCGTAGAGCCGGCCCGCCCGATAGGACGACCGCACCAGCGGCCCGGCCAGCACCCCGGCGTACCCGAGGCCCTCGGCGTGCCGGGCGAACTCGACGAACTCCTCGGGCCGCACCCAGCGTTCGACCGGGTGGTGACGCGCCGACGGCCGCAGGTATTGGGTGATGGTGACGATGTCGCAGCCGGCGCCCCGCAGGTCGGCCAGGGCGGTGCGCACCTCGTCGGGGGTTTCGCCGAGCCCGAGGATGAGGTTGCTCTTGGTGACCAGGCCGGCGTCGCGGGCCGCCGTGATGACGTCCAGGCTGCGCTGATAGGTGAAGGCGGGCCGAATCCGTTTGAAGATGCGGGGCACGGTTTCGACGTTGTGCGCCAACACCTCCGGGCGCGACTCGAACACCTCGGCAAGCCGCGCCGGCTCGCCGTTGAAGTCCGGGATCAACAGCTCGACGCCGGTCGACGGGTTGAGCTCCTTGATCGCGCGCACGGTCTCGGCGTACAACCAGGCCCCGCCGTCGGGCAGGTCATCGCGGGCCACCCCGGTGATGGTGGCGTAGCGCAGTCCCATGGTCCGCACGCTGTCGGCGACGCGTCTCGGCTCGTCGCGGTCCAGGGCGGCGGGCTTTCCGGTGTCGATCTGGCAGAAGTCGCAGCGCCGGGTGCACTGGTCGCCACCGATCAGGAAGGTGGCTTCCCGGTCCTCCCAGCATTCGAAGATGTTGGGGCAGCCGGCCTCTTCGCAGACCGTGTGCAGGCCCTCACGGCGGACCAAGCCCTTCAACTGGGTGTATTCGGGCCCCATCCGGGCCCGGACCCTGATCCACGGCGGCTTGCGCTCGATCGGCGTTTGCGCGTTGCGCGCCTCGAGGCGCAAGAGTTTGCGGCCTTCGGGTGCGACAGTCACATGGCTGATGCTACGCGCGTGCCGGGGTGTTCCCGGACCGGCAGGGCGCCGTCGAGGGCGTCGCAGACGGCGCCGGCGACCGCCGCGCGGACATCGTCGACCTGCACCGGGCGCCGCAGCTCGGCCGACAACGAGGTCACGCCGGCATCGGTGATGCCGCACGGCACGATCGTGGTGAAGGCGGCGAGGTCGCAGTCACAGTTGAGTGCGAACCCGTGCAGGGTGGTCGCGCGCGAGACCCGGACTCCGATGGCGGCTACCTTGCGGTCGGGCCGGCCGGCGCCGCCCGGCACCCACACCCCGGACCGGCCGTGCACCCGGCACGTTTCCAGGCCCAGGTCGCCGCACACTTTGATCAGCGCCTCCTCCAGGCGCCGCACGTAATTGACCACGTCGAGCGGTTCGCCCAGGCCGATGATCGGGTAGCCGACCAGTTGGCCCGGGCCGTGCCAGGTGATCTTGCCGCCGCGGTCGGTGTCGACGACGGGGGTGCCGTTCACCGGCCGTTCGTGCGGCTCGGTGCGCCGTCCCGCGGTGTAGACCGGAGGGTGCTCCAGCAGCAGGAGGGTGTCGCCGCCACCGGCGACCCTGGCGTCGGCCAGCTCGCGCTGCAGCTGCCAGGCGGCGCGGTATTCGACGATTCCGAGCTGGCGGACGTCGATCGCGGCCCGGCTGGACCGGATGGAATCGATCACGTTCGCGACGGTACTCGCCGGGCGATCACGCCGCGGGCCGGACCCACTTCGGCCGCGTTCGCGGTCGCCGCTAGTCGTGTTCGCGCCGGGCGGTGGCGTAGCCGAGCGCTTCGCCAATGGTGTTGTGGTGGAACTGAAAACCGGCTCGCTCCAGTGCCGACGGGATGGCGCGCTGGCCGATGAGCACGCCCTCGTCGGCGAACTCGCCGAGCACGGCCCGCACCGCAAAGCCCGGCAGCATCAACGGGGTCGGCCGGTTCATCGCCCGGCCGAACGCGGTGGTGAATTCGGCGTTGGTGACCGGGGCCGGCCCGGTCATGTTCACCGGGCCGGACAACGCGGGGTCGGAGATGGCGAACAGCAGCGCTCGCACCTCGTCTTCGAGCGTGATCCAGGACATGTATTGACGGCCGCTGCCCAGCCGGGCCCCGAGCCCGGTCCGAAACAACGGCCGCAACCGCCCCAACAGGCCGCCCCCGGGGGCCAACACCAGTCCGGTGCGGGCCAGCACCACGCGGGCGCCCCCGTATTGCGCCGGCAGCGTGGCGGCCTCCCAGTCTTCGCACAGCTGGGCCAGGAAACCCTTTCCCGCCCGGTCGTTTTCGTCGACCACGCGGTCTTTGGTGTTCCCGTAGTAGCCCACGGCGCTGGCGTTGACCAGGGTTGGCACCCCGGCCTCGGCGACGGCGTGGGCCAGGACTTCGGTGGGAGCGATGCGGCTGTCGCGCAGGCCCTGCTTGAAGGCGCCCGACCAGCGCCGCTGGCCGACGTTGACGCCGCACAGGTTGACGACGACGTCGGCGTCGCTGATCGCGTCGACGTCGAATTCGCCCCTCTCGGGGTTCCAGTGCAACTCGTCGGAATTCGACGGCGCCCGGCGCACGATGCGCAACACCCGGTGATCGGCCGCACGCAACGCCGCCGTCAGGGCGGACCCGATCAGCCCTGACGAACCCGCTATGGCGATGACGGGCTTGGCCACGGTTCGGCAGCCTTCCTAAAGACCCAAGTCGGCCTCGAACGCTCCCTCTTCCAGCCGGTGCTTGATCGTGGTGAGGAACCGTCCGGCATCAGCGCCGTCGATGAGCCGATGGTCATAGGTCAGCGGCAGGTAGCAGATCGAGCGGACGCCGATGGATTCGTTGCCGAATTCGTCGACGATCACCCGGGGCCGCTTGACGATCGCCCCGGTGCCCAGCATGGCGGCCTGGGGCGGAACCAGGATGGGGGTGTCGAACAAAGCGCCCTGGCTGCCGATGTTGGTGATGGTGAAGGTGCCACCGGACAGCTCGTCGGGCTTGAGGTCGCCCGAGCGGGCGCGCGCGGCGATGTCGGCGATCGCCCGGGCCAACCCGGCCAGCGACAGATCGCCGGCGTTGTGGATGACGGGGGAGAGCAGGCCCTGCTCGGTGTCCACGGCGAAGCCGAGGTGTTCGGCGTCGTAGTAGGTGATCTCCTTGGTCTGCTCGTTGTAGCTGGCGTTGATGTTGGGGTGGATCTTCAGCGCGTCGATCACCGCCCTGGCGATGAACGGCAGGAAGGTCAGGTTCACGCCCTCACGCTCGGCGAACGCGGACTTCGCCCTGGCCCGCAACCCGACGATCCTGGTCATGTCGACCTCGTGCGTCTGGGTGAGCTGGGCGGTGGCCTGCAGGGACTCCCGCGTCTTGTTCGCGGTCAGCTGGCGGATCCGGCTGGCCTTCTGTGTGGTGCCGCGCAGGTGCGCCAGGGCGGGCGCCGGGGTCGGCGCTGCGGCCGGGGCCGCCTTGCCGTCCGCTGCGGGGGTTGCGGGGGTTGCCTGCGGCGGCGCGGGCGTTTTCTGGGCCTGCTGCTTCTGGCGTTGCTTCTCCTCCGCCGCGGCGAGCACGTCCTGCTTGCGGATGCGGCCGCCGACACCGGTGCCGGTGATCGTGGCCAGGTCGACGCCGTTCTCGGTGGCCAGTTTGCGCACCAGCGGCGTCACGTACGGCGCCCCGTTCGGGCCGGAGTCGCCGGGTGCCGGCGCGGCCGGCTGCGCTTGCGCCGGTTGAGCTTTCGGGGCCGGCTCGGGCTGGGGTTGCGGCCGGGGTTCGGGCTTCGCCTCGGCCTTGGGTGGTTCGGGTGCCGGCTCGGGCTTGGGTTCCGGTTTGGGGGCGGGCGGGGGCGTGGGAGCGGACGGGGCCTCGGAACCGGTGCCGATCCGCGCCAGTTCCCCGCCGACGGGGACGGTGGCGTCCTCCTCGGCGGTGATGCTGATGAGGACACCGGCCACTGGTGACGGGATCTCGGTGTCCACCTTGTCGGTCGACACCTCCACCAGCGCGTCGTCGACCTGGACCGGGTCGCCGACCTTCTTCAGCCAGCGGGTCACCGTGCCCTCGGCGACCGACTCGCCGAGCTCGGGCATCAACACCGGCGTCGCGTCGCCGCCACCGGAACTCTGTTGGGCGGGCTGGGGTTCGGGCTCCGGCTGGGCCGGGGCCGCCGCTTCGGGCTCCGGCTGGGCCGGGGCCGCCGCTTCGGGCTCGGGCTCCTGCTGGGCCGGCGGGGCGGATTCGGCCTGCGGCTCCGGCTGGCTGGGCGCCTGCGCGGCCGCGTCCGAGCCGTCGCCCTCGGAGGAGCCGCCGCCCTCGGACGAGTCGCCGATGACGGCCAGTTCCCCGCCCACCTCGACGGTGTCGTCCTCCTGGGCGACGATCTTGGTCAGCACGCCCGCCGCGGGCGACGGGATTTCGGTGTCGACCTTGTCGGTGGACACCTCGACGAGGGGTTCGTCGAGTTCGACCGTGTCGCCTTCCTGCTTGAGCCAGCGGGTGACCGTCCCCTCGGTGACGCTCTCACCGAGTGCAGGCATCTGGACGGAGATGGCCATCGTCTTGACTCCTCGATCGCTCGTGGGTCGGGGCGGGTCGAACATCTGGCTAGCCGTTCGAAGTAACTATCCAAAACTATCCTGTCACTGCGTCCGCGCCCGCACACATCCAGGGCGGACCGCGCGGTTGCCGGGGCGGCCAGAATCCCCTTGCTACGGTGTGGCCACTGCAGTCGAAGCGGGGAGGTCCCGATGCCGGGAACACAACAGCTAGCCCAGCATCTCGTCGAGAGCGCCGACGGCGCGCGAATCGCGGTTTTCGAGGAGGGCAACCCCGACGGCCCCACCGTCGTGCTGGTGCACGGCTTCCCCGACTCGCACGTGCTGTGGGACGGCGTCGTGCCGCTGCTGGCCGATCGGTTCCGCATCCTTCGCTACGACAACCGTGGCGTAGGTGAGTCATCGGCGCCCAAGCCGGTGTCGGCGTACACTATGGACCGGTTTGCCGACGACTTCGCCGCGGTGACCGGAGAGCTCAGCCCGGGCCGGCCCGTGCACGTGCTCGCCCACGACTGGGGCTCGGTGGGTGTGTGGCACTACCTGAAGCGGCCCGGCGCCGGTGACCGGATCGCCACGTTCACGTCGGTGTCCGGCCCGAGCCAGGACCAACTGGTCGACTACATCTTCAGCGGACTGCGGGCGCCCTGGCGCCCGCGCACCTTCGCGCGCGCGATCAGCCAGGCGCTGCGCCTGACCTACATGATCTTCTTCTCGATACCGGTGCTCGCGCCGCTGTCCCTTCGGCTGACGCTGTCGATCCCGGCGCTTCGGCGCAACGCGGTGGACAACATCCCGGCCGAGCAGATCCACCACTCCCCGCATCTGGCCCGCGATGCCGCCCGGTCGGTGAAAACCTATCCCGCCAACTACTTTCGCTCGTTCTCCGGCCGCGGCCGGAGCATCCACGTCGTCGACGTTCCGGTGCAGTTGATCGTCAACACCAAGGACAAGTACGTCCGGCCGTACGGCTACGACCACACGCCGCGCTTCGTGCCGCGGCTCTGGCGGCGCGACATCAAGGCCGGTCACTTCTCGCCGATGTCCCACCCGCAGGTGATGGCCGCGGCCGTGCACGACTTCGCCGACCTGGCCGAGGGCAAGCCGCCCAGTCGCGCGCTGCTGCGCGCGCAGGTCGGACGTCCGCGCGGGTCCTTCGGCGACACCCTGGTCTCGGTCACCGGCGCCGGCAGCGGGATCGGCCGCGAGACGGCGTTCGCTTTCGCGCGCGAGGGCGCCGAGCTGGTCGTCAGCGACATCGACGAAGCGGCCGTCAAGGCCACCGCCGCCGAGATCGCCACCCGCGGCGGCGTCGCGCACCCCTACGTGCTGGACGTGTCCGACGCCCAGGCCGTCGAGGCGTTCGCCGAGCGGGTCAGCGCCGAACACGGCGTGCCCGACATCGTGGTCAACAACGCCGGCATCGGCCAGGCCGGGGGATTCCTGGACACCCCGGCCGAGCAGTTCGACCGGGTGCTCGACGTCAACCTGGGCGGCGTGGTCAACGGGTGCCGGTCGTTCGCCCGCCGGCTGGTCGAGCGGGGCACCGGCGGCTACATCGTCAACGTGTCGTCGATGGCCGCCTACGCCCCGCTGCAATCGCTGAACGCCTACTGCACGTCAAAGGCGGCGACCTACATGTTCTCCGACTGCCTGCGCGCCGAACTCGACACCGCCGGGGTGGGGCTCACCACGATCTGCCCGGGCGTCATCGACACCAACATCATCAACACCACCCGGTTCGACGCGCCCGCCGGCAAGGGCGAACAGGTCGACGGCCGGCGCGGCCAGCTGGGCAAGATGTTCGCGCTGCGGCACTACGGCCCCGACAAGGTCGCCAACGCCATCCTGTCGTCGGTGCAGAAGAAGAAGCCGATTCGCCCGGTTGCGCCGGAAGCCTATGCGCTGTACGGCCTTTCGCGCGTGGCGCCGCAGGGCTTGCGCAACTTCGCGCGGATGCGGGTCATCTGACTCGGGCGCTTGGCGCCCACCGCCTCCGGCTCAGGTGCCGGCCCGCGCCGCGCCCTGGCGGCCCGTCAGCAAGATCCCGCCGATGGCGATGAGCCCGATGACCGCCAGCGGGATCGACCACATGCGCCGGCTGCCCACCGACGACTGGCACTGCGCCACATAGTCGGTGTGCGGAACGATTTGGTTGAGGATCGGGATGTTCGCCACGCTGTTGTTGTTCGCGCTTCTGGCCGCGGACAGGTCCGTGGCGACGGCGTTCCCGCACCCGATCGAATGGCCGTTGCCGTCGGAAATCGACACCGGCGCCAGTAGGCCGATCACGCCGGCCAGCAAAAGTACGGCCCCCACTCCGAGGATCAACCGTCGCACCGTCACGATCTCGCCTTTCTTCGTACGGGTTTTCGATCGGAGGGAGATTAGCCGCTGGGGGAGGCCGGTAAACGCGAAGTTGTCCGGATATCGCGCCCAATTCCGGGGTATCCCGCCGCGATAGCCGAGAGGGGAATGCAACGTGGTGCTGAGTGCGACGCGGGACGTGGACGTGCCTTGCGAGCGGGTGTGGGAGGTACTGGCCCAGGGGTGGACCTACACCCAGTGGGTGGTCGGCAACAGCCGGATGCGGGCCGTCGACCCGAACTGGCCGGAGCCGGGCTCCTCGATCAGGCACTCGATCGGCATCTGGCCGTTGGTGATCAACGACGCGACGATCGTGGAGGAGTGCGAGCCGCCGCACAAGCTGGTGTTGTGTGCCCGCCTGGGGCCGTTGGGCGCCGCGAGGATCACGATGCTGCTGCACGAGACGCCGCAGGGCTGCCGGGTGGAGATGATCGAGGTGCCCGTGGAGGGCCCGATGGCGGCCGTTCCCAATTCGATGGCGCTGGCCGCGGCCTACCCGCGCAACAAGGAGTGCCTGTGGCGGCTGGCGGCTCTGGCGAAACGCCTGGAGCCGAGCCAGGTGAAGTGAGCGCGCGCGACACCGCCGACGCGGTCGTCATCGGGGCGGGGCACCACGGGCTGGTCGCCGCCTCGATGCTGGCCGACGCCGGATGGGACGTGCTGGTGCTCGAAGCCCAGCCGGAACCGGGCGGCGCGGTTCGCAGTGCCGAGCTGACGCCGGGCTACATCACCGACCTGTTCAGCTCCTACTACCCGATGACGGCGGCCTCACCCGCGATCGCGGCGCTGGGGCTGGAGGACCATGGCCTGCGGTGGTCACACGCCCCGGCGGTGGTCGGGCATCCGCGCAGCGCGGCCGATGAGGACCCGCCCGTCGTCTACCGCGACCCGGCGCGCACGGCAACGGAATTCGCGCGCCGGGAACCGGCCGACGGCGACAACTGGTGGCGGCTGGTGGATTTGTGGCAGCGGATCAAGGCGCCGCTGCTCGACGCCATGCTGGCGCCCTTCCCGCCGGTGCGGCCGGTGCTGCGGCTGCTGGCCAAACTCGGCACGTCCGAAGCGCTCCGGGTGGCGCGGCTGCTGGTGCTGCCCGCCAACACCATGGCGAGCGAGCTGTTCGCCGGCGAGGCGCCGCGAGTGTTGTTGCTGGGCAACGCGATGCACGCCGACGTCCCGCCGGACGCGCCCATCAGCGGGGCCATGGGATTCCTGATGACGATGCTGGCGCAGGACCGCGGCTGGCCCGTGCCCGTCGGGGGCTCGGGCCAGCTGACCGCCGCCCTGGTCAGCCGTGCCCGCTCCGCGGGCGCGCGAATCGAGTGCAACCAGAACGTTTCCCGCATCCAGGTGCGGGGTGGCCGCGCGGTCGGCGTGACGACGGCCGAGGGGCGCACGGTGGCGGCGCGGCGGGCGATCATCGCCGACGTGACGGCGCCGCGCCTGTTCCGCGACATGCTGCCCGCGGATGCGCTGCCGCCCAAGCTGTTAGGCGACCTCGAACACTTCGAGTGGGATCCGCCGGTGGTGAAGGTCAACTATGCGCTCGACCGGCCGGTTCCCTGGCGGGCGAAGAGCCTGCACGGCGTGGGCACCGTCCATCTGGGCGCCGACGGCGACGGGCTGGTCCGCTGGATGGCCGACCTGAACACCCGGGTGGTGCCCGAGCACCCGTTCATGTTGTTGGGGCAGACCACCACGGCCGATCCCAGCAGATCTCCCGAGGGAACCGAAAGCGTCTGGGCCTACACGCATTTGCCGCGTAACGTCGCCGACGACGCGTCGGCCGACCGGCTCGCCGCGGCGGTGGACCGGGTCATCGAGGAGCATGCGCCGGGCTTCGGTTCGGCGGTCGTCGACCGGTTCGTGCAGCGGCCGTCGGACCTGGAGGCCAGTGACGCCAACCTGCACCTGGGTGCGCTCAACGGCGGGACCGCGCAATTGCAGCAGATGCTGATCTTTCGTCCGGCGCCCGGCATGGGCCGGGCCGAAACCCCGGTGCAGGGCCTGTATCTGGGCAGCGCGTCGGCCACCCCGGGTGGCTCGGTGCACGGCGCCTGCGGGCGCAACGCGGCCAACGCCGCGTTGGCCGCCGACGGCGCGAGCGGATGGCCGCGCCGCCAGGTGCGGCGCGCCGTTTTCTCGCTGCTGACCGGGAAGCGCTGAGGGCTAGCCGTTTTCGGCGATGTCCTCGAGCACCGCGAACATGGTGCGGGTCGGCACACCGGTGCCGCCCTTGGGCGTGTAACCCCACGGGCCGCTGGTGTTGTACGCCGGGCCGGCCACGTCGATGTGCGCCCAGCCCACCCCGTCGGCGACGAATTCGCGCAGGAACACCCCGGCGACCAGCATGCCGGCGAAGCGCTGACCGCTGATGTTGGACAGGTCGGCCACGGTGGACTTCAGGTCGTCCTTGAGCTCGTCGGGCAGCGGCATCGGCCAGCCGTTCTCGCCCACCCGCTGCGAGATCGCCGCCACGCGGTCGCGGAACGCCTCGCTGCCCATCACCCCCGGGATCCGGGCGCCCAGCGCCACGGTCTGCGCGCCGGTCAGGGTGGACGTCTCGATCAGGTAGTCCGGGTTGTCCTCACACGCGCGCACGATGGCGTCGGCCAGGATCAGCCGGCCCTCGGCGTCGGTGTTCTGCACCTCGACGGTGATGCCGCCGTACTGCGTCAGCACGTCGCCGGGCCGCTGGGCCGTGCCGGACGGCATGTTCTCGGCCATCGGCACGGTGGCGATCACGTCGATCGGCAAGCGCGACTGCGCGGCCAGCGCCACCGTGGCGATGACCGCGGCCGCGCCGCCCATGTCCGAGGTCATGTGGTGCATCGATGCCGCGGGCTTGATCGAGATGCCGCCGGTGTCGAACGTGATGCCCTTGCCGACCAACGCGACGCGTTTCGCCTGCTTGGATTTCTTGGCCAGCTTCGAACCCCGGTGGGTCAGCCGCACCAGCCGCGGCGGCCGCGACGAGCCCTGGCCGACGCCGATCACGCCGCCGTAGCCCGCTTTCTGCAGCGCCTTCTCGTCGAGGACCTCCACCTCGAGACCCACGGATTCGCCCAAAGCCCTTGCACGCCGGGCGAATTCGGCGGGATACAGGTGACTCGGCGGTGTGTTGACGAAGTCGCGGGCGGTGGCCACCGCGGTCGCCACGGCCGCGCCGTGCGCGCTGGCCGCTTTGGCGTCCTTCGCGGCGGACAGCACGGTGATCTTGCGCAGCCCGTTGTCTTTCGGCGCGGTCTTGCCGCTGCGGAACTCGGTGAACCGATAGCTGCCGAGAATGAATCCCTCGACGGCCGCCGAGCACACGTCGGCGCCGGGCAACCCGGCGAGGGTGGTGAACACCGCCTCGGCGGTGCCCAGGGACCGCGCCGCCACACCGGCGGCGCGACGGATCGTGTCGGCCGGCCATTCGGGCCGCGGTTTGCCCAGGCCGATCGCCAGCACGCTGGACACCGGCAGCGACGGCACGACCAGGCGGTGGACCTGCTCACTGGCGCCGGTGGCGTCCAGCGCCCGCAGCCCGGATTCGATTTCGGCGACCGCCTCCGCGGTCAGCGGCGACTCGCCCTGGGCGACTACCGCGCCCGGCCTGTCCTCGTCGCCGGTCGAGACCACCGGCACGACCAATACCGAAGAGCCCGCCTGGCGTTTCGGCAGCGATGTGGCGACGTTGACGGCGGGGCTTTGATAGCTCAATTCGGTGGTCACGGGCAGTTACCCTAATCGCCGGAGCCCGCGCCGGGGTCGGCGGCGCCCCCGCCGTGCAGCTCGAACGCGACGACGGGGTCGTCAAAGCCCTTGAGGTCAAAGGGGCCACGGACCGTCGCCGGCCACTCCGGCAGTTGCTCGTGCAGGGCCGAATCGGCCAGGATCTGGCACGGGGCCGCGGCCCCGACCAGACGCGCCGCCAAGTTGACCGGGCTGCCGAAGTAGTCGCCGTTGATCGCCAGGACGCCGCCGTACGCGAGGCCGGCGCGGACCCGCAGCCCCTCCTCGCGGGCCCGCGGATGCTCGACCAGATCGACCGCCGCCCGGGCGAGGCGTTCGGGTGACGCGCTCACCCACATCACCTCGTCACCGATGAACTTCACCACCCGGCCGCCGTCGCGGTGCACCACGTCGGCGACGGTGCCGGCGAACTCGTTGAGCAGAGCCGAAAGCTGCGCGGGGGTGAGCGCGCGGGTGAGCACGGTAAAGCCGGACAGATCCGCGAAACCGATGCCGCACATCACGGTTGCCGAGGTGTCGCGAAGGACGCCCTCGAAGTGGGTGCGGGCGCCGGTCAGATGATGGCGGTGAACGACGTCGATCAGTGCGGAAATCCGGGGGACGAACTCCGCGACCGCGCGGTACGCCTGCGCCGTGGCGAGCTCGTCGTTGGTGTAGGTCATCTGGATGTCCGGCGTCCCGGCCCGGATCGCCGTCGACTCGGCCTCGGCGAGGCGGGCCATCGCGGCACCGAGTACCCGCAGCAATCCGAACGCGCCGTCCTCGCCCACCACCGACTTCAAGGCGACCCAGGTCGCCAGCGCGTCGACATCGGCCTGGCTCAGCGCCGGAACGTCGGGGCCGGCGACCGTCAGGCCGAGCAAACCCCACGCCTGGGCGACTTCCCCGGGCGACAACCCGAGTTGTTCGGCCGCGGTTGCCATCGTGTGGATCGGGCGCCCCGACCATTGCAG
Organism: Mycobacterium seoulense; assembly: GCF_010731595.1. Classification (NCBI taxonomy): domain Bacteria; kingdom Bacillati; phylum Actinomycetota; class Actinomycetes; order Mycobacteriales; family Mycobacteriaceae; genus Mycobacterium; species Mycobacterium seoulense. The sequence goes on along the minus strand of NZ_AP022582.1, from coordinate 2,036,645 downwards.
GACGTCACCGGCGAGGCCGAACAGCCGGCCCCGCTGTTCGGCCTCCACCATTTCGTCGACGGTGAAGCCGAGTTCGCCCAGGTACTTGATGAGGTCGGCCCGCTCGCGCGCATCGGCGATTCCGGCGGCCTCGAGCGCTTCGAAGTCCGGGGAATCGACCACCCACCCAAGTGTGCCAGCACCCGCGATTAGGGTGAACCGTCGTGACCGATGACCTGCAGCATGGCCCGTTGGAAGACCGCCACCGCGACCTGGGGGCCAGTTTCGCCGAGTTCGGCGGGTGGCTGATGCCGGTGTCGTACGCCGGCACCGTCAGCGAGCACAACGCCACCCGCAACGCGGTCGGACTGTTCGACGTCAGCCACCTCGGCAAGGCGTCGATCCGCGGGCCGGGTGCCGCCGCATTCGTCAACTCGACGCTCACCAACGACCTGAGCCGCATCGGGCCGGGCAAGGCGCAATACACCTTGTGTTGCACCGAATCCGGGGGCGTCATCGACGACTTGATCGCCTACTACGTCGGCGACGACGAGATCTTTCTGGTGCCCAACGCGGCGAACACCGCCGCGGTGGTCGAGGCGCTGCGGGCGGTGGCCCCCGCCGGCCTGACGATCACCAACGAGCATCGCTCCTATGCGGTGCTGGCGGTGCAGGGCCCGCGATCGGCCGGCGTGCTCGGCGAGCTGGGCCTGCCCACCGACATGGACTACATGGGCTATGCCGACGCCTCCTACGCCGGGGTGCCGGTGCGGGTGTGCCGGACCGGCTACACCGGAGAACACGGCTACGAGCTGCTACCGCCGTGGGAATCCTCGGGTGTGGTGTTCGACGCGCTGGCCGCCGCCGTTGCCGCCGCCGGCGGCGAGCCGGCGGGCCTGGGCGCCCGCGACACGCTGCGCACCGAGATGGGTTACCCGCTGCACGGGCATGAACTGGCGCGCGACATTTCGCCGCTGCAGGCCCGATGCGGGTGGGCGATCGGCTGGAAGAAGGACGCGTTCTTCGGCCGCGACGCGCTGCTGGCGGAGAAGGCGGCGGGGCCGCGGCGGCTGCTGCGCGGGCTGCGGATGGTCGGCCGCGGTGTGCTGCGCCCCGGGCTGACGGTGCTCGCCGGCGAGACGCCGGTGGGGGTCACCACGTCGGGGACGTTCTCCCCGACGCTGCAAGTCGGGATCGGGCTGGCGCTGATCGACGCCGGCGCCGGGGTCGAGGACGGCCACCGAGTCACCGTCGACATCCGCGGGCGCGCCGCCGAGTGTGAGGTCGTGCGGCCGCCCTTCGTCGAAGCGAAGACCCGGTAGTGCCGCAGGTTCGGGTGAAAAGCCCGGTCGCAGGCGGATATACAATCACGCCATGACCAGCGGCTCCCTCGAGTTCACGGTTTCCCGCTCGGCCCATCCGGTGACCGACGCCGACCGTGAATCCATCCTGGCCGAGCCCGGATTCGGCAAGTACTTCACCGACCACATGGTGTCGATCGATTACGACGAGGAGCGGGGCTGGCACAACGCGCGGGTCATCCCGTACGGCCCGATAGAGCTGGACCCGTCGGCGATCGTGCTGCACTACGCGCAGGAGATCTTCGAAGGGCTCAAGGCCTACCGCTGGGCCGACGGTTCGGTCGTGTCGTTTCGCGCCGAGGCCAACGCCGCGCGGATGCGGTCCTCGGCGCGGCGGCTCGCGATGCCCGAGCTGCCCGATGACCTGTTCATGGGCTCGCTGTGTCAGCTCATCGCCGTCGACAAGGCCTGGGTTCCCGGCGCCGGGGGCGAAGAGGCGTTGTATCTGCGCCCGTTCATCATCGCCACCGAGCCCGGACTGGGCGTGCGGCCGTCCAAGCGGTACCGCTACCTGCTGATCGCCTCGCCGGCCGGGGCGTATTTCAGGGGCGGCATCAACCCCGTCACCGTCTGGGTGTCGACGGACTACGTGCGGGCCAGTCCCGGCGGCACCGGTGCGGCCAAGTTCGGTGGCAATTACGCCGCCTCGCTGCTGGCGCAGGCCGAGGCCGCCGCGCACGGGTGTGACCAGGTGGTGTGGCTGGACGCCGTCGAACGTCGCTTCGTCGAAGAGATGGGCGGCATGAACATCTTCTTCGTGTTCGGCAGCGGCGGGTCGGCGCGGTTGGTCACCCCGGAACTGTCCGGTTCGCTGTTGCCGGGCATCACCCGGGATTCGTTGCTGCAGTTGGCGATTGACGCTGGATTCTCCGTCGAGGAACGCAAGATCGACATCGACGAGTGGCAGAAGAAGGCGGCCGCCGGCGAGATCACCGAGGTGTTCGCCTGCGGCACCGCCGCCGTCATCACCCCGGTCTCGCGCGTCAAGTACGGCGACACCGAGTTCACCGTCGCCGACGGCCAGCCCGGTGAGGTGACGATGGCGCTGCGCGACACGTTGACCGGGATCCAGCGGGGCACCTTCGCCGACACGCACGGCTGGATGGCCCGGCTGGGCTGATCTTCTCGCCCGAACGCCCGTCCAGCCGGGCCGCCGGGCCCGAGCGCCCGGCCGCCCGGGTGCTCGCGGCTAGAACCGCACCAATCCGGCGAGCGCCACGGCGCTCACCGTCGTGGTCAGCTCGATGGCGGCGCCCAGCACGTCACCGGTGATGCCGCCGAAGCGGCGCACGCAGTGCCGCACCAACACCGCGCCGCAGCACAGGCCCGCCAGCATGGCCGCCGGCCCCTGCCACGGCCGCGGACCGGCGGCCAGCGAGGCGGCGAGCAGCAACGCGACCCAGGCCGCCACCACGGCCCCGGGCTGGCTGCCCGCGACCCGCACCCCCAGGGCACTGCCCGCGGCCGCCGGCACCGACCGGCGACTGGCCAGCACCCCGGCCACCCGGCCGGCGAACACCGTCATCGCGATGCCGACGATTCCGGGCCTGCCCGCCGCCCCGAGCGCGGCGAAGGCCAGCCCCTGCAGCGCGATCACCACGGCGACGGCCGCCGCGCCGAACGGCCCGGTCGAGCCGTCGCGCATCACCGCCAGCGCGCGCTGCGGCGGCCCGTAACAGCCCAGGCCGTCGGCCGTATCGGCCACCCCGTCGATGTGCAGGCCACGGGTGGCCAGCAGCAGCGCCGCGACCGCGAGCAGCCCGGACAGCGGGCTGGACGCCCCGAACGCCCACGCCCCGCCCCACGTCACGGCCGCGGCCAAGGCGCCCAGGACGGCGCCCACCACGGGCAGCGCCGTCATGGCGCCGCGACCCATTGCAGCGTTGCGCACACGCGGCAACGGCAGCACCGTGCCGAACGCGAAAGCCGTTGCCAGCGAACGCATCACGGCGCGGGAGCGGCCCGGTCGGACACGCCCGCCTGCGCGAACGTCGCCATCGACGACAGCGTGGCCACCGCGGCGCGCAGCACCGGCAGCGCCAGCGCGGCGCCGCTGCCCTCACCCAGCCGCATCCGCAGATCCAGGATCGGCTCCAGGCCGAGCTCGGTCAGCGCCAGGGCATGGCCCGGCTCGGTGGACCGATGACCGGCCTGCCACCACAGCCGCGCGCCGGGAGCCAGCCGCTCGGCGACCAACGCGGCGGCCGTCACCGCCATCCCGTCGAGCAGCAGCGGGGTGCGCCGCACCGCGGCCTGCGCGCAGAACCCCGCCAGCGCGGCCAGGTCGGCGCCGCCGCCGCAGCGCAGCAGCGCCACCGGGTCGGGCAGCACCTGCCGCGCCCGGAACAGGGCATCGCGCACCGCGGCCGTCTTGCGCGCCCATCCGGCGTCGTCGATCCCGGTGCCGAAGCCCACCACCGCGACCGGTTCGGCGTTCGTCAGCGCCGCCACCAGGACCGCGGCCGGGGTGGTGTTGCCGATCCCCATGTCCCCGGCGATCAGCAGGTCGGCGCCGGAGTCGACTTCCTCGTCGGCGATGGCCCGGCCCGCGGTGATCGCGGCGACGGTCTCGTCATGGGTCAGCGCGTCCTCGACGGTGATGTCGCCGCTGCCGCGCCGCACCTTGTGGGCGCCGATCCGGTCCGTCGGCCCATCGCCCGCCACCGCCAGATCCGCGACCCGCACCGTCGCGCCCGCGACATCGGCCAGCACGTTGATCGCCGCGCCGCCGGCTTCGAAGTTGGCGACCATCTGGGCCGTCACCTCCGGCGGGTAGGCCGATACCCCGGACCGGGCGACCCCGTGGTCACCGGCGAACACCACCACCCGGGCGCGCTCGAATTGTCTCGGCGGGCAATGCCCCTGGCATGAGGCGAGCCACACCGACAGGTCCTCGAGGCGGCCCAGCGCGCCCCTCGGCTTGGTCAGGGTGTCCTGGCGGGCGCGGGCCGCAGCGGCGACGCCCGCATCGGGCGGCGATACCGGGGCGAATTCCATCAGGTCCCCGACGGCTTGATCGGCACCGCCTGCCCGGCCACCACCAGGACCACCCGGTCGCACACGTCGGCGACGCGCTGGTTGAGGCCGCCCAGTTCGTCGGCGAACCGGCGCCCGGACGCGGTGGCCGGGACGACGGTCAGCCCGACCTCCGGGCTGACGAGAACCAACGTGGAGCTGAACGCGTCGATCGCGGCGAGCAGGTCGCGGACCGGGGCCGCCACCGACCCGCCGTCCCACCCGCCGTGGCGGTCGAGCGCGCCGGTCAGCCAGGCGCCCAGGTCGTCGACGAGAGTCGGGGTGTCCGGCGCCCCGCGCAGCTGGCTTGCGACGTCGTCGGTTTCGACCGTCGACCAATGCCCCGGCCGGCGGCTGCGGTGCTCGGCGACCCGGTCGGCCCAGGCCGCGTCGCCCGCACCCGTCGGCCCCGGGGCCAGGTAGCACACCGGTTGGCCGGCCGGCAGCGCCTCGGCGATGGCGTCCTCCGCCCACCGGGATTTGCCCGACCGGATCCCGCCGAGCACCAGCGTGCGCACCCGCTCAGGCGGCTTTCCGGCGATGTCTAACCGACATCGCTGCCGCGCTTGACCTGGGGCCGCGGCGTGCGCAACCGCCGCATCTGCGACGCCCGGCTGGCAGCGTACAGGCCCAGCTTCCAACGGCTTTCGGTGTTCTCCGGGAACTTCGTGTCCACCAGCTTGTTCACCTTGCGGCCCAGGAGTAGCCCGTCGACCATCATCACGCCCATCAGCAGCAGCATCGCCGGGGAGACGTAGAGCTGCAGCTGCGGGGTGGTGAACATCGCGAACATCAAGAACAGCGTCGCGGGCATGAACAGGCCCAGCAGGTTGCGCCGGGAATCCACCACGTCGCGCACGTAGCGCCGGATCGGCCCCTGGTCCCGCGGCAACAGGTATGCCTCGTCACCGGCCATCATGCGCTCCCGGCGATTGGCCATCTTCGCGCGGCTGGCGGCGCGGTCGGCCTTGCGCTCCTCGCGGCTGAGCTTGGGGCCGGCCAACGATTTGCGGCGGGCCCGCGCCTCCGACGCGGTCATCGGTGCGGGCGCGACCGGGCCCTTGCGCGCGGTGCGCCGCGCTTCGCTGCGTTTGGGCGTGGGGCGGCCCTTCGGGCTCGTCCCACGCGGGCCCCGAGAGGTCGCTTCTGCGGCTCCGGCGGCGTCGAGCGCCGCCGCGCCCTCGTCAAGGTCGTCCTGGCCCTTCTTACGGCCCATCAACTTCACAGGGGCCAGGTTACTTCGCCCACGGCCGGTCCCGGAATTGGCTTGGAATGCCTCGCTATTAGACCTGCGTCAGCGCCTCACTTGGCCCTACTCTTACCAGTGATGAACGGCTGCCTGTGATGGACGACGGGTCGACGGCCTCGGATGATGCCGCCTTTGGCCTCGCTCCCGGCCGCCTGCAGCTGCCCGCCATGCTCGTCCTGGTGGCCCCGGATTGCTATGGCGACAGCATGACGGCCGTGGAGGCCGCGGCGGCCATCGCGACGGGGTGGACCCGGTCCCGTCCGGGCGACCGGTTCATCGTCGCCCCGCAGTCCGACGGCGGGCCCGGCTTCCTCGAGGTGCTCGCCAGCCGATTGGGGGGCAAGACGCGGCGCCTGCGGGTGTCCGGGCCGCTGTCCACCATGGTCGAAGCGCAGTGGCTGTTCGACCCCGCGACGACGACCGCCTACCTGGAATGCGCGCAGGCGTGCGGCCTGGCCCTGCTGGGCGGTCCGCCCACCCCGGAGACGGCGATGGCTGCCCACAGCAGGGGAGTGGGCCAGCTGATCGCCGAGGCGATGCGGGCCGGGGCGACGCGGATCGTGATCGGGTTGGGCGGCAGCGCCTGCACCGACGGCGGGCAGGGCATGATCGCCGAGCTCGGCGGCCTGGATTCCGCCCGCCGCCAACTGGGCAACGTGGAGCTCATCGCCGCCTCCGACACCGAATATCCCCTGCTCGGGCCGTGGGGGGCGGCCAGGGTCTTCGGGCCGCAGAAGGGCGCGGACACGGTCACCGTCGCGGCTCTGGAAGTCCGCCTGCAGGCGTGGGCGCTCATCCTGGAAGCCGTCGCCGGACGCGACGTGAGCGCGGAACCGGGCGCGGCCGCCGCCGGCGGCATCGGCGCCGGTCTGCTGGCACTGGGCGGCCGCTGCGAGTCGGGGGCGGCGATCATCGCCCATCACACCCGGTTGGCCGACGATCTGGACACGGCGGAGTTGATCGTCACCGGGGAGGGCCGCTTCGACGAGCAGTCGCTGCACGGCAAGGTGGTGGGCTTTCTCGCCGATGCGGCCCGGCCGCGGGGACTGCCGGTGATCGTGCTGGCAGGTCAGGTCGGCCTGGACAACGCCACGGTGCGCTCGGCGGGCATCATGGCCGCCCTGTCCATCGCCGATCACGCCGGATCGGTGCGGCTGGCGCAGGCCGACGCGGCCAACCAGCTCATGGGGCTGGCCTCGGTGGTGGCGGCGCGACTCGGGAATAGCGGTCCGTCAAGGTACCGTTGATGCAGTGGGCTTTTTCCGGGCGGATTGGGCCGCCTAACGCGAGACCACCCCGGCTCGACCTGAACGAACCCACCCAACGATGAGGCACGTAGGAGAAGCAATGACGGTGCAAAACGAGACGAACGCCAAGACGCACGGCGTGATCCTGACCGAGGCCGCCGCCACCAAGGCAAAGTCCCTGCTGGACCAGGAGGGGCGGGACGACCTGGCGTTGCGCATCGCGGTCCAGCCGGGCGGGTGCGCGGGGCTGCGCTACAACCTCTTCTTCGACGACCGGACGCTGGACGGCGACCTGACCGCCGACTTCGGCGGCGTGACGCTGACGGTGGACCGGATGAGCGCGCCCTACGTCGAAGGCGCGTCCATCGATTTCGTCGACACCATCGAGAAGCAGGGCTTCACGATCGACAACCCCAACGCCACCGGTTCGTGCGCCTGCGGCGACTCGTTCAACTGACCGGGTAGGCCCGCACGGGGAGCCCGCTCAGTACGAGCCCCCGGTGCGCAGCACGTACGAGCAGACCATGATCTGCCCCCGCTGAAAGAGCAGCTGGGCGATGCCCTGCAGGTCACCGCGCAGCGGACCCCCCACCGCGGGCGACACCCGCATGGTGAACAGCGCCTGCGCCTGGTACTGCGACAGGTACACGATCTTGTCGATCGAGGTCACCTCGACCTGGGAAAACTGCTTGCGGAACGCGTCGCTGCTCAGCTTGGCCAACGCCTGGTCGGACCGCTTGTCGCGGACGCCGTCGTACATGCCGCACAGCGCGTTGCGTTCGATCTCCGCGATGTCGCGGTGGTCGAGCGCGTCCAGATACCCCTGGATGGCCGTCTTTGCGGCCCCCTCGGAGAACGTGGCGCCGGTGTTGGCCCCGTTGGTGCGAACGCCGTACACGATCGCCACCGTCAGGGCGGCCACCGCCGCGACCGCCAGCAGAACGCCGATGATCAGCCGCCGCTTGGACCGGCGCCGCGGGTAGGGCATCGGCGGGGGCGGCTGCCCGGCATAATTGGCGGGGGCTGCGTCGCCGGCGCGGGGATCTCCGGGGAACTCGAGCGGTCGAGGTTGGGCCGGCGGCTCAGGGCCGCTGGGTCCGCTCCCGCCGACAGTGTGGTTCGGCGAGTGCGGACCTGCCATCGTGGTCTCCTACGGTGGTAGACGGGACGTATACACGGGCTGGGTGCGGGATACCCCCACCGAGCGCCGTGGCCCGGCGACTTGAGCGAGTTCCCTAGGGAGGCTAGCGCACCGCTTCGCGCCGACCGTGGAGACAGCGACGGTCCAGACGCGTGCGTAAGCTAGATAACCTTACTAACGAAGGGCGGAGACATTCGTGACGATCGCGGTGACAGGTTCGATTGCGACCGACAACCTGATGCGGTTCCCGGGCAAATTTTCCGAGCACCTGCTGGCTGAGCACCTGCAGAAGGTGTCGCTGAGTTTTCTGGTCGACGACCTGGTGATTCACCGCGGCGGCGTGGCGGGCAACATCGCCTACGCCATCGGCGTGCTGGGCGGTGACGTCGCGCTGGTCGGCGCCGCCGGCGACGACTTCGACGACTACCGGCACTGGCTGCAGTCCCACGGCGTCAACTGCGACAACGTGCTCATCTCGAAGACGGCGCACACCGCCCGCTTCACCTGCACCACCGACCTCGACATGGCGCAGATCGCGTCGTTCTACCCGGGCGCCATGTCGGAGGCCCGCAACATCAAGCTCGCCGACGTGGTGTCGTCCATCGGTGAGCCGGACCTGGTCATCATCGGGGCCAACGACCCGGACGCGATGGTGGTGCACACCGAGGAGTGCCGCACGCTGGGCCTGCCCTTCGCCGCCGACCCGTCCCAGCAGCTGCCCCGCCTGTCCGGCGCGGAGATCGACAGGCTCGTCGACGGCGCCGCCTACCTGTTCACCAACGACTACGAGTGGGAGCTGCTGCTCAACAAGACCGGCTGGTCGGAGGCCGACGTGCAGGCCAAGGTCGGCCTGCGGGTGACCACGCTGGGCCCCAAGGGCGTCGACATCGTCGAGCCCGACGGCACCACCACCCACGTGGGTGTGGTGCCCGAAACCAGCCAGACCGACCCCACCGGCGTCGGCGACGCGTTCCGCGCCGGTTTCCTCACCGGCCGCAGCGCCGGCCTGAGCCTGGAGCGCTCGGCGCAGCTGGGCTCGCTGGTCGCGGTGCTGGTCCTGGAGTCGACCGGCACCCAGAATTGGGACTGGAACCGCGAGACCGCGGTTCACCGGTTGGCCGGCGCCTACGGCGACGACGCGGCCAACGAGATCGCCGCGGTGCTGGGCTAGGTTCCCGCCCCGGCTCGCGGTAGGACCCTCAGAGCTGCACGGGGTAGTGCGGCTCGCTGATCTGCGGCACCACGCTGTGCTCGACGAAGATCGCGTGCCAGAGCATGAAGATCAACAGCGTCCACAGCCGCCGGCTGTGATCGCTTGCGCCGTTGCGGTGCTCGTCGAGCATGCGCCGGACGGCGGCCAGGTCGACGAGGTGACCGGCCTGTGAGGACGCCACCAGCCCGTAGGCCCAGTCCAGCAACTCGCCGGCACGCAGCCAGTGCCGGATCGGCACCGGGAACCCGAGCTTGGGCCGGTTCAGCACGTGCGGGGGGACGACGGGCTCCAGGGCCCGGCGCAGCGCGTACTTGGTGGTGGTGCGGGTGATCTTGGCCTCGACGGGCAGTCGCGAGGCGACGGCGAAGACCTCGGGGTCCAAGAACGGCACCCGCAGCTCCAGCGAGTTGGCCATCGTCATCTTGTCCGCCTTGACCAGGATGTCGCCGCGCAGCCAGGTGAACAGGTCGATGTGCTGCATGCGCGCCACCGGGTCCCAGCCGGCCGACTGCGCGTACACCGAGGCGGTCACGTCGGTGTGCGTCCACTCGTCGCGGAACCCCGGCAGCACGTCGCGCAGCTGCGCGTCGGAGAAGCTGCGGGCGTTGCCGTAGTAGCGCTCCTCGAGCGTCAGCGAGCCGCGGTGCAGCAGGCTCTTGCCGCGCATGCCCTCCGGCAGTGGCTTGGACACCTTGCCCATCGACCGCCGCAGCGGCCGGGGAAGATAGTCAAACGGCTTGAGCGACAACGGCTCCCGGTAGATGGTGTAGCCGCCGAACAGCTCGTCGGCCCCCTCCCCGGACAGCACCACCTTGACGTGCTTGCGGGCCTCGCGGGCGACGAAGAACAGCGGCACCAGCGCGGGGTCGGCCACCGGCTCGTCGAGGTACCACACGATCTCGGGCAGGGCGGCGACGAACTCGTCCGGGTGGACCACCTTGGCGATGTGGCGGGCGCCGATCGCCTCGGCCGAGGCCACCGCGACGTCGATCTCGGAGAAGCCCTCCCGCTCGAAACCGGTGGTGAACGTGATCAGGTTGGGGTTGTGCCGGATGGCCAGCGCCGCGATGGCGGTGGAGTCGATGCCGCCGGACAGAAACGCCCCGACGGTGACGTCGGCGCGCATGTGCTTGGCCACCGAGTCCTCGAGCACGGCGGTGATCTCGTCGTAGCGGGCCTGTTCGGTGTCGCGGGTGATCGGCGTGGCGGCGAAGCGCGGGACGAAGTAGCGGGTGACCTCCGGCTGACGCCCGGGCCGGATCCGCGCGGAGCAGCCCGACTCCAGTCGGCGCACCCCGCGGTGCAGCGTCTCGGGCTCGGGCACGTATTGCAGCACGGTGTAGTGCTGCACGGCCCGGTCGTCGATGCGGGTGTCGAACCCGACCAGGTCCGCCAGGTCCAGCAGGCACTTCTTCTCACTGGCGAGCGCCGTGCCGCCGGCGCCCGTCGCCATGAACAGCGGCTTGATGCCGAAAGGGTCTCGGGCGCAGAATAATTCGAGGGTGGCGGTATCCCACAGGGCGAAGGCGAACATGCCGCGCAGTCTGGTGAGCACGTCGGCGCCCCAGTAGTGGTAGCCGGCGACGATGGCCTCGGCGTCGCCGTCGGTGGCGAAGGCCGCGCCGTGTGCGGTGGCCAGCTCGTCGCGCAGCTCGAGGTAGTTGTAGATCTCGCCGTTGAACACCAGGACGTAGCGGTCGGGCGCCTCCGGCGGCCCCCACCGCAGCGGCTGGTGCGAATGCGCGATGTCGATGATCGACAACCGGTTGAACCCGAACACGACGGATCCGTCGGCGCCCGGGTCGGTCCACGTGCCCGGCTCGTCGGGACCGCGGTGGCGCATCAGGTGCGCCGCGCGCGCGATCGCCCCGTCGGCCCGCGCGGCAGCGTCGTCGGTGGCACTGTCGGGGGCGGCGACGAACGCCAGCAGACCACACACGGCGCCCCAGTATGCCGCACTTCGGCGACGGCCGTGGCGAGCGCACCCGGCAGGTCGTGACGGCCGGTGGGCCGGGGTTTCGTCGCTCGGGTCAGCGGCGTGGTCTACGCTGCGTAGTATTCGATATCCGAGCAGGAGGCGCCAACGTGACACCTCGCGAGCAGGTCCGTTCGCAACGTTTGTCGCAGGGCAGGTTCCGGGGCCTTTTCGGCGGCCGTTCCGGGGGCGTTCGGCGGGGTCTGTCCCGTCGTCTGCGGCCGGTGGCGCTGGCCGCGACGTTCGGCGTGCTGGCGGTGACCCTGAGCGGATGCAGCTGGTCGGACGCGCTGGGTCTGGGCTGGCCCAAGGGCATCACCCCGCAGGCCCACCTCAACCGCGAGCTGTGGGTCGGAGCGACCATCGCCTCGCTGGTCGTCGGGGTCATCGTGTGGGGCCTGATCTTCTGGGCGTCGGCCTTCCACCGCAAGAAGGCCACCGACACCGAGCTGCCCCGTCAGTTCGGCTACAACATGCCGCTGGAACTGGTGCTGACCGTGACGCCGTTCCTGATCATCTCGGTGTTGTTCTACTTCACCGTGGTGGTGCAGGAGAAGATGCTGCACGTCGACAAGGATCCCGAGGTGGTGGTCGACGTCACCGCCTTCCAGTGGAACTGGAAGTTCGGCTATCAGCGCGTCGAGTTCAAGGACGGCACGCTGACCTACGACGGCGTCGACCAGGCGCGCAAGAACGCGATGGTCTCCAAGCCCGAAGGCAAGGACGCCCACGGCGAGGAACTCGTCGGACCGGTCCGCGGGCTCAACACCTCGGACCGGACCTACCTGAACTTCGACAAGGTCGAAATCCTGGGCACCAGCAATGAAATCCCGGTGCTGGTGCTGCCCACCGGCAAGCGCATCCAGTTCCGGTTGGCGTCCGCGGACGTCGTCCACACCTTCTGGGTGCCGGAGTTCCTGTTCAAGCGCGACGTGATCCCCAACGCCGAGGCGAACAACTCGGTGAACGTCTTCCAGGTCGACGACATCAGCAGGCCCGGGGCATTCGTCGGGCACTGCGCCGAGTTCTGTGGCACCTATCACTCGATGATGAACTTCGAGGTTCGGGTGGTGCCGCCCAACGACTTCAAGGCTTACCTGCAGCAGCGGATCGACGGGAAGACCAACGCCCAGGCATTGCAGTCGATCGGTCAGGCGCCGCTCGCGGTGTCCACGCACCCGTTCGACACCCGCCGCGGCCAGTTGGCCGGAAGTCAGTAGGTTAGGACACCAAATGCATATTGAAGCCAGGCTTTTCGAATTCGTCGCCGGGTTTTTCATTGTGGTTGCGGTGCTTTACGGCGTGCTTACCGCGCTTTTCGCCACCGGTGGTGAGGAGTGGGCGGGCACGACCGCGCTGGCGCTGACCGGCGGCCTGGCATTGATCGTGGCCACCTTCTTCCGGTTCGTGGCACGCCGCATCGATACGCGTCCCGAGGACTACGAGGGCGCCGAGATCAGTGACGGAGCAGGCGAATTGGGCTTTTTCAGCCCGCACAGCTGGTGGCCGATCCTGGTCGCACTGTCGGCCTCGGTGACCGCGGTCGGGATCGCGTTGTGGCTGACGTGGCTGATCGCCGCCGGGGTGATGTTCGTGCTCGCCTCGGTCGCGGGCCTGATCTTCGAGTACTACGTCGGGCCCGAGAAGCACTGATTCCCGACCCAAAAGGTCACAATCCGATCACGTGATCTGTGGCTGGTTCGCCAGGACTTCTCTGCCCCTCTCGGTTCGGTAATGTTTTGCCCAGGCAAATGACAATTTCTCAAGCGCGCGCGCAACGGTATGGCCGCCGGGCCCCGCGCGCTGGTGAGGCAGTCGGACAGGGCAGGCAAAGATGAGCGGGCCGAAACCCCCGGAATGGGAACCTGAGGAACCCGATTCCGTGAACGAGGCTCCCCACCAACCGGATTCCGACATCGAGCCCACGGACGGCCCCGAGCCGGGGGAGGAGCCCGGTTCCGTCGACGAGATCGAACCCTTCGACGACAGCGCCGAGCCGGCGGTCGACCAGACGGGCCAGACCGACGTCTATTCACGGGCCTATTCGGCCCCCGAGTCGGAGCACTTCATCAGCGGTCCCTACCTGCCGGCCGATCTGAGGCTCTACGACTACGACGCCTTCGACGAGTCTGCCGACACCGACGAGGAGCACGGTGCGCCGCGGTGGCCCTGGGTGGTGGGGATCGCCGCCATCGTGGCCGCCATCGCGCTCGTGGTGTCGGTGTCGCTGCTGTTCGCGCGCACCGACACCACCAAGCTGGCCAACCCGAACACCACCACCGTCCCGTCGACGCCGCCGATGCAGGACGAGATCACGACCACCAAGCCGCCGCCCCGCCTCCGCCGCCCCCACCCACGACCGAACCGCCGCCCCCGACAGCAACGGAGACACAGACCGTGACGGTGACGCCCGCCCCGCCGCCGCCACCGCCGCCGCCCGCCCCGGCGCCGCCCCCGGCCACCTCGACGGCGGCAGCGCCACCGCCACCTCCTTCGACGACCCCCGCAGGGCCGCGGCAGGTGACGTATTCGGTGACCGGCACCAAGGCGCCCGGTGACATCATCTCGGTGACCTACGTCGACGCGTCGGGCCGGCGGCGCACGCAGCACAACGTGTACATCCCGTGGTCGATGACCGTCACGCCGATCTCCCAGTCCGACGTGGGCTCGGTCGAGGCGTCCAGCCTTTTCCGGGTCAGCCGGCTCAACTGCTCGATCACGACGAGCGACGGAACGGTCCTTTCGTCGAACACCAACGACTCGCCGCAGACGAGCTGCTGATGGTGAGCAGGTATTCGGCGTACCGCCGCGGGTTCGGCGACGACACCATTTCGCCCGACGTCGTCGACCGCATCCTGATCGGCGCCTGCGGCGCCGTCTGGCTGGTCTTACTGGGCGTGAGCGTGGCCGCGACCGTCGCGCTGGCGGACCTGGGTCGGGGTTTTCACAAGGCGGCCGGCGGCGCGCACACCACCTCCTGGGTGCTCTACGCCGTGATCATCGTGTCCGCGCTGATCATCGCCGGGGCGATCCCCATGCTGTTGCGGGCCCGCCGGATGGCCCAGACCGAGCCGGCCGCCAGGGGGATGACCGCGGCCAGCCGGCCCCCGGTGCGGCTGATGTCCCAGGCGCCGCGGACCGCGGCCGAATGGGCGCGCCAACCGCGCGCGCAGGCGCCCGCTCAGGAGACCGACTCCGAGTGGTCGGGCGAGGCGGTGGATCGGGCCTGGTTGCGCGGCACCGTGCTCTTGGTCGGCGCGATGGGAGCTGCGCTGGTGGCGGTGGCTACGGCGACGTACCTGATGGCCGTGGGCCACGACACCCCGTCCTGGGTCGCGTACGGCGTAGCCGGCGTCGTCACCGCCGGGATGCCGGTGATCGAGTGGCTGCACGTCCGCCAGCTGCGCCGCGCCGTCGCCGCTCAGTAAGCGCGCGTCACGACTTGGTGTACCTGCGAACCAATTCGTTCTCGCCGAACGTGCCCGTGTATTGCTTGCCGTGGTCGTCGCGGCCGAAGAATGTCCAGCGCCGGGGAGTGGTCTGCGGCCCGCTGATCATCTTGACGGTGTAACGCAGTGCCGTGGGACGCAACGTGCCGATGATGTCACCCACGCGGATCTTCGAAGGGTGGATCTCCGGGGCGTCGCCCCAGTCCTGTATCGCCATTGCCCATCCTCACCCTGTCGCCCCCCGCTCACCCGGACAGCGCCACGGTCGGACCCTTACCACTGTAGTCCTACAGACGGAGCCAGGGCGGTCCGCGCGGCCCGACGTGCCCCGCTGGGCCGCCTCCCGGGTCGCCGGGCCGGCCGAGCGCGCGCGGTCCGGCCCCTGGCCGCCCCGCGGGGTGGCGGTGGCGTAGCGTTGACTCCGAGCCGTTTCATTGTCAGCGGTGCAGCCCCCCAATGCGGATGCCGGCCACGGGCAATGCGATTCCTCCGTCCGCCCCGGGCCAGCCGGGGTGAACGACGCCGACGTGAAGGGATCCGCCCGTGATTGTCGCGAGTCTGCCTGGCCGCCGGGCCCTCGGATGACCGAATTGTTCGAACGCCGGCGCCGAGCCAATCCAGTCCGGGTGTCGGTGGCCCGTGAACTGGGCCGTGCCATCGACGGAGCGTGGTGGCCGCGCGCGGACCGCATCACCAACGAATTGCCCGAGCTGATCGCCGTCCTGACACCCCTGCTGGGAGACGTCAGCTCCATCAACGTCAACTGGCCGCCGCTGCAGCGACCGCCCGACCTGAATTGGGCGGGCTGGGAACGGAAGCGCCAGCACGTGATGACCATCATCGGGGACGACGCACGCGTCAACCTGCTGATCGTCCCGTACACCACCTACAGCGCGCTCGGCCTGATGATGCTGCGCTGTGCGGCCAACCTGCCCGTCGACTCGCGCGACCAGACGAAGCCGGCCTTCCTGACCGCCGGCTCCATCCTGCGGGCGGCCCAGCAACAGTGCGGCGCGGTCTTCACCGAACCGGCACGGAGCTAGTGGCGCTCGCCGTTCTTCCCGTTGGTCGAACCGGCGATGCTGTCCTGGTGCTCGCGCAGCGCGGTCAGGGCACGTTGCTCGGACCCGTGTGCCGCCTCGCGCAGGGCCGCGTCCTCCGACGCCGGGTCGGCGAACAGGAAGCTGCCGCTGCCCGGTGAACCCGCCGAGCCCAGCTTGTTCATCCGCTTGGGCAGCGCCGCGCCCTGGTACTCGAGCGGTATCGGGTGGCCGTGGTCGTCGACGGGGCCGAGCGGCTGATGCAGCTCGATGTAGGCCCCGTGCGGCAACCGCTTGATGATGCCCGTCTCGATCCCGTGCGCCAGCACCTCGCGGTCGCTGCGCTGCAGCGCGACACACCACCGGTAGGTGATGAAGTAGACGACCGGCGGGAGGATGACCATCCCGATGCGGCCGATCCACGTCGTCGCGTTCAAGGAGATCTGGAACTTGAACGCGATGATGTCGTTCATCGCCGCCAGCGTCAGCAACATGTAGAACGAGATCGCCATCGCGCCGATCGACGTGCGCACCGGGACGTCCCGTGGACGTTGCAGCAGGTTGTGGTGCGCGTAGTCGCCGCTGAACCGCTTTTCCAGGAAGGGGTAGACGATCAGCAGGACAAAGATCAGGCCCATGATCAGCGCCACCCAGACGGCGGCCGGAATCGTGTGGTGCCAGAAGTAGAACTCCCACGGCGGCCAGATGCGGGCCAGGCCTTCCGTCCACATCATGTAGAAGTCCGGCTGCGAACCGGCCGAAACGTGAGATGGCTTGTAGGGGCCCAGGTTCCAGATGGGGTTGATCTGCAGCAGGCCGCCCATCAGGCCCAGGACACCGACGATCGCCGCGAAGAACGCGCCGGATTTCACCGCGAAGATCGGCATCACCCGGACGCCGACCACGTTGTGCTCGGTGCGGCCGGGGCCGGGGAACTGGGTGTGCTTCTGGAACCACACCATCGCCAGGTGCAGCCCGATCAAGGCCAGGATGATCCCCGGCAGCAGCAGGATGTGCAGGGCGTACATGCGGGGGATGATGTAGCCCGCCGTCGCGCATTCGTTTCCGACACCGCCGCAAGGGAAGTCGCCGCCGAACAGCGCCCAGTGCAACCAGGTGCCGATCACCGGCATCCCGAGCGTGATCGAGGAGAGCGCGGCGCGCAGCCCGATGCCCGAGAGCAGGTCGTCGGGCAGCGAGTAGCCGAAGTACCCCTCGAACATCGCCAGGATCAGCAGCAGCGAGCCGATGACCCAGTTGGCCTCACGCGGCCGCCGGAACGCGCCGGTGAAGAAGATGCGGGCCAGGTGCACCATGATCGACGCGGCGAAAATCAGTGCGGCCCAGTGGTGCACCTGCCGGACGAACAGGCCGCCGCGCACCTCGAAGGAGATGTCGAGGGTGGAGGCGAAGGCCTTCGACATGTCGACCCCGCGCAGCGGCTGGTAGGCCCCGTTGTAGGTGACCTCGGCCATGGACGGGTCGAAGAACAGCGTCAGGTACACGCCGGTGAGCAGCAGCACGATGAAGCTATACATCGCGATCTCGCCCAGCAGGAAGGACCAGTGGGTCGGGAAGACCTTGTTGAGCTGCCGGCGCACCGCCGCCGAGGGGTGATAGCGCGTGTCGATGTCTTCGCCCTGGCGGGCCAGGACATCGCCGATCTTGGGCGGTTTCGGGGGACTCAGTTTTGGACTCATGTTGTCGTCCTCTCCCAGAATGCCGGTCCGACGGGCTCGACGAAGTCACCGTTGGCGACCAGATATCCGTCGGTGTCGATCGTGATGGGCAGTTGCGCCAGCGCGCGCGCCGCCGGGCCGAAGATCGGCTTGGCGAAGTGCAGGGCGTCGAACTGCGACTGGTGACATGGGCACAGGATTCGGTAGGACTGCTCCTCGTACAGCGACGCGGGGCACCCGAGGTGCGAGCAGACCTTGGTGTAGGCGAAGAACTCGCCGAAGTTGAAGCTCTCCTGGCCCTGGCGCTTGACCACGCGGGGCATGTCGGACGGCCGGATGCGGATGAGCATCACGGGATTGCGGACGCCCTGGTTGATCGCGCGGAGCTTTTCCTGCGATTCCGGGGTGGTGCCGTCACCGTCGGATTCCCGCCACGGGAAGACGGTCTCCATGCCGCCGGCGTCGAGGTCCTCGGGGCGCATCTTGATGAACGGCGACGCACCGGCCGACCCGGTCGCCCGCGCGAGGAAGATGGTCTCGCCCGCATACCGCGGGGTCCAGCCGGAGGTCCACAGCACGGCCTTCTTGCCGTTTGCGGTGGGCACCACCGGCTTCCACGGATTTTTGATCAGGCCGCCGGCAAACGCGACCAGCGTCGACAGGCCGAACGCGCCCAGGCCCAGTCCCAACGACAGCCCGACCACTTTGCGCCGCCGCACGGTGGAGCCCTCCAGGGCGTCGGTGAGGTTGGCCACGACCGTCTTGCGGTCGACCTCCCGGGAGGCGCCGTCATGCCGCTCTTGGATCGAAATCTCTTCGGGGATAAACCTTTTCTGGTACAGGATGGTGCCGACGGCGATCGACAGGATCGACATCCCGAAGGTCAGCCCGTACAGCGGGGTGGCCAGGTCGTACAACAGGCTGCCCGCGGCATTCTTCGGCTTGTACTCCCACGGCCAGAACAGGAAGACCAGCAGCAGCGCCAGCCCGAAAACACCACCCAGCAACAACCACAGGGCGACTCCGCGCTCGGCTCGCTTCTCGGCTTTGGTGCCCTCCACGGGCCAGCGGGGTTCCTTGACGATCGTCTCGACCCCGTCGAGCTTCCCGCCCAGCGCCACCAGCTCCTGCCGCGACATGGCGGCCAGGGCCGCCTCGTCGGGTTCGTTCGGCGCGGCGCCCTTGTCGGTGTCAGAGCCGCCTACGGCATTGACGTCACTCATATGCGCCGCTCCTCCTCATCGCTACGCTCTGCATCGTCTCGACGCGGCTCATGAGGCTCGTGCCCCAATCCACAGCGCCAAAGCGATGGCGGCGACCATCCCGATGATCCACGCGGCCATGCCCTCGGGTGCGGGCCCGAATCCACCGAGGCCGTAGCCGCCGGGCTGGCGCTCTTCGGTGACCGCCTTGATGTAGCCGATGATGTCCTTCTTGGCTTCGAAGGACAGCTGACGGTCGGAGAACTTCGGCATGTTCTGCGGGCCGGTCCGCATGGCCGCCAGGATCTGCTGCTCGTTGGGCGCCTCGAGGGGCGGCGCGTACTTACCCGACGACAGCGCCCCGCCCTTGCCGGTGAAGTTGTGGCAGGAGGAGCAGTTCAGCCGGAACAGGTCGCCGCCGCGGCCCAGGTCGTCGCCGCGCAGCGATTTCATGGCCAGGCTGCCGTCCGGGTTGCGCACGGTCGTGGGGCCGCCGCCGTTGGCCTGCACGTAGGCGCCCAGCGCGTCGACCTGCGCTTCGTCGAAGATCGGCTCCTTGCGGGGCGCCTGGGCCTCGCCGGTCATCGCGGGCATCCGGCCGGTCGAGACCTGGAAGTAGACGGCCTCCTCGCCGACGCCGATCAGGCTGGGCCCGCGGTCGGGCACCCCCTGCAGGTTGGCGCCGTGGCACGACACGCACGACGTGTCGAACAGCTGCTTGCCGGTCCGCAGCAGCGCCGAGGACGACTCGTCGGCGACGGCAACCTGCGGGCGCGGGGTCAGCACGGCGGCCAGCCCGCCGGCGATGGTCAGCGCGATCAGCAGCAACAGCCCGCCCGACAGGCGGCGGCGCAGCCGCCGCCGGGAGCGGTCGCTGGCGGCTTTTCGCGGCTGACCGGGCCGCGCACCGGATCGGATAGACCCCAGTTTCTTCAACCCAGCACTCCTGTTCCGTCTTGTATTCGGAGCCGTCGGCTCATCGGATGAAATAGATCACGGTGAACAGCGCGATCCACACGATGTCGACGAAATGCCAGTAGTAGGAGACGACGATGCTCGCGGTGGCCTGCGCCGGGGTGAACTTGCTCATCCCGGTGCGGGCGAGCAAGAAGATGAACGCGATCAGACCGCCGGTCACGTGCAGGCCGTGGAACCCGGTCGCCAGGTAGAACACGCTGCCGTAGGCGCTGCCGGGAATCGTGGTGCCATGGGTCGCCAGGTGGAAGTACTCGTAGCCCTGTCCGCAAACGAAGAACAGGCCCATCAGGAAGGTGATCACGTACCACCGGCGTAGCCCGAAGACGTCGCCACGTTCGGCCGCGAACACCCCCATCTGGCAGGTGAACGACGACGCGATCAGCACGAGCGTCACCGGAACGGCCTGATAGAGGTTGAGCTCGGTCGGCGGCGGCGGCCACTTCCCGCCGGACTGCGCACGCGCGGTGAAGTACATCGCGAACAGGCCGGCAAAGAACATCAGCTCGCTGGAGAGCCAAACGATGGTGCCGACACTGACCATGTTGGGTCGATTCAAGGAATGAACCCGCGACGTGATTGCAGTACCTGAGGTCCCTACAGCGCTGGTCACATCCGCAAGTATGACGCTTTGTAGTTGTTGAACTCCACCCGGGGCGGCATTTGATCTTTTCGCGTCGCGACCGGGTCCGCGGCGGGTGGCTTTTCGCGCCGGTTGGGGGAGGTCGGGTCCGCGTGGGACCATCGGCGCGTGGCTGTGTCACCTGAGGCTTCGCCCCCCGGCGGTTCCACCGCGGGCCCGGGGGCGGCGCCGTCGTGGCCGCAGGTCCTGGCCCGGTTGACAGACGGCCGGGACCTGGTCCGCGGCCAGGCCGCCTGGGCCATGGACCGGGTCATGGCCGGCGACGCGAGCCCGGCCCAGGTCGCCGCCTTCGCGGTGGCGATGACGATGAAGGTCCCCACCTCGGCCGAGGTCAGTGAGCTGGCCGACGTCATGCTGAGCCGCGCGCGCCCGATGCCCGCCATCCGTGACGACGCGGTGGACATCGTCGGGACCGGCGGGGACGGCATCAACACGGTCAACCTGTCCACCATGGCCGCGATCGTGGTCGCGGCCGCGGGCGTGCCGGTGGTCAAACACGGCAACCGCGCGACGTCGTCGTTGGCCGGCGGTGCCGACACGCTGGAGGCGCTCGGGGTGCGCATCGAACTCGAACCCGAGCAGGTCGCACAGAGCCTGGCCGAAGTGGGCATCGGGTTCTGCTTCGCGCCGGTGTTTCATCCGTCGTACCGGCACGCCTCGTCGGTGCGCCGCGAGATCGGCGTGCCGACGGTGTTCAATCTCCTTGGGCCGCTGACCAATCCGGCCAGGCCGCGGGCCGGCCTGATCGGCTGCGCGTTCGCCGACCTGGCCGAGGTGATGGCGGGGGTGTTCGCCGCGCGCCGGTCCAGCGTGCTGGTGGTGCACGGTGACGACGGGCTCGACGAGTTGACCACGACGACCACCAGCACGATTTGGCGGGTGCAGGCCGGGACGGTGGACAAGCTGACGTTCGATCCGGCCGGATTCGGTTTCGCCCGAGCCGATCTCGACGATCTGCTGGGCGGCGACGCGCAGGCCAACGCGGCGGAGGTGCGTGCGGTGCTGGGCGGCGCCAAGGGCCCGGTGCGGGACGCCGTGGTGCTCAACGCCGCCGGGGCGATCGTCGCGCACGCCGGCCTATCCAGCCGCGCTGAATGGTTGCCGGCGTGGGAGGACGGGCTGCAGCGCGCCGCCGCGGCGATCGATTCCGGCGCGGCCGAACAGCTGCTCGCGCGATGGGTGCGGTTCGGCCAGCAAACCTGAATCGTATTGCGCCGCTTGCTCGTAGGCGAGCCGCGCCGAGCGCGCCGATGCCGCCCACGCGGCCCAGGCGCCGGCAGAATGCAGCGGCGAGGCCCAGCCCGCGGCGTCGGGGGAGTCGTCGACGCGGACGATGCGCACTCCCGGAGCGGTCAGCCAGCGCGCGATGAGAGCGGATTCCTCCACCAACGCGCCGCCGAGGGGGGCCGCCGTCGGCAAGATCGCCTGTGCCCCGGCCACAATCGCGTCGACCACCGGCATCGGGGGCACCCCGCGCGCGGCGGTGCCGGCCGCCGCGAGCTGGCCGTGCCGGACGACGGCCAGGTGATAGCCGCCCTGGCCGTCGGGGGCGGCGGCGATCAGCTCGGGCAGCGTGGCCAGCGCGCGCAACCGCTGGCCCCGCCAGAGGATCTCGACGGCGGTGGCGGTGCGGTCACGCAGGCGCGCGGCGCTCTCGAAATGTCGTCGCTCGGCCAGCGCCGTGACCTGATCCACCGCGGCCGACAGGGCGGCGTTCTCCATCCCGTCGATCAGGGCCGCGCCGCGCGCCACCGCCGCGGCGTATTGCGTGGCCGTGATGTCGCGCGCGGCGGGACAGGGCGAGATCTCCGCCTCGGCGCAGGCCGGCCCGTGCAGGACCGAGCGTCCCAGCCGCGTGGTGCACGTGCGCAGCCCGGTGAAGCGGGCCAGCAGTTCGGCCGTGTCGGCGGCGTCGGAGCGCGACCGGAAGGGCCCGACGGCCCGGTCGTGGCGGGGCGCTCGCACCACCGCGAGCCGCGGGAACGCCTCGTCG
Source organism: Mycobacterium seoulense (assembly GCF_010731595.1). Lineage (NCBI taxonomy): Bacteria > Bacillati > Actinomycetota > Actinomycetes > Mycobacteriales > Mycobacteriaceae > Mycobacterium > Mycobacterium seoulense. Next base: position 2,014,484 of record NZ_AP022582.1, on the reverse strand, counting down.
GTGAGCGCCACCCACCACCACCGGTGCGGGAACCTCGACCGGCGGTTGTAGGGCGGGGCGTGCGCGGCCAGCAGCCGCAGCTCGCGGACGCCGGCCTCCAGCGCGTAAGCGCACTCGACGTGGTCGACCGCGGTGGCTAGGTTGACCATTTCCTTCATCCGGCCGCGCGGGTCGGCGCCGGTGAAGTACTGGCCGACCCGGCGGCGCAGGTCGACGGCGGTCCCGACGTAGAGCACCTCGCCCGACGGCCCACGGAACAGGTAGACCCCCGGCCGGCGGGGCAGGCCCTCGGCGAGGACCCGCTTGCGCCGCTGCGCCGGCGTCACGTCCGGCAGATAGGAGCGCAGGTCGGCATACGTGTGCACGCCCTGGTTGCCCACCCGCTCGATGAGCGCGTGCAGCACGTCGACGGTGGCGCGGGCGTCGTCGAGGGCCCGGTGCGTGGGCTGGGTGGCCACGGCGAACAGCCGTGCCAGGGCGGCCAGCCGCACGCTGGGGGCTTCCTCGCGGCTGAGCACGCGGCGGGCCAGCCGCACCGTGCACAGGACCTGTGGCCGCGGCCAGGGCAGATCGCAGCGCGCGGCTGCCGCGCGCAGGAATCCGATGTCGAACCCGGCGTTGTGGGCGACCAGCACCGCCCCGCCGGCGAACTCGAGGAACATCGGCAACACGGCGTCGATGGTCGGGGCGTCGGACACCATCGCGGTGGTGATCCCGGTCAGCTGCACGATCTGCGGGGGGATGCTGCGCTGCGGGTCGACGAGCGTGGCGAACTCGCCGAGCACCACGCCGCCGCGGACCTTGACCGCGCCGATCTCGGTGATGGCGTCGGGGGCGTGTCCGCCCGTACTTTTCGTGCGGCCCCCGGTGGTCTCCAGGTCCACCACGACGAACGTGGTGTCGCGCAGCGCGACGTCCGGGGTTTCGAAGGACGACCCCAGGTCGGCGAAACTGAGCTGAGTCGCACCACCGGCACCCATGCCGCGACGTTAAGCGCGGCCACCGACACCCGGGTGTCTCCCACGCCGAACGAACCCAGGCCCCTTTACCGCCCGAAACGCGGTGCCGGCTGGTTGTCGGTGGCTGCGGTTACCGTTCGGGCAGTCCGACCTGACGTTCGCCTGAGCCTTGACCGAGAGGACCGATCCCGATGGCACGAAGCAGTGGACCCGACAGCAACGGCGCGACGGTGCCCGAAGCGCGGGCGCCGGTGGTGATCGACTGCGACGACTGCGCGGTCCGCGGGCCGGGGTGCCGCGATTGCGTCGTCAGCGTGTTACTCGGGGTTCCGCAAACTTTGTTGGAGGACGAATGCGCTGCATTGGCGGTACTCGCCGATGCGGGGCTGGCACCGCGATTGCGGTTGGTGCCTATCCGCCGCGAGCGCGATTCGGGCGTCGCCTAAGATGCTTTGCGTGCCAAAGGTTTACGAAGGGGTCCGCGTCGTTCACATGATAATGACAGAAATCTTGCCAATTTCTTAACCGCTCGCTTTGGACAAACGTCGATATCGTTTCGTAACCTGTTTGAGACCTAAACCCAGCTCGACGACGCGCGTGGTCGTCGATGGCCGTTTAAGGAAGCAAAATCTTGAGGCTTAGCTCTAGATACCCGTTTGCGCGTGTACTCACACGATCTGCCATCGGGACGCTAGCGGGCTTCACTGTGTTATCCGGTGTCCTCGCCGCCCACGTGTCGGCCGACCCGGCCGAGGACGCGCTGGCCAAGCTCAACCAGTTGTCCCGCCAGGCCGAGCAGACCACCGAGGCGATGCACAGCGCGCAGCTGGACCTCAACCACAAGCTGGCGGCCCAGCGTGCGGCGGACAAGAAGCACGACGACGCCCAGGCCGCCGTCGATGCGGCCAAGGCCCGCTTGGCGTCCTTCCAAGGTGCCGTCAACAAGCTCGCCGCCGCCACCTACATGGGCGGCCGCGTCGACGGCATGACGGCCATGTTGACCGCGGGATCGCCGCAAGGGCTGATCGACAAGCTGGCCATGCAGCGGCAGATGGCTACGCAGATGGCCGACCAGATGACGAACTTCCGGGTCGCGAACGAGCAGGCCGCCAAGGCCGAGCGGGAGTCCGCCAAGTCCGCCGCCGACGCGAAGAGCGCGGCCGAGCAGGCCGCCGCGGTGCGGGCGAGCCTGCAGTCCAAGCAAAGTCAGCTGCAGGTGCAGATCGCCGTCGTCAAGTCGCAGTACGTCTCGTTGTCGCCCGAGCAGCGCACCGCGCTCGCCGATCCCGGTCCCATCCCCGCCGGTCTGCCGGCACCCGGCGCCCCCGCGCCGGAGGCCGCACCGCCCGGGGCGCCGCCGCCCGCCGGCCAGGCGCCCGGCGAGGCGCCCCCGCCCGGCGGACTGCCCGGACCGTTCGGTGGCGGGGTCGGCGGCGGTGACCGCGGGACCGTCGTGCAGGCGGCGCTGACCCAGGTCGGTTCGCCCTACGTGTGGGGCGGCGCCGCGCCCGGTGGGTTCGACTGCTCCGGATTGGTGATGTGGGCCTTCCAGCAGGCCGGTATTTCGTTGCCGCACTCCAGCCAGGCGCAGGCCCAAGGCGGCCAACCGGTGGCGGTGTCGGACCTGCAGCCCGGCGACGTGATCACCTTTTATTCCGACGCGTCACATAGCGGCATCTACGTCGGTGACGGCATGGTGATCCATTCCTCCACCTACGGCCAGCCGGTGCGCGTGGTGCCGATGAATGCCGCAGGCCCGATCCACGACGCCCGCCGCTACTAGCGGCCCGCGCCGGAGTCGCCGCCGGCTCACGCTGCTGCTTGGCTGGGTGCTCCTGGTCGAGCTCGTCGTGGCGGCGGCCGTGCCGCTCGAAGCCGAACGCGGAAGCGGGACACGGCCCGCGCAACTGGTCACCCCCGCACACAGCCAGCTCAGCCCCGCGACGAAGTCGTTGATCGTGGGCGACCGCACCGTTCAGCTGACCGGCCCCGCCGGTCCGGCCGGTGACCGGCTGCTGTCCCGGGTGGCGTCCGGCATCGGCGCCGCGATCCACGCGGTCGAGGCGTTCTGGGGCGTCGATTGGTCACGCGACGTCTCGGTGGTCGCGGCGGGCACGGACGAGGAGTTCCGCGCCGCCGCGGGCGGGGGACCGGCGGCGCAATGGGCCGACATCGCGGCCGTGACGGTCGTCGACCGCGTCGACCCCGCGCACCGGGTGGCCGTCGGTCAGCGGATCGTGTTCGCGCCCGGAGCGGCCAACATGACCGCGGAGGCACTACGGATCGTGTTGACCCACGAGCTTTTTCACTACGCGGCGCGCGTGGACACCGCCCCGGATGCGCCGCAGTGGCTGACCGAAGGGGTGGCCGATTTCGTCGCCCGGCCCCCGGGCCCGGTGCCCGCCGACGCGCTGCCGGTACCGCTGACGCTGCCTTCGGACGCCGAACTGGACGGGCCCGGGCCGCAGCGCTCGCTGGCGTACGACCGCGCGTGGTGGTTCGCGCGTTTCGTGGCGGACACCTACGGGGCGGCCAAGCTGCACGACCTGTACCTGGCCGCCTGCGGCGTCGGGCGCACCGACGTGCCCACCGCCGTGCACGACGTCCTGGCCACCGACTCACCCGGGCTGCTCGTGCGCTGGCACGCGTGGCTCGCCCGCCCCGGGTGAGCGAAGCCCTCCCACGAACCCCGCGCACCGTCAGGCTAGCCTGACGCGGTGAGTCGGGTCCTGCTGGTAACCAACGACTTTCCGCCCCGGCCGGGCGGCATTCAGTCCTACCTGAGCGACTTCGTCGGTCGGCTGGTCGACGCCCGGCTGCATTCGGTGACGGTGTACGCGCCGCAATGGAAGGGCGCCGACGCCTTCGACGCCTCGGCCGAGGCGACCGGTTACCGGGTGGTCCGCCATCCCGGCACCTTGATGCTGCCCGGCCCGGCGGTGGACGCCCGCATGCGCCGGCTGATCGCCGACGACGACATCGACACCGTCTGGTTCGGCGCGGCCGCGCCGCTGGCGCTGCTGGCGGCGCGGGCCCGGCAGGCCGGGGCGAACCGGGTGGTGGCCAGCACGCACGGCCACGAAGTCGGCTGGTCGATGCTGCCGGTTGCCCGCTCGGTGCTGCGGCGCATCGGCGACACCACCGACGTCGTCACGTTCGTCAGCCGCTACACCCGCGGCCGGTTCGCGCCGGCCTTCGGACCGCACGCCTCGCTGGAATACCTGCCGCCCGGGGTGAACACCGACAGGTTCCGCCCCGACCCGGCGGCAGGGGCCGGGCTGCGCGACCGGTATGGGCTGGGTGAGCGGCCCACGGTCGTGTGCGTGTCCCGCCTGGTACCGCGCAAGGGGCAGGACATGTTGATCAAGGCCATGCCGACGATCCGGCGACGCGTCGACGGGGCCGCCCTGGTCGTCGTCGGTGGCGGTCCGTACCTGGACTCGCTGCGCAAGCTGGCCCGCGATTGCGGGGTGGCCGAGCACGTGACGTTCACCGGGGGTGTGCCGGCCGCCGAACTGCCCGCACACCATGCGCTGGCCGACGTCTTCGCGATGCCCTGCCGCACCCGCGGGGCCGGGATGGACGTCGAGGGCCTGGGCATCGTCTTCCTCGAGGCGTCCGCGACCGGCAAGCCGGTGGTCGCCGGCGACTCCGGTGGAGCCCCGGAAGCCGTGCAGCAGAACAAGACTGGGTTGGTGGTCGACGGGCGCTCGCTGACCGCAATCGCCGACGCGGTCGCCGGGCTGCTCGGCGACCGCGACCGCGCCGCGGCCATGGGCGCGGCCGGGCGTGAGTGGGTGATGGCCCACTGGCGGTGGGACACGCTGGCTGCCCGGCTCGCCGCGCTTCTGCGCGGCGACGATGTGGGCCGTTGAGGCCCGCTGAGAAGCCGCGCAATCGGGCTCCGCGGCGACGATGTGGGCCGTTGAGGCCCGCTGAGAAGCCGCGCAATCGGGCTCCGCGGCGACGATGCGGGCCGCTGAGGCCCGCTGAGAAGCCGCGCAATCGGGCTCTGCGGCGGCTAGACGCCCGGCCCGCTACTCCTTTTCGTAGATCGAGTCGATGTCGGAGGCGAACTTCTCGGCGACGACGTTGCGCTTGACCTTCAAGGTCGGCGTCAGCTCACCGGTGTCCTCGGTGAAGTCGACGGGCAGGATGCGGAATTTGCGGATCGACTCGGCGTGCGACACCGCCTGGTTGGCGTGCTTGACCGCGGCGTCCACCTCGGCGATCAGGTCCGGGTCGTTGGCCAGGTCGGCGACCGAGGCGCCGGCCGCCTTGTGGTTGCGTTCCTTCCAGGCGCCGAACGCCTCCGGATCGATGGTGATCAGCGCGCCGATGAACGGCTTGGCGTCGCCCACCACCATGGCCTGGCTGATCAGCGCGTGCGCGCGCAGCTGGTCCTCGAGCACGGCCGGGGCGACGTTCTTGCCCCCGGCGGTGACGATGATCTCCTTCTTGCGGCCGGTGATCTTCAGGAAGCCGTCCTCGTCGAGCGTGCCGAGGTCACCCGTCTTGAACCAGCCGTCGGTGAACGCGTCGCGGGTGGCCTGCTCGTTGTGCCAGTAGCCGCTGAACACGACGCCGCCGCGCACCAGCAGCTCGCCGTCCTCGGCGATGCGCATGCTGTTGCCCGGCAACAACGTTCCGACCGTGCCGATCCTGACGTTGCCGACCTGGTTGACGGTGATGGCCGAGCTGGTCTCCGTCAGGCCGTAGCCCTCGTGGATCGTCAGGCCCACACCCCGGTAGAAATGGCCCAGCCGTGCTCCCAGCGGGGCGCCTCCCGAGACGGACGCGTGGCATTCACCGCCGAGCGCGGCGCGCAGCTTGTGGTACACCAGCCGGTCGAACAACGCATGCTTGGCGCGCAGCACCAGTCCCGTCCGCCCGCGGTCCTTCGCCTGGCTCCAGTCGACCGCGGTTTGCACGGCGGCCGCGAAGATCCGTCCCTTGCCGTCGTTGACCGCGTTCTGCTCGGCGGTGTTGTAAACCTTCTCGAACACCCGCGGCACCGACACCACCACCGTCGGCTTGAACACCGCGAACATGGGCAGCAGGTTCTTGATGTCGCTGGTGAACCCGACGGTGACCTTGTTGGCGAACGCCGAGAGCGTCAGCGAGCGCGCCAGCACGTGGGCCAGCGGCAGGAAGATCAGCAGCCGCTGCCCCTCGTCGAGCAGTGTCGGCAGGCACTCCTTGGCGCCGCGGGTCTCATACAGCAGGTTCGAATGGGTCAGCTGGCAGCCCTTGGGTCGTCCGGTGGTCCCCGAGGTGTAGATCAGCGTCGCCGGGTCGTCGGACCGCAGCGCCTCCTGGCGGGCGGTGAGCTCGGCCGGCTCGACCGACGCGCCCGCCTCGGCGAGCTGATCGAGCGCCCTGGGGCCCGAGCCGTCGATGTGCAGCACGCGGCGCAGCGCGGGCAGCTCGGCGGTCAGCTCGGTGACCATCGCCGCGTGCGCGTCGGTTTCGGCGAAGGCCAGCACCGCCTCGGAGTCCTGCAGCACCCAACGCACCTGCTCGGCCGACGACGTCTCGTAGATCGGCACGGTGACCGCGCCCACCGAGAGGATCGCCAGGTCGATGATCGCCCACTCGTAGCGGGTGGCCGAGAAGATGGACACCCGGTCACCGGCCTGGACCCCGAGCGCGATCAGGCCCAGCGCCGCGGAGCGAACTTCTTCGGCGACCTGCGCGCAGGTGACGTCGGTCCACTCGCCGTCGACCTGACGTCGGAAGATGACGAAGCTGGGGTCCTCGCGCGCGTGGTCGAAGACCATGGCCGCGATGTTGTCGTGCTCGCCGACGGAGAAGCGGGCGGGGACACTGTACTCACGCACTCTTACTGACCTCGTTTGGCTTGGGTGACGGTCCGGGGGACGGCTTGTTGTCGTCCAGCCTAATCCGCGCATTCGCGCAGGAACGGTGGCACTCTGCCGCCCGGGTCCCGCACTGCCGCCCGCCCTCGGCGTGGCCATGGGGATCGGTGTGTGAAGCTGAGGTGGTGAACAGCATCCAGATCGCGGACGAGACGTTCATCGCCGCCGGCGGCGCGCGGGTCGGTGCCGCCGTCGCGGATCGGTCGTGCTGGCGTCGCTGGTGGCCCGACCTGCGGTTGCAGGTCATCGAGGATCGCGCCGACAAGGGCATCCGCTGGGCGGTCACCGGCGCGTTGACCGGCACCATGGAGATCTGGCTCGAGCCGTCGCTGGACGGGGTGGTGTTGCACTACTTCCTGCACGCCGAACCGACGGGGGTGGCGGCCTGGCAGCTGGCCAAGCTCAATCTCGCGAAAATGACACACCGCCGTCGGGTGGCGGGCAAGAAAATGGCCTTCGAGGTCAAGACGACACTGGAACGCACACGTCCGGTCGGAGTTTCTCCGGTAGTTTAGCCGGGTCAGGTTGCGGGAAGAGTACCGTTTCGGACCGGAGGCCCGGGGGTTGGACCCGCACAGTAGTTTCCCGGCCGGCGGTGTCGACCGCTAGCGGGAGAGAGGGCAGCACCAGGTGGCGGAGAAGACGTCGCAAACCATCTACATCGACGCCGACCCGGGCACGGTGATGGGCGTCATCGCGGATATCGATTCCTACCCGCAGTGGATCTCGGAGTACCGCGAAGCCGAGGTCAAGGAGAAGGACGCCGACGGCTACCCCAAGGTCGCGCGGGTGGTGCTGGACGCCGCCGTCCTCAAGGACACGTTGGTGATGTCCTACGAGTGGCCCAAGGACCGGCAATCTGTCAGTTGGTCACTGGTCTCCAGCTCGCTGCTGCGTTCGCTGGAGGGCACATATCGATTGGCCCCCAAGGGATCTGGCACGGAGGTCACCTACGAGCTCTCGGTCGATCTCGCCGTTCCGATGATCGGCCTGCTCAAACGCAAGGCCGAGCGCCGGTTGACCGACACCGCGTTGAAGGATCTGAAGAAACGAGTCGAGGGCTGAGTGAGTCCAGCGGATTGCGGGCGCCCGCCCCGGCACGGATCAGTCTCTTCGTTGGCAAGGGCGGGGTAGGAAAGTCCACGCTGGCATGTGCCACCGCGGTCAGCGCCGCAGGTGCGGGGCAACGGGTGCTGGTGGTGTCCACCGATCAGGCGCACTCACTCGGCGACGTGCTCGGTGTCCCGGTCCCGCCGAGCCAGGGTGAACTGGTCCGCGTCCTCGCCGATGACGCGCAGGCCGGCGGCGGCTTTCTCGACGCGCTGGCGTTGGACACGCTGGCCCTGCTCGAGGCCCGTTGGCACGACGTGGTCGAGACACTGGATCGGCGGTTCCCCGATTCCGAGCTGAGCACCATTGCGCCAGAAGAACTTTCGGCACTGCCGGGTGTTCAGGAGGTGCTCGGGCTGCACGCCGTCGGCGAGCTGGCCGTCTCCGGGCGCTGGGATCGCATCGTCGTCGACTGCGCCTCGACGGCCGACGCGCTGCGCATGCTGACCCTGCCCGCCACCTTCGGGCTCTACGTCGAGCGCGCCTGGCCACGTCATCGCCGGCTGTCGGTCGGCGCCGACGACACCCGGTCGGCGGCGGTGGTGGAGCTGCTGGAGCGCGTCAGCGCCAGCGTGGAGGCGCTCGGCGCCCTGCTGACCGACGGCGAATTGGTCAGCGCGCATTTGGTGTTGACGCCCGAGCGGGTGGTCGCGGCCGAAGCGGCGCGGACCCTGGGCTCGCTGGCGCTGATGGGTGTGCGCGTCGAGGAACTGATCGTCAATCAGGTGCTGTCCGAGGACGAGTCCTACGAATACCGCAACCTGCCCGAGCACCCCGCGTTTTACTGGTACGCCGAACGCATTTCCGAACAACGTGGTGTTCTGGACGAGCTCGACGCCACCATTGGTGAGGTCGCCCTGGTGATGACCCCGCACCTGTCCGGGGAGCCGATCGGCCCCAAGGCGCTGGGCGCTTTGCTCGACAGCGCCCGGCGCCGGGGCGGGACGGCGCCGCCGGGACCGCTACGGCCGACGGTGGACCTCGAATCCGGAACGGGACTTGGCTCCATTTACCGAATGCGGCTAGCGTTGCCGCAACTCGATCCGTCGGGGCTGACGCTGGGGCGCGTCGACGACGACCTGATCATCAGCGCGGGCGGATTGCGGCGCAGGGTGAGGTTGGCGTCCGTGCTCCGGCGGTGCACGGTGCTGGATGCACACCTGCGGGGTACCGAGCTGACCGTACGTTTTCGACCAGACCCGGAGGTGTGGCCTAAGTGAGTGGGGCTCATCCCGAAATCGGGCCGGAGCTGCGCAGGCTCGCCCAGGCGATCCTGGATGGGATCGACCCGGCGATGCGGACGGCCGCCGCGCTGACGGCCGGCCGGGGCGTCGGGACCGGCAAGTGTCAGCAGGTGTGGTGTCCGGTGTGCGCGCTGGCCGCATTGGCGACCGGCGATCAGCACCCCCTGATCACCGTGATCGCCGACCACAGCATCGCGCTGCTCGAGGTCGTCCGCGCCATGCTCGACGACATGAACGGCGCGGCGAAACCCCCGCCCGACGGTCCGCCCGGTGGTGGCGCCACCGAGACGGAAGCTCCCGACGCCGCGACCAGAACCCGCTACCAGCCCATCCCCGTCACCGTCGAGGAGTGAGCCGGCTGCGTCGAAGGTGGTCCCTTGCGCATGCGATGGGTACAGTTGGCGCAGAACACCGGCGGGCGGGCGAGAGGGAGGGCCATGTGGTACTGGCTATTCAAGTACGTACTGCTCGGCCCGCTGCTGTACTTGCTCGGTCGGCCAAAAGTTGAAGGGCTGGAACACATTCCGAGTTCCGGGCCGGCGATCTTGGCCAGTAATCACCTCGCGGTGATGGACAGCTTCTATCTGCCGTTGGTGGTGCGTCGCCGGATCACCTTCCTGGCCAAATCGGAATACTTCACCGGAACCGGCCTGAAGGGCTGGTTCCAGCGCTGGTTTTTCACCGCGGTGGGCCAGGTTCCGATCGACCGCACCGATGCCGACAGCGCGCAGGCCGCGCTGACCACCGCCGAGAGGCTGCTGTCGGCGGGCAAGCTGCTGGGGATGTACCCCGAAGGCACCCGTTCGCCGGACGGCCGGCTGTACAAGGGCAAGACCGGCCTGGCGCGGCTGGCCCTGCACACCGGGGTGCCGGTGATCCCGGTGGCGATGATCGGCACCAACGTCGTCAACCCGCCCGGCACCAACATGCTCCGCTTCGGACGGGTCACCGTTCGCTTCGGCAAGCCGATGGACTTCTCCCGTTTCGAAGGGCTGGCCGGCAACCGCTTCATCGAGCGGGCCGTCACCGACGAGGTGATCTACGAGCTGATGGGCCTCTCCGGCCAGGAGTACGTGGACATCTACGCCGCCAGCGTCAAGGAGAACCGCAACGGCTCGAACGGTCAGGGATCGATCGGCGACGCCGCGCGGATCCCCGAAACCGCCGTCGGTTGATCCGCGACGTCGACTAGCCGACCGCTGTCGCCGGCGTCAATCGCTGCGGCGCCGAATCGCGGGAACGCGTGCGGGCGGTGACCGTCAGCCCGGCCGCCACGATGACCGCCAGCGCCCACCACACGTACGACATCCCGACGAGCTGGCGCCACCAGACCGCCGTCGCCTCGTGGTGCTTCGGCAGCAGGTCGATCGGCGACCACCGCATCAGCGCCACCCCCGCGACGGCGACCACGGCCAGCGCCACGTTGCGGCGCCGCCAGGCCAGCACGGCCAGCACCACCACCGTCGGCAGCCCCCACACCCAGTGGTGTGACCAGGAGACCGGCGAGACCACCAGCCCGAACAGCGCGACGCACACGACCGCCAGCGCGGGCTCGTCGGCCCGCAGCACCCGGCGCATCGCCCATATCGTGAGCGCGAGCACGAGCAGTGAGGCCGCCACCCACAGCAGGAAGCGTGGTTGCTCTCCCAGCCCCAGCCGGGCCAGCGCCCCGGCGATGTTCTGATCGGTGTTCAGTGCCGCCTCACCGATCCGATCGGTGTGCGCCAGGGTGTGCGTCCAGTACTCCCACGAGTCGCTCCACGCGAGAACGAAACCCACCGCCGTCGCACCCACGAAGGACGCCAGCGCCGTCAGCGCCGCACGGTTGTCGCGACGTAGCAGGAAATAGAGCAGGAACACCGCCGGCGTGAGTTTGAGCGCTATCCCCACGCCCAGCAGCAGGCCCCGCGGCCACGGGGTCCGGCGGGGCAGGCAGTCGGCGATCACCAGGGTCATGAGCACGACGTTGATCTGGCCGAAGGCGAAGTTCGACATGATGGGTTCCAGCCAGGTCGCCGCCGCCAGGGTGACGACGACGGCCAGCCACCAGCGTCGCAGCCACGCCGGGCCGGGCAGGGCGGTCGAGGCGGCCCAGACGTCCAGCCGGGTCAGCACGATCACCGTCGAGACGACGAGCAGCACCAGCGTCAACGCCGTGATCGCGACGCTGGCGGCCGGCATCTGCAGCCAGGCGAACGGGCAGAACACGATCGCCGCCAGCGGGGGATAGGTGAACGGCAGGTCGAGCCCGATCGGTGTGTGGAACAACACATCGCCGTGGTACAGCGAATGGCCGCGCATCCAGGCCTGCGCACCCATCTGATACACGTCGATATCGATGCGATAGGGGATGTGCCCGAACAGTTGCCAGCCCACATAGCCCAGCCCCGCCGCCGCCAGCAGCCAAAGAACGCACCACAACAGGACGTGCCCGGGGCCGCGTCTGCCTGGGAAGCCCACGCCGGGCGCCCGCCATCTACTCATGTCGCCCAACAGCGTAATCGGTGTGTGGGCGTGGCACGTGGCCCCGCGCGGCTCCCGCGGGGCCGACGCGCACAGGCGTACGTTTCAAGAGTGCTCCACTGGTTCGTGCAGCGGGTGACGCACTGGTTCGCGCAGGACATCCTCGCCGGCGGCAGGCTGCCCCTGCTGTGTTGCCTGGTGGCGTTCATCATGACCTTCTTCGTCACGCGGACCTTCGTGCGCTTCATCCGCCACCGCGCGCACGCCGGCCGCCCGACCAGATGGTGGCACCCGCGCAACGTCCATCTCGGCGGCGTGCACATCCATCACGTGACGTTCGGCGTGGTCCTGGTGTTGCTCTCCGGCCTGACCCTGGTCACCCTGTCCATCGACGGACACGAGCCCGAATTCACCTTGTCCGCAATCTTTTTCGGGATCGGCGCGGCCCTGGTGCTCGACGAGTACGCGTTGATCCTGCACCTGTCCGACGTCTACTGGGAAGAGGACGGGCGCACGTCGGTGGACGCGGTGTTCGCGGCGGTGGGAATCGCCGGCCTGTTGATCATGGGCCTGCACCCGCTGATGTTCTTCCTCCCGATCTGGGAGGGGACCGGTTCGTGGCCGCTGCGGGCCGCGGTGGCCGGCGGCCTGGTGCTGACGCTGCCGCTGGCCGTGGTGGTGGTGCTCAAGGGCAAGGTGTGGACCGGTTTGCTCGGCATGTTCATCGTCATTTTGCTGGTGATCGGCGCCGTCCGGCTTTCGCGCCCCCACGCGCCCTGGGCACGCTGGCGATACACCGCCCAACCGGAGAAGATGCGGCGCGCGCTGCAGCGCGAACGCCGGCTGCGTCGCCCGATCGTGCGGGCCAAGCTGTGGGTCCAGTGCGCGATCGCGGGCACCCCGGGCCTGCCCGACGAACGCGCGGTCGACGCCCAGCTCGACCACGACGTCCACGCCGCCCCGCCGCCCACAGAGCCCATCCTGATCAGCAGATAGGCTTCCACCGGTGCGGTACTTCTACGACACCGAATTCATCGAGGACGGCCGCACCATCGAGTTGATCTCCATCGGCGTGGTCGCCGAGGACGGCCGCGAGTATTACGCGGTATCCACGGAATTCGATCCCGAGCGCGCCGGCGGCTGGGTGCGGGCCAACGTGCTGCCCAAGCTGCCGCCCCCGGCGTCGCAGCTGTGGCGCTCGCGCAGGCAGATCCGCGAGGAACTCGAGGATTTCTTCGACGTCCAGGGCACCGACCCCATCGAACTGTGGGCGTGGATCGGCGCCTACGACCACGTGGCCCTGTGCCAGCTGTGGGGCACCATGCCCGAGTTGCCGCGGGCGCTGCCCCGCTTCACCCGGGACCTCCGGCAATTGTGGGAGGACCGGGGGTGCCCGCCGATGCCACCGCGCTCGCGCGATGCCCACGACGCGCTGGTCGACGCCCGCGACCAGCTGCGGCGGTTCCGGCTGATCACCGCAGGCGACGCGAACGGGCCCGGACGCGATCCGGGCGGGGGAGCGCCATGAGGCCGCCCGCACGACGTTCGCGCTGATCAGTCACCGTCGCGCCCCGGTTACCATGGACCGATGAACTGGACTGTCGACATCCCGATCGACCAGCTGCCGTCGCTGCCCCCGCTGCCGAACGACCTGCGGGCGCGCCTCGATGCCGCACTGGCCAAGCCGGCCGCCCAGCAGCCCAGCTGGCCGGCCGACCAGGCAGCGGCGATGCGCACGGTCCTCGAGAGCGTGCCGCCCGTGACCGTGCCCTCCGAGATCGTCCGCCTGCAGGAGCAGCTGGCCCAGGTCGCCAGGGGTGAGGCGTTCCTGCTGCAGGGCGGCGACTGCGCGGAGACGTTCACCGACAACACCGAACCCCACATCCGGGGCAACATCCGCGCCCTGCTGCAGATGGCCGTGGTGCTGACCTACGGCGCCAGCATGCCGGTGGTGAAGGTGGCCCGCATCGCGGGGCAGTACGCCAAGCCGCGTTCGGCCGACATCGACGCCCTGGGATTGCGGTCCTACCGGGGAGACATGATCAACGGCTTCGCCCCCGACGCGGCCGCGCGTGAGCACGACCCGTCGCGCCTGGTCCGCGCCTACGCCAACGCCAGCGCGGCGATGAACCTGGTGCGGGCGCTGACATCCTCGGGCCTGGCGTCGCTGCACCTGGTCCACGACTGGAACCGGGAATTCGTCCGGACGTCGCCGGCCGGTGCGCGCTACGAGGCGCTGGCCACCGAAATCGACCGCGGCCTGCGCTTCATGAGCGCCTGCGGCGTGGCCGACCGCAACCTGCAGACCGCCGAGATCTACGCCAGCCATGAGGCTTTGGTGCTCGATTACGAGCGGGCCATGCTGCGGCTCTCGGAGAGCGACGACGGCGAGCCGCAGCTGTTCGACCTGTCGGCGCACACCGTCTGGATCGGCGAGCGGACCCGTCAGCTCGACGGCGCGCACATCGCGTTCGCGGAGGTGATCGCCAACCCGATCGGCGTGAAGATCGGCCCGACGATGACCCCGGAACTGGCCGTCGAATACGTGGAACGGCTTGACCCGCACAACAAGCCCGGCCGGTTGACGTTGGTGAGCCGGATGGGCAACCACAAGGTGCGCGATCTGCTGCCGCCCATCGTCGAGAAGGTCCAGGCCACCGGTCACCAGGTGATCTGGCAGTGCGACCCCATGCACGGCAACACCCATGAGTCGTCCAACGGGTACAAGACCCGGCACTTCGACCGCGTGGTCGACGAGGTGCAAGGGTTCTTCGAGGTGCACCGCGCGCTGGGCACCCACCCGGGCGGCATCCACGTCGAGATCACCGGCGAGAACGTCACGGAATGCCTCGGTGGGGCGCAAGACATTTCGGATCTGGACCTGGCCGGCCGCTACGAGACGGCGTGCGACCCGCGGCTGAACACCCAGCAGTCGCTGGAGTTGGCGTTCTTGGTCGCCGAGATGCTGCGCGACTGAGCCGATGGCGCGCTCGCGGGCGAAGGGCTAGAGCAGTCCGTTCAGGTTGCTCCCGATCGTCCACGCCGCGGTGGCGACCAGCCCGGTGAGCGCCAGCACCAGCGCCACCCAGACCAGCACCATGCGCCGGCCGTGCTGCCGGGCGAACGCGAATTCGCCGATCGGGATGCCCGCGAATTCCCCTGTGACAGGCTGGTATTCGTATTCTTCGGGTTCGTCGTCGGACGGCGGGAGGTGCGATGGCCCGGACCAGTCCCCGGGGCCGCGGGTCAACTGCCGGGTGGGCTGGCGGACCGGTGCGGTCGCGGGCGGTGGTGGCTGTTGCGCGCCGAGGGGGCGTTGGCTCGCGCGGCCGTGCTGCAGGGCCGCCGAGCGGTGTAGCGCGGAGTTGCGCGGCGCGGGGACGGAGAAGTCCGGCAGCGCAAGTTCTTCGGCGATCGCGTCGAGCTCGGCGCCCATCTCGATCGCGTCGGCGTACCGGTTCGCGGGGTCGCGCGCGGTCGCGCGCTGCACGAACTCGTCGAACTGCGGGGGGACACCGTCGATCGCGGCGCTGGGCGCCGGCACGTCGGTGTCCAGCCGTTGGTAGGCGATCGACAACGGCGAGTCACCGGTGAACGGGGTGCGCCCGGTGAGCAACTCGTAGGTGAGGATGCCGGCGGAATACACGTCGCCGCGGGGACTGGCGTCGCCGTGGCGCACCTGCTCGGGCGACAGGTAGGCCGCGGTGCCCAAAATGACGCTGGTGGAGGTGATTCCGGCGGCGGCGACGGCGCGGACCAACCCGAAATCGGCGATCTTGACGTCACCGTCGTCGGAGATCAGCACGTTCTCGGGCTTGACGTCGCGATGGACCAGACCGGCCCGGTGCGCCGCGGCCAGCCCGCCCAGCACCGGGCGCAGCACCGCGGCCACGGCATAGGGCGGCATCGGCCCACGCTCGGCCAACAGCTCGCGCAGCGTGCCGCCCTCGATGAGTTCCATGACCAGGAAGGGGTGCCGGGCGTCCAAGCCCTGGTCGTAGACCGCGACCAGGCCCGGGTCCTTGAGCCGGGCGACCGTGCGGGCCTCCCGCTGGAACCGGGTCAGGAACTGGTCGTCGCCGGCATACCGGGTGTCCATCACCTTCACCGCGACGGGGCGGTCGAGCCGGGTGTCGAGGCCGCGGTACACCGTCGAGGTGCCGCCGCTGGCGATCTTGGACTGCACCAGGTAGCGGCCATCCAGCAACGCGCCGTCCAAGGGGTCAGCCGTCGCGATTTCGCCCGGCCGACGATGCGGGCCGGGACGGCCCGGGAGAGACCCGGGCGATTCAGCTTCGGCCACGGGGCCATCGTAGGTGCGACCTGTGATTGGGCGGAAAACGCGGGTTCAATCCGCGTGCCAAGGCCTACACTTGCGCCGTGAGCAGTATTCCTGCCGGCGACGATGTTTTGGATCCCGACGAGCCAACCTACGACCTGCCGCGGGTCGCCGAATTGCTCAGGATTTCGGTCAGCAAGGTACAGCAGCAACTCCGCGAGGGTCACCTGGTCGCGGTGAAACGCAACGGCGGCGTGGTGGTGCCGCAGGTCTTCTTCACCAAGTCCGGTGAGGTGGTCAAGAGCCTGCCGGGACTGTTGACGATCCTGCACGACGGCGGCTATCACGACACCGAGATCGTGCGGTGGCTGTTCACCCCCGACCCGTCGCTGACGATCACCCACGACGGCAGCCGGGATGTCATCAGCAACGCCCGTCCCGTCGACGCCCTGCACGCGCACCAGGCCCGGGAGGTCGTGCGCCGGGCGCAGGCCATGGCTTACTGAGCGGTGACTTTCCCGGGGGTGTCGGCCCGCCGGTCGGGGGCACGGTAGAGGCCGTACCAGGCGATCAGCGCGCAGGCGGTGGCCAGCGAGAAGTGCAGCCACGAGTACATCCCGTGCGAGCCATCGGGTTTGAAGATGACCATCACCCACGTCGACAGGCCCGCGATGACGGCGATCGCCCGTCGTGACTGCGCCAGCGGGGCCGCCACCGCCAGCGGCCAGGAGTAGTACCACGGCAGGGCCGCGGGCACGAACAGCACCACGACCAGCATCGAGAACGCGATGCCGGTCAGCGCGGCCCGGTCGTCGCGCCGGAATCGCCACCACAGCAGCGGCAGCGACACCGCGATGATCGCGATCCCGACGAACCGGGTGATCCGCAGCAGGGGGTAGAAGTGCACCGCGAAGACCCCGCTGAAGACCGCGTGGATGAGGTTGGCGGCCGCGGTTGGCACCGTCAGCCAGTTGATGATCTTCACCGACCCGGCCAGCGCCGTCAGCCACCCCAGGCCCACGTGGGCCACGGCCGACAGGATGCCGAACACCACGGCGAAGGTCAGCAGCGACATCGCCGTGGCCGCCGCGAACGCGCAAACCGGCCGGTATCCGCGGCGGTCGCGCAAATGCCGCGTCCACACCCACACCATGAACGGCAGGGCGATTCCGGCGGTGGCCTTGACCGCGATCGCCACGGTGATCAGCGAGGTACCCCACACGTGGCGGCCGGCGAAACTCAGCGCGATGCCGGCGGCCATCAGACCCACCATGAGCATCTCGTTGTGCACCCCACCCATCAGATGGATGAGCACCAGCGGGTTGAGCACACAGATCCACAGCGCCGTCGGGCCGTCGGTGCCCAGGTGGCGGGTCAGGCGTGGGGTGGCCCAGATCAGCAGCGCGAGCCCCGGCAGCATGCACAGCCGCAGCAGCGCCGTCCCCGCCACCACATTGTTGCCGACGGCCATGGTGACGAACTTGGCCACCAAGATGAACGCCGGGCCGTAGGGGGCGGTGGTGATCGTCCAGATGGGACTCACGTTGTCCAGCAGGATGTTCGGGTTGGCGACCGGCCCGACCGCGTAGGGGTCGAGGCCGTCGCGCAGCAGCGCGCCCTGGGCCAGATACGAATAGGTGTCCCGGCTGAACACGGGCACCGACAGCAGCAACGGCGCCAGCCAGAAGCCGGTGGTGGCCTTCATCATGAACTCGGTCATCTCGCCGGCCAGCACACGCCGGCCCAAACCCACCCAGGCGATCAGCATGAGGCCCACGCCCGCCCACAACACGATGGACGACAACACCAGGCCGTGGCCAAAACGCAGCCACGACATGTGGATCGACTCCAGCAGCGGGTCGTGCTGCCGGATGCTGCCCGCGCCCAGGCCGCCCACGGCGATCAGTACCGAACCGAGCATGCCGAGCTTCGCCGGCCGGGACTGCTCTGCGGTGGCGAACTCGCGCAGCCGCGAAAGCCGCCCGCCGCCAGGCGATTCCGTTGCCGGGGTGTCGGACGGTGGGATGTGCGTCGGAGTCGTCATCGGCTCAGGCGGACCGGTCGGTGGCCATCCTGGCCAGCTCGGACAGCCCCTCCTTGGCGGCCGCGTCGATGGGCGCGGCCGCCAGCGCGGCCAGCGCCCGCCGGGTCAGCTCGGCGATGCGTCGCTCCGCTGCGGCCAGTGCGCCCACCGACTCGATGACCCCGCGCAGCCGGTCCACCTCGGCGTCGGTCAGCTGCGCCCCGATCGAATCGCGTAACAGCTTGGCGGCCAACGGGTCTGACTTATCCGCAAGTTCCACCGCCTCGGCCAGCAGCACGGTGCGCTTGCCCGAGCGCAGATCGTCGCCCGACGGCTTGCCGGTCACCGCCGGGTCCCCGAACACCCCCAGCACGTCGTCACGGAGCTGAAACGCCACGCCGAGGTCCGCCCCGAACCGGCCGAAGACGTCGTGCACGTCGGGTCGGTCGCCGGCGGCGGCCGCCCCCAACTGCAGCGGTCGCGACACGGTGTAACAGGCGGTCTTGTAGGTGTCGACGTTCATCGCCGACGCGATCGACTCGGCGGCGCTGGCTTCGTTGACGATGTCCAGGTATTGACCGCCCAGCACCTCGGTGCGGATTTCGGCCCACACGCGCCGGACGCGCCGCGCGGCCTCGGGGGACAGGTCGGCGCGGAAGACGATGTCGTCGGCCCAGGACAGCGCGAGGTCACCGAGCAGGATGGCGGCCGACATGCCGAACCGTTCGGGCGAGCCGCGCCACTGCCGGTTGCGGTGCAGCTGGGCGAACTGGACATGAGCGGTCGGCCGGCCGCGGCGGGTGGAGGAGTCGTCGATCACATCGTCGTGCACCAGCGCGCAGGCGTGCAGGAGCTCGAGTGCGGAAAACAGCAGCAGCGCTTCCGAAGTGGGCTCCCCGGTGGCAACGGCGCGCCAGCCCCAGTAGGCGAAGGCGGGCCGCAGCCGCTTGCCGCCGTTGAGCACGAAATCCTCGAGGGCTGCGACCAGGACCTCGTAGTCGTCGCCGATGTAGGCGGTGTCGGAACGCCGCTCGTGCAGGTACCGCCGAAGTCGATCGGTGATCGCGCCGGTCAACTCGACGGTTGCCGCTGCCGCTGGGGCTTTTGGGCTCAGCGCGGCGCCCCTTTCTCCCTCGACGTGGCTCGATGTGTGGCGGGCCCGACCAGTGTATTCGGCGCGGCACCGGAGATCTTGCCCACATCGCGCGGGCGGGACGCCGCGTTTGCTTCGACTGCCTCACTATTCCCCCGTAAGTGGGCGGTACCCCCACGCCTATGCTGGCGGGGGTGTCGGGGCCGTCCGCCGCTATGCGGCCGGGGAACGCCCCAAAGCCACTAGTCGTCGGATGGAGAGAGGCCGCGTGACACTCAACACCATTGCGCTTGAGCTGGTGCCGCCCAACGCCGATGAAGGCCGGGAGCGGGCGCTCGAGGACGCGCGAAAGGTGGTGCAGTACTCGGCGGAATCCGGTCTGGCCGGCCGGCTTCGGCACGTGATGATCCCCGGGATCATCGCCGAGGACGACGACCGTCCCATCGCGATGAAACCCAAGCTGGACGTGCTCGACTTCTGGTCGATCGTCAAGCCCGAGCTGACGGGACTGCACGGCCTGTGCACCCAGGTCACCGCCTTCTCCGACGAGCCGACGCTGCGCAAGCGGCTCACCGATCTGCTCGGCGCCGGGATGGAGGGCGTGGTCTTCGTCGGCGTCCCGCGCACCATGAACGACGGCGAGGGATCCGGCGTCGCGCCGACCGACGCCCTGTCGATCTATCGCGACTTGGTGCCCAACCGCGGCGTGATCCTGATCCCCACCCGCGACGGAGAGCAGGGCCGGTTCAACTTCAAGTGCGACCAGGGCGCGACCTACGGCATGACCCAGCTGTTGTACTCCGACGCGATCGTGGGATTCCTGCGCGAATTCGCCAAAAACACCGATCACCGGCCGGAGATACTGCTGTCGTTCGGTTTCGTCCCCAAGTTGGAGAGCCGGGTCGGCCTGATCAACTGGCTGATTCAGGACCCGGGCAACGCGGCGGTGGCCGACGAGCAGGAGTTCGTCAAGCGGCTGGCCGGCAGCGAACCGCCCCGGAAGCGCCAGCTCATGGTCGACCTCTACAAACGCGTGATCGACGGGGTGGCCGAGCTGGGTTTCCCGCTGAGCATCCACCTCGAGGCGACCTACGGGGTGTCGGCGCCTGCCTTCCAGACGTTCGGGGAGATGCTGGCGTACTGGTCACCCGCCGGGCAGGGCTAACCAGGTGGGTGGTCGCGGGGTGTGGTGACCCGCGGCGAGCGGTCGCGGTTCATCCAGGCCAGCAGCGCGACCACGCCGGCGGCCGCAAACGACGCGATGCCCAGCCATACGCCCGCCCCGGTGAACGAGCGGGTGTTCGGGTCGGTGTAGCGGGCCTGGGCGGTCATGGTGCTCACCACGCCCGGCTTGAGCTTCCAGGAGACCACCGTGGACTCGACCCGGTCGCCGTTGGTGGAGGTCACCACGCCCGGGAAGGCGACGGTCAGCTCGACGTCGGCTTCGGAGTCGGTCAACGAGGTCAGGTCCGCGCGACCCTCCAGGATCACCATGTTGCCGTTACGGCGCAGCGACAAATTCACGCCCTGCGCGTCGGAGTTCATGTTGGCTAGCTGCGGCAACTCGGCGAAGGTCAGATCGGAGAACACCGCTTGGGATCCGACGTAGCCGTCGCTGTCGTAATTCGACACCGCCACCTTCTGGCTGAACGGCAGGTTGTTGCTGTCGAGCTGGGGGCCGGTGTCCTTGGGGGTCTTGGGTTTAGCGGCGGCGACGATCTCGCCGGACACCAGGTCGTCGGGCGAAATGGTCAACGACGCCCTGACCCGCAGGCACCCGGTGGCCAGCGGCACCAGCATGAGCAGCATCGCGATGGCCACCACCCGGCGCCGCCGCGCGGTGAATCCTCGGCTTCGGGACGGGGCAAGGCTGGCGCGCACCAGGTCATCGTGCCAGATGCCGGCGCTCACAGCGGCAGCTTGCGCCCCAGGATCGCGAATGCCCGTGGGTCGCCTGCGAAGTGGTACTGGCGGATGACGTCGGTGAACCCCAGGCGCCGGTACAACCGCCAGGCGCGGTTGGGCTCACCGGTGGTCTCCGGCGTGGACAGCAGGACATTCTCTTCGGACCGGCCCGCGAGAAGCCGCCGGGCCAGCGCCTCACCGAGGCCGCGACCCTGCGCCCGCGGATGAATGTGCAGCTCGGTCAACTCGAAATAACTGTTCATCAGGCCCGCGATCTCCTGGGGCGGTAGACCGCCGCGTTGCAGGCCGAGGATGACCTGCTGTTGCCACCACTGCCCGGGCGCCCCCGGGTAGCCGTAGGCCACCCCGAGCAAGGGCGCGTTGCTCAGTTCGGCGGCCGGCGGGTTCGCCGCGTCCGCGCCCTCGCCCAGCTCGGCATCCACGACGCCCACCCCTCGCCAGCCGCTCCGGCGGATGTGCTCGAGCCACATCCCGGCACGCTGATTTTCGGTGCCCCGCGGGTAGCGCATCGCGTCGACGTACACCTTGAGGGCGTCGCCGAGACGGCGCTCCATGTCGGTGGGCGGCAGATCGATGAGGAAGATCGCCAACTCGCGGTGTCCTCCTCGTCCGTGCCCGGGTGTTGCTGTGCGCCGGGGTTTCGCGCGCCCCCAGCCCTCACCGCCATTATCGGACCCGGGTGAGGATGGTTGACGGGCGGTCGCGGCAACGAACCCACGAGCCACCACGGGCGGAAGCCGGTTGTAGCGCACGGCCGTTCCGGCTCGGCTGGGGGCGGGGCCGCGGCCGGGATAGAATCGCCACCGAACCAGTGGTATGGCGCAGAATGACCTCGTATCATTCAATTAGTTGCCCCGCAACGGGACATCCGCGTGCTATCGATGGTTACGCGCCAGACTGTCGGCAAGGAGGGACGAATGCCACTCTCCGATCATGAGCAGCGGATGCTCGATCAGATCGAGAGCGCTCTCTACGCCGAAGATCCCAAATTCGCGTCGAGCGTCCGCGGCGGAGGGTTCCGTGCACCCACCGCGCGCCGCCGCCTGCAGGGCGCGGCGCTGTTCGTCATCGGACTGGCAATGTTGGTTTCCGGCGTGGCCTTCAAAGCGACCATGATCGGAAACTTCCCGATTCTCAGCGTCTTCGGATTCATCGTGATGTTCGGCGGCGTGGTGTTCGCCATCACGGGTCCCCGGTTGTCCGGCCGGCCCGACCACCCAGGATCGGCGCCCGGGTCGGTGCGCCAGCGCCGCGCCAAGGGTGGCGGGGGATCGTTCACCAGCCGTATGGAAGACCGGTTTCGTCGCCGCTTCGACGACTAGCGGCATCGCCAACCCGACGGGATAGCCATATCGGCTATCCCGTTTTCATGC
Source organism: Mycobacterium seoulense (assembly GCF_010731595.1). NCBI lineage: Bacteria > Bacillati > Actinomycetota > Actinomycetes > Mycobacteriales > Mycobacteriaceae > Mycobacterium > Mycobacterium seoulense. The sequence goes on along the minus strand of NZ_AP022582.1, from coordinate 1,992,135 downwards.
CCGGTCCCTGGCCGGCCGCGCCCGGCGACCGGCGCGATCATCACAGACACACCCCGGCAGCTCGGCGATCGCCGGGCCGTCGATGCCGTTTTGACGCCGAATCGAGCCCCAACCGAGCTGCGAGGCAGGACTTGAGCCCCACCGGGCCCCACTGAGGCCCCCCACTTCGCCCCACGCACCGCTCCGAGGCGCTGTGAAGTGCAGTTTTCACCTGATTGTCGGGGCGTCCCGCGTGAGCACCGGACGCTTCGTCCGGGGGTGTGGGCGGCCGGACGTGGCAGGTAACTTGGAAAACGACGCCGCGACACTCCAGGAATGGGGCGAAGTGGGGGATTGTGGGGTATGGTGGCTGCAGTGTTTGGGTGACCCCGAGTGGGAGGTGAGCTGGTGTTTCTCGGCACCTACACGCCCAAACTCGACGACAAGGGGCGGCTGACATTGCCCGCCAAGTTCCGCGACGCACTGGCAGGGGGGTTGATGGTCACCAAGAGCCAAGACCACAGCCTCGCCGTCTACCCGCGGGGGGAATTCGAGCAGCTCGCGCGCCGGGCGAGCAAGGCCTCCCGCAGCAACCCCGACGCCCGTGCGTTTCTGCGCAACCTCGCCGCCGGCACCGACGAGCAGCATCCCGACGCGCAGGGACGTATCACGTTGTCGGCCGACCACCGCCGCTACGCCAACCTCTCCAAGGATTGCGTGGTGATCGGAGCGGTCGACTACCTGGAGATCTGGGATGCGCAGGCATGGCAGGACTACCAGCAGACCCACGAAGAGAACTTCTCCGCGGCAAGCGATGAAGCACTCGGCGACATCATCTGAGGCGCATGCCCGTGCAACGTGGCCTCTGCCCGAACCGACCCTGGCGTACTTCCCCAACGCCAGGTTCGTGCCTTCGGACAGGGACCTCGATGCAAGGGCGCCGGCCCTCCGGGCCGCCGAGGGGTCAGGGGCATTCGGCCCGACCCGGGGAGGTGTTGCGGTGGTTGACGATTCACCGGACTTCGGGCATGTGCCCGTCCTGCTGGACCGCTGCGTCGAACTGCTCACCCCGGCGCTGACCCGCAACCACGCCGACGGCGCGGGTGCGGTCCTCCTCGACGCCACCCTCGGCGCCGGCGGGCATGCCGAACGGTTCCTGACCGACCTGCCGGGGCTGCGGCTGATCGGACTCGACCGCGATCCCAGCGCGCTGGAAATTGCCCGGGCCCGGCTGGCGCCTTTCGCCGACCGGGTCACGCTGGTGCACACCCGCTACGACGGCATCGCCGCGGCACTGGCCGAATCCGGTTACGGTACAGCCGGATCGGTTGACGGGATGCTGTTCGACCTCGGGGTGTCTTCGATGCAGCTCGACCGCGCCGAGCGGGGCTTCGCCTACGCCCAGGACGCGCCGCTGGACATGCGGATGGATCCCGAGTCGCCCTTGACGGCGGCCGACATCCTCAACACCTACGACGAGGCGGCGCTGGCCGACATCCTGCACCGCTACGGCGAAGAACGGTTCGCGCGCCGCATCGCGACACAGATCGTGCGCCAGCGCGCCCGCACCCCCTTCACGTCGACCGCGGAGTTGGTAGCGCTGCTCTACCAGGCGATTCCGGCCCCCGCCCGGCGCACCGGGGGGCATCCGGCCAAGCGGACCTTCCAGGCCCTGCGGATCGCCGTCAACGACGAACTGGATTCGTTGCGCGGCGCGATCCCGGCCGGTCTGGACGCGCTCGCCGTCGGTGGACGCATGGTGGTGCTGGCCTATCAATCGCTGGAAGACCGGATCGTCAAACGGTTGTTCGCCGATGCGGTCGCCTCGCGTACCCCGGTGGACCTGCCCGTCGAACTCCCCGGCCACGAGCCGCTATTCCGGTCGCTGACCCACGGCGCCGAGCGTGCGGACGCCGCCGAGGTGGAACGCAATCCCCGCAGCGCGGCGGTGCGGCTACGAGCTGTGCAACGGGTCCAGCAGGCAACCGGAAAGGGCGACGCATGAAAGCAAAGCGGGAGACGCCGAATCGTCGCGGCGGACGCGACGGTTCCGCCCGGCGGAGCAGGCGCTCGGCCGCCGATCCCGGCCCCGTGCGACGGCCCCGGCCCGGGCGGACCTCGGCGCCCACCCGCGAGAGCCGCGCGCCCAAGTCCGGACCGCAGACCAGTCCCATCGCCCGGCCGGTCGAGCGGCCGGCGCGGCCCAAGAGTACCAGCCAGGCCAAGGCCCGCGCCAAGGCGCGGAAAGCCAAGGCGCCCAAAGTTATTCGCCCTCGCCTGAGTGAGCGTTTGGCGGCCCGGCTGGCCGCGATCGATCTGCGGCCCCGCACTCTGGCGAGCAAGGTCCCCTTTGTCGTGCTCGTCATCGGCGCGCTCGGCGTCGGGCTGGGCCTGACGCTGTGGTTGTCCACGGACTCCGCCGAGCGCTCGTATAAGTTGAGCCACGCGCGGGAGAAGACCCGGCTGCTGCAACAGCAGAAGGAGGCGCTGGAACGCGATGTGCGCGAGGCGGAATCGGCGCCGGCGCTGGCCGAGGCGGCCCGCAAGCAGGGCATGATCCCGACGCGCGACACCGCGCATCTGGTCCAGGACCCGTCCGGGAACTGGGTGGTGGTCGGCACACCCAAGCCGGCCGACGGGGTGCCGCCCCCGCCGCTGAACAGCAAGCTCCCCGAGCAGGGTCCGCCGCAGCCCGTGGCGCCGCCGGCGCCTCCCGCGGAGGTTCCGGTCCGGGTGCAACCCGACCCGGTGGCGGCGCCGCCGGCGCGCTCGGGACCCGAGGCGCTGTTGCGCGCTCCGGACGGATCGTCGACGCTGGGCGGCCAGCACCTGGCACCGGCCGGACCCCAGCTGCCGGGCCTGCCGGGCGCGCCGGCCCTCGGGCAGGCGCCGGGTGCCCTGCCCGCGCCGGGTGCGCCGGTACCGGGGCTGCCCGCGCCCTCGCCGGGACCCGCGCTCGCCCCGGTGCCCGCCGAGGTGCCGATCCCGCTGGGCGGCTTGCCCATTCCGCCGCCCGGGCAGGTGCCCGCACCGTTACCCGCGGAGGTGCCGGTTCCGGTGCAACGCGCGCCCGCGGTTCCCCAAGGGATCGTCCCCGCCGCTCCCGTCGCTCCCGTCGCTCCGGTGCTCGTGCCGCAGCCCGCGGCGCCGGGCCCCGTTGTGACACCGGGTGTGCCCCGGTGAGCCGCGGCGACTCGAAGCGCACCCGCCGGTCGCAGCCGACGCGCGGTCCCGGTAAGGCGCAGGACCCCAAGGGGCTTCGCCAGCCGAAGCGGCGCGCGAAGCAACCGAAAGGCCAGGACGTCCGGGAGCCGAAGAGGTTCCGGAAATCCAAGCCAGCCAAGGACGCCGGGAAAGCCCGCCCGGCCGACCGGCCGGACGCGGTGGCGACCGGGCACTCGGCGCGGGAGCGGCGCACCCGGCAACTCGTGCAGGCGGGCGGCCGCGGCGCGTCGTTCGTCTTCCGGCATCGGGCCGGCAACGCGGCCATCGGGGTCTTGATCGTGGTGGCGGCGGTCCAGTTGTTCGTCCTGCAGGTCACCAACGCGCCATCGCTGCGCGCCCAGGCCGCGGGCCAGCTCAAGGTCACCGACGTCGAGAAGGCCGTCCGCGGCAGCATCGTCGACCGGAACAAGGATCAGCTGGCGTTCACCACCGAGTCGCGGGCGCTGACGTTCCAGCCCAAGAGGATTCGCAAGCAGCTGGAAGAGGCCAAGAACAAGAACTCGGTGGCCCCCGATCCCCAGCAGCGGCTGCGGGACATCGCCCAGGAGGTCGCCACCCGGCTGGGCAACAAGCCGGACTCGACGACCGTGTTGAAGAAGCTGCAAAGCGACGAGAACTTCGTGTATCTGGCGCGCGCCGTCGACCCCGCCGTCGCCAGCGCCATCTCCGACAAGTTTCCCGAAGTCGGTTCGGAGCGACAAGACCTGCGGCAGTACCCCGGCGGATCGTTGGCGGCCAACATCGTCGGCGGCATCGACTGGGACGGTCATGGGCTGCTGGGGCTGGAGGAGTCCCTGGATTCGGTGCTGTCCGGAACCGACGGCTCGGTCACCTACGACCGTGGGTCCGACGGTGTCGTCATCCCGGGCAGCTACCGCAACCGGCATCGGGCGGTCAACGGTTCGACGGTCCAGCTCACCCTCGACGACGACATCCAGTTCTACGTGCAGCAGCAGGTCCAGCAGGCCAAGAATCTCTCTGGGGCACACAATGTCTCGGCCGTCGTGCTGGACTCGAAGACCGGCGAAGTGCTGGCCATGGCCAACGACAACACGTTCGACCCGTCCCAGGACATCGGGCGTCAGGGTGACAAACAGCTGGGCAACCTGGCGGTGTCCTCACCCTTCGAGCCCGGGTCGGTGAACAAGGTCATCACCGCCTCTTCGGTGATCGAGTACGGCCTGTCCAATCCGGACGAGGTGCTGCAGGTGCCCGGGTCGATCCAGATGGGCGGGGTGTCCATCCACGACGCGTGGGACCACGGCGTGATGCCCTACACCACCACGGGTGTGTTCGGAAAGTCTTCCAACGTCGGCACGTTGATGCTCGCCCAGCGCGTCGGCCCGGAACGCTTCTACGACATGGTCCGCAAATTCGGTCTCGGCCAGCGCACGAACGTGGGCCTGCCCGGTGAGAGCGCGGGGCTGGTGCCGCCCATCGACCAGTGGTCGGGCAGCACCTTCTCGAACCTGCCTATCGGGCAAGGCCTTTCGATGACACTGTTGCAGATGGCCGGCATGTACCAGACCATCGCCAACGACGGGGTGCGCATACCGCCGCGGATCGTGAAGGCCACCATCGCGCCGGACGGGACCCGTACCGAGGAGCCGCGTCCCGAAGGGGTGCGGGTGGTTTCACCGCAGACGGCCCAGACCGTGCGCAACATGCTGCGCGCCGTCGTGCAACGCGATCCGATGGGTTACCAGCAGGGCACCGGGCCCGCCGCCGCGGTGACGGGTTACCAGATGGCCGGCAAGACGGGGACCGCGCAGCAGATCAACCCCGCGTGCGGCTGCTACTTCGACAACGTCTACTGGATCACCTTCGCCGGCATGGCCACCGTGGACAACCCGCGCTACGTCATCGGCATCATGATGGACAACCCGGAGCGCAACGCGGACGGTACGCCGGGCCACTCGGCGGCCCCGCTGTTCCACAACATCGCCGGCTGGCTCATGCAGCGCGAGAACGTGCCCCTCTCGCCGGATCCCGGCCCGCCGCTGACGTTGCAGGCCACCTAGCTGGCCGGAGACCATCGCTCGTGCGGTGACGGCGTCGGGTGTGCGCGCAGGGCGGGATTCGGGGCCCGAATCCCGCCCTGCGCGCACACTGAAGGCCCTCGACGCACACTCGATTGACGAGGCCACCTGGGTGGCGGGTGCCTCTCGGTAGGGTGTCATGGCCGATCATGAGGATCACGCGGCGTCTGCAGGGAGGTGTGAACAGGTGGTGTCGGTGCCCACTGATTTGCGCCCAGGCGCCGGCGCGGGGACGCGCCTGCCCGCGCTGGCGGCCCAGGTCGGGGCGGTACCCGCGGACGAGGACACCGCCGTTCCCGACGTGGCCGTCACCGGCGTGACGCTACGCGCCCAGGACGTGCGGCCCGGCGACCTGTTCGCGGCGCTGACGGGCGCCTCGACACATGGGGCCCGCTACGCGGCCGAGGCTATCGAACGCGGCGCCGTCGCCGTGCTCACCGACGCCGCCGGGGTCGCGGAGATGGGTGGCTCGGCGGCGGCCGTGCCGACGCTGGTGCACCCGGCGCCCCGCACGGTGCTGGGCTCGCTGGCCGCCACGGTGTACGGCAACCCGTCGGAGCGGGTGACGGTCGTCGGGATCACCGGTACCGCCGGCAAGACCACGACGACGTATCTGGTCGAATCGGGGCTGCGCGCCGCCGGCCGGACGGCCGGCTTGATCGGCACGATCGGCATCCGCATCGACGGCGCCGACGTTCCCAGCGCGCTGACCACTCCCGAGGCGCCCGCCCTGCAGGCCATGTTCGCCGCGATGGCCGAACGCGGGGTGGACACCGTCGTCATGGAGGTGTCCAGCCACGCGCTGGCGCTCGGCAGGGTGGACGGCACCGGGTTCGCGGTGGCCGGCTTCACCAACCTGTCCCGCGACCACCTCGACTTCCACCCGACCATGGCCGACTACTTCGAGGCCAAGGCGAAGCTGTTCGACCCCGCGTCGCCGCTGCGGGCCCGCACGGTGGTGGTCTGCATCGACGACGACGCCGGGCGGGCCATGGCCGCCCGGGCCGGTGACGCGATCACCGTCAGCGTCGCCGGCCAGCCCGCGCACTGGCGCGCCATGGACGTGATCCCGATGGGCGCCGGCGGGCAGCAGTTCACCGCGATCGATCCCGCCGGCGTGCGCCACCGGGTCGGCATCCGGCTGCCGGGGCGTTACAACGTCGCCAATTGCCTTGTTGCACTGGCGATTCTGGATTCGGTGGGAGTGTCGCCGGAGCAGGCGGCGCCCGGGCTGCTGGAAACCCGGGTGCCCGGCCGCATGGAGGAGATCGACTGCGGCCAGGATTTCCTCGCGCTGGTCGACTACGCCCACAAGCCCGAGGCGCTCCGTTCGGTGCTGGCCAACCTGCGCCGCCCCGGTCGCCGGCTCGCGGTCGTGTTGGGGGCGGGCGGTGACCGCGATGCGGGCAAGCGGCGACCGATGGGTGAGATCGCCGCGGAGCTGGCCGATTTCGTCGTCGTCACCGACGACAACCCGCGCAGCGAGGACCCCGCCGCCATTCGGCGGGAAATCTTGGCCGGGGCGCGCGGCGGCAACGCCGAGGTCGTCGAGATCGGTGACCGCCGCGCCGCGATCGATCGCGCGGTGGCCTGGGCGCGCCCCGGCGACGTCGTGGTGGTCGCGGGCAAGGGTCACGAGACCGGCCAGCGCGCCGGGGGCGAGACCCGTCCCTTCGACGACCGGGTGGAGCTCGGCGCGGCCCTCAAAGCTTTGGGGGCGCGGCCGTGATCGACCTGACCGTCGCCGAGATCGCCGACATCGTGGGCGGCACGCTGGCCGACATCTCGCCACAGGCCGCGGCAGAGCTCCGCGTCACGGGCACAGTCGAATTCGACTCGCGCGCGGTCGGCCCCGGCGGGCTGTTCCTCGCGCTGCCGGGAGCGCGGGCCGACGGGCACGACTACGCGGGCGCGGCGGTGGCGGCGGGCGCGGTCGCGGTGCTGGCCGCCCGGCCGGTGGGGGTGCCCGCCATCGTGGTGTCCCCGCAACCGCGGACCGACGGCCGCCCCGACGGTGGCCTGGCCGGGGTTCTCGAACACGACTCCGACGGCTCGGGCGCGGCGGTGCTGGCGGCGCTGGCCAAGCTGGCCAAGGCGGTGGCCGCGGAGCTGGTGGCGGGCGGGCTGACCATCATCGGGATCACCGGCTCGTCGGGGAAGACATCGACGAAAGACCTGGTGGCCGCCGTGCTCGGGCCACTGGGCGAGGTGGTGGCCCCGCCCGGGTCGTTCAACAACGAGCTGGGGCACCCGTGGACGGTGTTGCGCGCGACGCGCCGCACCGAGTACCTCGTTCTCGAGATGTCGGCCCGCCACCCCGGCAACATCGCCGCGCTGGCCGAGATCGCCCGGCCGGCGATCGGCGTCGTCCTCAACGTCGGCACCGCCCACCTGGGCGAGTTCGGCTCGCGGGAAGCCATCGCGCGCACCAAATCCGAACTGCCCCAATCCGTTCCATCGTCCGGTGTGGTGATCCTCAACTTCGACGACCCGGCCGTGGCGGCGATGGCCCGCGTCACCGATGCGCGCGTGGTGCGCGTCAGCCGGTTCAGCCACACCGATTCGGGGCCCAGCGACGTCTGGGCCGACGGAGTGTCGCTGGACGAACTGGCCAGGCCCCGCTTTACCCTGCACGCGATGGACAGCCGAGGTCCTGTGGAGGTCGACGTGCAGCTGGGCGTCTACGGCGACCACCAGGTCACCAACGCGTTGTGCGCGAGCGCCGTCGCGCTGCAGTGCGGCGCCACCGCCGAGCAGGTCGCCGCCGCGCTGGCGCACGCCGGGCCCGTGTCGCGGCACCGCATGCACGTGACCACCCGCGCGGACGGGGTCACGGTGATCGACGACGCCTACAACGCCAACCCCGACTCGATGCGGGCCGGGCTGCAGGCGCTGGCCTGGATCGCCCACGCGCCGCAACCGGGCCACAGCGCCGACGCCGGCGAAAAGCGCAGGAGTTGGGCGGTGCTGGGCGAAATGGCCGAGCTCGGCGAGGACGCGGTGGCCGAGCACGATCGCATCGGCCGGCTGGCGGTGCGCTTAGATGTGTCTCGACTTGTCGTCGTGGGAAGTGGGAGGTCGATGAGCGCCATGCACCACGGAGCGGTCATGGAGGGCTCGTGGGGGGCCGGGGCCGATCGGGGGGCCGTCATCGTGGCCGACGCCGACGCCGCCCTGGCGTTGCTGCGGGCCGAGGTCCGGCCCGGCGACGTGGTCCTGGTGAAGGCCTCCAACGCGGCCGGTCTGGGTGCGCTGGCCGACGCGCTCGCCGCAGAGGGTTCCGCGACCGCGAACGGGGGGACGGCCTCGTGAGGCAGATCCTCATCGCGGTGGCCGTCGCGCTCGCCGTGTCAATCCTGTTGACCCCGGCGCTGATCCGGCTGTTCACCCGGCAGGGGTTCGGACACCACACGCGCGAGGACGGCCCGCCCAGCCATCACACCAAGCGCGGCACGCCGTCGATGGGCGGCGTGGCCATCCTGGCCGGCATCTGGGCGGGCTACCTGGGCACGCACCTGGCCGGGCTGGCGTTCGACGGGGAGGGCGTTTCCGCCTCGGGTCTGCTGGTGCTGGGCCTGGCCACCGTGCTCGGCGGCGTCGGTTTCCTCGATGACCTGATCAAGATCCGCCGGTCGCGCAACCTCGGGCTGAACAAGACGGCCAAGGCCTTGGGGCAGGTCGCGGCCGCGGTGCTGTTCGGCGTGCTGGTGTTGCAGTTCCGCAATGGCAGCGGGTTGACGCCGGCCAGCTCGGACCTGTCCTACGTGCGCGAGATCGCCACCGTCACTTTGGCTCCCGGGCTGTTCGTGTTGTTCTGCGTGGTGGTGGTCAGCGCCTGGTCCAACGCGGTCAACTTCACCGACGGGCTCGACGGGCTGGCGGCCGGGTGCATGGCGATGGTCACCGCCGCCTACGTGCTGATCACCTTCTGGCAGTACCGCAACGCCTGCGTCACCGCGCCGGGCCTGGGTTGCTACAACGTGCGCGACCCGCTGGACCTGGCGCTCGTCGCGGCCGCCACCGCGGGCGCCTGCATCGGCTTCTTGTGGTGGAATGCCGCTCCCGCAAAGATTTTCATGGGGGACACCGGGTCGTTGGCGCTGGGCGGCATCATCGCGGGCCTGTCGGTCACCAGCCGCACTGAGATCCTCGCCGTCGTCCTGGGGTCGCTGTTCGTCGCCGAGGTCACCTCCGTGGTGCTGCAGATCCTGGCGTTCCGGACCACCGGGCGCCGGGTGTTCCGGATGGCGCCCTTCCATCACCATTTCGAGCTGGCCGGCTGGGCCGAGACGACGGTCATCATCCGCTTCTGGCTGCTGACGGCCATCACCTGCGGTCTGGGCGTGGCCCTGTTCTACGGCGAGTGGCTGGCCGCGATCGGTGCCTGACGTGCCCGGTCTCGACCCCTTGGTGCCTGGCGCGCCCGTGCTGGTGGCCGGCGGCGGCGTCACCGGCAGGGCGGTGCTGGCGGCCCTGACCCGGTTCGGCGCGGTGCCGACCCTCTGCGACGACGACCCGGCCACGCTGCGCCGCTACGCCGAAACCGGCGTGGCGACCGTGACCACGTCGACGGCCGCCCAGCGCCCCGCGGACTACGCCCTGGTGGTCACCAGCCCGGGGTTTGCGCCGGACACCCCGCTGCTGGTCGGCGCGGGGGCGGCGGGCGTGCCGGTCTGGGGCGACGTGGAGCTGGCCTGGCGGCTCGACGCCGCGGGCCGGTACGGACCGCCGCGCCGCTGGCTGGCGGTGACCGGCACCAACGGCAAGACCACCACGACGTCGATGCTGCACGCCATGCTGACCGCCGCAGGCCGGCGCAGCCTGTTGTGCGGCAACATCGGCGATCCGGTCCTCGATGTGCTCGACAAGCCGGCGGACCTGCTGGCAGTCGAGCTGTCCAGCTTCCAACTGCACTGGGCGCCCTCGGTGCGGCCCGAGGCGGGTGCCGTCCTCAACATCGCCGAAGACCACCTGGATTGGCACTCCACCATGGCCGATTACACGGCCGCGAAGGCACGGGTGCTGCGCGGCCGAGTGGCGGTGGTCGGGCTCGACGACGCCCGGGCGGCGGCGTTGCTGGGCACCGCCGCGGCGCCGGTGCGCGTCGGCTTCCGGCTCGGCGAGCCTGCGGCGGGCGAACTGGGTGTGCGCGACGGCCAACTGATCGACCGCGCCTTCGCCGACGACCTCGCGCTGCTGCCCGTCGACTCGATCCCCGTGCCGGGACCCGTCGGCATCCTCGACACCCTGGCCGCGGCGGCGCTGGCGCGCAGCGTCGGTGTGCCGGCCGACGCGATCGCCGACGCGGTCGCGGCCTTCCGGGTGGGCCGGCACCGGGCGGAGGTGGTCGCCATCGTCGACGGAGTCACCTACGTCGACGACTCCAAGGCCACCAACCCGCACGCCGCCGAGGCGTCCGTGCTGGCCTACCCGCGCGTGGTGTGGGTGGCCGGCGGTCTGCTCAAGGGCGCATCCGTGGACCCCGTCGTCGCCAGGATCGCCCCGCGGCTGGTCGGCGCGGTGCTCATCGGCCGGGATCGCCAAGAGGTTGCAGAGGCGTTATCGCGACACGCGCCGGATGTCCCCGTCGTCCAGGTTGTGACAGGCGAGGATGCTGATATGAAAGCGACGCCTGTGGTTGTTGGTGCAGATGTGACAGAAGTGAAAGATTCGGGCGGGGATCTCGGCACTTCCGTCATGACCGCGGCGGTGGCCGCGGCCCGCGACCTGGCCCGGCCCGGCGACACGGTGCTGCTGGCACCGGCCGGCGCGTCGTTCGACCAGTTCACCGGGTACGCCGACCGCGGCGACGCCTTCGCCGCGGCCGTCCGCGCGGCCACTCGGTAGGCGGGCGTGGGTAATCCGCTGGCCCGGCTGAGACGCCGGGGTAAAGCAACCGGGGCGACCGCCGGCACCGCCGCGGCCGAGCCGGGGGAGGCCGACGCCGACGAGGCGACCGGCCCGGTCAGCCCGGCCGGCGCATCGGAGGCCAAGCCGGCCGCGAAAACCCCGGTCAAGACCGACGAGCGCAACCGGTTCGGGGCCTGGCTGAGCCGGCCCATGACCTCGTTTCACCTGATCATCGCGGTGGCCGGGCTGTTGACGATTCTCGGCTTGATCATGGTGCTCTCGGCGTCGGGCGTGCGGTCCTATGACGCCGACGGGTCGGCCTGGATCATCTTCGGCAAGCAGGTGTTGTGGACGGTGATCGGCCTGATCGCCTGCTATGCCTCGCTGCGCATGTCGGTGCGGTTCATCCGCCGCGTCGCCTTCACCGGCTACGTCGTCACCGTCATCCTGTTGGTGCTCGTGCTCGTTCCCGGCATCGGAAACCTGGCCAACGGGTCGCGGAAGTGGTTCGTCATCGCCGGCTTTTCCATGCAGCCCTCCGAGCTGGCCAAGATCGCCTTCGCCATCTGGGGCGCGCACCTGCTGGCCGCCCGCCGGCTGGAGCGGGCCTCGCTGCGCGAGATGCTGATCCCCCTGGTGCCCGCCGCGGTCATCGCGCTGGCGCTGATCGTGGCGCAGCCCGACCTCGGACAGACCGTGTCGCTGGGCATCATCCTGCTGGCGCTGTTGTGGTACGCCGGCCTGCCGCTGCGCGTCTTCGCGACCTCGCTGCTGGCGGTCTTCCTGGCCGGGGCCGTCCTGGCCATGTCCGCCGGTTACCGCTCCGACCGGGTGAAGTCGTGGATGAACCCCGAGAACGACCCCATGGACACGGGTTACCAGGCCCGCCAGGCGAAGTTCGCCCTGGCCCACGGCGGCATCTTCGGCGACGGCCTGGGCCAGGGCGTGGCCAAATGGAACTACCTGCCCAACGCCCACAACGACTTCATCTTCGCGATCATCGGCGAGGAGCTGGGCTTCGTCGGCGCCTTCGGGCTGCTCGTCCTCTTCGGGCTGTTCGCCTACACCGGGATGCGCATCGCCCGCCGGTCGGCCGACCCATTCCTGCGGCTGCTCACCGCCACCACGACGATGTGGGTGTTGGGTCAGGCGTTCATCAACATCGGTTACGTGATCGGGATCCTGCCCGTCACCGGCATTCAGCTACCCCTCATCTCCGCGGGCGGAACCTCGACGGCGGCAACGCTTTTCATGATCGGGATCATGGCCAACGCGGCCCGTCACGAACCCGAGGCGGTGGCCGCCCTGCGCGCCGGCCGCGACGACAAGGTGAACCGGTTCCTGCGGCTGCCGCTGCCCCAGCCGTACGTGCCGACCCGGCTGGAGTCGTTCCGCGACCGCAAGCGCGCGGGCAAGCCGCCGGCCCAGGGCGCCCCTTCGCGCAGCGGCGCGTGGAAGGCCGCCCCGGCGTCGGCCCGCAAGGTCGCCCGCAAGGCCGAGGAACCGCTGCGACCGGCGTTCTCCCGCACAGCCGCACGGCCGGCCCGCGGGGCGGTGCATCATGGATCTGGCCAGCGCTCCGCCAGTCGGGGAGCCGGCCAGCGTCAGCCACGGCGCGCTCGCGCACTGGAAGGTCAGCGTTACGGGTGAACGACACGGTCAGCAAGGCGACCGGCGGGCGGGGGACAAGTCCCCAGCCCGCCGGTGCCGCGTTGTCGGCTTTTAAACCGCTGTCGGTCGTGCTGGCCGGCGGCGGCACCGCCGGCCACGTCGAGCCCGCGATGGCCGTGGCCGACGCGCTCAGCGCGCTCGACCCGCAGGTGCGGATCACGGCGCTGGGCACCCACCGCGGCCTGGAGACCCGGCTGGTGCCCCAGCGGGGCTACCACCTCGAGCTGATCACGCCGGTGCCGCTGCCGCGCAAGCCCAGCGGCGACCTGGCGCGGCTGCCCCCGCGGGTGTGGCGCGCGGTCCGGGAGACGCGCGCCGTGCTCGACGCGGTCGACGCCGACGTCATCATCGGTTTCGGCGGATATGTGGCGCTGCCGGCGTACCTGGCCGCGCGCGGGATCCCCCGCGGTCTCGGCCGCAGGCGCCGCGTCCCGGTGCTGATTCACGAGGCCAACGCCAGCGCCGGGCTGGCCAACCGGATCGGTGCCCGCCGCGCCGACCGGGTGCTCTCCGCGGTGCCCGATTGCGGGTTGCCGCGCGCCGAGGTGGTGGGGGTGCCGGTGCGGGCGGCCATCACCTCGCTGGACCGCGCGGCCCTGCGCGCCGAGGCGCGCAGGCACTTCGGCTTCGCCGACGACGCGCGGGTGTTGCTGGTGTTCGGCGGGTCGCAGGGCGCCGTGTCGTTGAACCGGGCGGTGTCCGGGGCGGCCGCCGACCTGGCCGCCGCGGGCGTCTCGGTGCTGCACGCGCACGGGCCGAAAAACACCCTCGAGCTGCGCGAACCCCAACCCGGGGAGCCGCCCTACGTGGCGGTGCCCTACCTGGACCGGATGGACCTGGCCTACGCCGCCGCCGACCTGGCGATCTGCCGGTCCGGCGCCATGACCGTCGCCGAGGTCTCGGCGGTCGGCCTGCCGGCCATCTACGTGCCGCTGCCGATCGGCAACGGCGAGCAGCGGCTCAACGCGCTGCCGGTGGTCAACGCCGGGGGCGGCATGGTGGTCGCCGACGCCGCCCTGACGCCGGAGTTGGTCGCGCGCGAGGTGGCCGGGCTGCTCAACGACCCGCCGCGGTTGGCGGCGATGACGGCGGCGGCCGCGCGGGTGGGGCATCCCGACGCGGCGCGCCACGTGGCACAGGCGGCACTGGACATCGCCAGGAAGGCAGCGGCGGGAGGGCGGCGGTGACCGCCGGACAGCTGCCGCCCGAGCTGCAGCGGGTGCACATGGTGGGCATCGGGGGGGCCGGCATGTCGGGCATCGCCCGCATCCTGCTGGACCGCGGCGCGCTGGTGTCCGGGTCCGAAGCCAAGGAGTCGCGCGGCGTGCACGCGTTGCGGGCCCGGGGCGCCTCGATCCGCATCGGCCACGACCCGTCGTCGCTCGACCTGTTGCCCGGCGGCCCGACCGCGGTGATCACCACCCACGCCGCCATCCCCAAGACCAACCCCGAGCTCGTCGAAGCCCGGAGGCGCGGCATCCCGGTGATCCTGCGGCCCGCGGTCCTGGCCAGGCTGATGGACGGGCGCACCACGCTCATGGTCACCGGGACCCACGGCAAGACCACGACGACGTCGATGTTGATCGTGGCGTTGCAGCACTGTGGGCTCGATCCGTCCTTCGCGGTCGGCGGCGAGATGGGGGAGGCCGGCACGAACGCGCACCACGGCAGCGGCGACTGCTTCGTCGCCGAGGCCGACGAAAGCGACGGCTCGCTGCTGGAATACACGCCCAACGTCGCGGTGGTCACCAACATCGAGACCGATCACCTGGACTTCTACGGCAGCGCCGACGCCTACGTCGGGGTGTTCGACGCCTTCGTGGAGCGGCTCGCCCCCGGGGGAGCGCTGGTGGTGTGCGTCGACGACCCGGGCGCGGCCGCGCTGGCCGAGCGCACCGCGGAGCTGGGGATCCGGGTGCTGCGCTACGGGTCCACGCCGGACGAGGGCAACGCCGCGACCCTGCTGTCCTGGGAGCAGCAGGGCACGGAAGCGGTCGCGCACATCCAGCTCGCCCCGGACCTGGACCCGGAACCGTATCCGCGCGTGATGCGGCTGTCGGTGCCCGGGCGGCACATGGCGCTCAACGCGCTGGGCGCGCTGCTGGCGGCGATCGAGATCGGCGCCTCGATCGACGCGGTGCTCGACGGGCTGGCCGGGTTCGAGGGGGTGCGCCGCCGGTTCGAACTGGTCGGCAACGCCGGGTCGGTGCGCGTCTTCGACGACTACGCCCACCATCCCACCGAGATCAGCGCCACGCTGGCCGCGGTCCGCACGGTCCTCGAGCAGAGCGGCGGCGGGCGTAGCCTGGTGGTCTTTCAACCCCATTTGTATTCGCGCACAAAGGAATTCGCCGCACAGTTCGGCCGCGCGCTCGATGCCGCCGACGAGGTGTTCGTTCTCGACGTCTACGGCGCGCGCGAGCAACCGCTGGCCGGTGTCAGCGGCGCCAGCGTCGCCGAGCACGTCACCGCGCCGGTGCGCTACCTGCCCAACTTCTCCGCGGTCGCCGACCAGGTGGCCGCCGCCGCCGGCCCCGGCGATGTCATCGTCACGATGGGCGCGGGCGACGTCACCCTGCTGGGGCCGGAGATCGTGACCGCGCTGCGGACCCGGGACAACCGCAGCGCACCAGGCCGGCCGGGAGTGCGGCAATGACCCGGCCCAACGACGCGACGCCGACGGACGGCCCGGAGCCGGGCAATCTGGGCGTGGTGGGCCAGCCGGCCGACGCCGGGGAGGCCGTCACCGAGCCGCTGTTCGTCGGAGGGCCCGAGGCCGAAACGGCGGCGCCCGCGGACGAATTCGAGGGGCCGCGCCGGCGGGCGCGCCGCGAACGGGCGGAGCGCCGCGCCGCGCAGGCGCGCGCCACCGCCATCGAGGAAGCCCGGCGGGAGGCCAAACGCCGGGTCAGCGGGCGCGCGGCCGACGAGCCCAAACCCGTCGCGCGCGGCGTGGTTCGTGGCTTGAAGATGCTGTTGGTGACGGTGCTGCTGGTCATCGTCGGAATCGGGCTCGCGTTGATCCTGTATTTCACCCCCGCGATGTCGGCCCGCAACATCGTCGTGGTCGGCACGGGGGAGGTGACCCGCGAAGAGGTGCTCGACGCGGCGCGGGTGCGGCCGGGGACGCCGCTGCTGCAGATCAACACCAACCAGGTCGCCGACCGGGTGGCGGCGATCCGGCGAGTGGCCAGCGCGCGGGTGCAGCGCCAGTATCCGTCGGCGCTGCGCATCACCATCGTCGAGCGGGTTGCGGTGGCGGTGAAGGACTTTCCGGACGGCCCGCACCTGTTCGACCACGACGGCGTCGATTTCGCGACCGGGCCGCCGCCGCCGGCGCTGCCGTACCTCGACGTCGCCAATCCCGGCCCCAACGATCCGGCGACCAAGGCCGCGCTCCAGGTGCTCACGGCGCTGCGGCCCGAGGTGGCGGGCCAGGTGGGCCGGGTCGCGGCCCCCTCGGTGGCCTCGATCACGCTCACGCTGGGCGATGGCCGCGTGGTCATCTGGGGGACGACCGATCGCACCGACGAGAAGGCCGAGAAGCTGGCGGCCCTGCTGACCCAGCCCGGGCGGACCTACGACGTCTCCAGCCCCGATCTGCCCACGGTGAAGTAGCGACGCCCGCGCCCTGCGTGTGACGTCGGCAACAGAAAAAATTTGCGAGCCGCGCGTCGGCGCGCCTGCGGGGTTCGCGCGCGCCGTGCCCATACCGTTCTGGTTGCGCGGAACTACTTGACATAACTCTAACTCTATGGTTGAGGTTGAGGGTTTGCCAGGGAGGACCGCGAACGTTCGGGAGAAACCCCGTCGCGAAGAACTTGAGCCCATCAGGGAGGAAACCGAATGATGACCCCCCCGCATAACTACCTGGCCGTCATCAAGGTCGTGGGTATCGGTGGCGGCGGTGTCAACGCCGTGAACCGGATGATCGAGCAGGGCCTCAAGGGCGTGGAGTTCATCGCGATCAACACAGACGCGCAGGCGCTGTTGATGAGCGATGCCGACGTCAAACTCGACGTCGGCCGCGACTCCACGCGCGGGCTGGGCGCCGGCGCCGACCCGGAGGTCGGCCGCAAGGCCGCCGAGGACGCCAAGGACGAGATCGAGGAGCTGCTGCGCGGTGCGGACATGGTGTTCGTCACCGCCGGCGAGGGCGGCGGGACGGGCACCGGCGGCGCACCCGTGGTGGCCAGCATCGCCCGCAAGCTGGGCGCGCTGACCGTCGGCGTGGTCACCCGGCCGTTCTCGTTCGAGGGCAAGCGGCGGGGCAATCAGGCCGAAGCCGGCATCGCCTCGCTGCGCGAGAGCTGCGACACCCTGATCGTCATCCCCAACGACCGGCTGCTGCAGATGGGCGATGCCGCAGTGTCCCTGATGGACGCGTTCCGCAGCGCCGACGAGGTGCTGCTCAACGGCGTGCAGGGCATCACCGACCTGATCACGACGCCCGGTCTGATCAACGTCGACTTCGCCGACGTCAAGGGCATCATGTCCGGGGCCGGCACCGCCCTGATGGGCATCGGGTCGGCCCGCGGCGAGGGCCGCTCGCTCAAGGCCGCCGAGATCGCGATCAACTCGCCCCTGCTGGAGGCGTCGATGGAGGGCGCCCAGGGCGTGCTGATGTCGATCGCCGGCGGCAGCGACCTGGGCCTGTTCGAGATCAACGAGGCGGCATCGCTGGTGCAGGACGCGGCCCATCAGGACGCCAACATCATCTTCGGCACGGTCATCGACGACTCGCTGGGCGACGAGGTGCGCGTCACCGTGATCGCAGCCGGCTTCGACGCGGTCGGTTCCGGCCGCAGGCCCGTCGTCGGCGGCACGGCCGAGAAGCCCGGGGCGCACCGGATCGAGTCGGCGAAGGCCGGCAAGCTCACCTCGACCTTGTTCGAACCCGTGGACGCCGTCAGCGTGCCGGTGCCAACCAACGGCGCCACGCTGAACATCGGCGGCGACGACGACGACGTCGACGTGCCGCCGTTCATGCGCCGCTGAGGGTCTCGATTTACTTGCCAGTGCGCGACAAACCGGCCACGAAAAATAGGGACCGGATGGCGTTGCCCTCAGGCAGTGAGCACGGTCCGGATACTGAACATGTGAGCGTGCGCATCCGGCGGGTGACCACCACCCGCGCGGGCGGTGTCTCGGGCCCACCGTTCGAGTCCTTCAACCTGGGCGACCACGTCGGTGACGACCCGGCGGCGGTGTCCGCCAACCGAAACCGGCTCGCCACCGCGGTCGGCCTCGGGCCCGACCGCGTGGTGTGGATGAACCAGGTCCACGGCGACCGGGTCGAGGTGGTCGACGGGCCCCGCAGCGGCGCGGTCGACGACACCGATGCGCTGGTGACCAGCACCCCGCGGCTGGCGCTGGCGGTGGTGACCGCCGACTGCGTGCCGGTGCTGCTGGCCGACGCGCGCGCGGGTGTGGCCGCGGCGGTTCACGCGGGTCGCGTCGGGGCACAGCTGGGGGTGGTGGCCCGCACCGTGGAGGCGATGCTCGCCCAGGGTGCGCACGTCGAGGACATCTCGGCCCTGCTGGGTCCGGCGGTCAGCGGGCGCAACTACGAGGTGCCCGCGGCCATGGCCGACGAGGTGGAGGCCGCGCTGCCCGGCAGCCGCACCACGACCGCGGCGGGCACCCCCGGACTCGACCTTCGGGCCGGAATCGCTTGTCAGTTAAAGGGTTTGGGCGTCACGGCCATCGACGTCGACCCGCGGTGCACGGTGGCCGATCCGAGCCTGTTCAGCCACCGCCGGGACGCGCCGACCGGGCGGCTGGCCTCGTTGGTGTGGATGGAGTGACCGCGATGGCGGTAGACATGCCAGCTGGGGGCGACCGTGAAACGGAATTGATGCACGCATTGGCGGCCGTGCGCTCGCGCCTTGCGGCGGCCGCGGAAGCGGCGGGCCGCAATGTCGGGGAAATCGAACTTCTGCCGATTACCAAATTCTTTCCAGCAACCGATGTCGTGACTTTGTCCCGATTGGGTTGTCGCGCCGTCGGCGAATCGCGGGATCAGGAGGCGTCGGCAAAAGTGAGCGAAGTCACCAAACTCTTGGCGGCCGCTTCGCGGGCGGACGCACCGGGCCTGCGCTGGCACATGGTCGGCCACATTCAGCGAAACAAGGCCCGCTCGGTCGCCCGGTGGGCGCACACCGCCCACTCGGTCGACAGCGCACAGCTGATCGGCGCGCTGGAACGGGGGGTGTCGGCGGCCCTGGCCGAGGGCCGCCGCGCCGAGTCGATGCGGATCTACGTCCAGGTCAGCCTCGACGGCGACCATTCGCGTGGCGGCGTCGACATCTCGGCGCCGGGGGCGGTCGACGAGTTGTGCGCCCAGGTCGAGGAGTCCAAGCACCTGGAACTGGCGGGGCTGATGGCGATCCCGCCGCTGGGATCGGACCCGGACGCGGCCTTCGAGCGCCTGCGCACGGAGCACCTGCGCGTCCTCGAGTCGCATCCGAACGCCGTCGGCCTGTCCGCCGGCATGTCCGACGATTTCGAAGTCGCCGTCAAACACGGTTCCACATGTGTGCGTGTCGGTACCGCGCTATTGGGTCCGCGGCCGCTACCGTCACCGTATTAAGTCACTGTAGTCACATCTTCATCACTGACACCAGCGTCAGGGGCTAGAAGGGGTCAACGCAATGAGCACACTGCACAAAGTCAAGGCCTATTTCGGTATGGCCCCGATGGACGACTACGACGACGAGTATTACGACGACCACGCCGCTCCCTCCCGCGGTTTCCCGCGGCCGCGTTTCGACGACGGCTATGGACGCCTCGAGGGGCGTTACGAGGGGCGTGACTACGACGACCCCCGCGAGCCCGCCGACTACCCGCCGCCCGGCGGCTACCGCGGCGGTTACGGGGACGAGCCGCGCTACGGCGCCGTCCACCCCCGCGAGTTCGAGCGGCCCGAGATGGGCAGGCCCCGCTTCGGGTCCTGGCTGCGCAACTCCACCCGCGGCGCGCTGGCGATGGACCCGCGCCGGATGGCGATGATGTTCGAGGAGGGCCACCCGCTCTCGAAGATCACCACGCTGCGACCGAAGGACTACAGCGAGGCCCGCACCATCGGCGAGCGGTTCCGCGACGGCACCCCGGTCATCATGGACCTGGTGTCGATGGACAACGCCGACGCGAAGCGCCTCGTCGACTTCGCCGCCGGCCTCGCCTTCGCGCTGCGCGGCTCCTTCGACAAGGTGGCGACCAAGGTGTTCCTGCTCTCGCCCGCCGACGTCGACGTGTCCCCGGAGGAGCGTCGGCGGATCGCCGAAACCGGCTTCTACGCTTACCAATAACGGCTACCGGTAGCCCCGGGTCGCCAGCGGCCGTTTCGGTCGCCGCCGGTGGCTGGGCCGGCTGAGATGTGGGCCGGGGCCCGGAGTCGGTACGCTGGCAGGCGCCGCGCAAGCCCGCGGCACTTGACATCTCATCGGTAAGGTCGGGGCTCTTCAGTTGGTGCTGTTCTTTCAGATCCTTGGGTTTGCGCTGTTCATCTTCTGGCTGCTGCTCATCGCCCGGGTCGTCGTCGAGTTCATCCGCTCGTTCAGCCGTGACTGGCATCCCACCGGCATCACGGTGGTGATCCTCGAGATCATCATGTCGATCACCGACCCGCCGGTGAAGCTGCTGCGCCGGCTGATCCCGCAACTCACCATCGGGGCCGTCCGCTTCGACCTGTCCATCATGGTGCTCTTGCTGGTCGCGTTCATCGGCATGCAACTGGCATTCGGGGCCGCGGCCTGAGCCGCTGGCGTGCAGCAACCTTCCGCCCCGGCGACGGTTCGGCCACGTTTTAGCTTCGGTTTGGTGCCCGCGATTTAAAAATTCTAAGGTTTCGGATTTTATTGCCCTCAGTGTTTGAAATTGGTTCTTATTTATTGGCCTAAACAGCAACGGTCGCGCCTGGTGTGACAGGATGGACGGCAGTTGCACGACGGCTACCACTGCGTTCTACACTTTCCAGAACGTTAGACAGGAACTTGAGGGGACGAAACAATGCCGCTTACACCAGCCGACGTCCACAATGTGGCGTTCAGTAAGCCACCGATCGGCAAGCGGGGCTACAACGAAGACGAGGTCGACGCCTTCCTCGATCTGGTGGAGGCCGAGCTGACCCGGCTCATCGAAGAGAACAGCGATCTGCGCCAACGCATCGAGGAGCTGGACCGAGAACTCGCCGCCGGCGGTGGCGCCAGCGCCGCGCCCGCCGCCGCGCCCACCCAGGCGATTCCCGTCCCCGAGCCCGAGCCGGCGCCCAAGGCGGCACCGGTGGCCGCCCCCGCCGCCCCCGCGGCCAGCAACGAGGAACAGGCCATGAAGGCCGCCCGGGTGCTGAGCCTGGCCCAGGACACCGCCGACCGGCTGACCAGCACCGCCAAGGCCGAGTCCGACAAGATGCTGGCCGACGCTCGCGCCAACGCCGACCAGATCCTCACCGAGGCCCGCCAGACCGCCGAGACCACGGTCACCGAGGCCCGGCAGCGCGCCGACGCCATGCTCGCCGACGCGCAAACCCGTTCCGAGACCCAGCTGCGCCAGGCCCAGGAAAAGGCCGACGCCCTGCAGGCCGACGCCGAGCGCAAGCACTCCGAGATCATGGGAACGATCAACCAGCAGCGCACGGTCCTGGAAGGCCGCCTCGAGCAGCTGCGTACCTTCGAACGTGAGTACCGGACCCGGCTCAAGACCTACCTGGAATCGCAGCTGGAGGAGCTCGGCCAGCGCGGATCGGCGGCTCCAGTCGACTCCAGCGCCGAGGCCGGCGGGTTCGAGCAATTCAACCGGGGCAACAACTAGCCTCACGGGCGTGCCGGGAGACTCGCCGAGCTGAGCGGTTTGGCACACTGGACCTGCACACGAACTGGCTGTCCCGCTCGTCGCTTGGAGGATGACCGATGCTGATCATTGCGCTGGTACTGGCCCTGGTCGGGCTCGTCGCGCTGGTGTTCGCCGTGGTCACGAGCAACGAGTTGGTGGCCTGGGTGTGCATCGGTGCCAGCGTGCTCGGCGTCGTGCTGTTGATCATCGACGCGTTGCAGGAGCGGCAGCGGCGGGACGCGGGCGGCGCAGAACAGCACGAGGCCGAGGTCCAGGACGCCGACGGCGAAGAGGCCATCGACTACCCCGAGGACGCCTCGCAGGAGGGCGGCGACGAATCGTCCGGGGAACCCGGCACGCCGCCACAATCCGGCGCGACCGAACAGTCGGCGGTGTCGGCGGAGGGCCGCGACGAGGCCGCCAAGTAGCACTCAGCCGGTCGGAGTGGCGAGCGCTTGACGCACCTCGTCGTCGCTGACCTGGTGAAAATCGGCGTATACCTGGCCGACGGCTTCGAATCCCGGCGGCATCGTCACGCAAACTACCTCGTCGGCCTCGAGCGCGAGCTCACGGCAGGTCGACGCGGGTCCCACCGGGACCGCGACGACGACGGATTTCGGAGCGGAGGCCCGCACCGCCCGGACGGCGGCCAGCATGCTGGCGCCGGTGGCAATCCCGTCGTCGACCACGATCACCACCTTGCCGCGCGGGTCGGCCGGCGGGCGCCCGCCGCGGTACGCGTGCTCGCGGCGGGCGAGTTCGGCCGTCTCGCTCTCGATCACCTCGCGCACCTGCTCATCGGTGATCCGCAGGCTGGACACCACGTCGTCGTTCATCACGACCCCGCCGCCGCTGGCGAGCGCGCCCATCGCGAGCTCCGACCAGCGCGGCACCCCGAGCTTGCGGACCAGGAACACATCCAGCGGCGCGTGCAGGGCCGCGGCGACCTCCCAGGCCACCGGCACGCCGCCGCGGGCCAACCCGAAGACCAGCACGTCGTCCCGGTCGCGGTAGGACATCAGCTGTTCGGCCAGCGCGCGACCCGCCGCGCGACGGTCGCGGAATGTGCGCGTCGCGGCGTGCCGCAGGAATCCGTTGGGTGTCATCGGTCGCAATCCAGCCTACGGGCTTCGTAACGGCCCCGCGCCGGTCAGCGGACCCGCGTCTGTCCCGGAGCGTTCTCGCCGCGCCGGTCCGGGCTCGCCGCGCCCGACTCGGGGTCGGACGCGGCGACGAGGTGGTCGAACGTGCCGGTGACGTCCAGGATGCGATCGAGGAATCGCGGCCGGTGGTCCAGGTGCAGGCGCACGCCCGCCTGAGAGCTCCGGCGATGGACCAGGAGCAGGCCGGAGAGGCCAGCGGAGTCGCAGAAGGCCAGCCGGGAGAGGTCGAGATGAAGGTGCGCCGGGGCGGGCTGTTGGCCGAGCAGCCGACCGACGGCGGCGACCATGGCGTCCACGGTCTCGTACACCAGGTCACCGGAGACCTGCACGCAGGCCGACGGCCCTGTCGTGGCGACGTGCACGGAGAGGTTCACGCCGACGCTCCCGCCTCGGCGACGGTGGTCAGGCCATCGTTTGCTGCTCCCAGTAGACGCAGGCTGCGGGGAAACTCCTTGAGTTGCACCGCCAGCAAATCCAGCGCCGGGCGAAGCGACGCGGCCGGAACGCCGCGCGCAGTGAGGATGTCGGCGGTCCAGGTGATGAAGTCGGTGAACAACGCGTCGTCGTCGGTGTACAGGCTCACGGTGAGGAAGTCCACGATGTGGGCGATGTCCTCGACGGTGCGCTGGTGCTGCTGCGTGGAGTAGGCGCGCATGGCGGGAAAGCGGTCCTCCAAATCGGCGACGGTGGTCTTGACCAGTTGCGCCGCACTCCGGCTCACCATGGTGAATTCCTGGTCGACCAGATGCGGCAGGTCATCGACCGGCTGGCGGTTGGGAACGCGCCGGACGGCGGGGAATCCGCGGGTCAGGCGTTCGTGGGCGGTGCGGGCGTCGGGGGCCCAGGCGTCGGCGCCGAGCCTGCGGGCGAAGCGGCCGTCGTGGCCGAAGGCCGCGCCGCCGGCCAGGACCGGGAACCCGGCGGACTGGCACGCGACGATCGCGGCGTGCGCGTTGGGCAGCCGGGTGGGGATCGAGCAGGAGAGCGCCACGACGTCGGGGCCGTGCTGGTGCAGGTGGGCGATCAGGTGCGGGGTCGGGACCTGCGCCCCCAGGAAGTCGACCTGCCAGCCGCGCAACCGCAGGACCTCGGCCAGCAGCCGGGCGGGCAAAGCGTGCCATTCGCCGTCCACGCAGGCCAAAGTGACTCGACCGCCCCGGCCCCGGACTTTGCCGGAAGGGTGATGGGCCAGCGCGGCGATGACGCGATCGTTGATGGCCGTCGCCGCGTGTTCCTGCGCGACGCTGATGCGGTTGGCGGCCCACTCGGTGCCCACCTTGTGCTGGACGGGGGCGATCACCTGCAGCAGCACGTCTTCCGGCGTCATGCCCGCATCCATCGCGGCGAACACCGTGGCCGCGGCCGCGTATTCGTCGCGGTCGGCCAGGGCGCCCCAAAGCCGTTCGCGGACAACGAGTTCGTCGGCGGCGCCGGTGGCATTCGACGCGGTCATGTCGGTGTCGTGGGGCCTCATGCCACGTACCTGCCCCGGGTGTGGCCGTCAACGGCGCTGAGGTGGGTCCGCTGCGGGGCGGTGATGGCCACGACCGCGATGTCGTCGTGCACGCGTTGCCCCACCCATTGCGTGGCCAGCATCAGGACGCGTTCGACGACCGCTTCGGCCGGCATCCCGGCGCATCCGGTGAGCGAGGCCGCCAGCCGCTGCTCACCGAAGAAGTCGTCGCCGAACGGACCGCCGCGCGCCTCGGTGATCCCGTCGGTGTACAGCAGGCAGGTTTCGCCGGGGGCGAGGGAGGTCTCGAAAGACTGCACGGTGATGCGCTCCAGGGCGCCGACCAGCGTGCCCTTGGTGTCGGCCTCTTCCACCTGCCCGTTGTCGCGCACGATCAGCGGGGGCGGATGCCCGGCGCAGGTCAGCCGCAGCGTCACCTGCCCGTCCCGGTGCGCGACCGAGGCCAGGACCAACGTGGCGAACCGGGTGTGGTCCGACGACAACATGGCGCGGTTGAGCAGCGTGAGCACCCCCTCGTGGTCCTGCGCCAGCGGGGTCAGGGCCTGCAGCGTGTTCCGGATCTTGCCGGTCATCACGGCGGCCTCTAACCCCTTCCCGCACACGTCGCCCAGCACCACCAGCGTCTCGTCCTCGGGGCGCGCGGCGGGATGAAAGTCGTAGAAGTCGCCGCCGACGACCTCGTAGTCCTTCGAAGCCCGGTATCCGCCGGCGAATTCGATGCCGTGCAACCCGTGCAGCGGCGGAGGCAGCAGGTCACGCATCAGCGTGCGGGTGATGGCGGCCTGCTCGGCGTAGAGCCGTGCGGCGGACAGCGCCGCGCCGGCCCGGGCGGCGAACAACCCGGCGAAAAGCTCATCGTCCGCGCTGTAGACCGGGCGATCGGCGCGCCGCAGCAACACCAACGCGCCCGCCGAGACGCCGTGACCCGGCAGCGCCAAGATCATCACGGACCCGACGGGACCCGAGAAATGGTGTGGGACAAGCCAGTCCGGTACCGTCACCGGGTCGATCCAGCCGGAGGAGACCGGCGGGAATCCGTGTAGCGCCTCGCTCAAACCCGCGACCTCCGCGGGGTCGGCGTCGACACTGGACTGCTCCACCACGCCGGCTGCGCCACTGTAGAACACCGGCAGCCGCCGCCCGCGGCCCGTGGGCGCCACCAGCGCCGCGGCGTCGGCCAGGTGCCGGGCGGCCATCTGGACGGTCGCCTCCCGGCAGCGGTCCACGTTCAGCGACGCCGTCAACACCGACGATGTTTCCAGCAGGATCGCCGCGCGCTCCTGCTCCCGCGCCAGCGCTTCCTGCGCGTCGCGCAGCAGCTGGCCGGTGTCCTCGACCAGCGACCACGCCACCTCGCCGCTGGGCAGCATCGCGGCGTGGGCGTCGAATTTGCGGCCGCCCACGCTTCCCGAGGCGACGGACGCGTCCCGCTCGACCGCATCGGGCGCGACGTGGACGAGACGATCGTGTGCCCGCCACAGCCAATCGACCGACTCGTCGATCCGGGCACCCTGCAGCGCGCCGGGCAACAGCGATTCGGCCGACCCGCTCAGTGCCCGCACGATCCCCTCGCGATCGAGGAGCAGCGTGGGGCACGGCACTGCCGCCCACAAGGCGTCAAGGTCGCTCTCGACGCCTACGCGGGCACCATCATGCATGCGGTTGACCTGTCAACGGAGAATCCGGTTTCGGCTGACGTTACCCCGACTGTACGCGGAGTGGGTTGGGGGAGAGGTTCGTTCGCGCCGCGGCCGCGGTGGCCGCGCGTCGAAAGGGCAGCGGAGGAGCCACTTCTCGACCCCGTCGCATGGACTTCGGCAGGGCCGCCTCTCGAGGCGGGAAGCGGGCCTGCACCACGCGTGTCCGAGGGGGGACTTGAACCCCCACGCCCATTAGTAGGGCACTAGCACCTCAAGCTAGCGCGTCTGCCATTCCGCCACTCGGACAAGACCAACCAGAGTTGGCAGCTAAGGCTATCGGATTGTCTCACGCGGACCCAATCCAGCCGGGCCGCTCAGCGCCGAGCCGAGCGGCCTCCGCAATGGTAGGAAAGGTGGTTGTGACCGCCCAGTCCGAGTTCCCGACCGACCCGAGTGACGATGTGGTCGAGGTCGTCAGCAGGTTGATCCGGTTCGACACCACGAACACCGGGGAGCCGGAGACGACGCGGGGCGAGGCCGAGTGCGCGCAGTGGGTGGCCGAGCAGCTCGCCGAGGTCGGCTACGCGCCGCAATATGTCGAGTCGGGCGCCCCGGGCCGGGGCAACGTGATCGCCCGCCTCGCGGGCGCCGACAGCTCGCGCGGGGCGCTGCTGATCCACGGGCATCTCGACGTGGTGCCGGCCGAGCCGGCCGAGTGGAGCGTGCATCCGTTTTCGGGCGCGATCAAGGACGGCTTCGTCTGGGGCCGCGGCGCGGTCGACATGAAGGACATGGTCGGCATGATGATCGTGGTGGCCCGGCGGTTGAAGCGGGCCGGGATCGTCCCGCCGCGCGATCTGGTGTTCGCCTTCCTCGCCGACGAGGAACACGGCGGCAGCTTCGGGGCGCAGTGGCTGGTCGACAACCGGCCCGAGCTGTTCGAGGGCATCACCGAGGCGATCGGCGAAGTCGGCGGGTTCTCGCTGACCGTGCCGCGCCGAGACGGGGGTGAACGCCGGCTCTATCTGATCGAGACGGCGGAGAAGGGTTTGTCGTGGATGCGGCTGACCGCCCGCGGTCCGGCCGGGCATGGGTCGATGGTGCATGACCAGAATGCCGTCACCGCCGTCGCCGAGGCGGTCGCCCGGCTGGGCCGGCACCAGTTTCCGCTCGTGCTGACCGACACCGTCGCCCAGTTCCTGGCCGCCGTCGGGGACGAGACCGGGCTGACGTTCGACGTCGACTCGGGCGACCTGGCGGGAGTGATCGAGAAGCTCGGCCCGATGGCCCGCATGCTCAAGGCCGTGCTGCACGACACCGCGAATCCGACGATGCTCAAGGCCGGGTACAAGGCCAACGTCGTCCCGGCGACTGCCGAAGCGGTGATCGACTGCCGGATCCTGCCGGGGCGCAAGGCGGCGTTCGAGGCCGAGGTCGACGAGCTGCTGGGCCCGGACGTGAGCCGCGAGTGGATCAAGGACTTCTCGTCGTATGAAACCAGCTTCGACGGCGACCTGGTCGACGCCATGAACGCCGCCGTGCTGGCGCTGGACCCGGATGGCCGCACGGTGCCCTACATGCTTTCCGGTGGCACCGACGCGAAAGCGTTCGCGCGCTTGGGGATTCGCTGTTTTGGTTTCAGCCCGCTGCGGTTGCCGCCGGACCTCGATTTCACCGCGCTGTTCCACGGGGTCGACGAGCGGGTACCCGTGGATGCGCTGAGGTTCGGCACCGATGTGCTGGCACACTTCCTGACACACTGCTGAAGACACGACACGCAACGAGAGGATCGCCCATGAGCACCGTGCCCGACCCGTACGCCGCCCTGCCGAAGCTGCCGTCGTTCACCCTGACGTCGGAATCGATCGCCGACGGCCAGCCGCTGGCCACGCCGCAGGTCAGCGGAATCATGGGCGCGGGTGGGGAAGACGTCAGCCCGCAGTTGAGCTGGTCGGGGTTTCCGGCGGAGACCCGCAGCTTTGCCGTCACGGTCTACGACCCCGATGCGCCGACGGCCTCGGGGTTCTGGCACTGGGCAGTGGCCAACCTGCCGGCCGACGTGACCGAACTTCCCGCGGGCGCGGGGGATGGAAGCGTCCTGCCCGGCGACGCGCTGACGCTGGTCAACGACGCGGGCATGCGCCGCTACATCGGGGCCGCGCCGCCGCCGGGCCACGGGCCGCACCGGTACTACATCGCCGTGCACGCCGTGGGCGTGGACAAGCTGGACCTCAGCGAGGATGCCAGCCCCGCGTACCTCGGCTTCAACCTGTTCCAGCACGCGATCGCGCGCGCCGTCATTCACGGCGTCTACGAGCAGAAGTAGGCGCGGGCGGCTGCCGCCGCTTGTTGTCGGTGGTCGGGCATATCATTCGAACATGCGTTCGACCAACCGCGAGGCGATTCAGCACGACGTCGACGCGTTGCGCGCGGTGGTCTCCCGCTTCCAGGGGCATTCGTATGACGCGCTGACCAATCCGGAGCGGTTGCGGTTGTTGGAGGTGCTCGAGTGCGAGACGCGCCGGCTGCAAGTGCCAAGTCATCAACTCATCAATCAGGTTGCCGAGCAGGCTGATTCCGCCGAGCTGGGCGGCAAGCTGAGCTGGGCGCTGGCCGACCGGTTGCACGTCACTCGGGGGGAGGCCAGCCGCCGGATCGCCGAGGCCGCCGAGCTGGGCCCGCGGCGGGCGCTTTCCGGTGAGCCGTTGGCACCGGTTTTGCCCGCCACCGCGGCGGCCCAGCGCGACGGGGCCATCGGGTCGGACCATGTGGCGATGATCCGGCGGCTTTTTCGCCAGCTGCCCGAATCGGTCGACATAGAAACGCGCGAGCACGCCGAGAAACACCTGGCCTCCGAGGCCACTCACTATCGCCCGGATCAACTCGCCAAGCTCGCCCGCCACCTGATGGACTGCCTCAATCCCGACGGCAACTACACCGACGCGGACCGGGCGCGGGTCCGCGGGCTGGTGCTCGGCAACCAGCAGGCCGATGGCATGTCGAAGCTGAGCGGATGGTTGACGCCCGAGGCGCGCGCCAGCTGGGAGGCGGTGCTTGCCAAGCTGGCCGCCCCGGGGATGTGCAACCCGGACGACGAGGCGCCGGTCGTGGACGGCGCACCACCCGAAGAGGCGGTGCAGCGAGACGCTCGCAGCCCCGCCCAGCGTAACCACGACGGTCTCAACGCGGCCCTGCGCGCGATGCTGGCCAGCGGCGACCTTGGCCGGCACAACGGATTGCCGGCATCCATCGTCGTGACGACCACGCTGACCGAGCTGGAAGCCGCCGCAGGCAATGGTTTGACCGGCGGGGGCACCATCTTGCCGATGTCCGACGTGATCCGCCTGGCCCGCCATGCCCACCACTATCTGGCCGTCTTCGACAGGGGCGAGGCGGTGGCGCTGTATCACGGCAAGCGATTGGCCTCACCCGGACAGCGAATTGTGTTGTACGCCAAGGACCGTGGCTGTTCGCATCCGGGTTGTGATGTGCCAGGCTACTACTGCGAAGTCCACCACGTCGAAGATTGGGCCAGCACCTACCGCACCGATATCGATCAACTCACCCTGGCCTGCGGACCCCACCACCGGCTTCTCGAGAAGGGCTGGACCACCCGACGACGCGCCAACGGCGACATCGAATGGATCCCGCCGCCGCATCTCGACCGCGGACAGCCGCGCGTCAACACCTTCCACCACCCCGAGAAGGTGCTGGCTGAAGACGACGCTGAAGACGACGACGAAGAAGGCGCGGCTTAACTCGCCCCGCCAACCTTCGGCGCCGCCGACCCGACCGCGTCGCTGAGCGAGGCGAACCCGCCGTCGCGCAGCCGGCGGGCGATGCCGTCGTGAATGCGCTTGGGCCACAACCCGCCCCCGTAGATGAAGCCGGTATAGGCCTGCAGCAGCGACGCGCCCGCGGTGATGCGCTCCCACGCGTCGTCGGCCGTTTCGATGCCGCCGACGCTGACCAGCACCAGGCGGTCGCCGACCCGGGCGTAGAGCCGGCGCAGCACCTCGGCGGCGCGGCGCGCCACCGGCGGCCCGGAGACGCCGCCGGGGCCCAGCGCGTCGACGCCCGGCGTCTTCAGGCCGTCGCGCGACACGGTGGTGTTGGTGGCGACGATTCCGGCCAGGCCCAACTCGACGGCCAGGTCGGCGATGTCGTCGAGATCGGCGTCGGAAAGGTCGGGCGCGATCTTCACCAGCACGGGTTTCGACGTCTCGGCCAGGACCGCCGACAGGATGGGCCGCAGCGACTCGACGGCCTGCAGGTCGCGCAGGCCCGGCGTGTTCGGCGAGCTGACGTTGACCACCAGGTAGGACGCCAGCGGTGCGACCAGCCTGGCGCTGGCCCGGTAGTCCTCGACGGCGTCGGCGGCCGGCGTGGACTTCGTCTTGCCGATGTTGACCCCGATCGGGATGTCGGGACGGTGACGCGCGAGCTGGATCGCCAGCGCGCCGGCGCCGAGGTTGTTGAAGCCCATCCGGTTCAGCAGGGCGCGGTCGGCGGGCAGCCGGAACATCCGCGGCGGCGGGTTGCCGGGCTGCGCGTTCGCGGTGACGGTTCCGACCTCCGCGTATCCGAACCCCAACGCCCCCCAGGTCAGCAAGCCCTTGCCGTCCTTGTCGAAGCCGGCGGCCAGCCCGAGCGGCCCCGGGAAGCGCACCCCGAACACCGTGCTCGCCAGCGCGGGATCGGTGGGGCCGAGCAGGCGGTGCAACAGCCGCCGTGTCAGGGCGGCGGCGGTGGCCCCACGCAACACCGCGAAGACCAGCGTGTGGATGCGCTCGGGCGGAACCAGGAAGAACAGCCGTCGCACCAGGCCGTACACCATGCCTTCGCGCGGTTGGGTCACCGTCACAGTTGCGGCTGGTCAGGTCGCCGGTTGTGCAGCCGAGACTTCTTGCGGCGCAACAACACCCGGCGGCTGCCGTCGGTGTAGAGCCGCACCCGGGTCAGTTCCCAGCCCCGGTATTCGGCCTCGATGGACAGGCGGATGGACGCGCTGAGCCGGGTCACCTCCGGTGGCAGGCGCAGCGGCACCCACTCGTATTCGTCGGACAATTCGGTGTCCCAGCCCGCGGGCAACTGACTTCGGCGCGGCGCGCTCAACGCGTACCCGCCGCGTGTTCGATGACCTGCACCCCCGCACCGGACCCCGACACCACGTACAAGGTGTCTGACGCTTCGTCGAAGGCCAGTGAGTTCGGTTGCTGCACGGTTGGGTAACGCACCTTTTCGACGGGAATTCCGGTGGATAGATCGTAACCAATGACCATATTAGAAGCGGTCTGCGAAACCCAGGCCAACGCGCGCGAGCCGGCCAGGCCGTACGGCGCCTGCGGCACCGGATAGGCCTGACGCAAGATCAGCGGGTCGACGCCGTAGGCGAGCAGCTGGCCACCCCGGGTGTCGGCGACCAGAATCCGGCCCCACGGGTCCGCGGCCATGGTGGTGGCGCCTTCGCCGGCCCGCAGCGCCTGTTGGACCTGGCCGTCGGCGCCGATTGCGGTGACCGAGGTCTGCCCACGGTCCAGGACCACCGTGGTATTCCCTTGCGTGGCAAGGCAATCGACGCGTGCGAAGATCTTGCTCCTGCCGGCGACGGTCGCGGTGGCGGCGGGTCCCGGCGTGGCGGGCGTGGGGGAAGCGAGCGTGTAGACGGCCCCGTCGGCGCTGCCCAACACCAGCTTGCCGTCGGCCCGTTGGGCGACCGCGGTGAAATCGGTCTGCTGGGCGCCGGTCACGTTCACCTCTCCCGTGTGGCCGGTGGCGAGGTCGACCACGACATAGCCGCCCCGGGCTGCCAGGAAGAGCGTGCCGTGGCCGTCGTCGGTCAACGCGCTCGCCGGTCCCGGCAAGGCGATGACGCGCGGCGGGGCCTTGGGGTCGTCGAAGACGGTGACGGTGGCCGGCCCCGCCGGGCCGGGCGCCAGCACCGCCAATCGGTGCGTGCCGCCGTCGAAGGCCGCCGCGGACGCGCGGGCGGGTAGCGGCCGCACCGCGCCGGCCGGGTTCTGCGAGGCCGGCGGAGAAACGGCGGCTGACGCCGGTTCGATGGTGGGCGGCGCGGACTTGAATGTATTCGACGAACACCCCGTGACCGCGGCCAGCAAAATGGCGAGACCCAGCGCACCGCGGTGAGCTGCCGTTTGATTTCGGCCGTGCCTTGACAGCAATTATTTTCCCTCGCGTAACGGTTATGGACTTCTCACTCTAAGGAACGCCTTCGCATCCAATCCGGCCATGTCGCGCGCATCAAGTCCCACGGGGGAGGTATGGTCGGCGTATGGCCGTCATCGTGGACCGTCAACTTGCGGGAAACGAGTTTGCTGTCGAGGACATGTCGACAGGGATTTTCGCGAGCGGGTATGGACAAGTCGGTGATGGCCGCAGTTTTTCGTTCCACATCGAGCACGGCTCGCTCGTCGTCGAGATTTACCGGCCGCGCCTCGCCGGGCCGGTGCCGCAGGCCGACGAGGTGGTCGCCACCGCGGTCCGCAGCTTGGTCGACATCGACCTCACCGACGAGCGCAGCCTGACCGCAGCCGTGCGGGACTCGGTGGCGCACGCCGTGCCGGTGCCGCACTAGTCACGCGCTAACCCATAGCCCGCGTTCGCACCGGGTACGGTCGTGTTCGTGGTTGCCCCAGCGTCTCGGACGTCCCCATTGGACACCGCGGCATGACGGTCATCCTGTTGCGCCACGGTCGCTCCACCTCGAACACCGCCGGCGTCCTGGCCGGTCGCTCGGAGGGCGTCGACCTCGACGACAAGGGCCGCGATCAGGCCGCGGGCCTGATCGACCGGATCGGTGACCTGCCGATCCGCGCGTTGGTCAGTTCGCCGTTGCTGCGCTGCCGGCGCACAGTCGAGCCGCTCGCCGCCGCGCTGTGCCTGGAGCCGATCATCGACGAGCGGCTGGCCGAGGTGGATTACGGGGACTGGACCGGCCGCAAGATCGCCGAGCTGGCCGGCGAATCGCTGTGGCGGGTCGTGCAGGCCCACCCGAGCGCC
Organism: Mycobacterium seoulense; assembly: GCF_010731595.1. Classification (NCBI taxonomy): domain Bacteria; kingdom Bacillati; phylum Actinomycetota; class Actinomycetes; order Mycobacteriales; family Mycobacteriaceae; genus Mycobacterium; species Mycobacterium seoulense. The sequence goes on along the minus strand of NZ_AP022582.1, from coordinate 1,959,242 downwards.
GCGGTCTTCCCCGGCGGCGAGGGGCTGGCGCACGTGCAGGCCCGCGCCGTGGCCGCCATCCGGGAACACGATCGACGGCTGGCCGTGGAGCATGGCGGGGAACGCGGCGGCGACGTCCTGTGGGTGGCCTGCACTCACGGTGATGTCATCAAGGCGGTCATCGCCGACGCGTACGGCATGCACCTGGACGCGTTCCAGCGGGTCACCGCCGACCCGGCGTCGGTGAGCGTGATCCGATACACCGAACTGCGTCCGTTTGTGTTGCACGTCAACCACACCGGTGCAAAGTTGGCCGCGGCGCTGCGGGCCGGGCCACCGCCCCAGGACCAGGCGAAGGCGAAGACCGACGGTGAGTCCCCGGCGGGGCCAACGGAACAGCCGACGGCAGATGCGGCGCCGACCGAACAGCCGACGGAACAGCCGACGGAACAGCCTGCCGCGGTCGTGCCGTCCAGCGACGCGGTGGTCGGCGGCTCGACGGATTAATTCCGCTTAAAACAGGTGGAGCGGGGCAATCGAATCGCACGGCGAAGGCAACAGCCGGTATTTTGGAGGTGCCATGGCCCGCGCAATCCACGTCTTCCGCACACCCGACCGCTTCGTGGCCGGGACCGTCGGCCAACCCGGAAACCGCACCTTCTACATCCAAGCGGTGCACGATTCCCGGGTGGTGTCGGTGGTGTTGGAGAAGCAGCAGGTGGCGGTGCTGGCCGAACGCATCGGTGCGCTGCTGCTCGAGGTGAATCGCAGGTTCGGCACGCCGGTCCCGCCGGAGCCCGCCGAGGTCGAGGATCTCAACCCGTTGATCACGCCCGTGGATGCCGAGTTTCGGGTCGGAACCATGGGCCTGGGCTGGGATTCGGAGGCCCAGACCGTGGTCGTCGAGCTGCTGGCGGTCACCGACGCCGAGTTCGACGCGTCGGTGGTGCTCGACGACACCGAAGAGGGCCCCGACGCGGTTCGCGTGTTCTTGACGCCGGAGTCGGCGCGGCAGTTCGCCACGCGCTCCAATCGCGTTATCTCAGCGGGACGGCCGCCGTGCCCGCTGTGTGATGAGCCGTTGGACCCGGAGGGCCATATCTGTGCGCGCGCCAACGGCTATAGGCGCAGCGCGCTGCTCGGGCCTGACGATGAACTTGAGGCCTGACGACCGTGAGGTGTTGCTCAACGGTGAGCTGACGGTCCTCGGACGCATCCGCTCAGCCAGCAACGCCACCTTCTTGTGCGAGTCCACGCTGGGCGAGTCGATCGTGCACTGCGTCTACAAACCGATCTCCGGTGAAGCCCCGCTGTGGGATTTTCCCGACGGGACGCTGGCGGGTCGCGAACTCGCCGCGTACCTGGTGTCGACGCAGTTGGGGTGGAACATCGTGCCGTACACGGTGATTCGTCACGGGCCGGCCGGTCCGGGCATGCTGCAGCTGTGGGTGGAGCAGCCCGGCGACGCGGCCGACTCCGAGCCGAGGCCCGGCCCCGACCTGGTCGACCTGTTTCCCGCCAACAAGCCGGAGCCCGGCTATCTGCCGGTGCTGCGGGCCTACGACTACGCCGGCGACGAGGTCGTCTTGATGCACGCCGACGACATCCGGTTGCGGCGGATGGCGGTCTTCGACGTCCTGATCAACAACGCCGACCGCAAGGGCGGCCACGTTCTGCGTGACATCGAGGGCCACGTCTACGGCGTCGATCACGGGGTGTGCCTGCATGTCGAGAACAAGCTGCGCACGGTGTTATGGGGCTGGGCCAACAAGCCCGTCGACCAGAAGATGCTGGAGGCGGTGGACGGGCTCACCGAGGCCCTGGGCGGGTCGCTGGGCGATGAGCTGGCCGAGCACATCACGCGCGCGGAGGTCGCGGCGCTGCGCAGGCGCGCCCATGCGCTGCTGACCGATCCGGTGATGCCCGGCCCCAACCGGCATCGTCCCATTCCCTGGCCGGCCTTCTGACCCACGGCTTCTGAGCCGCGCGCGGGCGTCGGGAATACTGAGCCGGTGAGCCAGGGCCCGGATGAGTTAACCGACGCCGCACTGGCCGCCGAACTCGCCGCGGACGCGGGGGAGCTGCTGCTCAAAGTGCGCGACGAGATCGGCTTCGGTCACCCGTGGGCATTGGGTGACGCCGGCGACACCCTGGCCAACGAGCTGATCCTGCGGCGGCTGCGCACCGAGCGCCCCAACGATGCGGTGCTCAGCGAGGAGGCGTACGACGACCGGGCCCGGCTCCAGCGCGACCGGGTGTGGATCATCGACCCGCTGGACGGCACCCGGGAATTCTCCACGCCGGGCCGCGACGACTGGGCGGTGCACATCGCGCTGTGGCAGCGCCCCAGCAACGGCCGGCGGGAAATCACCGACGCGGCGGTGTCGTTGCCGGCCCGCGGGAACACGGTCTACCGCACCGACACCGTGACCGCAGACGCCGCGCGCGTCGGCGTCCCCCACACGTTCCGGATCGCCGTCAGCGCCACCCGGCCACCCTTCGTGTTGCACCGCATGCGCCAGTCGCTGGCCATCCAGCCGGTGGCGATCGGTTCGGCCGGCGCCAAGGCCATGGCCATCATCGACGGCGAGGTCGACGCCTATCTGCACGCGGGCGGCCAGTGGGAGTGGGACTCCGCCGCGCCCGCCGGGGTGGTGATGGCCGCGGGCATGCACGCCTCACGGCTGGACGGCTCGCCCATGCGCTACAACCAATTCGATCCGTACCTGCCCGACTTCGTGATGTGCCGCGCCGAGATCGCGCCCATCCTGCTTGCGGCCATCCGCGACGCGTGGCGCTGACCGCGCGCGTTTAGAGTCGATGCCATGCAGTCGTGGGTGTTTGCGCCGGTTCCGGTGTTGCCGGGGCGTGGTCCAGAGCTTCGGCTCTATGACACCTCCGACCGGCAGGTGCGCCCGGTGGCACCCGGATCGACAGCGACCATGTACGTCTGCGGCATCACTCCGTATGACTCCACCCATCTCGGTCATGCGGCGACGTATCTGACGTTCGACCTCGTCTACCGGCTGTGGCTGGATCTGGGCCAGCGGGTGCACTACGTGCAGAACGTGACCGACGTCGACGATCCGCTGTTCGAGCGCGCCGAGCGCGACGGTGTCGACTGGCGCGAGCTCGGCGATCGGGAGGTCGCCCGCTTTCGCGACGACATGGCGGCGCTGCGGGTCCTGCCGCCGCGCGATTACGTCGCGGCCACCCAGGCGATCCCCGAGGTGGTCGAGCTCGTCGAGAAGATGTTGGCGTCGGGTGCGGCGTACGTCGTCGACGGCGACCACCCGGACGTCTACTACCGCGCGGACGCCACACCGCAGTTCGGCTACGAGTCCGGCTACGACCGCGAAACCATGCTGCGACTCTTCGGGCAGCGCGGCGGCGACCCGCAGCGGCCCGGCAAGACCGACGAGCTCGACGCGCTGCTGTGGCGTGCCGCGCGGCCGGGGGAGCCGAGTTGGCCGTCGCCGTTCGGCCCCGGGCGGCCCGGTTGGCACGTCGAGTGCGCGGCGATCGCGCTCAGCCGCGCCGGCAGCGGACTGGACATCCAGGGCGGGGGGAGCGACCTGATCTTCCCGCATCACGAGTTCACGGCCGCCCACGCCGAATGTGTCCGGGGTGAGCGACGGTTCGCCCGGCACTACGTGCACGCGGGGATGATCGGCTGGGACGGGCACAAGATGTCCAAGAGCCGCGGCAACCTGGTGCTCGTGTCGACGTTGCGGGCGCAGGGCGTCGAACCGGCGGCCATCCGGCTGGGGCTGCTGGCCGGGCACTACCGCGCCGACCGGTTCTGGAGCCAGCAGGTGCTCGACGAGGCCAACGCCCGGCTGCGGCGCTGGCGCACCGCCACCGGGCTGCCCGCCGGCCCGGACGCCGCCGACGTGATCGCGCGGGTGCGCCAGTACCTGGCCGACGACCTGAACACACCCAAAGCCCTTGCCGCACTTGATGGTTGGGTGACCGACGCCCTCGAATACGGTGGCCACGACACCGAGGCGCCGTCGTTGGTGGCAACCGCGATCGATGCGCTGCTCGGGGTGGAACTGTGAACAGGGAACCGTGAACGGGGTACCTTGGCGGCCATGACGTCGCTGCAGGGCAAAGTCGTTTTCATCACCGGCGGTGCCCGGGGAATCGGTGCCGCGGTCGCCCGCCGGCTGCGCAACAAGGGCGCCAAGCTCGTGCTCACCGATCTCAACGACGCCGAGCTGGGCGCGCTGGCCGCCGAACTCGGCGAGGAGCACGTGCTGACCGCGGTCGCCGACGTGCGGGACCTGCCGGCCATGCAGGCCGTCGCCGCCGGGGCCGTCGAACGCTTCGGCGGCATCGACGTCGTGATCGCCAACGCGGGGATCGCCAGCTACGGGTCGGTGCTGCAGGTCGACCCCGAGGCGTTCAAGCGGGTGCTCGACATCAACGTGCTCGGCGTCTTCAACACCGTGCGGGCCACGTTGCCGGCGGTGATCGAGCGGCGCGGCTACGTGCTGGTCGTCTCGTCACTGGCGGCGTACACCGCGTGTCCGGGCCTGGTCCCGTACAACGCGTCGAAGGCAGGCGTCGAGATCCTGGCCAACGCGCTGCGGCTGGAGGTGGCCCAGCACGGCGTCGCCGTCGGCTCGTCGCACATGTCGTGGATCGACACCGCGCTGGTCCGCGACACCGAGGCCGACCTGCCGGCCTTCGGCAAGCTGCTCGCCAGCTTCCCGTGGCCGTTGAACAAGACCACCACCGTCGACAAGTGCGCGGACGCCTTCGTCAAAGGCATCGCGGGCCGCCGCAGCCGGATCTACTGCCCGAGCTGGGTCGCCCTGTTCCGCTGGATCAAGCCGGTGCTGTCCACCTCGGTCGGGGAACTGCCGCTGCATAAACCCACCGCGGAGCTGCTGCCCCAACTGGATGCCCAAGTCGCCGCCCTCGGGCGCTCCACCAGCGCCTACAACCAGGGGCTGGGCAAAAAGCAGCCTTAGCGCCCGAACCCGGGCCGGCGGCGGCGCAGATACCGCTCAAATTCCGCCGCCAGCGCGTCGCCGTCGATCTTGCCCAGGGCCTCGTTCATGTCGACCTCGGCGTCGCCGCGCTGTTCCAGCGACAGCACGTACTCCGCCAGGTCCTCGTCCTCGGCGGCCATCTCGGTGATCGCCTGCTCCCACTCCTCGGCTTCCGTCGGCAGGTCGGCCAGCGGAACCTCGATGTCGAGGACGTCCTCCACGCGGCGCAGCAGTGCCACCGTCGCCTTCGGGTTGGGCGGCTGCGACACGTAGTGCGGCACCGCCGCCCAGAACGTCACCGCCGGGATCCCGGCGGCCACACAGGCGTCCTGGAACACCCCGGCGATGCCGGTCGGCCCCTCGTAGCGGCTTTCCTCGAGCCCGAAGCGCTTCGCCGACTCGGGGCTGTAGGCCGCGCCCGAGACGGGAACCGGCCGGGTGTGGGGGGTGTCGGCCAGCAGAGCCCCCAGGATGACCACGGTGTCCACGTTCAGTTTGTCGGCGATGGCGACCAGCTCGGCGCAGAAGGTGCGCCAGCGCATGTTGGGCTCCACGCCATGCATCAACACGACGTCGCGGTCGCTGCCCGGCGGCCGGCAGTGCGAGATCCGCATCGCCGGCCACACCAGCTCCCGCGTGACACCGTCGACCTGCCGGATGACCGGGCGATTCACCTGGTAGTCGTAATAGGCCTCGTCGTCGATCTCCAGGATCGGGTCGGCTTCCCAGATGGCCTCGAGGTGCTCCAACGCGTCGCTGGCGGCGTCGCCGGCGTCGTTCCAGCCCTCGAACGCCGCCACGACGATGGTGTTCTGCAGTTCGGGCAGTGCGGCTCCACTATTGGGGGGGCCCTCGGGCGGGGTCACAGAATCAGCGTACGGCCTCGCGGCCCGATGTTCGGGGCGCGGTGGCCATGGATCGCCGGGCGATCGCCGCTCGACCGGGGGCTTTGCATAGGACGACTATCCTTATGGGTGACTGCCGCCAAACGGACACCGCCACGACCCGGAGTACGTTCGGCTGCAAACCCGTTAACCTTGGTAACTACAACATTGCCGGCAAGATCCCGCGAGACGGCGCGCAAGGGCAGCGCGAACGCCGAGCGGGTCGGGTCGAGCTGGGCGTCCAGACGTCGGGTGACGACGTAGACTTTTCTGGTCGAGAGGCGTTGCAACGGTTATCGGGGGGACCGGGTCCCCGCCGGTATCCGCCACGCTCGGCAGAGTCAAGGACGCCTTCCGTAACGGAAGGAACGCGCGTGAACTCCTCTGATTCAGAGACCGTCGTGCCGAACGTCCGCCCAGACTGCACCGATGAGCTCACGGCTGCTCTGCGTCGGCGGATCATGGTGATCGACGGCGCGATGGGTACGGCGATCCAGCGCGACCGGCCGGACGAGGCCGGCTACCGCGGCGATCGGTTCACGGAGTGGCCGACCGCTCTGCAGGGCAACAACGACCTGCTCAACTTGACTCAGCCGCAGATCATCGAGGGGATCCACCGCGAGTATCTCGACGCGGGCGCCGACATCCTGGAGACCAACACGTTCAATGCGAACGCGATCTCGCTCTCCGACTACGACATGGCGGACCTGAGCTACGAGCTGAACTACGCCGGCGCCGCCCTGGCGCGGGCGGCCGCAGACGAGTACAGCACCCCGGAGAAGCCCCGTTACGTCGCCGGCGCGATCGGGCCGACGACACGGACCGCGTCGATCTCGCCCGACGTCAACGACCCCGGGGCCCGCAACGTCTCCTACGACCAGCTGGTCGCCGCCTACCTCGAAGCCGCCAACGGCCTGGTCGACGGCGGTGTCGACCTCCTCATCGTCGAGACGATCTTCGACTCGCTGAACGCCAAGGCGGCGGTGTTCGCCATCGAGACGTTGTTCGAGGAGCGCGGACGCCGCTGGCCGGTGATCATCTCGGGCACCATCACCGATGCGTCCGGACGGACGTTGTCCGGTCAGGTCACCGAGGCGTTCTGGAACTCGATCAGGCACGCGAAGCCGATCGCGGTCGGCCTCAACTGCGCGCTGGGCGCGCCGGAGATGAGGCCCTACATCGCCGAGATGTCGCGGATCGCGGACACTTTCGTCTCCTGCTACCCAAACGCCGGACTGCCCAACGCATTCGGTGAATACGACGAGTCCCCCGAGCGCCAGGCGAGCTACATCGCCGACTTCGCCGAGGCCGGTCTGGTCAACCTGGTCGGTGGGTGCTGCGGGACGGCGCCGCCGCACATCGCCGAGATCGCCAAGGTCGTCGAGGGCAAGCCGCCGCGCGAGGTGCCGCAGATCCCGGTGGCGACCCGGCTCGCCGGCCTGGAGCCGCTCAACATCACCGACGACTCACTGTTCGTGAACATCGGTGAGCGCACCAACATCACCGGCTCCGCCCGGTTCCGCAACCTGATCAAGGCCGAGGACTACGACACCGCGCTGTCGGTCGCCCTGCAGCAGGTCGAGGTCGGTGCGCAGGTCATCGACATCAACATGGACGAGGGCATGATCGACGGCGTCGCCGCCATGGACCGGTTCACCAAGCTGGTCGCGGCCGAGCCGGACATCAGCCGCGTCCCGGTGATGATCGACTCCTCCAAGTGGGAGGTCATCGAGGCGGGCCTGAAGAACGTGCAGGGCAAGCCGATCGTCAACTCGATCTCCATGAAGGAGGGCGAGGAGAAGTTCGTCCGCGAGGCGCGGCTGTGCCGCAAGTACGGCGCCGCCGTCGTCGTGATGGCCTTCGACGAACAGGGGCAGGCCGACAATCTCGAGCGCCGCAAGGAGATCTGCGGGCGCGCCTACCGCATCCTGACCGAACAGGTCGGCTTCCCGGCCGAAGACATCATCTTCGACCCGAACTGCTTCGCGCTGGCGACCGGTATCGAGGAGCACGCGACCTACGGGATCGACTTCATCGAGGCCTGCGCCTGGATCAAGGAGAACCTTCCCGGGGTGCACATCTCCGGTGGCATCTCGAACGTGTCGTTCTCGTTCCGGGGCAACAACCCCGTCCGCGAGGCGATCCATGCGGTGTTCCTGTTCCACGCCATCAAGGCCGGCCTGGACATGGGCATCGTCAACGCCGGTGCGCTGGTGCCCTACGACTCGATCGACCCCGAGCTGCGGGACCGCATCGAGGACGTCGTCCTGAACCGTCGCGCGGACGCGGCCGAACGGCTCCTCGAGATCGCCGAACGGTTCAACAGCTCGGAGAAGTCCGAAGACCAGGCGGCGGCCGAATGGCGCAGCCTGCCGGTCCGTGAGCGGATCACGCACGCCCTGGTCAAGGGCATCGACGCCCACGTCGATGCCGACACCGAGGAGTTGCGGGCCGAGATCGCCGAAGCGGGTGGTCGCCCGATTGAGGTGATCGAGGGCCCGCTGATGGACGGCATGAACGTCGTCGGTGACCTCTTCGGCTCGGGCAAGATGTTCCTGCCCCAGGTCGTGAAGTCGGCGCGCGTGATGAAGAAGGCCGTCGCGTACCTGCTGCCCTACATCGAGGCGGAAAAGGAGGACTCGGGCGCTGCCGCCGGGAAGGACACCAACGGCACGATCATCATGGCGACGGTCAAGGGCGACGTCCACGACATCGGCAAGAACATCGTCGGAGTCGTCCTGCAGTGCAACAACTTTGAAGTGATCGACCTCGGCGTGATGGTGCCCGCGAGCAAGATCCTGGACGCGGCGAAGGAGCACGACGCCGACATCATCGGGCTGTCCGGCCTGATCACCCCGTCCCTGGACGAGATGGTGAACTTCGCCGCCGAGATGGAACGCGAGGGGCTGCAGATCCCGCTGCTGATCGGCGGCGCGACCACCTCGCGCGCCCACACGGCCGTGAAGGTGGCGCCGCGCCGCAGCGGTCCGGTGGTCTGGGTCAAGGACGCGTCCCGCTCGGTGCCGGTCGCCGCGGCGCTTCTCGACGACCGGCAACGTCCGGCGCTGCTGGAGGCCACCGAGGCCGACTACGCGTCCCTGCGCGAACGGCACGCCCAGAAGAACGAGCGGCCGATGCTGACGCTGGAGAAGGCCCGCGCCAACCGGACGCCGATCGAGTGGGACGGCTACACGCCGCCGGTGCCGGCTATCGGTGCGGGAGTACGGGAATTTCAGGACTACGACCTCGCCGAGTTGCGCGAGTACATCGACTGGCAGCCGTTCTTCAACGCCTGGGAGATGAAGGGCAGATTCCCCGACATCCTCAACAACCCGGCCTCGGGCGAGGCGGCCCGCAAGCTGTACGAAGACGCCCAGGAGATGCTCGACACCCTGATCAAGGAGAAGTGGCTGACCGCCAACGGGGTGATCGGGTTCTTCCCGGCGAACGCCGTCGGCTCGGGTATTGAAGACATCGAGGTCTACACCGACGACACGCGTACCGAGGTGCTGACCACGTTGCACAACCTGCGCCAGCAGGGCGAGCACCGGGACGGCATCCCGAACCGGTCGCTGGGCGACTACATCGCGCCCAAGGACACCGGTCTGGCCGACTACATCGGCGCATTCGCCGTCACCGCGGGACTCGGCAGCCAGGACAAGATCGCCGAGTTCAAGGCGGACCACGACGACTACAACGCCATCCTGCTGGAGTCGCTCGCCGACCGGCTGGCGGAGGCGTTCGCCGAACGTTTGCACGAGCGGGTCCGCAAGGAGTTCTGGGGATTCCAGCCCGACGAGCAGCTGGACAACGAGGCTCTCATCGACGAGAAGTACGTGGGAATCCGCCCTGCGCCCGGCTACCCGGCGTGCCCTGAGCACACCGAGAAGGTGACGCTCTGGAAGTTGATGGACGTCAAGGAACGGACCGGCATCGAGTTGACCGAGTCGATGGCGATGTGGCCCGGTGCTGCCGTCAGCGGCTGGTATTTCTCGCACCCGCAGTCGCAGTACTTCGTGGTCGGCCGGATGGCCCAGGACCAGGTCGCCGACTACGCGAAGCGCAAGGGCTGGACGCTGCAGGAAGCCGAGCGCTGGCTCGCCCCGAACCTCGGCTACAACCCCGAGGACTGAGCCCAACGTGGTTGAATTCGCACCAGGGGAGGGGACGTTCATGCTGGAGCGAGAGTTGAACCGGGTTGCCGACATCGCCGTGGAAGCCGTCAACGTCACGGTCGTGCATGTCCGGCGCATCGTTTCAGCGCTGTGCACCGCGCTCGACCGCACGAAACGCGAAGTCAGCGATTTAGCCTGGGACTACAGCGATCTGGCGACAAGCGTCCGTTTCTCGACCCGGAGCAGCAGCGCATCCGCGGGCGACGACGCTCAGGTGATGCGCAGCGAGCACGTTGCCGACGTGATATCGATCGACCTGCGGCGCCGAAGGGCCAACTGAGACAACCCCAGAGGCGCGCGCTAGAGGCGCAGCACCGAACTCAACGCCGACAGCGGGATGTGCGCCTGCACGGTGCCCCCGTCCATGAACCACTGCATGACTCCGGGCGTGAAGTTGAGTGGCTCGTCGTGGGCCACCGGATAGTCGGGCATGTACAGGATCAGCTCGTCGGGCGTCACCGCCCACGCCTTGTACGCCCCCGAGTAGACCTTGTCCGGCGTCCAGCGGTCGACGGTGAAGGGGTAGGTTCCCGGGTCGTGTGGCGGCGGCGCTTGGTTGAGCGCGGTTTCGATGAACGGCTGAGCCAGTGGGGGAATGGCGGTCAGCGGATTTGACGTCGTCAAGTCGGCGAGCTGCACCCGCCGGCCGCCGGCCAGGTCGAACGTGAAGGTCCGGTAGGCGTTGTTGGGCTTCGGGCCGTCGGCATGGTAGTCCTCGTGGAAGACCGCGCTGAGCAGGTTGCCGTGCCGGAATACCTCGAAGTTCTCCTCGCCGTAGCTGTCGGCGGCCATGCTGCCGTTGGCCGTCTTCCAGTTGTTGACCAGGGTGCGCAGGTAGTCGCGGATCGCCGGCCCCGCGGTCGGATTGTCGACCAGGTCGTCGGGCACGGCGACCTTGATGTCGCGTACGGCCTTGCGTTCCGACGTCACCGAGGTGTGGCAGTACTGGCCATCCCAGTCGCCGCCCAGCTCGCCACAGAACGAGGGGGCGGACGCGTGCGCCGGGGCGGTGGTGGGAATCGTTGCGGCCGCGACCAATACGGCCGCCGCCAACAATGTCTTGAGCATGAGATGGCTCCGCCTGGCTCAGAGGAGTTGGACTTTGCTTGCCCGCCAGCGACCGTCGACCTTTTCCATGGTCATCTTGATCCGGCTGCGATCGATGCGCGGGTCGGGCGCGGCGGTGTTGGTGACGGTCTGGTCGATGAAGACGAGCACGACAACCTTGTTCGTGGATTGGGACTGGATCGCCGAGTCCACCACCACGCCGTGCGCGGTCGCCTTGTTGTCGATCAGCAGCTGCCGGAGCTTGACGCTGGACTGGGTATACATGTCTTTGAACTCGCCCGTCGCGCCGTCGAGAACCTGCCTGAAGTTCTCGTCGACCTTGTTCGAATCGATGCTCGTCAGCACCTGCGCGTAGCCGATGGCCGCCTGTTGGGCCTGTTCGCCGGCCAGCCTGACCTGATGATCTTGCCACTGCCGCCAGCCGAGAAACCCCGAAATGGCAAGTGCGGCAACGAGTAAGGCGGGCAGCGCGCTGCGACGCAGATACCGCCGCCAGGGTCGCTTGCGGCGCTCGGCCTCGGGACGTTTGCGGTTGAGCAGCGCACCCTCGCCCTCGTCGTCCCCGCCGGCCGCTAGGTCCCCGTCGGCCGCTACGTCGGCCTCGCCGGTGGCCACGGCGACGGGCTCGTCGGCGCGTGGGTCACCGGCGTCTTCAGCTGCGCCGTGCGGTGTTTCGGCATCCGGTCGCGCTTCGGCGCGCGCCTTGGCTTTCGGGTTCTTCACGGTGGTCACGATCACGATCGGCTCCTAACGATTGGCTCGGCTGGTTTGCGGCTCTAATGCGGCGGTTCGATCGGCAGCGGCGGGCCGCCGTAGGGGGTGGGAATGGTGTATCGACCCCGCGGGGTCGGATCCGTACGTTGGCCCAGGTTCGCCCCCGGCGGCGGGCCGGCGGTGTCGTCGCCGCCCGGCCGCGGCGCGTTCTTGGCGCCGCGGATCGAGACCGCGGGGTCGTCGTCGCGGCAGTAGGTGTACATGAACGGCTCGTAGTAGTCCGCGGCCGAAGAGGGGTGCGACGGCGTCCCGTAGTCGCACACGTAGCGGGGATAGAGGTCGGCCGTGGCCCAGACACCGCCGTCGTGAAAGGCGCTCGTCACGGCGTCCAACACCGACCCACGGTAGTCGGGGAACAGCGCGTTGAGCGCCGGGACCCGCAGGTAGAGCAGCTGCGACATGGTGGCCATGCTGCCCAACAGTTGCACCATCGTGTCGGAATTGTCGGCGAACAGATTGTCGACGGCCGACAGCGTGCGCGGTGTCTGCGCCGTCAAACGGCGATAGCCGGCCTGCATCCTGGCCACGCCGGCCAGGGTCCCGTTGAGTTCCGTTGCGGCAGAGCCCAGCCCGGCGTTCTTGTCGCTTGCCAGGGTGAGTACGACGCGACTGGTCTTGAGGATGCTGGTGGTCTGGGGCAGCACCGAATCGAGCGTGGAAAGCAGGAACGTGCCGCCGTCGACGATGGCGGTCAGCTTCGCCGGTCCCTCCCTGCTCAGGCTCAATTCCTTTTTGATCGACTCGATCTTGTGGGGGTCGACCTGGGCCAGCAGCCCGTCGGCGTCGCCGAGCAACTGTGCCAGGCTGACCGGGACGTCCGCGTGGTCGGAGGTGATGACGCTGCCGTTGTGCAGATACGGCCCCGCGTCGGATGCGGCCTCGAAGTTGATGTACTGCTCGCCGGCCGGCGAGAGGGCCGACACGTGCACGACGCTGTTCGCCGGGATCCGCACCTGCGACGTGATGCTGGCGATCGCGTTCACCCCGTTGTCGGTGATCCGCAGCGACTCGACCCGGCCAACGCGCACGCCCCGCAGGGCGACATCCTGATTGGGCAGCAGGCCACCGGATTCCGGCAACTGCACGGTGACCCGATAGGACGAGGCGAACGGCTTCACCCGCAGTGCGCCGATCATCAGATAGGCGGTCGCGACGACCAGGATGAGCACCAATCCGGCCACCGACAGCCAGACCTGTCGCCGGTGACCGGCCCGCACCGCCCGGACGGTGAGGTTGGCGAAGTCGCCGACGGCGCGGTTCACGGTTGCGGTCCCGGCGCCGGCGGTGGTGGCGGTGGTGGCGGCGGTCCCGGTGCGACGTCGATCTGGCCCGGGATGTTGGGGTCCGGTATGACGGGAACCTGAGGCGAGTTGGGCCCCCGGCCGACGACGCGTTCCTGCAGCCGCCACAGGGTGTACTTGAGGGTCCCGACGAGCAGGTTCACGTTGTAGTGGTGCGGTCCGTGCAGCCCGATGTCACCGGGGAATCCGATATCGGGGATCGAGCCGAGCATGATCTTATCCACGCTCACGTGCACCGAAATCGAGTTGCCCGCCGTCGATTTGACCAACGCGGGAATCAACCGGTTCAGCGCCAGCCAGCTGGTATCCGGGCTCACCGCAACGTCGTTGGCGGCCCCGGCGACGGTGTTCAGGTCGCGGATGATGCTGCGGCCGCTGGTGTCGGTCCCGCCGATCGACGGGAACCTGGCCAGCAACCGGGAGGTGTCACCCACCTGGACGGCCAGATCCGAAATCTGGGTGGTGTTGTCGGCCAGGGCCGAAGTGGCGGGACCGGCAGCCGCCACCAGGTCGCTGATCGTCTGATCCTCGGCGTCGAGTTGATCGGCCAGCCGCGACAATTGGGTCAACGCGGTCGAGATCTGATCGGACCGCGAATCCAGGGTCCCGAGCAGCTGGTTCGACTTGCGGATCGTGTCACCGAAGGCCTGGCCCTGGTCACCGGTCGCCTTGCCGAAACCGTTGATGATGTTGGTGAAGTTGCGTACCGCCCCACCGTTCACCAAAATCGCCGCCGAGCTCAGCACCGACTCCACTGTCGCGGCCGCCGCCGTCGACTCCAGGCCGATGGTGTCGCCGTCCTTCAACAGCGGTCCGTCCGGTTCCCCGGCGGCCGGCGGCTTCAGCGCGACGAACACGTCACCCAATGGTGTCGCGGTCCGCAATTCGGCGGTGCTGCCGCGGGGCAGTTGTACGCCGTCCCTGATGCGCAGCCTGGTGACCGCGGTGTAGTTGCGGGCGACCATCGATTCGAGCTGTCCGACGTCGGCGCCGGCCAGCTTCACCTTGGCGTTCATCGGCAGGTTGAGCGCGTTGGAGAACACCGCGTTCAGCGAATAGCCTCCCGAACCCAGTCCCGGGGCCGGAAGGGGCAGGCTGGCAAGGCCGTTCGTGGCGCATCCCGCGGTCACCATCGCCGCGGCCGCCACCGCCAGCATTCCCCGCGTGCCCGCGGCCGTCATTTCTGCCCCATGGCGGCCATTCCGTCCAGCACATAGGTCAACCCGAAATCGGGACCGAAATCCTGGATGGTTCCGGTGCTGCAGCCCAGTTGCCGCAGGCCCATCAGGTTGCAGATCTCTTTGGTGTACTGGCTGTCGAAGAGCAACCGATCGGTGAGGAAGCGGGCGCGGACGCTGCCGTTCGCGCGGTCGATCATGTTGTAGGCGTTGTCGGCCACCAGCGGAGCCAGATCCAGGAGCTCGGCCAGGTCGCGACGCTGGTCGGTCACCATCTTCAGGGTGGCGTTGCCGTTCAGCACGCCCTGCTTGATGTTGTCGCGGTTGGCGTCGAGCAGGTCGCCGGCGCGCTGGATCAGCTGGTCGAGTTTCCTTCCCGTGCTGCCGCTGCCGATGTCCTCGTCGGCCATGATCTGGCTGACTTGGTGGATGGTGGAAGCGAATTCGCGCAACTTGGCGTCGTTGGCCGACACGGCATCGAACAGGGTGCTGATGTTTTTCACGATCGTGGTGATCTGCTCGCGGGTCGCCGCCCCGCCGTCGCTGGACAGCCGCAGCGCCTTGGACAGCTCGCCCAGCGCCGCTTTGATCCGTTCGCCGTTGCCCTTGACCACTTCGGTGCCCCCGCCCAGCACATCGGCGATCGGGCCGCCGCCGTGGCCGTCGCCCGCGAGCGATTTGGTCACCTTGTCCAGGACGTTGAGGACGCTGCTGAATTCGACTGGCGTCTTGGTCCGGGGCAACCCGATGGTGTCGTGGTTCTGAAGGGTCGGTCCGCCGTGATAGGGCGGCGTGAGTTCGATCTGCCGGTCGGTCAGGATGGAGGTCGACACTGTGACGGCTTGGGCGGTGGCGGGAACTTTGACGTGGCGGTCGACGGTGAATTCGACTTCCACATAGCCGCCCTTCGCGGTGATTTTGGTGATCTTGCCGACCGGCATGCCCAGCACCGCCACCTCATTGCCCTCGTAAAGACCTGAGGCGCTGTCGAATTGGGCAGTCAACGTGATCGTGTCGTCGTCGGAACCCAGGTACCACCAGCCGATGCCGATCGTCGCGGCGATGACCGCGACGGCGGTCACCATCGTCAGCACCCGGCCCTTCACTTGCAGTCCTTGAAATACTGGATCATTCCGAACTGCTTGGCGCGGCCGCTGATGGCGCACATCCACGAGTCGATCAACGGAACGTTGGGGGCGTTGAAGTTGATCGCGTTGCCGTCACCCGTGAGGTTGGCCGCCTCGCGGAAGAAGATCGGGCTGGTTTGCAGCATGCTGTGCAGCAGGTCGTCGTGTTGAGACATCAAGTTGGTGAAGTCCCGGATGTCCTTGATCAGCGCGTCCACGCCCGAGCGGTCGTTCACCACGACCTGGCTCATGGTGTCGACCAGGCTCGACAGCGATTGCATCATCGCGTGGAAAACCGCGCGCCGCGCGACGAATTGGCCTAGCAGGTCTTGGCCCTGGTCGACGAGGGTGCCGATGCCGGCCTGCTGGCGCCGCAGCATGTTGGTCACCAGTTCGGTGCTGCGCAGCAGCTGGCCCAGTTGGTCTCGCCGTATCGCGATGATCGACGAGAGCGTGTTGATGTTTGAAATGGCCTGGGGTACCACCGCGGGCAGGCCCTCGAGCTGCTTACCGAGCACCGCAAGCGATTGCGCGAACCGGTCGGAGTCGACCTGCTCGAAAGTGGTGGTGGCGTCCTGCAATGCGGCCTGCAGGTCGTAGGGGACCTCGGTATGGGCCAGGTCGAAGGTGTTGTCGGGCAGGTGCGCCGGGCCGCTGGGTTCCAGCGCCAGATAACGTGAGCCCAGGATGGTGGTGACCTTGATCTGCGCCCGGGAATCCTTGCCCAGCGCGATGTTGTCCCGGATCTTCAGCCCCGCCTCTACATGGTCGCCAGCCAGTTTCATGCTGGTGACGTTGCCCACCGGGATGCCCGCGACCACGATCGGGTTGCCGGCCCGCAACGAGGCCGCCTGGAGAAACTCGGCGGTGTAATGGCGGTATCCGGCGCCGAGCGCGTGCACGAGCAACATCACCCCGATGATCACCGCCACCACCGCGACGGCGATGAACCCGAGCCATGTCTTGTTGTAGCTCTCCAGCGGACGCTTCGTCATCCGCCGCCATAGGGACGGGTCAGCCATCGGCCGTGCTCCTGCATCTCGGCGTGTGCCACGCTTTGTTACCGGGCGTGGCGGCGTTGACGATGATCGGCACCACGTCGTTGAGGCCGGGGAAGAACCCCATGAAGTTCACGTCGCAGACGTAGGCGTTTCCGTAGGCGCCCTGGTTGCCGACCCGGGTGAGCCCCTTCAGCAGCAGCGGGATGTTGTCGCCGAAGAATGCCACCTGTGGTTCGACGTCCATGATGTGTTTGGTGACGCCGGGCTGGCGATCGATGAATTCGCGCAGCGCCGGATAGACGTCCGTGGCCGAGGCCGACAGCCGGCCGGTCACCCGGGCCAGGGAACCCACGGAGGCGACCAGGTCCGGGCGCCGGGCGTCGAGCTCGCCGACGATGCTGCGGGTCTGCGCGATGACCCCGTCGAGATCGTCGTTCTGTGCGGCGAGGTTGCCCATCACCTTGTTGAGATTGGTGATCACGGTGCCCAGGGCCTGGTCCCGTCCCGCGAATGTCTGTGTGAGCGTGGAGGTCTGGCCGACCAGCGTCGCCAGCGACGACGTGTCGCCCTGCAGCGAGGCAATGATGCCCTTGGTGAGGTTGTCGGCATCATGGGGGTTCAGCAGGCTGAACAACGGCTCGTAGCCGTTGAGCAGCGTGGTGACGTCGAATGAGGGTTCGGTGCGTTCCAGGGGGATCGTGCTGCCCGGTGGGAGCAGCTGCGGGCTGCCGTCCTTACCCAACGACAGCCCGAGATAACGCTGGCCGACGATGTTCTGGTAGGTCACCGACGCGAGGGTGTTCCCGAACAACCGCTGTTCCTGCTGCACCACGAACGAGACCTTCGCCAGTGTCCCGTCAAGCTCGATCTTCTCGACTCGGCCGACGCGAACGCCGGCCATGCGGACGTCGTCGCCTTCGCGTAGCCCGTACACGTCGCTGAAGACCACCGAATACGTGGCGGTGTTGCCGGCCACGTCGCGCCGCAGGCTCACGTACACCAGCCAGGTCAGCGTTAGCGAGACGATCATGAACAGGGTCAATGCGATCAGCGGGCCGCGGAACCTCATTTGGCCTCCCCGGGTGGGTGCGCCGCTGCGGGGGTCAAGGAAACCGTGGTGCCC
Source organism: Mycobacterium seoulense (assembly GCF_010731595.1). Lineage (NCBI taxonomy): Bacteria > Bacillati > Actinomycetota > Actinomycetes > Mycobacteriales > Mycobacteriaceae > Mycobacterium > Mycobacterium seoulense. The sequence continues at coordinate 1,941,632 of NZ_AP022582.1, read as the reverse complement.
CTGGCGACCGGACCCAGCAGCAGCTCGGTGGCTTCGGTCGCCGGTGCGCCGGTGATGACGCCCAACATGTTTCGTTCGTACTGGCTCCCCACGGGTCCCACGTTCCCGCCGAACGAGGCCTGCGGAATCCACGGCGCCTTGGGCGCCACCGGCGCGACCCATGGCTCGTGCGGTTGTGGCGTCGCGGGGGCCCCCGGCGAGGGGTTGTCGGGATTGGCACTCCCCGGCACGGGTGGCGACGGCGTAACCCCTGCGGGCAGCGGGGGATTCGGATCGGACAAGTTGGGGTTCGGGTTGATCAGCGGTGGGCCCACGGCGACGAGGTTTCCGTCCGGGCCGATCACCGTCCCGGGGGGCGGCGCCAGATCCTTGGGCGGCTGATAATTCTGCGGCAGCAGCACTTCGGGCAGATCCGGCCGCACCGGAACCAGCGGTGCGGTGAAACAGCTGGGCCCCTTCAGCTCGCCGTAGTGCGGACAGTCGGCCCGGGTGTAGGTGGAACTGGGCGTGAACGTCAGTATCGCGCGCATGTTGCCCAGGTTGGTCTCCGGGTTCCAGACCTGCTCCATGAACTGGTTGGCCAGGTTGTCCAATTTGGTCACCGCGGGCACAAAGTTGTTCGACTTCTGCGCCAGCACGCCGAGGACCGGGGTGAAATCGGTGGTGATGCGGATGAGTTGGTCGACGTGGTTGCCGATCGACTGACGCGTCGTGCCGACCGTGTCGTCGGCGCCCGACAGCAGCGAAGCCAACTGTCCGCGTGTTTCGGCGAAGGTCCGCATCGGCTCAACGGCCTGGTGCAAAGCGTCGAGAAGATCGGGGGCCGTCTGCGCGAGCCCACGGGTCGCATCCAGCAGCGCGGACACCGTGGACGGGCCGGTGTCGGTGCTGACAATCGAATTCAGCTGATCGAGAAGGCGATTCAATTGCGCACCGGCGTTGAGCAGGCTGACGCGGCGGTGGTCGGTGGCGGCACCCAGGGCGGCCAGGATCCCCACCGACCTGTCGTCGCGGCCGCGTCCCGCTGCGGCGAGCACGTCGCGCAACTTGCTCACCGTTGTCTGAAAGAGAACGGTCGGAAGCCGCCGGTCTTCTGAGATATGCGCGCCGGCACGGATTGTCGCGCCGGGGCCGTTGCCGACCAGCTGAACCGACGACACGGCGAATACGTTGCTGGGCACCACGCGCGCGGTCACGCTGGCCGGAATCGACTTGGCGTACTCCTGTTTGAGGTCGATGTGGACATAGTTCGGTTTGCCGTGCTCTGCGGGGACGACGCCGTTGACCATCCCAACCAGTACGCCGTGGTACTTGACGTCCGACTTTTGCGGCAGGCCGTCGCCCACGTTGACCAGATCGGCGACCACCCGCACGTAATCGTTCAGCCGGCCAGTGGATTTGACCAACATCGCGGTAGTGAGCAGGGCGCTGACCAGCACCACCGCGATGCCGATGCCGAGCAGCTGGCGGTCGGAGGGGCCGCGTCCGTCCAGCTCAAAGGAGTTGGGCATGTTCCACCGACCTCGCCACCGGCCTACCCGCCGAACCTTGCGCCCGAGTCGACGCCCCACAACGCCATGGTCAGCAGCATGTTCACGATGATCACGACGGTGATGCTGGCCCGCATGCCATGTCCCGCGGCGACCCCCACACCCTCGGGCCCGCCGCTGGCGTAATACCCGTAGTAGCACTGGATCGTGGACGCGATCCAGACGAAGACGACGGCCTTGATCAACGAGTAGACGATGTCCTGGCCGGCCAGCATCAGCGTGAAGTAGTGCAAGTAGGAACCGGTCGAGCCGCCACTGCCGATTTCCACCACTATTTGCGTGCTCAGGTATCCGATCGCCAGGCACGCGGCGTACAACGGGACGATCGCGACCACCGAGGCGATGAGCCGGGTGGTCACCAGGTAGGGGATCGGGCGGATCGCAATGGATTCCATCGCATCGATCTCCTCGGCGATGCGCATGGATCCGAGTTGGGCGGTGAAGCGGCAGCCGCCCTGCATCGCGAAGGCGAGCGATGCCATCAGAGGAGCCAACTCGCGGGTGTTGACCAACGAGGAGACGAACCCGGTTGCCGGCCCGAGGCCGAGCAGATCCAGGAAGTTGTATCCCTCGATCCCGACGAGCGCGCCGACGGTCATGCCGAGCACGACCGCCACACCGGCGGTGCCGCCACCCACCACGATGGAGCCGTTGCCCCAGGTGATGTTGGACAGCAGCCGCAGAAACTCGCCCCTGTACTGGCGCAAGGCGAGCGGTACGGCGACCAGCGCGCGGACGAAGAACACCAGCAAATGACCGAGCCGGATGACCGGGACCGTGCCCCTGTGGTAGAGCCGGGCGAGTGGGACAGAGATCGGGGCAAACGGTCGATAGGCGGAGGCCGTCACGTCACAGCCCCGTCCGGGGCGACAACATGATGTAGAGCTGGCTGATGGCGACGTTGACGATCATCAGCAGCAGGATCGCCTCGACGACCGCCGCGTTGACCGAGTTGGCGACTCCCGTCGGTCCGCCCTTGGTGGACAAGCCTTTCTGGCTTGACACGATCGCCACGATGGCGCCGAACACGATCGCCTTCAGCAGCGCCAGGATCATGTCGCCGGTCGTCGCGAACGACGCGAACGTCGACACGAAGCTGCCCGGTGCACCGTTCTGGAAGTAGACGTTGAACATGTAGCTCGCGAAGAATCCGGCGAAGCACACCACCCCGGTGAGGGCCACGCCGATCATCACCGCCGCGGCGAAGCGAGGGACGACCAGACGGCGGATCACCGAGACGCCCATCACCTCCATCGCGTCGGTCTCCTCGCGCATCGTTCGCGAACCCAGGTCGGCGGTGATGGCCGACCCGACAGCCGATGCCATGAGCACCGCGGCCACCAGCGAGGCCCCCTGCCGGATGACCGCGAGCCCGCTCGCGGCCCCGGCCAGCGACGTGGCCCCGACCTGGCCGGCAAGCAGCGCGAACTGGATGGAAAGGGTGACGCTGATGGGCAGCGACACCAGAATCGTCGGCAACACGGCGGTGCCGGCCATGAACGCGCCCTGGCGGACGAACTCTTGCCATTGGAATCGGCCGGTCACCAGGTCGAAGAAGAAGTATTGAACGGTGCGCACACCCAGCACGAACTGTTCGCCGACGGTCGTCAGCGAGGCGACCGGGTGGCGTCGCACGTACCCGGCCGACCAGTCCCGGATGGCGACGACGCCATCGACCTGTGTCGTCATAACGGCGTAACCCGGCGTGCGGCCAGCAAACTCTTGGCACCGGTCATCGCGTACCAGCTGCCGCTTCCATCGGCCCTCTCCCCACCCTGAATCCCTGAGTGCCGAGCAGACGACCTCGAGCGCCATTGAAGGCTATTCTTATTAAAATAGTGTCAACAAGCCCTTAGACTCTGCAGTTCATCGGTGTGTGCCGCATCACACTAGCCTACTTGATAGGGACTTTCAATAGTGTAGAGTCACTCATCTCGGTTCGTCGCTGGACTGCGCCGCGGGGTTGGAACGTCGGAATGACGAAGGTGATCGCATGCCCTCAGCAAACACCGGTTCGTTGCGGGACCGACGGCGGGCCGCCTTGCTGACCACGATCCAGCAGACCGCGCAAAGGCTTTTCGCCGAACGCGGTTTCGAGGCGGTGACGACGGAGGACATCGCCGCGGCCGCCGGGGTCTCCATCAGCACCTATTTCCGGTACGCGCCCACCAAGGAGGGTCTGCTGGTCGATCCGGTCCGGGAGGCGGCCGCCGAGATCGTCGGTTCGTACAGCGCGCGGCCCCCCGATGAGTCGCCGGTCGAAGCCTTGATCCAGCTGTTCGTCACGCACGCCAGAGATGTCAGCGGGGTTGACAACCTCGATCGCTGGCGCCACGCCGTCGCGACCGCGCCCCACCTCTTGAGCAAGTCCGTGCTGGTCAGCCAAACCGACCACAGCAAGCTGATCGATCAGGTCGCCCAGCGCATGGGCGTGGACGCGGCGGTGGACATCCGGCCCGCGCTGTTGGTCCACACGAGTTTGGCGACAGTGAAATTCGTTCTCGACGGGTGGCTGGCATCGGATATTGCCACCAGCCCGCGCTTTCACGAGCAATTGGAAGAAGCGCTGCGGATCACCCTCGCCGGATTCGACTGACCGTGGCGCCGGGCCCGCCGGAGTGAAACCGCCGTGACTTTGCTCGCCACCGCGTGAAACAATCGCTGGCCGTGAAGACCTTCGAGGATCTGTTCGCCGAACTGGGCGAGCGCGCCCGTACTCGCCCCGCCGGCAGCGCCACGGTCGCCGCGCTGGACGGCGGCATACACGGGCTGGGCAAGAAGATCCTGGAGGAGGCCGGCGAGGTGTGGCTGGCCGCCGAGCACGAATCCGACGACGCGCTGGCCGAGGAGATCAGCCAGTTGCTGTACTGGACGCAGGTGCTGATGGTCGCGCGCGGCCTGTCCCTCGACGACGTCTACGCGAAGCTGTGACCATGTTGCGGGTTGCGGTTCCCAACAAGGGCACGCTGAGCGAGCCGGCGAGTGAGATTCTGGCGGAGGCGGGCTACCGGCGTCGCACCGATTCCAAGGACCTCACCGTCATCGACCCGGTCAACCAGGTCGAGTTCTTCTTCCTGAGGCCCAAAGACATTGCGATCTATGTGGGTTCGGGTCAGCTGGATTTGGGCATCACCGGACGGGACCTGGTCCGCGACTCCGACGCGCCGGTCCGCGAACGTTTGGCGTTGGGTTTCGGGTCGTCGAGTTTCCGGTATGCCGGCCCGGCCGGTCGCGGTTGGACGACGGCCGATCTCGCGGGCAAGCGGATCGCCACCGCCTACCCGAACCTCGTCCGAAAAGACTTGGCGGACAGGGGTATTGAAGCAACCGTCATCCGGCTCGACGGGGCGGTGGAGATCTCGGTGCAGCTCGGCGTGGCCGACGCCATCGCCGACGTGGTCGGTTCCGGGCGCACGCTGAGCCTGCACGACCTGGAGGCCTTCGGCGACCCGCTGTGCGACTCGGAGGCGGTGCTGATCGAGGGCGCCGACCCGGACGGCCAGGGCGAGACGCGAGCGGCGCGCGATCAACTGGTGGCGCGCATCCAGGGGGTGGTGTTCGGCCAGCAATACCTGATGCTCGACTATGACTGCCCGCGTTCGGTCCTGGACAGGGCCACCTCGATCACGCCCGGGCTGGAGTCGCCGACCATCGCGCCGCTGGCGGACCCGGACTGGGTCGCGATCCGCGCGCTGGTGCCGCGTCGGGGCGTCAACGAGATCATGGACGAGCTGGCCGCCATCGGTGCCAAGGCGATTCTGGCTTCCGACATCAGGTTCTGCCGGTTCTGACCGAACGGGTGCTGTGCCCGCGGCTGTGTTAGCGTCCGCCTAGGGCTGCTTGCCCGTGTTACCCCCATGGGCCGTCATCCCTTGCCGTTGCCGGGTCGTCCCAGGAGGGTCTTCGTGACACATGCGCTTATTCTGCTGCTGGCTTTACTGATCGGTGTCGTCGCCGGGTTGCGCTCGTTGACGGCTCCCGCCGTGGTCGCCTGGGCTGCCTTCCTGGGGTGGATCGACCTGCATGGCACGTGGGCCGGCTGGATGGCCAGCATCATCACGGTGGTCGTCTTCACCGTCCTCGCCGTCGGCGAACTGGTCAACGACAAGCTGCCCAAGACGCCCGCCCGCACGGCGCCACCGATCTTCGCCGCCCGGATCGTCACGGGCGGGCTGGCGGGCGCGGTCCTGGGCGCCTGGCCGCACTGGACGTTTTCCGCGCTCGGCGCGGGCGTCGTCGGGGCGGTGCTCGGCACCCTGGGTGGTTACCAGGCGCGCAAACGCCTGGCCGCCGTCGCCGGACGGGATCTGCCGATCGCGCTGCTGGAGGACGCGGTCGCGATCGTCGGTGGATTCGTCATCGTCGCGGTGACCGGCCACGTGCTGACCGAGTACCTGCTGACGGCGGTTAAGTGACACAGCATTTCGACGCGATCATCGTCGGGGCCGGACAGGCCGGGCCACCGCTGGCGGGGCGGCTGACGGCGGCGGGGCAGCGCGTCGCGCTGGTGGAGCGCAAACTCATCGGCGGCACCTGCGTCAACACCGGATGCATCCCGACGAAGACGCTGGTGGCCAGCGCGTACGCCGCGCACCTCGCGCGCCGCGGTGCCGACTTCGGGGTGGCGACCGGGCCGGTCAGCGTTGACATGGCCAAAGTCAAGGCGCGCAAAGACGAAATCATGCTGGGCGACCGCAAGGGCGTCGAGGACTGGCTGGCGGGCATGGACGGCTGCACCGTCGTTCGCGGGCACGCCCGCTTCGAGGATCCGCACACCGTGCGCGTCGACGGCACCGCCCTGCGCGCCGATCGGATCTTCCTCAACGTCGGTGGCCGCGCCGTGGTGCCGGACATCCCGGGCCTTTCCGACGTCGAGTTCCTCACCAACGTCTCGATCCTCGAACTCGACACGCTGCCGGATCATCTGGTCATCCTGGGCGGCAGCTACATCGCGCTGGAGTTCGCGCAGATGTACCGGCGCTTCGGAGCGCGGGTGACGGTTGTCGAGCGGGGGTCGCGTCTGGCGTCCCGCGAAGACGAGGACGTGTCCGCCACCGTCCGCGACATCCTCGAGGACGAGGGCATCGACATCGTCGTCGGCGCCGACGACGTGCGGATCACCAAGACCGACAACGGTTTTGAGCTAACGCCCGGCGGCGGCGCCGACCCGGTCGCCGGAAGTCACCTGCTACTGGCCGTGGGCCGGCGACCCAACACCGACGACCTGGGCCTGGAGGCGGCGGGCGTGCAGACCGACGCCCGCGGCTACATCGTGGTCGACGACCAGCTCAAGACCAACGTCGACCACATCTGGGCGATGGGGGACTGCAACGGCAGGGGCGCCTTCACCCACACCTCCTACAACGATTTCGAGATCGTCGCCGCCAACCTCCTCGACGGCGACCCGCGGCGGGTGAGCGACCGCATCACCACTTACGCGCTCTACATCGACCCCCCGCTGGGGCGGGCGGGCATGACCGTCGACCAGGTCCGCGCGTCGGGACGCAGGGCGCTGGTCGGTAAGCGCCCGATGACAAGAGTCGGCCGGGCCGTGGAAAAGGGTGAGACGCAAGGCTTTATGAAGGTGGTGGTCGACGCCGAGACCCAAGAGATCTTGGGAGCGGCCATCTTCGGCGTCGGCGGCGACGAGGCGATTCACGCCATCCTGGACGTCATGTCGGCCAAGGCGCCCTACACCACGCTGGCGCGCACCATGCACATCCATCCCACCGTCAGCGAGCTGGTGCCCACCATGCTGCAGGAGATTGCCCCGCTGGTGGACTAGTGGCGATCGCAAGCGCGGCGTGGCCGGGCGCGGCGGGTCGCCACCATCGGACTGTGGCGATCGCAAGCGCGGCGTAGCCGGGCGCGGCGGGTCGCCACCATCGAACTAGCGCGCTGTGGTGGCGGGGCGACGGGACCGGCGCCGCCTGCTGCGCCCCGCCGTCGAACCGTGTGGTGCCACCGGGGCCGGCGCGGACCGGCGCGCGGCCACCGGCGCGGGGGCGACGGCCTGGCGCGGCGCGGGCTGGCCGGCCAGGTTGTGGATGACGGGGGAGGATGCGGTGACCTGCTGGGGGACGGCGCGGATGGCCGCCTTGCGCATCATCGATTCGGTGTCGCGGCGTTGCTCGGGCAGCGCGATGGTGACCACGTCACCGGAGGCGCCGGCCCGGGCCGTGCGACCGGAGCGATGCAGGTAGGCCTTGTGCTCCGCGGGCGGGTCGACGTGGACCACCAGTTCGACGTTGTCCACGTGCACCCCGCGCGCGGCGATGTCGGTCGCGACGAGCACTCGCGCCTGTCCGGCCGCGAACGCCGCCAGGTTCCGGTCCCGCACGTTCTGGGAAAGGTTGCCGTGCAACTCGACCGACGCGATGCCCGATTGCGTGAGCTGGCGGGCCAGCTTCCGGGCCTGGTGCTTGGTCCGCATGAACAGGATTCGCCGGGATTCGCCCGCGGCCAACCGGTGCACCAACTCCTTCTTGGCCTGCGGCCCGTCGACACAGAAGAAGTGATGGGTCATCTCGGGCGTCAGGGACGTCGGTTCTGCCACCGATCGAGTCACCGGGCTGGTGAGGAATCGCTTCACCAGAGTGTCGACAGCGGCATCGAGAGTGGCCGAGAACAGCATCCGCTGGCCGCCCGTGGGTGTGGCCGCCAAGATTCGGGTAACGGTGGGCAGGAAGCCCAGATCGGCGAGGTGGTCGGCCTCGTCGATGACCGTGATTTGCACCGCGCTCAGCTTGACGACGCCCTGCTTCATCAGGTCTTCCAGGCGGCCCGGGCAGGCGACGACGATGTCGATGCCCGCCTTCAGCGCCGTGACCTGCTTGTGCTGCGGCACCCCACCGAAGATGGTGGTCACGCGCAGGCCCCGAACCGCGGCGAGCGGCGCGATGGTCGCGGCGATCTGTGTCGCGAGCTCACGGGTGGGCGCCAACACCAGCCCGGTGGGCTTGCCCGGCCGGCGATTACCGGCGTCGAGCCGGCTCACCAGCGGGATCGAGAAGGCGAGCGTCTTGCCGCTGCCGGTCTTGCCGCGGCCCAACACATCACGGCCGGCAAGCGTATCCGGCAGGGTTTCGATCTGGATCGGGAACGGCCGGTCGACGCCGCCCTGAGCGAGCGTGTCAACCAGCGGTTGGCTCACCCCGAGGTGAGCAAAGGTTGTGTCTTCAAGCATGTTTGAATGTCCCTAAAGCGTCGGTGGTAGCGAGATTGCCAATGTGGCAACATCGATCGCCGCGACTCGAGGCTGTGCGGTGCGCACCTAAGTCATCTCGGACTCGGCGCCCCGCGGGGATCTGAGAAGAAATAACGAATCGATCACGACGTGCTGGCAAGCCATTCGGCGCCAACGTTAACGAAAGCATACCGCACTGACCGGTGCGGACCTATTCCGCGGCCGTTACTCCGCAATGACCCTTATCACATCGGCGGGAGGGTCGGCGGTCATGCAGCCGGTTCGGTGGACTGCGGAACCCCTTGCGCCAGAGTGTAATCCGGCCATCCCGGGTAGGCCGGCGGCGTTCCACCGAACAGCGGGCAGTGCTGCTGGTGTGGGCACCAGTCACACAGCCGTGACTGGCTGGGCCGGAAATCGCCCGTCTGGCCGGCGGATTGGATGGCGCGCCAGATCGCCATCAGGGTCTTCTCGAAACGCAGTAATTCGTCGTGGTCGGGCGAATAGTCCAGCACCTGCCCATCGGCGAGGTAGATGAGCCGAAGCCGGGTGGGGGGCACGCCGCGCGTGCGCAGCAGGGCCACCGCGTAGAACTTCATCTGGAACATCGCCTTGAACTCGGCCAGGGCGCGCGCGGCCGGCGGCGCCTTGCCGGTCTTGTAGTCGACCACCCGTACCTCCCCGGTGGCGGCGAGGTCGATCCGGTCGATGAAGCCGCGCAGCAGGGTGCCGTCGGCGAGCTCGACTTCCACGCGCTCCTCACAGCACTGCGGGTCGAAGCGGGTCGGGTCCTCGAGCCGGTAGTAGCCGGAGAGCAGCGCCCGCGCCTCGGCGATCAGCTGGCCGCGCTGCTCGGGATCGAATCCGCCGACCAGGTCGGGCGCCGCGGCGATCACCTGGTCCCAGGCCGGCTCGACCAGCGACAGGGCGGTGTCGGGGCCGCGCTGCGCGGCGGGCAGGCCGTAGAGCTGCTGCAGGGCGGCGTGCACCACCGAGCCCCGCAGCTGTGCGGCCGACGGCGCCTCGGGCAAGCGGTCGATCGCCCGGAACCGGTACAGCAACGGGCACTGCTTGAAGTCCGCCGCCCGCGACGGCGACAGGGCCGGTTTTGCGGCCGGCCGCGCGCGTTCTTGCGGCTGGTCGGTCATGCCCGCAGCGTAGAACCGGGGGCCGACAACCCCGGGCACCGCCCGCGGCGAGTCGGCTGGCACGCTAGACGGCGTGTCCGCAACCGGCCCGTTCACCGTCGGGGAACGCGTCCAACTCACCGACGCCAAGGGCCGGCACTACACGATGTCGCTCACGCCCGGCGCGGAGTTCCACACCCATCGCGGGTCGATCCCCCACGATGCGCTGATCGGGCTGGAACAGGGCAGCGTGGTCAAATCCAGCAACGGCGCGCCCTTCCTGGTGCTGCGCCCGCTGCTGGTCGACTACATCATGTCTATGCCCCGCGGGCCGCAGGTCATCTACCCGAAGGACGCCGCGCAGATCGTGCACGAGGGCGACATTTTCCCGGGCGCGCGAGTGCTGGAGGCCGGGGCGGGATCGGGGGCGCTGACCTGTTCGCTGCTGCGCGCCGTCGGGCCCGACGGGCGGGTGGTCTCCTACGAACAGCGCGCCGACCACGCCGAACACGCCCGTCGCAACGTCTCGGTGTTCTACGGCCAACCCCCGGACAACTGGGACCTGATCATCGCCGACGTCGCCGACTCGGAGATGCCCGACGGTTCCTTCGATCGGGCGGTGCTCGACATGCTCGCGCCGTGGGAGGTGCTCGACGCGGTCGCCCGGCTGCTCATCCCCGGCGGCGTGCTGATGATCTATGTCGCCACCGTGACCCAGCTGTCGCGGGCCGTGGAGGCGCTGCGAGCTCAGCAGTGCTGGACCGAGCCGCGGTCGTGGGAGACGCTGCAACGCGGCTGGAACGTCGTCGGTCTGGCCGTGCGGCCGCAGCACTCCATGCGCGGCCACACCGCGTTCCTGATCTTCACGCGGCGGCTCGCGCCCGGCGTCGTCGCGCCGGCGCCCTTGGGGCGCAAACGCGAGGGCCGCGACGGCTAGCCACCAACCGTCAATCCCTAATCGTCGCTGCGCTGCAGGCCGCGCCGCACCGACAGGAGTTCGAACTCGGGGTGCGCGGCCACCAGGCGTTCCGCCGCGTCCAGGACGTCGACCGCGTGGCTGCGGTCGCCGGACACCGTGGCCACGCCGATGCCCGCGCGTCGATACAGCTCGTGCGAACCCGTCTCGGCCGCCGACACGCTGAACTTGCGCTGCAGCTCGGCGACCACGGGGCGGATCACCGACCGTTTCTGTTTCAGGGATCGGACATCGCCCAGCAGCACGTCGAACTCGAGCCAGCCGATCCACATGCCGCGCGTCACCCGGGCGGACCCGGGGTCGGACCGGGCTCGGGCCCCGGACCCGGGGCCGGATGCTGCGCGGGCGGCGCTGCGGGGGCCGGCTGGGGAGCCGGGGCCGGCGCCGGGTTGGCCGGCGGCGCCACCGCCGGCGACTTGCCCAACGCCAGCAACATCTCGGCGGTTTGTCGGGACAGTTGCCAACCGCCTTGGAAGGGCGTGAATTCCATGGGGAAGTGGAAGCTGCCGTTGGCCGGCTGGGCCGTGTTCACGTCGATGGTCGCGACCACGTCGGAGGACGTCTTGTCCGACCAGGCGATGTCGTGCGCGACGAAGTTGATGGGCAGGTAGCCGTTGTCGCGCAGCGCGTTGGTGAACTTGTCCAGGCTGTCGGCACTTTCGGGAGCCGCTCCTTCGACCAGACTCACCTTGTTGATGCCGGGTATCTTCGGGTCGACCAGCCGGGTCAAGATGTCGGTAAGGGCTTCGGGCGGCGGCAGCGGGGTAGTCGGAGGGATGACAACCGTGCTCGAGGTCGCCGGCGCGGCCGCGGGCACGGAGGAGGCGATTCTGGGTTGTTGATGCGACGAGCATCCCGAGATGCCGACCGCCGCCAGGACGGTGGCGGCGCTCAACGTTGCGGACAGGTGCCGGTGCATCCAGTCGGTCAGGCCGGCCGGGGCGTCGTGGCGCTTCTCGAAGCGGGCGCCCGCCGCGCGGTGGGGCCAACGGGTGCAACTGAACTCACACCCGCGGTCGCCGCGCCGGCGCCGCCTGTGCCGACCAAGCCCGTGGCGAGGCTTTTTGTGGTCACGGCGGCCCTTTCGATCAGCGGGATTAGTGGCCGAGATTACCAGCGTGACGAAAATCTTAACTTTTCGTGGGTATTTGACTCAGCACATCATCGGTCAATCGCCGGTAGCGTTGAAGTATCCACCGCGCCAATTCGGTGTGGGAAAGGAGCGCAACATGGGTGGCTCAGAGCGTTCTGAATCATTCGGTACCCCCCGCGAGTCAGGCATGTCCCCCGGCGATGCTGCCGAATTAGAAGAATTGCGCCGCGAGGCAGCGTTGCTGCGCGAGCAACTCGAGCACGCAGCCGGGGCGCAGGGCGGCACCCGCTCGGCGCGCGACGTGCATCAGCTCGAAGCCCGGATCGACTCGCTGGCGGCCCGCAACTCCAAGTTGATGGAGACGCTCAAAGAGGCGCGCCAGCAACTGCTGGCGTTGCGTGAGGAAGTCGACCGGCTCGGGCAGCCGCCGAGTGGCTACGGCGTCCTGCTGGGCTCGCACGACGACGACACGGTCGACGTGTTCACCTCTGGTCGCAAGATGCGCCTGACCTGCTCGCCGAACATCGACGTGGCGTCGCTGCGGAAGGGCCAGACGGTTCGCCTCAACGAGGCACTGACCGTCGTCGAGGCCGGCACGTTCGAATCCGTCGGCGAGATCTCCACGCTGCGCGAACTCCTTGCCGACGGGCACCGGGCGCTGGTCGTCGGGCACGCCGACGAGGAACGCATCGTCTGGCTGGCCGAGCCGCTGGTCGCCGAGGACCTGCCGGAGGGGCACCCCGACGCGCTCAACGACGACACCAGGCCGCGCAAGCTGCGGCCGGGCGACTCGTTGCTGGTCGACACCAAGGCCGGTTACGCGTTCGAGCGCATTCCCAAGGCCGAGGTCGAAGACCTGGTCCTCGAAGAGGTGCCCGACGTCAGCTACTCCGACATCGGCGGCCTGACCCGCCAGATCGAGCAGATCCGCGACGCCGTCGAGCTGCCGTTCCTGCACAAGGAGCTGTACCGGGAGTACGCGCTGCGCCCGCCCAAGGGTGTGTTGCTCTACGGCCCGCCCGGCTGCGGTAAGACCTTGATCGCCAAGGCGGTGGCGAATTCGCTGGCCAAGAAGATGGCCGAGGTGCGCGGTGACGACGCGCGCGAGGCGAAGTCCTACTTCCTCAACATCAAGGGCCCCGAACTGCTGAACAAGTTCGTCGGCGAGACCGAGCGTCACATCCGGCTGATCTTCCAGCGGGCACGGGAGAAGGCGTCCGAGGGAACTCCGGTGATCGTGTTCTTCGACGAGATGGACTCGATCTTCCGCACCCGCGGCACCGGGGTCTCGTCGGACGTCGAGACCACCGTCGTCCCGCAGCTGCTGAGCGAGATCGACGGGGTCGAGGGACTTGAGAACGTCATCGTGATCGGCGCCTCCAACCGTGAGGACATGATCGACCCGGCGATCCTGCGGCCCGGCCGCCTCGACGTGAAGATCAAGATCGAGCGGCCCGATGCCGAAGCGGCGCAAGACATCTTCTCGAAGTACCTGGTCGAGACGCTGCCGCTGCACGCCGACGACCTCGCCGAGTTCGGGGGAGACCGCACCGCGTGCATCAAGGCGATGATCGAGAAGGTCGTCGAGCGGATGTACGCCGAGATCGACGACAACCGGTTCCTGGAGGTCACCTACGCCAATGGCGACAAGGAAGTCATGTACTTCAAGGACTTCAACTCCGGGGCGATGATCCAGAACGTGGTCGACCGGGCGAAGAAGAACGCGATCAAGTCGGTGCTGGAGACCGGGCAGCCGGGTCTGCGCATTCAGCATCTGCTCGACTCGATCGTCGACGAATTCGCCGAGAACGAGGACCTGCCCAACACCACCAACCCCGATGACTGGGCGCGGATTTCGGGCAAGAAGGGCGAGCGGATCGTCTACATCCGCACCCTGGTCACCGGGAAGAGTTCGAGCGCGTCGCGGGCCATCGACACCGAATCGAACCTCGGCCAGTACCTGTAGGCCTGCAAGCCGCGCCGACACTCAAACCAGGCGCACCACGCGCCGCGGCTTGAGTGTCGGCGCGGTGCCGTGTCAGGTCAGCCGGTCACCAGCGAATAGCTGTTGGTGAGGTTGTCCTGCAACACCTGGGCCGCCCTGGTCCTCGTGTCCACGCGCAGCTCCTCGGCGAGCACCCGTGGCTGGTAGGTCCATCCGGCCGGCAGGTCGAGCCGGTCGGCCAGTCGCGGCAGGTCCGCGCGGGTCAGGCTGGGGTCGGCGACCTGGCTCAAGGTCTGCATCACCCAGTGCTGTCCGTGAGGGTCGATGAGTTCGTAGATCTGTTCGCCGGCGTTGAAGACGAACACCGTGTGGCGGTTGACCTTGTTGGGCAGGTAAGGCGCCGGATTCATCGACGACAGCAGGACGGTGGCCTGCTGGATCATTTCGATCCCGCCGAAGGTCTTCGTCACCTGCGGGCCCTGGGCGTCCTTTTCGATGGCGTTCATCAGCCAGTACCGAGGACCGTTGAGCAGGGCCGCGGCCACACCGTTTTCGGCGGCGATGGCGTGGGGGTCGAGCGCGGACCACAGCTCGGCCGGGCAGTCGTTGAGCGGGAAGCTGTTGTAGACCGTTGCCTGCGGGCCGGCCTCGCCGGCGGTTACGAGGAGCACTTCGCCGTAGCGTTTTCCCGCCAGGTCGCGTGCGTGTTTACCGACGTGGTCGGATTGGGGGGCGGACACACGGTGAAGCTAGTCACAACCGCCGGTGCCGTCAACAGCGCGCGCGGACAGCGCGACGGCGCCGCGGTAGCGGTTGCGTGCGATCAAAGTGGTGTGCAAGTCCTCGATCAGCGGGTCGAGGAAGGCGGAGCGGTATTCGGCGTCGCCGGCCGCGCGGGCGCTGATGTACATGAAGGTCAGCGCGCCGAGGAAAAGACTCATGTGCACCAGCGAATCCGGAACCGGCAGCGTGAATCCCAACACCGTCGCGGTGCTCTTGTAGGTGTGGGTCCATTCGTTGAGCAGCTCGGGGCTCAGCACGATCAGGCCCAGAATCAGATAGATCGCGGCGGTGACCACCGCCACCACCAGGATCTGCGCCAGTTGGGACGCGACCAGGACGAAGACGACGTTGAGGCGCTCCGCCTTTTTCAGCGGTGGGCAATCGGGGGCGGCCGGCATGGCTGCGAAGGGCGTGGCGGAGAGGTGCTCGGTCTCTTCGGGCACCGACGTCGACCTCAGCATCGGGCGGACCCGCTCCACGGTCGCGGACACGACGAAGGCGGCCGCGATGGACATCAGAAATGTCATCGCCAGCCCCAGCCGGTTTCCGCTGATCGTCGCCGCCATCAGCCAGACGTAGGTGTTGAAGAACACCAACGCGGTCAACAGCACGACCGGCAACGCCCGGACCGCGAGCGCGCCCACCATGGCGAAATGCGACAGCATCATCCGCACCGCCCAGCCGACCACCGACCCGACGCCGACGCCGGTCAGAATCAGCACGACGGCGACCACGACGGCCTCCTGCTGCAGGTCCGCGGCGTCTCCCGTCGTCAGGCCCACGCACGCCACCAGCACGAGCGAAACGGTCGCTATTGCCGCGCGGGCCCGGCCGTTTCGTGACCGCGACACCAGCCAGCCCACGACGGCCATCAGCGGGAGGGCGAGGCCGACGATCACCAGCACGGCCAGCTCGGAAGTCGTTGGCGCACCGGTGATCTCGACGTCGTGGCCGCCGGTGATCAGATACACCGGCAGGATGCAGGCCTGCAGCGTCGCGTACGCCGCCAGCATGGGCGCCGAGCGTGGCCAGAGCCGTCGCCACCGCGCCCTCCTGGTCAGCACCGACGGCAAACCCCGCGCCAGGAACCAGCTTTCAGCCGCACCACTCGCCGAACCCCGTTGGCGTTGCGCGCGGCGCAGAGTGAGGTCCATGCCGGCTCACCCTACGGCGGGCGAGTCGCCCGCGCCGGGCGTTCAGTGACTACAGATCTCTGTTGTCGCCCGCCCCGCCGCGCGGGGCGCATCGTCGGCGGGCCTGGCCGGATTGCCCGCCTTCTCAACGCCCCGCCGCGCGGGGCGCATCGTCGGCGGGCCTACGCTTAGGTCATGCAACGGATTATCGGGACGGAGGTCGAGTACGGCATTTCCTCACCGTCGGACCCGACGGCCAACCCGATCCTCACCTCGACCCAGGCGGTCCTGGCCTATGCCGCCGCCGCCGGCATCCAGCGCGCGAAGCGCACCCGCTGGGACTACGAGGTGGAATCACCGCTGCGGGACGCCCGCGGTTTCGATCTGAGCCGCTCGGCCGGTCCGCCACCGGTGGTCGACGCCGACGAGGTTGGCGCGGCCAACATGATTTTGACCAACGGGGCGCGGCTCTACGTCGACCACGCCCACCCCGAATACTCGGCGCCCGAGTGCACCGACCCGCTGGACGCGGTCATCTGGGACAAGGCCGGCGAGCGGGTGATGGAGGCCGCGGCCAGGCACGTCGCCAGCGTCCCCGGGGCTGCCAAGCTGCAGCTGTACAAGAACAACGTCGACGGCAAGGGCGCCTCCTACGGCGCGCACGAGAACTACCTGATGTCGCGGCAGACGCCGTTTTCGTCGATCATCGCGGGTCTGACCCCTTTTCTGGTGTCCCGCCAGGTGGTGACCGGCTCCGGCCGGGTCGGCATCGGGCCCTCCGGTGACGAGCCCGGCTTCCAGCTGTCCCAGCGTTCCGACTACATCGAGGTCGAGGTCGGCCTGGAGACCACCCTCAAGCGCGGCATCATCAACACCCGCGACGAGCCGCACGCCGACGCCGACCGGTACCGCCGGCTGCACGTCATCATCGGCGACGCCAACCTCGCCGAGACGTCGACCTACCTGAAGCTGGGCACCACGGCGCTGGTCCTCGACCTGATCGAAGTCGGCCCGGAACACGGGATCGACCTGAGCGACCTGGTACTGGCCCGGCCGGTGCATGCGGTCCATGCGATCAGCCGAGACCCGTCGCTGCGGGCCGTTGTGGCCCTGGCCGACGGCCGAGAATTGACGGGCCTTGCCTTGCAACGGATTTACCTGGATCGGGTGGCCAAGCTGGTCGACGGCCGCGACCCTGATCCCCGCGCGGCCCACATCGTGGAGACCTGGGCGCACGTGCTCGACCAACTCGAGCGCGACCCGATGGAATGCGCCGAGGTGCTCGACTGGCCCGCCAAGCTGCGACTGCTCGAAGGGTTCCGGCAGCGGGAGAATCTGAGCTGGTCGGCGCCGCGCCTGCACCTCGTCGACCTGCAATATTCCGATGTCCGCCTGGATAAGGGTCTGTACAACCGGCTCGTCGCGCGCGGCTCGATGAAGCGTCTGGTCAGCGAACACCAGGTGCTGGAGGCGGTCGACAACCCGCCGACCGACACGCGCGCCTACTTCCGCGGGGAATGCCTGCGCAGGTTCGGCGCCGACATCGCCGCGGCCAGCTGGGACTCGGTGATCTTCGACCTGGGCGGCGATTCGTTGGTGCGCATTCCGACGCTGGAGCCGCTGCGCGGCAGTAAGGCGCACGTCGGAGCGCTGCTGGACTCGGTGGACAGCGCCGCCGAACTGGTGGAACAACTCACCAGCTAGGCCGGTTAGACCGGGGAACGTCGGGGTTGACCGGTAGGGTAGAGAAATACCAGCGGGCAGTGTGGCTCTCAGGAACCAGGCAAGCCGCTGAACAAGTTCAGATGAAGCAGGAGGCCGGCGATGGCTCAAGAGCAGACCAAGCGTGGCGGTGGTGGCGGCGACGACGACGACTTCGCCGACAGCACGGCCGCGGGCCAGGAGCGCCGCGAGAAGCTGGCCGAGGACACCGACGACCTGCTCGACGAGATCGACGACGTCCTCGAAGAGAATGCCGAAGACTTCGTCCGGGCATACGTCCAAAAGGGCGGACAGTGACCTGGCCCTTCTCCGATCGCCTGTCCACTAACTCCGCACTCCCGGCAAATCCCGCCGTAGACCTGTCATCGTTTGCTGACTTTCTGCGCCGCCAGGCGCCGGAGCTCTTGCCGGCGAGCCTCGGCGGGGGCGCGCAGGCCGGTGGGGCCGGATCGCAGCTGCCGCACGGCACCACGATCGTCGCGCTGAAATATCCCGGCGGCGTCGTGATCGCCGGGGACCGGCGCTCCACCCAGGGCAACATGATCGCCGGGCGCGACGTGAAGAAGGTGTACGTCACCGACGATTACACCGCCACGGGCATCGCGGGTACCGCGGCCATCGCCGTCGAGTTCGCGCGCCTGTACGCGGTGGAACTCGAACACTACGAGAAGCTCGAGGGCGTGCCGCTGACGTTTGCCGGCAAGGTCAACCGGCTCGCGATCATGGTGCGCGGAAACCTGGCCGCCGCGATGCAGGGGCTGGTGGCCCTGCCGCTGTTGGCGGGCTACGACATCGACGCGCCCGACCCCGAGGGGGCCGGCCGGATCGTCTCGTTCGATGCCGCCGGCGGCTGGAACCTCGAGGAGGAGGGCTACCAGTCGGTCGGTTCGGGGTCGATCTTCGCCAAGTCGTCGATAAAGAAGTTGTACTCGCAGGTGACCGATGCCGATTCCGCGCTGCGGGTGGCCATCGAGGCGCTCTACGACGCCGCCGACGACGATTCGGCCACCGGCGGGCCCGACCTGGTCCGCGGCATCTACCCTTCAGCGGTCACCATCGGCGCCGACGGCGCGGCCGAAGTGCCGGAGAGCCGGATCGCCGAATTGGCCCGTGAGGTCATCCAAAGCCGCTCGCGCGCAGACACTTTCGGCCCAGACGGCGGTGAGAAGTGAGCTTCCCGTATTTCATCTCGCCCGAGCAGGCGATGCGCGAGCGCAGCGAGCTCGCCCGCAAGGGCATCGCCCGGGGCAAGAGCGTGGTGGCGCTGGTCTACGCCGGGGGTGTGCTCTTTGTGGCGGAGAACCCGTCGCGGTCCCTGCAGAAGATCAGCGAACTCTACGATCGCGTGGGCTTCGCGGCTGCCGGCAAGTTCAACGAGTTCGACAACCTGCGCCGCGGCGGGATCCAGTTCGCCGACACCCGCGGTTACGCCTACGACCGCCGCGACGTCACGGGGCGCCAGCTGGCCAACGTCTACGCGCAGACGCTGGGCACCATCTTCACCGAGCAGGCCAAGCCGTACGAGGTCGAGCTGTGCGTTGCTGAGGTGGCGCATTACGGCGAGACGAAACCCCCTGAGCTGTACCGGATCACCTACGACGGCTCGATCGCCGACGAGCCGCATTTCGTGGTGATGGGCGGTACCACCGAGCCGATCACCACCGCGCTCAAAGACTCCTATGCAGAGAACGCCGACCTGCGCGACGCGACACAGATCGCCGTGAGGGCGTTGCGGGCCGGCAGCGCCGACGCATCCAGCGGGGATCAGCCCTCGCCGGACGTGGGCAGCCTGGAGGTCGCCATCCTCGACGTCAGCCGGCCGCGGCGGGCGTTCCGGCGGATCAACCGGGCCACCTTGGAAAGCCTGCTGCACGAGGGGGATTCGAAGCAGCCGGAAACCAACGGCGAAGGGCCGGATGCCAACGGCGATTCCGCGGGCTGAATCGGGCCGCATCGGCCCAGCCGGTGGCGTTCGCCGTGGGCGAAAAGCTTGGCTCGGCACACCGGCGCCGGCGTTGCTGGCAACCCGTCGTGGCGGCCGAGACGCGGCGGCGCGAAACTCGTCGGGACCCGTAGGCGCGGCTTCCGCACCGTCCTGCTCGCACAACCAGTACGCTCGATTACGTGCAGCGGCGAATTATGGGCATCGAGACCGAGTTCGGTGTCACCTGCACCTTCCACGGCCATCGGCGCCTATCTCCGGATGAGGTAGCCCGTTATCTCTTCCGGCGCGTCGTGTCCTGGGGGCGCAGCTCCAACGTTTTCCTGCGCAACGGCGCCCGCCTCTACCTCGACGTGGGCAGCCACCCCGAGTACGCGACGGCCGAGTGCGACAGCCTGGTGCAGCTGGTCACCCACGACCGCGCCGGCGAATGGGTGCTGGAAGACCTGCTCATCGACGCCGAACAGCGGCTCGCCGACGAGGGCATCGGCGGTGACATCTACCTGTTCAAGAACAACACCGATTCGGCGGGCAACTCCTACGGCTGCCACGAGAACTACCTGATCGTGCGCGCCGGTGAGTTCTCCAGGATCTCCGACGTGCTGCTGCCCTTCCTGGTCACCCGCCAGCTGATCTGCGGGGCGGGCAAGGTGCTGCAGACCCCCAAGGCGGCGACGTTCTGCCTGTCGCAACGTGCCGAGCACATCTGGGAGGGCGTCTCGTCGGCGACCACCCGCAGCCGGCCGATCATCAATACCCGCGACGAGCCGCACGCCGACGCCGAGAAGTACCGGCGGTTGCACGTGATCGTCGGCGACTCCAACATGTGCGAGACCACCACCATGCTCAAGGTGGGGACCGCGGCGCTGGTGCTCGAGATGATCGAGGCCGGGGTTCCCTTCCGCGACTTCTCGCTGGACAACCCCATCCGCGCCATCCGCGAGGTCAGCCACGACATCACCGGCAGGCGGCCGGTCCGGCTCGCCGGTGGTCGCCAGGCCAGCGCGCTGGACATCCAGCGCGAGTACTACACCCGCGCCGTCGAACACCTGCAAACCCGGGAACCCAACGCCCAGATCGAGCAGGTGGTCGACCTATGGGGACGTCAGCTCGACGCCGTCGAGAGCCAGGACTTCGCCAAGGTCGACACCGAGATCGACTGGGTGATCAAGCGCAAGCTGTTCCAGCGCTACCAGGACCGCTACAACATGGAGCTGTCCGACCCCAAGATCGCCCAGCTCGACCTGGCGTATCACGACATCAAGCGCGGGCGCGGCGTGTTCGACCTGCTGCAGCGCAAGGGCCTTGCGGCGCGTGTCACCACCGACGAGGAGATCGCCGAGGCGGTCGACACCCCGCCGCAGACCACCCGCGCCCGGCTGCGCGGTGAGTTCATCAGCGCCGCCCAGGCCGCGGGTCGCGACTTCACCGTGGACTGGGTCCACCTCAAGCTCAACGACCAGGCCCAGCGCACCGTGCTGTGCAAAGACCCGTTCCGGGCGGTCGACGAGCGGGTCAAGCGGCTGATCGCCAGCATGTAGCTCGCCCCGCTTCTCATTGGCCGCATCAGTCGCACCACCCCGCCGGTAGGCCATGCTCCGGCGCAAACGTGATAGCGCGGGTGCCATCTCGCCAAGGCGGCACCGCCCGTCGACTCGTGACGGATGTGGCCGTTGTGAATGCTGCGACGCGCGTACCGGTGCAGGCGCGGAGCGGGCCCCGGCTATAACCTGGTGTGAATGGCGACCTCCAAAGTCGAGCGGTTGGTCAATCTCGTCATCGCCCTGCTGTCCACGCGCGGCTACATCAGCGCGGAGAAGATCAGGTCCAGCGTGGCCGGTTACGCCGACAGCCCCAGCGCCGAGGCGTTCTCCCGCATGTTCGAGCGCGACAAGAACGAGCTGCGCGATCTGGGCATCCCGCTCGAGGTCGGCCGGGCGTCGGCGTCGGATCCCATCGAGGGTTACCGAATCAACCGCGACGCCTATTCGCTGCCGGCCGTCGAGCTCACTTCCGACGAGGCGGCCGCGGTCGCCGTCGCGACGCAGCTGTGGGAATCGCCCGAGCTGATCACCGCCACCCAGGGCGCCCTGCTCAAGCTGCGCGCCGCCGGGGTGGAGGTCGATCCCGACGCTCCGGTTGCCATCGCCTCGCCGGCCGGCGTGCCCGGACTGCGCGGATCGGAAGACGTTCTCGGAATCCTGTTGTCGGCCATCGATTCCCGGCAGGCGGTGCAGTTCTTGCACCGGCCGTCGCGGGCCGAGCCCTACAGCATGCGCACGGTCGAGCCGTGGGGCGTCGTCACGCAGAAGGGACGCTGGTACCTCGTGGGCCACGACCGCGACCGCGACGCAACCCGCACCTTCCGGCTCTCGCGGATCGGCGCCGAGGTCAAGCCGATCGGCCCGCCCGGAGTCGTGGTGGTGCCCGACGATGTGGACCTGCGCCAGGTCGTGGCCCGCACGGTTGCCGAGACGCCGACCGGCGGGCAGGCCCGTGTGTGGGTCGCCGAGGGGCGGGCCACCGCGCTGCGGCGTGCCGGGAGGAGCGCCGGCGCGCGGCAGCTGGGCGGCCGGGACGGCGAGGTGATCGAACTCGACATCGGCTCCAGCGACCGGCTGGCGCGCGACATCGCCGGCTACGGGGCAGACGCTGTCGTGCTCGAGCCGCAGGCACTGCGCGAGGACGTGCTGGCGCGGCTGCGCGCCCACGCCGAAGGGGGAGAGCCCGCATGACTGCCGTGTCCACCCGCCTGATCCGGCTGCTCAACATGGTGCCGTACTTCCAGGCCAACCCGCGGGTCACCCGGGCCAAGGCGGCCGCCGACCTCGGGGTGTCCGCCAAGCAGCTGGAAGAGGACCTCAACCAGCTGTGGATGTGCGGCTTGCCCGGTTATTACCCGGGCGATCTGATCGACTTCCAGTTCTCCGGCGACACCATCGAGGTGACGTTCTCCGCCGGCATCGACCGGCCGCTCAAGCTCACGTCGCCGGAGGCCACCGGTCTGCTCGTGGCCCTGCGCGCGCTCGCCGACATTCCCGGTGTCGTCGATCCGGAAGCGGCGCGCAGCGCGATCGCCAAGATCGAGGCCGCGGCCGGCGCCGTCGGGCACGACGCCACCGGCTCGGCGGCGGCGGTCGATGAGCAGGCGCCCGCGGAGAGTCGCGCCGCGGCCGTCGTGCGCACGGCGGTGCAGTACAAGCGCGCCCTGGCGATCGACTATTACTCCGCGTCGCACGACACCCTGACCAGCCGGACCGTCGACCCCATCCGGGTGCTGCTGATCGGCGGACACAGCTACCTGGAGGCCTGGTCGCGCGAGGCCGAAGGGGTTCGGCTGTTCCGCTTCGACCGGATCGTCGACGCCACCGAGCTGGGCGAGCCGGCGGCCCCGCCCGAACTGGCCGTGCAGGCACCACCGGATACGTCGCTGTTCGACGGCGACCCGGCACTGCCGTCGGCCAAGCTCCTGGTCGCGCCCACGGCGTCGTGGATGTTCGAGTACTACCCGATGCGCGAGGTGCGGGAGCTGGCGGACGGATCCTGCGAGGCGGTGATGACCTACGCCTCCGAGGACTGGATGACGCGCCTGGTGCTGGGCTTTGGGGCGGCCGTGCGGGTGCTTGAACCGGAGTCGCTGGCCCGACGTGTACGGGATGCCGCGGCGGCGGCGTGCGAGTCCTATCAGGCGCTTGCCCCATAGGCCACGGCGCGGGCGGCCCGGTGTATCGCCGCGCTGCGGTAGCATCGGGTAGACGTCTGGAGGTAATTGAAGTGGGCAGTCTTAGTCCGTGGCACTGGGCGATCCTCGCGGTGGTGGTGATCCTGCTTTTTGGTGCCAAGAAGCTCCCCGACGCAGCACGTTCGTTGGGCAAGTCGATGCGCATCTTCAAGTCTGAGCTGCGCGAAATGCAGAGCGAGAACAAAGCGGAGCCCTCGGCGTTGGACGCCAACAGCGCCCCCTCCGCCGCGAACCCCACTCCCGTGCAGTCGCAGCGGGTAGACGCCCCGGCGCCGGCTCCCGAGCAGGGGCACTCCGAAGCTCGCCCGGCGTAGCCGTTTCACCGTCGCGGTGCCCGAACACCACTGAACGAGCGTCGTGAAATTTCCCAAGGTTTCAGCGCGCACTGCCGGCGTGCTGAGGCGCCTCAACCCGCGTAACCGGCGCAGCCGCACCAATCCCGACGCGACGATGTCGCTCGTCGACCACCTGACCGAGCTGCGCACCCGGTTGCTCCTGTCGCTGGCCGCCATCCTGGTGACCACGATTTTCGGGTTCGTCTGGTACTCGCATTCGATCTTCGGGCTGGAAAGCCTCGGCGAGTGGCTGCGCCATCCCTACTGTTCGCTACCCGCATCCGCACGGGCCAGCATCAGCGCCGACGGTCAATGCCGGCTGCTGGCCACGGCGCCGTTCGACCAGTTCATGTTGCGGCTCAAGGTCGGGCTGACGGCCGGGGTCGTGCTGGCCTGCCCGGTGTGGTTCTACGAGCTGTGGGCGTTCATCACGCCGGGGCTGTACCAGAAGGAGCGCCGCTTCGCGGTCGGATTCGTCGTGCCCGCGGCGGCGCTGTTCGTCGCGGGTGCGGTGCTGGCTTACTTCGTGCTTTCCAAGGCGCTGGGCTTCCTGCTGACCGTAGGCAGCGACGTACAGGTGACCGCGCTGTCCGGGGACCGCTACTTCGGGTTCCTGATCAACCTGTTGGTGGTGTTCGGGGTCAGCTTCGAGTTCCCGTTGCTGATCGTCATGCTCAACATGACGGGTGTGCTGCCCTACGAGCGGCTCAAGGCCTGGCGGCGTGGCCTGATTTTCGCGATGTTCGTGTTCGCGGCCGTGTTCACCCCCGGTTCCGATCCGTTTTCGATGACCGCGCTGGGTCTGGCGCTGTCGGTGCTTCTCGAGTTCGCCATCCAGATCGCGCGCCTGCACGACCGGCGCAAGGCCAAACGCGAAGCCCAGGCCGTTATCCCCGACGACCAGGCCTCGGTCATCGAGCCGCCCGCACCCCTACATGAGCCGGTCCCGGAGCCGTCGTTCACCGCCGGCCAGCATGACGATGTCACCTAAGCCATCGGTGCCGGAGGACGTGGCAGAGCTTGCAGAGCTGACCCGGTTCACCGCGGAATTGCCGTTCGCGCTGGACGGCTTCCAGCAGCGGGCGTGCGCGGCGCTGGAACGAGGGCACGGCGTGCTGGTGTGCGCGCCGACCGGCGCAGGCAAGACGGTGGTGGGTGAATTCGCCGTGCACCTGGCACTGGCCGCCGGGGGCAAGTGCTTCTACACCACACCACTGAAGGCACTGAGCAACCAGAAGCACACCGACCTGATCGCGCGCTACGGTCGCGACCGGATCGGCCTGCTGACCGGTGACATGTCGGTGAATGCCGACGCTCCGGTGGTGGTGATGACCACCGAGGTGCTGCGCAACATGCTCTACGCGGATTCGCCTGCGCTGCAAGGGCTTTCCTACGTGGTGATGGACGAGGTGCATTTCCTGGCCGACCGGATGCGCGGCCCGGTATGGGAGGAAGTGATCCTGCACCTGCCAGACGAGGTGCGGGTGGTCAGCCTGTCCGCGACGGTGAGCAACGCCGAGGAATTCGGTGGCTGGATCCAGACGGTCCGGGGCGATACGACGGTGGTGGTCGACGAGCACCGCCCGGTGCCGCTGTGGCAGCACGTGTTGGTGGGCAAGCGGCTTTTCGATCTGTTCGACTACCGGAACTCCGAAGCCGGCGAGCAGGCGGGCGCCGGCCGCGAGTCGCGTGTCAGCCCGGACCTGGTGCGCCACATCGCGCACCGCCGTGAGGCGGACCGGATGTCGGACTGGCGAAGCCCCCGCCGCGACCCGGGAAGGCGGGGTGGCGGCCGCGGCGCCCCCGGCCGGCCGCGCTTCTACCGACCGCCCGGGCGGCCGGACGTGATCGCGACGCTGGACTCCGAGGGGCTGCTGCCCGCGATCACGTTCGTGTTCTCCCGCGCCGGCTGCGACGCCGCCGTCCAGCAGTGCCTGCGCTCGCCGTTGCGCTTGACCACCGAGGAGGAACGGGCGCAGATCGCCGAGGTGATCGACCACCGGTGCGGCGATCTGGCCGACGGTGACCTGGCGGTGCTCGGTTATTACGAGTGGCGCGAAGGGCTGCTCCGCGGTCTGGCGGCCCACCACGCCGGGATGTTGCCGGTGTTCCGGCACACGGTCGAAGAACTGTTCACCGCCGGTCTGGTCAAGGCGGTGTTCGCCACCGAGACGTTGGCGCTCGGCATCAACATGCCCGCCCGGACGGTGGTGCTCGAAAGGCTGGTGAAGTTCAACGGCGAGCAGCACATGCCGCTGACGCCGGGGGAGTACACCCAGCTGACCGGGCGCGCCGGCAGGCGCGGCATCGACGTCGAGGGCCACGCGGTGGTGCTGTGGAACCCCGCCGAAGAAACCACCGAACCGGCCGCTGTCGCGGGCCTGGCCTCCACCCGCACCTTCCCGCTGCGCAGTTCCTTCGCCCCGTCGTACAACATGACGATCAACCTGGTGCAACAGATGGGGCCCGAGCAGGCGCATCGCCTGCTGGAGCAGTCCTTCGCCCAGTATCAGGCCGACCGCTCCGTCGTCGGCCTGGTCCGCGGTATCGAGCGCGGCAAGGCGATGCTCGCCGAGATCGCCGGCGAGCTGGGCGGCCAGCAGGCGCCGATTCTCGACTACGCCCGTATGCGTGCGCGCATCTCCGACCTGGAGCGCGCGCAGTCCCGCGCCTCGCGGCTGCAGCGCCGACAGGCGGCCAGCGACGCGCTGGCCGCGCTGCGGCGTGGCGACATCATCAACATCACCCACGGCCGGCGCGGAGGGCTGGCGGTGGTGCTGGAATCGGCCCGCGACGGCGACGACCCGCGGCCGTTGGTACTCACCGAAAACCGCTGGGCGGGGCGGATTTCGACGGCCGACTACTCGGGAGCGTCGGCTCCGGTCGGCTCGATGCCGTTGCCCAAGCGGGTCGAGCACCGTCAGCCGCGGGTCCGGCGTGACCTGGCCTCGGCGCTGCGGTCGGCGGCCGCCGGGCTCGCCATCCCGGCCAGACGCCGCAGCGGCCGCGGCGACCACGACGGCGCGTTTCACGACCCTGAGCTGGAATCCTTGCGCGACGAGCTGCGTCGGCACCCGTCGCACAACACGCCCGGCCTGGAGCCCCAGGTCCGGCAGGCCGAGCGCTACCTGCGCATCGAACGCGACAACGCTCAACTGGAGAAACAGGTTGCCGCCGCGACCAATTCGCTGGCGCGGACGTTCGACCGGATCGTCGGCCTGCTCACCGAGCGCGGTTTCATCCAAGGCCCGGACACCGATCCCCACGTCACCGACGACGGCCGGCTGCTGGCCCGCATCTACAGCGAGAGCGACCTCCTCGTTGCCGAATGCCTGCGCACCGGCGCATGGGCCGAGCTGCAGCCGCCCGAGTTGGCGGCGGTGGTCTCGGCGGTGCTGTACGAGACAAGAGGTGGTGAAGGCCCGCGGGCGGCGTTCGCCGCCGAGGCGCCCACCCAGCGAGTGCGCCAGGCGCTGCAGCAAACATCGCGGCTGTCGTATGCGCTGCGCACCGACGAGCAGACGCACCGAATCGCGCTCAGCCGGGAACCCGACGACGGGTTCGTCAACGTCATCTATCGCTGGGCCAAGACGGGGGACCTGGCCGCCGCGCTGGCGGCCGTCGACCCCGTCGGCACCGGCTCGCCCCTGTTGGCGGGGGATTTCGTGCGCTGGTGCCGCCAGGTCCTCGACCTGTTGGACCAGGTCCGCAACGCCGCCCCGGACGCGGAGCTGCGGGCCACCGCCAAGCGCGCCATCAATGACGTTCGGCGCGGCGTCGTCGCTGTTGACGCCGGGTAGGCTGAGCCGAAGCTACCGTAGATCCAACAACCACAACGCCGATAGTTCATGCCAAGACATAAGGGGCTGAGGAGAAACGATGAGCGGACCGCAGGGACCGGACCAGCAGTGGCAACCGCCCGGCCAAGGTAGCGATCATTCCTCCGAACCGACCCAGGTCGGTTCGCCCTGGCAACAGCAGCCGGGCCAGGAGGCGACGTGGCAGGCCCCGGCGTACACACCGCCCGCCGAATACCCGCAGTACCAGCAGCCGGCCGAACAGGCGTATCCGCAGCAATACCCGCAGCAGCCCGGCTACGGACAACCGGGGCAGTACGGCCAGCCGGGTCAGTACGGGCAACCCGGGCAGTACGCGCAGCCGGGCCAGTACGGGCAACCCGGGCAGTACGCGCAGCCGGGCCAGTACGGGCAACCCGGGCAGCCCGGGCAGTACGGCCAGCCGGGGCAGTACGGGCAGCCGGGCCAATACCCGCAGCAGTACCAGCCCTACGACCAGCAACCGGCCAAGAAACGGTCGATGGCGGTGATCCTCGGGGTGGGCGGCGTGATCGCCTTCCTGCTCATCGCGGTCGTGCTGATCCTGGGCTTTTGGCAGCCCGGCTTCTTCGTGACCACCAAGCTGGACGTGAACAAGGCGCAGGCCGGCGTGCAGCAGGTCCTGTCGGATGAGACCAACGGCTACGGCGCCAAGAACGTCCAAAACGTCAAGTGCAACCACGGCCAGAATCCGACGGTCAAGAAGGGCGCGACGTTCGACTGCGACGTCAGCATCGACGGCGCCCCGAAGCACGTGACGGTGACGTTCCAGGACAACAAGGGCACCTACGAGGTCGGGCGCCCGCAGTAGTCGGTTACCCCGGCAGCGCGTCGAGCGCCTTCTGCAACCGGGCAATCGAGGACCCGACGCCCAGCGTCGTCGCCAGCTTGGCCGTGCGTTGTGGATCCTCGGCCGCCAGCGGTAGTGCGTCGGTCGGGGTCGACAGGCTGACGGGCGCGTCGGTGGCCACCCGCACCACCTGCCCGGCGGCCTCGATGTAGTCGGTCGCGCCCAGCAGTTTCGAGCGCAGGCCCTTGGCCATCTTCGACTTCGGGTCCTGGGCGGCCGTCAGGATCTGGTCGAGCGACCCGTGCTGGGCCAGCAGCGTCGCCGCGGTCTTCTCACCGACACCCGGCACGCCCGGCAGTCCGTCGGACGGATCTCCGCGCATGAGGGCGAATTCGGCATAGGCCGGCCCCGCCCGATGCGCCGGCAGGCCGTAATGGTCGGCGACCTCGGCAGGCCCGAACAGGGTGGCTTTCGTCAGCCCGCGGCCCAGGTACAGCACCCGGACCGGGACCGGATCGTCGGACACCACCTGCAGCAGGTCGCGGTCCCCGCTGACCACCACCACCGGGTCACGGCTTTCGCGGGCGGCCAGCGTGCCGAGCACATCGTCGGCCTCGAAGCCTTCGGCGCCCGCGGTCGGGATCCCGAAGGCGTCCAGCAGCCCCATGATCATGTCGATCTGCGGCGTCAGGTCGTCGGGGACCTCTTCAACGTCCGGTTCGCCCGCGGGCTCCAGCTCCGCGACGCGATGGGCCTTGTAGGACGGGACGAGGTCGACGCGGAACTGCGGCCGCCAATCCAGGTCGAGGCAGACCACCAGCCGGCCGGGGCGGTGTCGGTTGATCACCACGGCCATCGAATCGAGGAACCCACGGACGGCGTTGACCGGCCGGCCGTCGGGGGCGGTGATCGAGGACGGCACCCCGAAATACGACCGGAACCACATGCTGGCCCCGTCGAGCAGCACCAGTGGCGATCGCAAGCGCGGCGAAGCCGGGCGCAGCGGGTCGCCACTCGTCCTATCCAGTGGCGATCGCAAGCGCGGCGAAGCCGGGCGCAGCGGGTCGCCACTCGTACTTGAGGGCGATCGCATGTCGGCTATCCTGCCAGCGCCGTCGGCCACGCGGTTAGCCTGGCTGCCATGGAATCTGATCGGTTCGACGCCGGGGTGTATGCCCGCCGGCTGGCCTCGGCGGCCGCCGCGACCGCCGCGGCGGGGCTGTCCGGGCTGGTGATCACCCCGGGGTACGACCTGCGATACCTCGTCGGGTCGCGAGCCCAGACGCTCGAGCGGTTCACGGCGCTGGTGTTGCCGGCGTCGGGCGACCCGACCGTAGTCATCCCGCGGCTGGAGCTGGCCTCACTCAAGGAATCGGCGGTTGCCGAACTGGGTTTGGCGGTGCGGGATTGGGTCGACGGCGATGACCCCTACCAATTGGTGGGGACGGCGTTGCGGGGCGCCCCGGCCGCCACGGCCGTCACCGATTCCATGCCGGCGCTGCACCTCTTGCCGCTGGCCGGTGTGCTCGGTGTGCTGCCGGTGCTGGCGACCGACGTGATGCGCACGCTGCGAATGGTCAAGGAGGAAGGCGAGATCGACGCCCTGCGCAAAGCCGGTGCGGCCATCGACCGTGTCCATGCCCGCGTACCGGAGTTTTTGGTCCCCGGACGGACGGAGGCCGACGTGGCCGCCGACATCGCGGAAGCGATTGTCGCCGAAGGTCATTCGGAGGTGGCGTTCATCATCGTCGGATCGGGGCCGCACGGCGCCGACCCGCACCACGGGTACTCGGATCGTGAACTGCAAGTCGGTGACATCGTCGTCGTCGACATCGGCGGCGCCTACGGGCCGGGTTATCACTCGGACTCGACCCGCACCTACAGCATCGGTGAACCGAAACCCGAGGTGGCGCAGCAGTATTCGGTGCTCCAGCGGGCTCAGCGCGCGGCCGTCGACGCGGTGCGTCCGGGTGTGACGGCCGAGCAAGTCGACGCGGCCGCGCGCGACGTGCTGGCGGACGCCGGGCTCGCAGGGGCGTTCGTGCACCGCACCGGCCACGGCATCGGACTGTCCGTTCACGAGGAGCCGTACATCGTCGCGGGCAATGACCTGCCGCTGGCCGCGGGCATGGCCTTCTCCATCGAGCCGGGCATTTATTTCCCGGGCCGATGGGGCGCCCGCATCGAGGACATCGTCATCGTGACCGACGACGGCGCGCTGGCCGTCAACAACCGGCCGCACGATCTGATCGTGGTGCCGGTGGCATAGCATCCGGGGCTCACTGGCGCGTACGTTTGGCCTTGATGTCACTTCTGGATTTGACTCTCCTTCCGATCCGCATCGCACGCCACATCGCCGACACGCTGACGCATCCCGCCGCGACTGCACCCGCGCCACCGGCCGAGCTCGTCGTCGTCGACGGGATGCCCGAGGGGGTGCCGCCGGCGGCGCTGCGCCCCGAGCCACAACTCCCGGTGCCGTCGGGATGGCCGTTCGGCGAGGAGTTTCCGCGCACTTGTGGCGCGGGCCGCATGGCCGCCGGGGCCCTGTTTTGGACCGACTTCCTCTACGACGACCACGGCGCGACCGGCCTGCCGATCGGCGACCTGAAGGTGCAGGCGCCCCCGCGCGGCACCTACATCTATCCCGACGGCCCCGCCGCGCGCAACGGCGCCGACATCTTCCGAGTGGCGATCGGGCTCACCGCCACCCACACGTGGTGGCGGGTCAACTGGAACACCTTGCTGGACGCGTCGGTCCCCATCGCGTTGTTCACCCTCGACACCGACCCCGCCCGCACCGCGCCGCAGCAGTGGCCCGCCGGGGCCGGGGTGCGGTCGGTCGGAATCGATATGGCGCTGCTGATTTCGGGCAGTGGCGCCGCGCTGATCGACCTGACCACCGGATCCACGACGCCCGTACAGCACAGCGTCGACATGGGATCGCGAACGTTTCTGGCCCAGGTGCCGCGGACTGTGCTGGAGCCGGCCGGCACCTGGACGGTGCGGCTGGCAGCGGGGCTGGCCAACGCGGCCGGGGACGGGTTCGCCGACGTGCCCGCCGAGCACGGGGCGCTGCCCGGGCAGCCCAACGTCTACAACGTCGCATTTCGTACCAATGAGCAGGAGCCGCCCCGCCTGAACTTCTGGTCGGATTCCGCCCAGGCCGCCGCCCTGACCGACGGCGACGTGTCGAAGTTCGCCCTGACGGTGGAATGGGCTCGGCTGGCGGCCGGCGAGACCGCGCCCGAGCCGGTGCTCACCGGCCCGTCGACGCGGTGGTACGTGTCCTCGGTCGAGCTGGGCCAGGGTGTGGCCGCCGACGACATCTTGAGCACCAAGCCGCAGTTCCTCGGTCGGGTGCAGCCGTATTCGGTGTGCCTGCCGTCGAGTTTCAAGCCGGGCCGGCCGCTGCCGCTGACCCTGCTGCTGCATTCGCTTGCCCTGGGGCAGAGCCAGTTCGCCGCGATCGACCCGCGCCTGCTGCACCGAGTGTGCGAGGGCCGCGACTCGGTGGTGATCACGCCGCTGGCCCGGGGCCCGTCGACGTGGTACTTCGACACCGGGGAACTCGACGTCTGGGAGGTGTGGGCGCGCGTCGCCGAGCAACTGGGCACCGACCCCAACCGCACCGTGATCTCGGGTTACTCGATGGGCGGCTATGCGGCTTACAAGCTGGGATTGACCTACCCCCAAGTGTTTTCGCAGGCGGTCGTGCTCGCGGGGCCGCCGACGTGCGGGGTGCGGCTGCTTCCCGACATCGACATCCCGGCCGACCTCGACCCGGACTCGCCCTGTGCCCGCGAGGGCGACACCTGGAAGCTGCTGGTGAACGCGCGCTGGCTGCCGTATGTGATCGCGCACGGGCTGGTCGACGAGCTGGTGCCGTTCCCGTCGGCCGCCGAGCAGGTGCTCGAACTCGACCGGCTGGGCTACCGGCACCGCTTCACCGTGTATCCGTTCGAGGATCACATCGCCTGGGTGCTGCAGGACAAGTTCGAAGACCCGATCGACCACATGGAAACCGGCCTGCGGCAAGCCGATCCGGGGCACATCACCTTCGCGTGGCACCCGCAACTGGTGCGCGACGACCTCGGCATCGGGCCGCATCAGGTGTGGTGGTTGTCGGCCCTCACTGCGGACCCCGCCGTGACGGCGCGGCGCGGGGCGATCGCCGAGGTCGACGCGCGTTCGTATGCGCGCCCGGACCCGACGCACACCGTTCGGCATCGCCGCGGGTTCCTGCTGAACTTCGACCCGACCCCGGGCGTGTACAGCGAACTGGACTGGCGGGTGGGCCCGCCCGTGGGTCCGCTGCCGTATCTCACGCTGCGGCTCACCGGGGTCGCCGGGATCGTGGTGGATGTCCGGCGTGCCGGACTGGCCGCGTTACCGAAGTCGACGATCGCCGTCGCCACCGACACCCCCGCGCGGATCACGCTGAGTGGGCTGCCCGCCGGGGTCAGCGTCCAACTCGATGGTCAACCGGCCGAACCGACCCTTGCGGTGTCGGCGGGACGGCACCGCATCACGTTGGCCGCCCGGCCTGTTGATGAATGAGTTGTGGCTGCTAGGTGGCCGCGGCTAGCTTGGCAAGGCCATCATTGGG
The DNA here is from genome assembly GCF_010731595.1 of Mycobacterium seoulense. Taxonomy (NCBI): domain Bacteria; kingdom Bacillati; phylum Actinomycetota; class Actinomycetes; order Mycobacteriales; family Mycobacteriaceae; genus Mycobacterium; species Mycobacterium seoulense. The sequence goes on along the minus strand of NZ_AP022582.1, from coordinate 1,908,863 downwards.
TGAATAGCGGCCGCGCGCGGACTCGACCAGAATTTTGCGCGTGGCTCCGCTGTCCGTTGACCCCGAGGCGATGTTCGCTGCCGGTAGCGCCGTGCAGGCCGCCGGCGAGGGTTTGGCGGCGAATCTGTCGATATTGACGGCCGGCTTTTCCGCGCACACCGGTGTTGACCGGGCCGGCGAGGTGTTCGGCTTGGCGTATCAGGAGAAGGCCGAGGCGGTGCTGAAGGCGGCGGCTGCCGCCGTCAACGCTTGCCGCAAAAGCGGGGCCGTCATCCAGCAAGGCGCGTCGAACTACTCCCACACCGAGGCTGCTTCGACGCTGGGCGGCGGAAGCGGAGCTTTACAGCCACCGTCCCCCCCGGCCGAGCTTGCCGCGCCGGGGCCGCCTGGGACGTGGGGGCCCGGCCAGCCGCCCCCACCGCTGTGGTCGCTCGTGCAATCGTTCATCCTCGAGGCATGGCCCGATGGCGATGTAGCGGGTCTGCGTGCGGCTGCATCTCGTTGGCGTGCCTTCGGTGCGGCGGCCAAAGGTGTGCAGGGAACTCTCAACGCATCGAAGACGCTTTTCGACGGCCAACACATTCCTGAAGGCGAGCAGATCGACAACGCTTTGAGCGAAATCGGCTCGTCGACAGCGACCATCGGCGAGCTGTGCGGCTCACTGGCCGACACTATCGACACGTTCGCGAACAGGGTGGACCACGCCCAAACCGCGATCCGGGACCTGTTGCGTCGGATCGAGTCCCTGGGCGACCTCGGTCACGACGTCATGCTCATCATCGACGGTGACGCGTGGGATGAGATCAAACAGATCGTCAAGGACATCAACGCGGTGCTGCAGCATCTTGGGCAGGAAGCCAGGGCCTGCGAGGAGGCGATCAAGTTCCTCGTGCAAGCGGCCGATCGCGCGGTCGTCACATGCGAGAAGTACGCGCGCCGCGGGCTCGTCCAATTCCTGGGAGACGACGTCGGTAACCCCGTCGCGACCGTAGCCGACACCTGGATCAATGCCTACGAGGGTGTCCTCAAAGGTGCGGTCGGCATGGGGCTGGGCCTCGTCGACCTGAGCCCGCACTGGATCGCTGCCGATCCCCACGGTGCGGCCGCCACCTGGACGGGCTTGGTGAAAAACGCCTGGAAAGAAAGCCTGATCAACGCCGCGGTCAATCCCAAAGAATTTTCGGAAGCGAGGCTGCAGGAGCTGAAAGGCCTTGTGCATGCCAAGGATTGGAGCACGGCTCGGCCGGGATTGGGCGCCGGTGAAGTCATATTCGACGGCACCACGCTGATCGCCCCGGGCCTCGGTGAGGCAGGTGCGGCGGCCGACGGTGCGGGAGCCGCCGCGCGCGGCGCGGGGGAAGAGGCGGAGGCCGCGGGTGGGGCTGCCGGGCGTGCCGGTGGGGAAGGCGCGGCGGGAGCGCGCGGCGCGCTGACCGACATCACCAAGGCCGGCGGCGACGTGACCAAGAACCTCGAAGGCGCCGCCGGCGGTCTGCCGGAAATCAAAGCTCCGCCCGCTGGCGGTACTCCTGTCGGTCTGCCATCCGGCAAGCCGCTCGACGCGCCCGTCGAGGCCACACCACACCCGCCCGACGCTGCACCGGGTGCACCGCACGATCCAGCCGCCGCTCCGGGGCCTGGGGCCGGTGGTGGTCCTCATGAGCCGGCGCCCGGGCCGGCGGCGGGTGGTCCGCACGATCCCGTTTCAGCCCCTGCGGAGGCTCCTGTACCAGCGTCAGCGACTGCCGGTGGTGGTCCGCATGAGCCGGTGTCGGCGCCGGCGGAGGCTCCCGCTCCTGCTGCTGCTGCGCCGGTGGGTGGTGGTCCACACGATCCCGGATCAGTTCCCGCTGGGAGTCCCCATGACCCAGTGTCGGTGCCCACGGGTGGCCCCCATGAATCGGTGCCCGCGCACGCTGGTGAGCCGCGGGAATCGATACCGGCCGCGGCACCCGGGTCAGCTCCGGCAGCCGTCCACGCCGCAGCCGGCGATCGTGTGCTGGCGAGCGTGGCGCAATTAGCGGAACATTCGCCGGCGCGTACGCCGGTAGCGCCCAGTGGATCGCCGGTTGAGGCCGCGCCGGTCGGCGCCAGTGCGCCAAGGCCGGCGCCTGCCGCCGCACCCGCGGCGTCTACGCCGCATTTCACCGCCCCGGGTGGCCACCCGGCGGAGATCCCAGCGCCGGGTCGCGACTGGCGCAGCCCTGGCGAAGGTGGGCCGCCAGACGGTCAGCCACCGCATGACGGACAACCGAAAGGTCCCGGCGACGGCGATCCGGCCGACGGTAAGCCAGACGGACAGCCACCGGACGGTAGCGGTCGGCGAGGGAATGGCGACAGAGATTCAGCGGGCGGTCGTGGAGATGGGAACTCGCCCGACGGCGACGGTTCGAAGGCGCCGGGAGACGGTGACTCTCCGGGCGGTGAGCGGCAGGACCCTGTGCATTCACACGAGCCTGCGGGCGATGGATGGCATCGGCTGCCGGACGAGCCGCTTGACCCCAACTACGGAAATCCGCTGGATGACCACTGGGATTTCGCTGACGATCCGGTTGATGCCACTAAGATCGACGGTGAGGTGGCAAAGCTTATTCATGACCCGGAAGCACCATATGGACGTGATCCACAAGGGCACGCGTATACCGAGCAAGAATATGCAGAACGCTTCAACCAAATAGGCAAAGAGGGTCAACATTGGGTGAAATTTCCGCTCAATGACGGCGCTGTTCCGGGAACACGGGTTGCCTATACAGACTTTGGATCCTTTGTACGCGATTATGGCTCTCTTCTTGACCGGGTCGGCAAGACCAATGGTAAGTACTTAGCTGTGATGGAAGATGGCCAAGCGGCTTCATGGGAGCAGCGTGCTCTCCACGTGACGAATCTCCGCGATCCTTACCACAGTTACACATTGGGCGAACTACCGGAGGGCTGGACCATTGAAGTATCGGAGGTCGCGCCCGGAGTGGGTCAACCAGGTGGATCGATTCAAGTCCGAATATTCGATGCTGATGGCAAGGTACAAATAATCGACAAGCTCAAGGTCCGAGGAGTGCTTAAGTAATGGCAGGCGTCGTCGATCTTTCTCCTGGTTTACAACGGTGGGTTCGTCTCGCCGGATTAGAGATGCTTCAGGGCACTCAGACGAATGACGGCCGAACGATTATCTGGAACACAGGCGGCGAGGTGCGGTACTTCATCGGTGTTGTCGACGAATGGTATGTCATAACTTCGTCCGATCGCATGGGACCTGAAGCATTCGAATTTGCTGGGCGAACGATGTCAGTGGTGGAAAAGTATCTCTACGGATTGTTTGGACTATCCGTCAGAGGTGAAAATCTACCTAGCATAAGAATCCCTTTTCGGCGTGACGAGTTACGTGCAGGCTACAGCATTGGCGTGCTGACATTCGCCGGAAGAGAGCGCCACACATTGATTGATGAGCGGGGTGTGGAGGTGGCTATAGCCGGAGTCGAGGACCTCGTTGAGCTGTCTCACTACATCAATGCTACCGAAAAGATGGTAGAAGAATCTTATCTCGCTGCTGACGGCAAGCCGATATTCGGCACAGATGATCACGGGGTTTAATCATGACAATGAGTTTTAATACCCAGTTCGCCGGAAAAGCGGGCATGACTCCACCGGCAGAAGGCAAACTGGCGGAAGCACGGAAGCTCCGATGAATTTCAGGCACAGGTAGATGCCGTGGCCGACGAGATCGGCCGACCGAGGTCTCACCAAAGTTCTGGGATGACATCTCACGGACTGAGTACGACCCCCGGAGGAAAGGCAGTTAACAGCTCCCCGATATGCAGATCAGTGTTTTGAAGTGACCGATAGCATTGAAATCTCGACACGCCTCGAGCAGTGGGCCGAGGTGGCTGGTTACACACTCACGCCCGGCCATCGGACGGATGACGGGCGGGCGGTTTTGTGGGCTGCGGCAGGCGAAATCCGCCTCTTCATAGGTAATAGTCGTGATGGCTGGTTTCTTATTACCGATTCAGACCGAATGGGAGCTGAGCATTTTGTTTTGGCTGCTCCAGCGATGTCCACGATCGAGAAGTATCTCTTCGGAAGATTTTGCTCGCACATCCGTAGCGCGCATGGGTTGCCACGTGTTGGTGTACCTATGTCGGAGGACGGATGGCGGTCCGACTACAGTATCCAAACTCGCGATTTTCAAGGTGCTCAGCACTTTGCCTTGATCGCCGCCGATGGCTCGACTGTAGCTGTCAGTAGCGCCGACAGGGTGACTGCGGCAGCTGAACTCAGGAAGTTTGCGCTGTTTCTCACAGCGACGATCGATCAAATTGAAGCGTCAGCCGTCGATCCTGACGGGAAACCGCTCTTCGAGCGGCGATAGCTCAACGCAGCGCCAAATGAAACGCGAACTGCCCTACGTCTCGCCCCGGTCCAACAAACCCGACGAACCCAGCACGCGCTCCACTTGCACCTCGATGACCACCCGCCGCGGGTTGGGGCGTGGGGTGCGGTAGCGCTGGGCGTACCGCAGTTCGGCGTCGCGGACGGCGTCGACATCGCTGTTCACCTTGGACCGGCCCTCCAGCGACAGCCACCGCGCGCCGTCGACCTGACTGAGCACGGCGACCCCGCCGCGGTCGGCGTTCACCGCCTTCTGCGAGCCCCCGGTCGTGATGACCCGCGCGATGTGCGTCTTGGGGTCGAAGGTGAAACCCACCGCCACGACATGCGGTGAATTGTCGGCTCGCAGCGTGGTGAGCATCGCCAGATGCCGCTCGGACAGGAACGCCAACGCATCGTCGGTGAGCCGGGTAGTGGTATTCGCCATCACCGCCCACGCTAGCGCAGGTCATAATCGCAGCCGTGGACGACACGGGCGCAGGTCCAGTACTGATCCTGGGCGGCCGCAGCGAGATCGGCGTCGAGCTCGCGCGGCTCCTGGCGCCCGGGGCGACGGTGGTGCTGGCCGCGCGCAAGGCCGATCAACTCGACGAGCAGGTCGCCACGCTCAAAGCCGCCGGGGCCAAAACGGTGCACACCACAGAGTTCGACGCCGACGACCTGGATTCCCACGGTCCACTGGTCGCCGCGGTCGTCGCCGACCACGGACCCATCGCCACCGCGGTGCTGGCCTTTGGGATCCTCGGCGACCAGGCCCGCGCCGAGACCGACGCCGCGCACGCCGTGGCGATCGTGCACACCGACTACGTCGCCCAGGTCAGCATGCTCACCCACCTGGCCACCGCCATGCGCAACGCCGGACAGGGCCAACTCGTGGTGTTCTCCTCGATCGCCGGCGCGCGCGTGCGGCGCGCCAACTACGTCTACGGCTCGGCCAAGGCCGGCCTGGACGGCTTCGCGAGCGGCCTGGCCGACGCCCTGCATGGCAGCGGGGTCCACCTGCTGATAGCCCGTCCGGGTTTCGTGATCGGACGCATGACGCAGGGTATGGATCCGGCGCCGCTGTCCAGCACGCCCGACCAGGTGGCCGCCGCCACCGCGCGTGCGCTGGCGAAGGGCCGACGCACCGTGTGGATCCCCTGGGCGCTTGGCCCGGCCGCCGCCGTGATGCGGCTGCTGCCGCAGTCCTTGTGGCGCAGGATGCCGCGATGATCATCGTGGTCGGCATCGGGGCCGACGGCATGGCGGGACTCGCGGACACGTCCCGCGCTGAATTACAAAGGGCGACAATAATCTACGGCTCAAAGCGGCAACTCGACCTGCTCGACGACACCGTGGCAGCGCCCCGCCGGCAGTGGCCCTCGCCGATGCTGCCCGCCCTGCAAACCCTGCGAGACCGCCACGACGAAGACATCCACGTCGTGGCCAGCGGCGACCCGCTGCTGCACGGCATCGGGGGCACCCTGATCCGGCTGTACGGCCCCGACCAAGTCCGGGTGCTGCCGCACGTGTCCTCGGTGACGCTGGCGTGCGCGCGGATGGGCTGGAACGCCCACGACACCGAGGTGATCAGCCTCGTCACCGCGCCGCCGCACACCGCGGTACGCCGCGGCGGCCAAGCGATCGTGCTGTCGAAAAACGGCGCCATACCCAAGGAACTCGCCGCGCTGCTCGACGCGCATGGCCGCGGCGATTCCACGTTTACCGTTCTCGAAAACCTCGGTGGCCCAACCGAACACCGTCGCGACGCCACGGCACGCCAATGGGCGGGGGACGCGCCCCCGGACGTCGATGACCTCAACGTCATCGCCATCCGGTACCTGCCCGACGAACGGCTGTCGCCATTGCCCGACGATGCGTTCGTCCACGACGGGCAGATCACCAAACTCGGAATCCGCGCGGTGACCCTGGCGGCGCTGGCCCCACGCCCGGGCGAGGCGCTGTGGGACGTCGGCGCGGGCTCGGGCAGCATCAGCGTCGAGTGGTGTCTGAGCGGGAGTGGTTGCAGCGCAGTCGCATTCGAGCGCGACGAACGACGCCGCCACAACATTGGGTTCAACGCCTCGGCTTTCGGCGTCAGCATCGACGTCCACGGGGACGCCCCGGAGGCGTTCGGCGGGCTGGAGCCACCCTCGGCGATCTTCATCGGCGGCGGCCTGACCCAACCCGGCCTGCTCGACGCCTGCCTCGACGCCCTGCCGGCCCGCGGCCGCCTGGTCGCTAACGCCGTCACCGCGGAATCCGAAGCCTTGCTGGCACAGTCATACTCGCGTTTCGGGGGCCAGCTGCGACGGTTCCAGCACTATCACGGCGAGCCGCTCGGCGGCTTCACCGGGTGGCGCCCGCAGATGCCGGTCACGCAATGGTCGGTGACGAAATGACGGTGTATTTCATCGGCGCGGGTCCGGGCGCAGCCGACCTGATCACGGTCCGCGGCCAGCGGCTCCTCGAAAGGTGCACCACCTGCTTGTACGCCGGTTCCATCATGCCCGATGACCTGCTGGCGCTGTGCCCGCCCGGCGCGAAAGTCGTTGACACCGGCCCGCTGACCCTGGACCAGATCATCGCCGAACTGGCCGACGCCGACGCCGGCGGCCATGATGTGGCCCGGCTGCATTCCGGTGACCCGTCGCTCTACAGCGCGTTGGCCGAACAATGCCGAAGGCTCGACGCGCTGGGTATCTATTACGAAATCGTGCCAGGCGTCCCGTCTTTCGCAGCGGCGGCGGCCGCGCTCAAACGCGAGCTCACGGTCCCCGGCGTCGCGCAGAGCGTAACCCTGACTCGCGTCGCCACCCTGTCGACGCCCATGCCGCCCGGGGAAGACTTAACCACCCTCGCCCGATCGGGCGGCACGCTGGTGCTGCACCTGGCGGCGGCGCAGATCGATGCCATCGTGCCGCAACTACTCGACGCCGGCTATCGGCCCGAAACCCCCGCCGCCGTCGTCGCTTTCGCGAGTTGGCCGCAGCAGGTGGTGCTGCGCGGCACGCTCGCCGACATCGCCGGCCAGATGCACGGAGCCGATATCACCAAAACGGCGGTGATCGTCGTCGGCGACGTGCTGGCCGCCGAGGGATTCACCGACAGCTACCTGTATTCGGCCGGACGATCGCGGGGGAGTAGGCACTGATGCGAGTGCTGCTGCTCGGCGGCACGGCCGAAGGTCGCGCGCTGGCGAAAGCGTTGCACCCCCGCGTCGACATCGTCAGCTCGCTGGCGGGCCGGGTGCCCGACCCCGCGCTGCCGGTCGGCCCGGTACGGATCGGCGGCTTCGGTGGCGTCGAGGGCCTCCGGCGCTGGCTGCTCGACGAACGGATCGGCGCCGTCATCGACGCGACCCACCCGTTCGCGGCGACCATGACGGCACACGCCGCGCAAGTGTGCGGCGAACTGCAGCTCCCGCATCTGGTCCTGGCCCGCCCGGCGTGGGAGCCGGGCGACGCGATCGTCGTCGAATCGGACACCGAGGCCGCGGAAACCGTTGCGAAGGAACACTTCTCAAGGGTGTTCCTCACCACCGGGCGGTCCGGGACGAAGGCCTTCGCGGACAGCGACGTCTGGTTCCTGATCCGCGCGGTCACCGAACCCGACCCCGCGTCATTGCCGCACCGTCACCAGCTGGTGTTGTCGCGCGGGCCGTATCGCTACGACGGCGAGGTCGCGCTGCTACGTGAACACCGCATCGACGCCTTGGTCACCAAGAACAGCGGGGGGGAGATGACGAGGGCCAAGCTGGACGCCGCTGCGGCACTGAACATTCCGGTGGTGATGGTGGCCCGGCCGCCGTTGCCGGCCGGCGTGACGGCGGTCGGCAGCGTCGAACAGGCCGCCGAATGGGTGACGCGCCTGAATTAGCCGGTCAGGTCGTCGCGCTCGGCGTCGGCGGCCAGCAGCGCGTCCCGGGCGCGTGCGACGCGGGATCGGATGGTGCCCACCGGGCAGCCACACACCGCCGCGGCGTCGGCGTAGGGCAGCCCGAGTAACTGGGTGAGCAGCAACGCTTCCCGTTGCTCGGGGGTGAGGCTCGCGATCATCGTCGTGACCTCCACCAAGTCTTCGAATCCGCGGGCGTGGCGGTCCCCGTGTACAACGTGTTCGGGGTCGGCGCCGAGCGCGGCGCGTGGCCGCGACTGCACGTGGCGGATGTGATCGGCCACGACGCGGCGCGCGATCGACAGCAGCCAGGTCCGGGCGCTCGAGCGCCCGGAGAACCGCTCGATGGCGCCGATCGCGCGCAGAAAGGTTTCCTGAGTCAGGTCGTCGGCGCTGCCCGCGTCCGACAGATATGTGACGAACCGCCACACGTCTTGCTGGGTGGCTTTGATGAAAGCCTCGAGCGCCCGGTCGTTCCCACGCGCGGCGGCCAATGCGAGCTCGGTAACGGCCTCGTCATCGCTTGACGCGATCATGGCGAACCACCTTTGTTTCGCGGGCTCACTGAGTCTACGACGGTCTGTCGTAGCGGATGCGGCGGGGTCGGAAGCCGATCGGTTGATGGGCCAGAGGTGACCGCGGCGTCGGGCGGCGGGAGACTCCGCCGCCCAGGTGGCGTCGTCGGCCGCCTCGGACGCGCCCGCCCTGTCCGACCTCACCCGCTCCCGCGCGACGAGCAGCGCGAACGCAAGTCCCAACAGCAACGGCATGTGGCTGGCGATGCGCGTCGCCGTGACGTCGCCGGCAAAGGCGTCGACGACCACATACCCCAGGAGGGCGACCGAATAGACACCGGTGATCGCCGCCACGCCAATCGCGGTGACGGGCCAGACGCCGGCGGCGACCATCGCCAGACCCAGTGCGAGCAACCAGGCGGTGGACTCGTGCATCAGATGCTCACCCGACATCGCGCCGTGCATGTGGCTCGACACCATGCCGAAATCGATGCCGCTGATTTGCGCGGCGGCGATCGCCACCTGGAAGAGCCCGACAGCGATCAGGCCCCAGCGCCGGTAGTGCGCGCGCAGCCAACGCATTCTGCGCTGGCGACCGGACGATTCCTCGCCGATGCTCGCCATGATCTTCGCTACCAGATCGGGTCCGTCGCCCGGTTCGACCGTGGCCAGCCGGCGGGTCTGGGCCGCCGCGCCGATGAGCCAGGAGCGGCAACGTCGGCACGATTCGAGATGGGCGTCGACCTGCTGCGCGAGCACCTGGGGACGTTCGCCGTCCAGTCGAGCCGAAAGCGCCTCACGCGCCGCGTCACACCGCATCCCTGCATCGTTGCGCATGCCCGGTCAGCGTGCAAAGAGCACGCGAAATCAATCAGTGGGAACTAATCCGTTCGGCCAACCGACCACTGAACATCAGCAGCGCCAGCCCACCTGCCACCGAAGAGGTATACGTGTTCGTGCCCGAAGGCCCCCGACGATGACCGCCCCGATCTGGATCGCGTTGCCTCCCGAAGTGCACTCGACCCTGCTCAGCAGCGGCCCCGGACCCGGGCCGCTGCTGGCCGCCTCGGCGACGTGGTCGTCGATGGGTAGCCAATATGCCGAAGCCGCAGAGGAACTCATGGGGCTCTTGGGCGCGGTGCAGGGCGGCGCATGGGAGGGTCCCAGCGCCGAACAGTACGTCGCGGCCCATGCCCCGTATCTGACCTGGTTGCTGGAGAGCTCGGCCAAGAGCACGACGGCGGCCGCACTGCACGAGACCGCGGCCGGCGCTTACACCGCGGCGCTGGCCGCCATGCCGACGATGCCCGAGCTCGCGGCGAACCATGCGACCCACGCGGCGCTGGTCGCGACGAACTTCTTCGGCATCAACACCATTCCCATCGCCGTGAACGAGGCCGAGTACGCGCGCATGTGGGTGCAGGCCGCCGCGACCATGACCACCTATCAGGCAGCGGCCGAATCCGCCCTTGCGGCGGTCCCCGCGACCACGCCCGCGCCGCCGATCGTCGCCCCGGCCGCGGAGGCGAGCGTCACGACCGCCCAAGCCGCCGATACCCGGCAAGCGGCCACGACCTATCCGTCCTGGCAGGACCAGCTCACGGCGTGGCTGCAGCAGTACACCAAGAATTTCGCCTGGCCGGTGTCCAAAGACCTCAACCCCGGTGGCTGGCCGTTCCCGCCGGTGCCCTTCGTCAACGGCCTCGCCTCGTTCTTCAGCCAATTGGGGTTCTCGCCGGCGCTCTCCACCGCGCTGGGCTGGGCCATTTTTCACACGCTGATGATCTTCTGGCCGTTCATGCAGGCCGCCATCCAGCTGGCCGTGGTGCTGGCACCGATGGTCGTTTCCGTCCTGGGCGCCGCAGCGGCAGGAGGTGCGGCGGCGGCGGTCACCGCGCTCAGCGTCGCCGCCCCGCTCTCGGTCGCGCCGCCGCTGCCCGCGGCCGGCGCCGCGCCGGCACCGATGGCGCCCGCCCCCGCCCCGACCGTCAGCACCGCTCCGGCAAGCGTGAGTAACGCCCCGACGGTGTCCAGCGCTCCCGCATCGACCGTGGCCACACCGGCCGGTGGCGGGCCGGTCAGCGGCGGACCCGGGGTCGGGGTCGGGCCGACGGCCACGGACGGCATCGGCGCGGGAATGTCCGACGCGTTGTACGCCGCGGCGCTGTCGGGGCTCGCCGCTCGCGGCAGCGCCGGCGGCCGGGCCCGGCGCCAGGCGGGGGAACCGGCGCCCGACGAGGTCGACGCACCCACTGCGGCCGCGGCGGCGGCAGCGGCCAAGAAGAAGGCCCGGGCGCGCCGGCGGCGCGCCGGCACCGCCAAAGACCGCGCGTACCGCTACGAATTCATGGACATCGAGCCGGATTTGGGTGTGGACGAGGACGACCCGGACGCCGTGCGCGCCTCGGACCAGGGCGGGGGGCCGCTCGGATTCGCCGGGGCCGCAACGAAATCCGGTGTCACTCAGCCGGCCGGGCTGGCGACGCTGACCCGCGACGGATTGAGCGACGGGCCCACCGTGCCGATGATGCCCAGCAGCTGGGTAACGGACTAGCCGACGGGGTAGCGCCGAGGCGTGAACACGCGGTCACCGGAATCGCCTGGGTACCACTGGGTTTGCGATGAGCCCACGATCAGCAGGCAGCGCATGTCCACGTCGGCGGGATCGAGATCGGCCAACCGCACCACGCGGACGTCTTCGTCGGGGCCGGAAACGCTGCGGCCGATCACCACCGGCGTCCCGGGTTCGCGGTGTTCCAGCAGCAGGTCGCGCATCGCGCCGACCTGCCACGTCCGGGTCTTGGAGGCCGGGTTGTAGATGGCCAGGACCAGGTCGGCGGCGGCCGCGGCGGCCAGCCGCTCGGCGATGATCGCCCACGGCTTGAGCCGGTCGGAGAGCGAGATCACCGCGTAGTCGTGGCCCAGCGGAGCCCCGACCCGACTGGCGACGGCCTGGGCCGCGGTCATCGCCGGGATCACCCGCACCCGCACGCCCGGCCATTCCTTGGCCTCCTCCAATACGGCGGTGGCCATCGCGAAGACGCCGGGATCGCCCGACGACACCACCGCCACCGAGCGCCCTTGCTCGGCCAGCGCGCAGGCCAGCCGGGCACGCGCGGGTTCGTCCGCGTTGTCGCTGGGATGGCGGCGCTGGCCGTCGCGAACCGGGACGCGGTCCAGGTACCCGCGATAGCCGATCAGGTCGGTGGCGGCGGCCAGCTCGCGCCGGCTCTGCGGCGTCATCCACTCGGCGTCGCCGGGCCCCAGGCCCACCACCGCAACGGCGCCGGCCGCGGGCGACCGCCGTCCACGCCGCCCGCCCGGCAGCATGGCCAGCGAGAAGTACGGCACGCCGGCCTCGTCGACGTCTGCGGCGGGCAGGATCCGCTGCCCGGTGGTGCTGGCCCGCTCGACGTAGTACGCGTCGTCGAGCTGGCCGGATGCCGAAAGAGCTTCGCGCACAGCGTGATACGAGCGACCGAGTTTGAGCACCACGGCGGCGTCGGCGTCGGCGAGGCGGCGGGTCAGCTCGGCCACCGGTAGGGTGCCGGGCAGCACCGAGAGCACCTCGTCGCCGGCCACCAACGGTGTCGCGATCGCCGCCGAGGCGGCGCTCACCGATGTCACACCCGGGACGATGACGGCGTCGAATCGCTGCGTCAGCCGGGTGTGGAGATGCATGTACGAGCTGTAGAACAGCGGGTCGCCCTCGGCGAGCAGCGCCACGTTGCGGCCCGCGTCGAGGTGGGCGGCGATGCGGGCGGCGGCCTCGACGTAGAAGTCCTCGAGCGCGCCGGCGTAGCCGCCGGGATGGTCGGTCACCTCGGTGGTCACCGGGTAGATCAGGTGCTCCTCGATCTGCCCGGCCCGCAGGTACGGTTCGGCGATGCCGCGCGCGATGCTGCGACCGTGCCGGGCGCTGTGGTAGGCCACCACGTCGGCCTCGCCGATCACCCGGGCCGCCTTGACGGTGACCAGTTCCGGATCGCCGGGCCCCAGCCCGACGCCCCATAGCGTGCCCCGCGCGGTCATTCTCGGTCACTCGCGATCGCGTTGACGGCGGCGGCGGCCATCGCGCTGCCGCCGCGACGGCCCCGCACCACCAGATACGACATGCCGCGCGGACGGTCGATGAGCTCCTGTTTGGACTGCGCCGACCCGACGAAGCCGACCGGTCCGCCGAGCACCCCGGCCGGCGGGGTGGCCCCTTCGTCGATGAGCTCGAGCAGCCGGAACAGCGCGGTCGGCGCGTTGCCGATCGCCAGCACGGCGCCGGACAGCCGCTCGGCCCACAACTCCACCCCGGCCGCCGAGCGGGTGGTGTGCCGGCGCGCGGCCAGCTCCGGGGCGCGCGGATCGGCCACCAGCGACACCACCTCGTTGCCGGCCGGCAGCCGCGCGGCGGTGATCCCGGCCGCCACCATCGACGAATCGCACAACACCGGGGCGCCGCCGCGCAGGGCGGCGCCGACGCGGTCGACGACATCGTGGGTGAACGCGACGTGCTCGGCGACGTCCACCTGGCCGCAGGTGTGGATCAACCGGACCACCACCCGCGCGACGTCGGCCGGGAACCGGGTCAGGTCGGCTTCGGCGCGGATCGTCGCGAACGACTGGCGGTAGATCTCCGCCGCGTCGCGGATGTAGTCGAGCACCCGATTACCGTAGCTGGCGGTATCCGTCGCCGGTCGCCAGCAGCACCTCGCCGGCGAGCGGGCTGCCGCAGCCGCGCTCGCAGCCGACGAAGTGACGATGAACTCCCGGATCCGCGTCCAGCGCCCGCGCGGCGTCGGCCCGGACATCGGCGAGCGAATGCGCGCACCCGGGGCTGCCGGTGCAGGCGCTGACATCGAGCCAGGGGGAGTTCTCGTCGAACACCAAGCCCAGCGGCGCCAGCACGCGAAGGACGACGTCCGCCACCTCTTCACTGAGATCGCACACCAGCACCGACCGCCAGGGCGTGATCACCAGTGGCGCCTCGATCGCCGCCAGGTACTCCGCGACGCGTGCCGGCAGCACCCCCAGCGGCACCGCGGCCCCGAGCGCCACTCGGCCGTCGTCCTGGTTGATCCAGCCCACCGGCGCTCTGGTGACCGCGTCAAAGGGGGTGGCGCCGAGTTCGGCGCCGCGCAGCAGGGCCGCGACGTCGTCCAATTCGTTGATACGCCAGGCGGTTTCGCGAGTGGCAGCAAAACGTGTCGCGATGATGAGCAGCGTCTCGACCACCTCGTCGGCGCTCAGCCGGACGCCGGTGTCGCGTCCGGCCAGCAGCAGCGCGGAACCCTCGGGCAACGCGTGGACGCCGACGTCGGCACACAGGCCCGCGACATCACCGCGGCCGTCGTCGAAGCCGAACCAGAACCGGCCGCCCAGCTCGACCAGGCTCGGCTCGGCGCAGATGGCCGCGTCCAGTTCGGCGACCCACGGCCGCACGTCGGCGACGCCGCCGGCCCGGCCCGACAGCGGCGACGCGACGATGTTGCGGACCCGCTCATGGGTCGCCGACGGCAGCAGCCCGGCATCGGCGATGGCCGCGGCCGCCGCCGTCACGTCGGTGATCCCGCGCACCTGCACGTTGCCGCGCGCGGTGAGTTCCAGCGTCGCCGAGCCGTATTCGCCGGCCACCCGCGACAGCGCGGCGAGCTGCGCGGCCGTGAGCGCGCCCCCGGGTAGCCGGATCCGCGCCAGGGCGCCGTCGGCCGCCCGGTGCACCTGCAGCGCGCCCGGGCAGGCGTCGGTGTCGCGGGCTCTGGCCATCCGTCCACGGTACGGCCAGGACGCGGAGCGTCAGTCGCGGTGTTGAAGGGAGTTACTTGGCGGGCGTTCTCTGAGAGGTCCGTTGCGTCTCACTGGCGACGTCGACCGGTGCACGGTCGGTGGCGTCCGACCCCGCACCGGTCTCGTCACTTTCGACGATGTCCGCCACCGCGGTCATCGTGTCCGGCTGGCGTCTCTGCCGACCAGGGGATTGCGCAGGGTTATTCCCTGATTGATTCGACATTTGCATCAATGCCCCGAGGGTTGGCATCGCGGCGGAATGTGCGTCCTCGCCTTTAGCGTTCTGGGGGCGCTCCGGGGTCCCTTTCGTGCCTGTCTGGCTGCCTTGGGATTCTTGCTCAGCCGCCTTTCGCTGCGCTGATTGTCGGCCGCTGGGCGCGGCGAGCGTCGGGGACGGCCCGCTGAAAAGTGTTTGGAATTCGGAAAACCGCGACTCGGGTGCCGCAGGTACCACGCCGTGGGCCGTCGACTCAACCGCGATTTGCGCCGCGGCCGCACCCAGGCGTTCGAAGTCGGAGGCCACATCGTCCGCTTTATTGCCGTTTTCCACCGACAAGCCGATGAGAGCGCCGAGCATGCCGAGCGCGGCAGCCATCGCAAGCGAAGACGCCGCGATAGCCCAGCCGCTCGCCCACAGCGCTCCGCCCGGAACATAAGCCAGGGCTATTCTCAGGACGACTTCAATGGCGATCGCTGCGGTGAGCAAGTTGAGCAATATGCCGAAACCAAGGCGAATGTGGGTGACCCATTCCGCTTGATTCGCCACAATCTCTGCCAGTTCACGGTCTAATCCGGCCAGTGTCTGCGCGATGTCCTGCAGTGCCGCCAGCTGTGCCGTGTAGGCCGCTGAGGCCTCACCCTGCCAGCCCTCGTCTGGCACGGCCGATTCGAGCTGCTGCTGGAGCGCGCCCCACAGCTCCGCGCCGACTTCGAGATCGCTTCCCTCGTTCGGTGGCCCGAATCCCGTTAACAGCTCCAAATACCCGACAATGCTGGCAGTCCACGGCAAAATGTTTACAGCCGCGCCGCTAAAGCCTTTTGTGGCGCCTTTTAAATTCGCGGCTATGTCACCGTCGCGCGCGATCTGCAGTCGACGGGTGGGGTCGTATAAGTACTTGGAATGCTTCTGCCATCTCGCATCGTTGAAGGCTGTACGTACCCCTTTGTCGCGGTCGTATTTCGTGATGAAATCGGCCGGCTCAAACATTCCCGTGAGAATCTGCCGCGATGTCAGCGAGCTACCCAGGCCTCCGGTCATGCCGGTCACGCTGGCCGCAAGGTATTCACTGCCGCCCACGGTATCGGACGTGGGGGGCGTGAGGTTGGTGTCCAGGCCGATGAAATGCGATCCGAAGTTCGCCAGATTGCTGAGCATTCGGAGAGCATCTGAAATAATCGACATTCGGGAGTCCTCGGGTTAGCTTGTCGCTCTTCGTGTTCAAACAACGCTAACACCGGTTAAGGTACGCGAGCGCCACCAATTTTTTCGCATATGGGATTGAGTCCCCGCTGCGACGGGCACACTCGTGCCCGTGAGGACAGTGGAGTACGCGTCGGCGCGGCTGGCCGACGTTTACGGCGATCCGGCGGAGCCCACGGTCGTGCTGTGGCACGGCATGCAGACCGACGCCCGCGCCGCGTTTCGTCCGCTCGCCGGCATGCTCGCCGACCGCGGCGCGGCGGTGGTGGCGCCGGACTGGAATTCGCACGCCGACGACGGCGGGCGCGGGGATCTGCTGCGATCGCTCGACTTCGCGCGCAACTTCGCCGACGACCCCGACGGCATTGTGCTCGTCGGGTGGTCGATGGGGGGTGTCGCCGCGGCGGCCCTGACGCTAGGCGGTGACGTGCAATTGGCCCATACCGTTTGCCTGGCGGGCGCTTTCATGGTCCCCGATCCGATTTTCGGTCGGCGCGTGACCGACGACCTCTCGCCCGAGCGCGTCGGCACGCCGTTCACGCTGCTGCACGGCCTGGCCGACGACGTCGTCCCCGTGACGGCCAGCAGGGAGTTCGCCGAGGGCCTCGAAGGGGTCGGCTGGCCGGTCGAATTGGTGGAGCTGGCGGCCGACCACGGGTCCATCGCCGGCGCCGACTACGACCCGGTCGCCGACCGTTATGAGCCCGGCACCAGCGAAGAGGCCTTGCGGGTGGCCGGAGAGGTCGCCGCCCGGATCGCGGCGACGCTGCTGTACGAATGAGGGGTGGCTGAGCCGACCATCCTGCTGCTGTCGACATCCGACACGGACCTGATCAGCGCCCGCTCCAGCGGCAAGAACTATCGGTGGGCCAACCCGTCACGCCTGGACGACAGCGTGGGGGCACCCCCCGCTTGCGGGGGACTGTCCGGCCTACTGGAGGGTGTCGCGGTCGTCGTGGTGCGCATCCTCGGCGGCTACCGCGCCTGGCAGAGCGGCATCGACGCGGTGCTCGCCAGCGGCGTGCCGACGGTGTTGGTCAGCGGCGAGCAGGCCGCCGACGCCGAGCTGACCGGCCTGTCCACGCTCGCGGCCGGCATCGCGGTGCAAGCGCACATCTATCTCGCGCACGGCGGCGTGGAGAACCTGCGACAGCTGCACGCCTTCCTGTCCGACACCGTGCTGATGACCGGGTTCGGGTTCGGCCCGCCGGTGGTCACCCCGACCTGGGGCGAGCTGGAGTTGCCCACCGCGGACGTCGACGGTCCCACGATCGCCGTGCTGTACTACCGCGCGCAGCAGCTGGCCGGCAACACCGGCTATGTCGAGGCGCTGTGCCGGGCCATCGAGGACGCCGGCGGGCGGCCGTTGCCGGTCTACTGCGCGTCGCTGCGCACCGCCGAACCCGCACTGCTGCAACGGCTGGGCGACGCCGACGCCATGGTGGTGACCGTGCTGGCCGCCGGGGGGCTGAAGCCGGCCACGGTGTCCGCTGGCGGCGATGACGACAGCTGGAACGTCGAACACCTGGCGGCCCTGGACATTCCGATCCTGCAGGGATTGTGCCTGACCAGCTCCCGGGCTCAGTGGGCCGACAACGACGACGGGCTCAGCCCGCTCGACGTGGCCACCCAGGTGGCGGTGCCCGAGTTCGACGGCCGCATCATCACGGTCCCGTTCTCGTTCAAGGAGATCGACGACGACGGGCTGATCTCCTACGTCGCCGACCCGGAACGATGCGCGCGGGTCGCGGGCCTGGCCGTCCGGCACGCGCGGCTGCGGCACGTCGCCCCGGCCGACAAGCGGGTGGCCCTGGTGTTCTCCGCCTATCCGACCAAGCACGCCCGCATCGGCAACGCGGTCGGACTGGATACCCCGGCCAGCGCGGTCGCCCTGCTGCGGGCCATGCGCGATCGCGGCTACCAGGTGGGCGAGCTGCCCGGGGTCGAGGCCAACGACGGTGACGCCCTGATTCACGCGTTGATCGAGCGCGGCGGCCAGGAC
This sequence comes from Mycobacterium seoulense, assembly GCF_010731595.1. Lineage (NCBI taxonomy): Bacteria > Bacillati > Actinomycetota > Actinomycetes > Mycobacteriales > Mycobacteriaceae > Mycobacterium > Mycobacterium seoulense. The sequence goes on along the minus strand of NZ_AP022582.1, from coordinate 1,890,886 downwards.
CCCGACTGGCTCACCGACGGGCAACTGGCCGGCAATCCAATCCGGTTGTCCGCCAAGGACTATCGCGACTGGTTTGCCACCTTGCCCGCCGAGCTGAGGGACGCGGTGACACGGCATTGGGGCCCACCGCCGGGCGACCTCTTCGTCGATCGCAGCAACGACCCCGACGGTGAAATCGTCATCGCCGCAATGCAAGCCGGCAACCTGGTGCTGATGGTGCAGCCGCCGCGCGGTTTCGGCGAGAACCCGGTGGCGATCTACCACGACCCGGACCTCCCGCCCAGCCACCACTACCTGGCCGCCTACCACTGGCTGGATGCCGGTTTCGGATCACACGCCGTGGTGCACCTGGGCAAGCACGGCAACCTGGAGTGGCTGCCCGGCAAGACGCTGGGCATGTCGGCGGCCTGCGGATCCGACGCCGCGCTGGGCAACCTGCCGCTTGTCTACCCCTTCCTGGTCAACGACCCGGGCGAGGGCACCCAGGCCAAGCGGCGGGCGCACGCGGTGCTGGTCGACCACCTCATCCCGCCGATGGCGCGCGCCGAAACCTACGGCGACATCGCCCGGCTCGAGCAGCTACTCGACGAGCACGCCAACGTCGCCGCACTGGATCCCGGCAAGCTACCCGCCATCCGCCAACAGATCTGGACGCTGATCCGGGCCGCCAAGATGGACCACGACCTCGGGCTGACCGAGCGGCCCCCGGAAGACTCGTTCGACGACATGCTGCTGCACGTCGACGGCTGGCTCTGCGAGATCAAGGACGTCCAAATCCGCGACGGGCTGCATATCCTGGGCCAAAAGCCGTCGGGGGAGGTCGAACTCGACCTCGTGCTGGCGATCCTGCGGGCCCGCCAGCTGTTCGGGGGCGAGCAGGCCATCCCCGGCTTGCGGCAGGCGTTGGGCCTGGCCGAGGACGGCACCGACGAACGGGCGTCGGTCGATCGGGCCGAGGCCGCCGCCCGCGAACTCGTCACCGCGCTGCAGGCCAGCGGCTGGGATCCCGATGCCGCCGAGCGCATTACCGAGAATGCCGACGTGGCAAAGGTCTTGCGGTTCGCGGCCACCGAGGTGGTGCCCCGGCTCGCCGGCACCGACGCCGAAATCGACCAGGTCCTCAACGCGTTGGACGGCAGGTTCATCCCGGCCGGCCCGTCGGGATCGCCGCTGCGCGGCCTGGTGAACGTGCTGCCCACCGGTCGCAACTTCTACTCCGTGGATCCCAAGGCGGTGCCGTCGAGGCTGGCCTGGGAAGCCGGCGTGGCCCTGGCGGATTCGTTGCTGGCCCGCTATCGCAACGACCACGGGCAGTGGCCGCAGTCGGTGGGGTTGTCGGTGTGGGGCACCTCGGCGATGCGCACCGCGGGCGACGACATCGCCGAAGTGCTTGCGCTGCTGGGTGTCCGGCCCGTCTGGGACGACGCCTCGCGGCGCGTCGTCGACCTCACGCCGATCCCGCCGGCCGAACTGGGCCGCCCCCGCATCGACGTCACCGTGCGCATTTCGGGTTTCTTCCGCGACGCCTTCCCGCACGTGGTGACGATGCTCGACGACGCGGTGCGGCTGGTTGCCGGCCTCGACGAGCCGGCCGACGACAACTACGTGCGCGCCCATGCGCAGGCCGACCTTGACCAGCACGGTGATCAAAGACGCGCCACCACGAGGATCTTCGGGTCCAAGCCCGGCACCTACGGGGCCGGGCTGCTGCAGCTGATCGACAGCCGCAACTGGCGCGACGACGCCGACCTGGCGCAGGTGTACACCGCGTGGGGCGGCTTCGCCTACGGCCGGGACCTGGACGGTCGCGAGGCGGTCGACGACATGAACCGCCAGTACCGGCGCATCGCGGTGGCCGCCAAGAACACCGACACCCGCGAACACGACATCGCCGACTCCGACGACTACTTCCAGTACCACGGCGGCATGGTCGCGACCGTCCGGGCGTTGACCGGCCAGGCGCCGGCCGCCTACATCGGCGACAACACCCGGCCCGATGCGATTCGGACGCGCACGCTGTCCGAGGAGACCGCGCGGGTGTTTCGCGCCCGCGTGGTCAACCCGCGGTGGATGGCGGCGATGCGCCGGCACGGTTACAAGGGCGCGTTCGAGATGGCGGCGACGGTGGACTATCTGTTCGGCTACGACGCGACCGCGGGGGTGCTGGCCGACTGGATGTACGAGCAGCTCACCGAGCGCTACGTGCTGGATCCCGAAAACCGAAAATTCATGGCGGAGTCCAATCCCTGGGCTTTGCACGGCATGGCCGAACGACTACTGGAGGCCGCCGGCCGCGGCATGTGGGAACAGCCCAAACCGGAGACGCTCGACGGGCTGCGCCAGGCGCTGTTGGAAACCGAGGGTGACCTGGAGGGCTGAGGTGTCAGATGAAGTCCGATCCGCCGTCGACGTTGACGGTGGCGCCGGTGACATACCCGTTTCGCCGTGACGCCAGGTAGGCGGTGATGGAAGCGACCTCTTCGGGAAGTCCGGCGCGGCCGAGGTCACAGGGCTGGTGGAAGTTGTTGTCGATCCAGGTCATGACGTCGACCGGGTCGGTGGCGTCGAGGCCGTCGGCGGCAAGGATGTCTTTGAGGGCTTCGGTGAAGCTGGCCGTCACGATAGTTCCAGGGCATACGCAGTTGACCAGAATGCCCTCTGCAGCAAGGCTTTTGGACAGGTTCTTGGTGACGCTGGCCAATGCCGCCTTTGATGCGGTGTAGGCCACGATGCGCGGGTTCTGCCGCTGAATCGAGTGTGCGGACAGCGTCACGATGCGGCCCCATTCCGCGGACCGCAGCAGCGGCAGCGAGGCTCGGATCGATCGCACGGCAGACATCGTGCCGAGTGTGAACGCTTCGTCCCACTGAGAGTCGTCCATCTGCTCGAAATAGCCGTCGCCCGGACCAATGGTGTGGACCAGGCAGTTGAGCCGGCCCCAGCGCTCGGAGACTGCGGCGAAGCCGTCGGCGATGGAGCCGGCATCGGCCATATCCACGCTGATCCCCACGGCGTCCGGAGCGCCGGCTTCGCGAAGGGACGCCACGGCGGCATCGAGGGCGGCGCGGCTTCGGGCCATCACCGCCACGCTGGCTCCCTCGGCCGCCAGGGCTTCGGCGATGGCGAGCCCCATCCCCTTGCTGCCGCCGGTGACCACGGCCGTTGATCCGGCGAAACCCAGGTCCATGGATACTCCCTTGGTCAGTCGTTCGAGCAGATCTGATCGATCGCTTGAGGGGCGACGCCGAGTGCGCGCAGACAGAAGCGGATCGCGTCTTGGCGAACTTCGGCGCGGTCGCAAGTGCCGGTCCGCCATTGCCGGTTCGTGCTGGCCCATACCACGCCGTGGATGAACTCCGCGTCGGTCGTCGGATCGATGTGGTGGAACAGGCCACGCCGCATGCCCCGCTGAAGTGCTTCGCTGAGCGGCTTGAGCATCTCGGCGTACGCGGGCTGAACCAGACCGGGTGAGGCGAACGTCTGGGATTGCGCTTCCAACGACAGGCGACGCAAATCGGATTTGATGTTGTCGTCGAACGCCAAGTCGAGCCGGCCGTCGATCCACGCCGTGACCGCTTCGATCTCCGTCGCGGCGTTGGCCATTCGACGTTGCAGCCGCCGCTTCTCCGCGCGGGCGGCCTCCAGGAAGACCGCGGCAACCAATTCGTCCTTCGAGCCGAAATGCCGGTAGAACGCCCGGGTGCTCAACTTGGCGCATTCCAATACCGCGGCGATGCTGAATCCCTGGATGCCCTTCTCGCGCAGAACTGTTGATGCGGCGGCCAGAATCTGTCGGTGGACCGCGGGGTCTGGGTCCAGCTTGTCGCGTCGTCGCGTCCGGGGAGCGCTCATGTGGTCAGGCCGTCGCATCGTAGGCGGCCAGGTAGTCCGCAAACCGCTCGCGTACGCCCTCGGGTGTCAGGCCGTAGTCGGCCAGGTCGTAGTCGTGTGCGCCGCGGGAGCCGGGCTCATGTGCTCTGGCCCACCGCTCGACAGAGTCCGAGGTGGCCTGGGTGAACCTCAATCCCAGGCGCTCGTAACTGGTTCGCAGGGTGTGCACCGGATCGGTTTGCAAGTCGGCAAAGGAGACATCGGCGAACCGTTCATGGCCCATTCGGGCGCGGAAGTCCATCGCCCGCCGGACCGCTTCGACCCAGCTGTCAACTTGCTCGGCGCCGAGTTCCTGAGGATCTTTACGGTCGCTGCTCCAGCTGCGTACGTACTGGATCAGGCTGCACACCGACCCCATCACCTTCGCCGGATCGCGATGACTCCACAGGAATTTGGCGTTGGGATACGCCTCGACGAGCGCATCGAGGGCAAACATGTGCACGGGGGTCTTGAGGTGCCAGAGCACCGGCGGGCAATGCCACTGCAACAGCTGGAGCACCCGACGGTGAAAGGTGTAGGTCTCGCGCATATCGCAGTCCATCAGCCACGCGAGATACCGGGGTGCGCGGACCGCGCCGTCAAAGTGGAAGGTGCGAAAGCTCATTCCCATCAGATCCTGGCACTCGGTCGGGGCCGTCGGCTCGGAGTTGTACAGCGTCTTCATCAACGGGAACATTTCGTCGAGCATCTTCAGGCCGGCCTCGGCCTGTGCGATTCGCGGATCGGTGTGCTGGGTGGCGGCCTCCGGCGGCGGGGTGGGCGCCTGGGATTCCCACATCCGGAGCGATCGGAACTGAGGGTCCGCGGCCACGAGTTGGCTCAATGCTGTGGTGCCCGTTCGGGGTAGGCCGATCACAAAGACCGGGCCGCCGACCACCTGGTCGTTGATTTCGGGATGGCGGCGGTAGGTGTCCTCGATCTTGAGGCGTTGAATCAGGGCGTTACTGATGGTCGCGTGCTGGATGACCCGGCCCATATCGTTGAGGTCGGCTTCGGTGTTCAATGCATCGACGATGCGCTCGAGCCCCTCGCGATAATAGGACGACCCAAAATCCTCGAGACCTGTTGCGGCACAGGCGCCGTCTTCCAGCTGGTCGGCGTCGAACATCACCGCTCGAACCTTTTGCGCACGGCGCGGCGACGCGCCGCGAGGACACGCCGGCGCTCTTCGGGAGTGACTTTGGTGGTGTCGGGCGGCAACTCCGCACCGATGTTGCCGTACGCGACGACCCGGGTCGTCGGTGTCGGTGCCGTTTCGGTGCGCACGCAGCGCAGAATGATCGGGCCGTTGCTATGGCCGGCGGTGTCAAGCCAATTGGCCACCCCGGGGTCAGCTGCACACAGCACCACCCGCACCCGGCCGTCGGAATCCACTGCTGCCTGATGGGCGTTCAAGCTGGACTGGTGGCGCCCGTAGTGGATGGTCTCCCACCACGGGTTGCCGATCGAGAAGCTCCAATAGATTCCTTGGGGTGGTTTCACTTCGACGATGAGCGCCTCGTCGGGCTCCAGCTCCCAGCGGCCTATCACCGGCCGGTTCTCTGCGGCGGCACCGATGTCAGTGCGATCGATCGGCGGTAGGAAGCCGTTGGTCGGCGCGGCGGCACCGAACTGCAGGAAGAACGCCAAGTTGTCCCGGACGAAGTCCCCGAGGGCCACGAGCTGCCGCGACAGCGCGGCGTCCGGACCGACGGAGGGGCCGTGGGCATCCACCGCATCGCCAAGCCGCTCGATGTGCAGCGAGGATGCGACTTCGGTGTCCCAGTCGTAGAAGAAGTGCCGAACCGTCAGCGTGGGATGGTCGCCTTCTATCCGCATCCAATTTCCCGGTCGCTCATCAACCGACAGCACCACTTCAAAATGGCCGTCAGGGTCCACCTCGAGCTCGTCGACCAGTTCGTTCGCGGTTGCCGCGATGCCGTTCATCGTCTGCAGCCCGACGTAGCGTGCGGTGCCCCGGTTGCCGGACAGTCGGTAACTCTCCCCGCCTCGCAGCACCGCGCGGGTGTAGAGGCAATCCGGACACTCCATTCCCCAGGTGACGATGTCGTCCGTGCTGGTGCGCTGGACGCACAGGATCGGATCGGGGTCGAACCGCAACACCTCGTCGATGCCCGCGGTGAGCAGTACCAGCAGATGCCGCATTCCTCCGGCGAGATCGACCCGATTTCGACTTCCCGCGTCGGACGCCACCACCTGCGCGGCTTTGTGGAGTCGGTCCTGCAGATACGCCCACGCCCGGACCAGGTCCAGATCGCCGTCGTCGGATGCCGCCAGCGCTGCCTCGGCGATTGAAAACGGCAGCCACGCCATCGCCTTCTTCGCAGCGCTCACGCGTTTCCCCGCTCGGTCGGAGTTGAAGAGCCCTTAACTGAAAATAGTGTTTTCAGTTAATGAGCTGACTATCGCAGCTGACTGCCGAGAATGCAACGTGCGCGAGTAGGTTGACACCGTGACGCCCACCTTCGCCGATCTCGCCAAGGCGCAATACATCCTGCTGACCACGTTCACCAAGGACGGCAAGCCCAAGCCGACACCGATCTGGGCCGCCGCAGACGGGGACCGGCTGCTGGTCATCACCGGAGAAAAGTCGTGGAAGGTCAAGCGGATCCGCAACACACCGCGGGTCACCCTGGCGACCTGCACCATGCAGGGCCGCCCGACCAGTGAGGCCGTCGAGGGCACCGGCGCCATCCTCGACAAGTCGCAGACCGCCGCCGTCTACGACGCGATCGGAAAGCGGTACGGCATCCTGGGTCAGGTGTTCAACTTCTTCAGCAAGCTGCGCGGCGGCATGGAGAACAATGTCGGTCTCGAGCTCAAGGTGGCGCAGGCCTAAGGCCGCATGGGCACCGTCCTCATCCCGATCCCGGACCGCGACTTCGACCCGACCGAGGTCGCCGTCAGCTGGCGCGTTCTGACCCGCAACGGTCACCGGGTGGTGTTCGCGACCCAGAGCGGTGCGCCGGGGGTGGCGGACGAGATCATGGTGAGTGGGCGCGGCTTGGACGTGTGGTCCGCCCTGCCGGTGCTGAGCGCTATCCCGATGATCGGGCTGATGCTGCGCGCGAACAGGGACGGACGCAGCGCATACCGGGACATGTTGGCGTCGAACGAGTTCCAGCATCCGATCGCGTGGGCCCAAGCCGGCCTCGGCGGCATCGACGCGCTGCTACTGCCCGGGGGACATCGCGCCCGCGGAATGCGCAGCTACATCGACAGCGACCTCCTGCACCGGCTGGTGGTAGAAGCCTTCAACCGCGGCATCGTCGTCGCCGCGATCTGTCACGGCGTACTGCTGGCCGCGCGCAGCGTCGACCCCGAAACGGGCCGCTCGGTGCTCTACGGGCGCAAGACCACCGCCCTGACGTGGGCGATGGAGCGCCTGGCGTGGCGGTTGACGCGCGTCACCCGATTCTGGGACCGCAACTACTATCGCACCTACACCGAGGAACCCGGCCAGCCCGGCGGTTACATGTCGGTGCAGGCGGAAGTCACTCGCGCACTTGAAGATTCGACGGATTTTTGCGATGTGGTGCGCGGTTCACCGGGGTGGCGGCGCAAGAGCTCCGGCATGGCGCGCGACACCGCGACCGACTCGCGGCCCGCGTTCGTCGTCGATGACGGCAACTACGTGTCGGCGCGCTGGCCGGGTGATACTCACACCTTCGCGACGGTCCTGTCGCGAAAGCTCAACTGACGCAACTACGTCGTCGTCCCCGCCGCCAGATGTTCGCCGAAGAACGCGAAGACCCGGCTCCACGCGTCCTCGGTGGCCGCCCGGTCGTAGCCGAAACCGGTGATCCGAAGCAGCGGCTGCGCGGGCAATTCGTTCGCGAAGCTGTGTCCGACGCCGGGATAGACCTTCACGTCGGCGGTGATGTTCTTGCGGGCGACGGTCTCGCGCAATTTCTCGGGCGCGCCCCGGCCCAGCGGGTCGCGGGCGCCGAAGCTGGCCACGATCGGGCACGCCCCCTCGAGCGTCCTGTCGAGGTTGCGGGGCAGGGGAGCACCGTAGAACGGCGCGGAGGCACCGAAACCCTTGGGCGACATCACCAGCGCGAACTGGCCGCCCATGCAGAAGCCCGCGATGCCGACCTGGCCGGAACATTCCGGCATGGCTTTCAGGTGATCGCGGGCCGCCAGGATGTCGTCGAGGGCGCGGCCGCGCTGCGTCTGCAACTCCTTCATGACCCGGGTGATGCAGCGGATGCGCCCGCCCCGCGCGTACATGTTCGGAGTGATCGCCACATAACCGGCCTGGGCGATGCGCTTGTTCGTCGACTCCTTGTCCCGGCCGTATCCGAACGCGTCGTGGATCACCACCACGCCGGGCCACGGGCCCTGACCCGCGGGCAGGTCCAGCAGCGCGTCGATCGGTCCGTCGGGCGTGTCGATCTCAATCGTGGTCATAGCGTCATCTAACTGCAATCGGCCCGGACACCACCATGGGAACTTCGACTCGGCCGGCACACGTTGGCGTGACATGTTGTCACGGCTGTTTCTCGTCTACGCCGTCGTCGAGCTGGCGGCGGTCATCGCCCTGGTGTCGACGATCGGGTGGGGTTGGACGCTGCTGGCGCTGGTGGGCAGCTTCGTGCTCGGCTGGGTGCTCTTGGTGCCGATGACGGGCTCGCACCTGCTCCGCCAGATCGGGCGCCTGCGCTCCGGCCTCGCCGAGTCGCGCGCCGCGGTGCGGGACGGGACGTTGGTCACGCTCGGCGCCCTGCTGGTCCTGATACCCGGACCGGTCACCACGGTGTTGGGGCTCTTGCTGCTGGTGCGGCCCGTCCGGTCGGCCGTCGGCCCGGGGTTGGCCGCGCTCGCGATGCGCGGCCTGCGGCAGCGGATGCCCCTGCTGGCCGACACGACGCTGTTCGGTGCCGGGGTGCGTCACCGTGGCACGGCCGGCGGCGACGGCAACCTCGACGGCTACATCGAGGGCGAGGTCGTCGACGTCCGGGACATCCGCCCGCCCGCCCTGTCCAACGAGCCGGTGCGCGGCGGGTACCCGGGGCGGCCCGCCTGGGACTGAACACGTTCCGCCGGCACACGTAGTTTTGGCCTGTGAGCGAGACGTCCACCACCCTGCTGGTCAACGGCCGGGTGCACAGCCCGACCCACCCCGACGCCACCGCCATGGCGGTGCGCGGCGACGTCGTCGCGTGGCTGGGCGGCGATGACGTGGGCCGCGACCTGTTTCCCGGCGCCGAGATCGAGGACTTGGACGGCGGTTTCGTGGCGCCGGGGTTCGTCGACAGCCACATCCATCTGACCGCGACCGGCCTGACGCTCAGCGGGCTGGACCTACGCGCGGTCCGCTCGCGGGCGCACTGCATCCAGATGGTCGCCGACTACGCGGCCGCCCACCCCGGCCGACCCGTGTGGGGGCATGGCTGGGACGAGTCGTCGTGGCCCGAGAACCGCCCGCCGGACACCGCCGACCTCGATGCCGTCCTCGGCGACCGGCCGGCCTACCTGTCCAGGGTCGACGTCCACTCCGCGCTCGCCTCGACGGCGTTGCGCCGGCTGGTCGCGGACCTACCGGCGGCGGCCGGCTTCGCCGAAGACCGGCCGCTCACCGGCGACGCTCACCACCTGGTCCGCGCCGTCGCGCGCGACCTGTTGACGCCCGACCAGCTGGTCGACGCCGCCGCGGCCGCCCTGCGGGCCGCCGCGGCGGCCGGGGTCGTCGCGGTGCACGAATGCGCCGGGCCCGATATCGGCGGGCTGGACGACTGGCTGCGCCTGCGGTCCCTCGATCACGGTGTCGAGGTGACCGGCTACTGGGGTGAGGCGGTGAGCACGCCCGAACGGGCACGCGCGCTGGTCGAGCAGACCGGGGCGCGCGGGCTGGCCGGCGACCTGTTCGTCGACGGCGCCCTCGGGTCACGCACCGCCTGGCTGCACGAGCCGTACGCCGACGCCGCGGACCGACACGGCACCTGCTACCTCGACCCCGACGCCATCGAGGCGCACGTGCGTGCCTGCACCGAAGCGGAGGTGACCGCCGGCTTCCACGTCATCGGCGACGCCGCCGTCACGGCGGTGGTCACCGCCTTCGAACGCGTGGTCGCTCAGCTCGGGCCGGTGGCCGTCGCCCGGTGCGGGCACCGCCTCGAGCACCTGGAAATGGTCACCCCCGAGCAGGCCGCCCAGCTGGGCCAATGGGGCGTCATCGCCAGCGTGCAGCCCAACTTCGATGCGTTGTGGGGCGGGACCGGCGGCATGTACGCGCGGCGCCTCGGCGCCCAGCGAGGCGGTCAGCTCAACCCGCTTGCGCTGTTAGCATCCCAAGGCGTGCCCCTCGCGTTAGGTTCCGACGCGCCGGTGACGGGCCTCGACCCGTGGGCCAGCGTGCGCGCGGCGGTCAACCATCACACCCCGGGCAGCGCGATCTCCGCGCGGGCCGCGTTCGCCGCCGCCACCCGTGGCGGCTGGCGGGCCGCCGGCGTCCACGACGGCAAGACCGGAACGTTGGTGCCCGGCGCACCGGCCTCCTACGCCGTCTGGGACGCGGGCCCCCTGGACGTCCACGCACCCCGCGACGCCGTCGCGCGCTGGTCGACCGACCCGCGCGCCCGGGTGCCGGCGCTGCCGCGCCTGGGCCCGACCGACGCCCTGCCACGCTGCCGTCGAACGGTGCATCGGGGCGCTGTCATCCATGGCTAGGGAATGGTCCGGCGGAAACGACCGTCCCGACCAGCCCGACCCGCCGGTCGACGACGGCGTCGCGGCGCGCCCGGACACCGACCCGATCAGCGACGAAGCCGAATCGGAGCGCGACGACGAGCCCGCCGCCGTCGTGTCGGGGCCCGAACCCGGCCCCGAGCCAGACGACGGCGCCGCCGCCCCGCACGCCGGCGGCGCGCCGCTGACGGACCGGCTGGGGAGCCTGGGGCGCCGGGTGCTCGCGCGGCTGCCGGCCGTCCGGGCTGCCATGGGTCCGCGGCTGACTCGGTTGGCGTGCGCGGTGGCGGGCGGCGCGCTGCTCTTCGCCAGCTTCCCGTCGCTGAACTGGTGGTGGGGCGCGGTCGTCGCGGCCGCGCTGTTGGCCTGGGTGCTCAAGCACCCGGCGACCACGCCGGCGGGTGGGTTGGGCTACGGCTTCCTCTTCGGGTTGGCCTTCTATCTGCCCCTGCTGCCGTGGATCAGCATGCTCGTGGGTGCCGTGCCCTGGGTGGTGCTGGGGATGACCTGTGCGCTGTTTCCCGCCCTGTTCGGCCTGTGCGCCGTGGTCGTGCGCCGGCTGCCGGGCTGGCCCGTCTGGTTCGCGCTGGTGTGGACGGCCCAGGAGTGGCTGAAGTCGATCGTCCCGTTCGGCGGCTTCCCGTGGGGGTCGGTGGCGTTCGGCCAAGCGCAGGGACCCTTCTTGCCGTTGGCCCAGCTCGGGGGCGCAACGCTGCTCTCCATGGCGATCGTGCTGGTCGGGTTCAGCGCGACCGCCATCGAGCTGGAGATCGTGAAGTGGTGGCACACCGGTCAGGCGGCGCGGCGCGGCGGCGAACCGGCCGACGCCGCTGCGACACCGCCTGCGGTGGTGCTGCCGGGCGTGTGCATCTGCCTGGTGATGTTCGCGTGCGTCGTCGTCTGGCCGCAGGTCCGGCACGCCGGCACCGGGTCCGGCGGCGAGCCCTCGGTCACCGTCGCGGTGGTGCAGGGCAACGTGCCGCGGCTCGGCCTCGACTTCAACGCCCAGCGCCGGGCGGTGCTCGACAACCACGTGCGCGAGACCCTGCGGCTGGCGGAGGACGTGCGCGCGGGCCAGGCGCCGCAACCGCAGTTCGTCATCTGGCCGGAGGACTCCTCGGACATCGACCCGCTGGCCAACGTCGACGCCGCGCTGGAAATATCGCAGGCCGCGACCGCGATCGGCGCGCCGATCCTGATCGGCACCGTGTCGGAGCTGCCCGGCAGCCCGCCGGAGAATCCGCAGTACACCAACACCATGATCGTGTGGAATCCGTCCACCGGACCCGCCGATCGCCATGACAAGGAAATCGTGCAGCCATTCGGCGAATACCTGCCGATGCCGTGGCTGTTCAAGCATCTTTCCGGCTACGCCGACCGCGCCGGGAACATGGTGCCCCGCCCGGGCCGGGACGTCGTGCACATCGCGGGGGTGCCGGTGGGGGTCGCCACCTGCTGGGAGGTGATCTTCGACCGCGTCCCGCGCAAGGCGGTCCGCAACGGCGCCCAGCTGCTGGCCGTCCCGAGCAACAACGCCACCTTCAACAAGACCATGAGCGAACAGCAGCTGGGATTCGCCAAGGTGCGGGCCGTCGAGCACGATCGATACGTGGTGGTCGCCGGCACCACCGGGATCAGCGCGGTGATCGCGCCGGACGGGGCCGAGCTGGTGCGCACGGACTTCTTCCAGCCCGACTACCTGGACATCCAGGTACGCCTGAAGACGAAACTGACGCCGGCCACCCGCTGGGCTCCGCTGCTGCAGTGGCTCCTGGTCGCGGCGGCCGGGGCGGCGATCGTGGCGGGGATACGGCACAATGGATGGTTCCCGCGTTCGATTCGGCGGGGGTCCGAGGCCCCGGACGAATCCCCAGGGGCCGGCCCGCCGGCGGCCGCAACCCCACCCGCCGAGGCCGACTCGGCCGGTCCGCCCGACGAGGGCGGGGACCAGACGCCGCCGGATGACGGCGGTGACTACACTCCGCTCCACGGGGGCGGCCGACGACCGTCGCGTAAGTTCGGGCGACACAGAGGAGCTACATGACCACCGGCCAGCCGGCGCCCCGGGATCCGGGAAGTCGTCCCAGCGAGCGCGTCCTGGTGATCATCCCCACCTACAACGAGCGGGAGAACCTGCCGGTGATCCACCGGCGCCTGAAGGACGCGTGCCCGCACGTGCACCTGCTCATCGTCGATGACAGCAGCCCCGACGGCACCGGTGAGCTCGCCGAGGAACTCGCCGCCGCCGACGCCGGTCGCACCCACGTGATGCACCGCACCGCCAAGGACGGGCTGGGCGCGGCGTATCTGGCCGGCTTCGCCTGGGGCCTGAGCCGCGACTACTCGGTGCTGGTGGAGATGGACGCCGACGGCAGCCACGCGCCCGAACAGCTGCACCGTCTGCTGGACGCCGTCGACGCCGGAGCCGATCTGGCCATCGGGTCCCGGTACGTCGAAGGCGGATCGGTGCGCAATTGGCCGTGGCGGCGCTGGGCGTTGTCGTGGACGGCCAACACCTATGCGCGGCTTGCGCTGGGTATCGGCGTCCATGACATCACCGCCGGCTACCGCGCCTACCGCCGCGAAGTCCTCGAGGCGATCGGTCTCGACGCGGTGGACTCCAAGGGCTATTGCTTCCAGATCGACCTGACCTGGCGCACGGTGTGCAACGGCTTCGTCATCGCGGAGGTGCCGATCACCTTCACCGAGCGTGAACTCGGCGTCTCGAAGATGAGCGGATCGAACATCCGCGAGGCCCTGGTCAAGGTCACCCGCTGGGGCATCGAGGGGCGCAAGAGCCGCGCCGGCACCCAGCGCGCCGACAACCGCAGCTAGGCGGCCGGGTCAGCCGCGGCGGCGCGAGCGAATGATTTCGAGCCGCTCCTTGAGCAGCTCTTCGAGTTCTTCAACGCTGCGCCGCTCCAGCAACATGTCCCAGTGGGTGCGCGGCGGCTTCACCTTCTTCGGCTCGGGCAGGTCGCCCTCGATCAGCGTGCCTTCCATGCCGTTGCGGCACAGCCAGGTGCCGGGGATCTCGGCGTCGTCGGCGAACGGGACCTCGAACTCTTCGCCGTTCTCGGTGCGGTACCGCGCGATCTGGCGCGGGGCGAGGTCGTGGTTGCGGTCGGTCTCGTAGCTCACGGCTCCGAGGCGACTGCCCCTAAGGACGCGATCAGCCATGTTGCTACTCCTCTAGGTTTTCGAACTTCTGGGCTGCTGCTCTTTTGGGCTGCTGTCGTGCAATTCTGTCCGCTTGGCAAACGTCGTGGCGCTCTGCGTAGTTCCCGGATCGGTTGCCGGCGTACGCGACGCGACCCTCAATGATACCGGGATCGCCGCGCGATCCCGACTAAAGTCGGCAGGCGTGAGTCGTCGCACCCACCCGCAGCCGTGCCGCTGGTGCGGTCGAGACGTGTCCGACGCCGGGATGGGGCGTCGCCGCCAGTACTGCCGGCAGTCGTGCCGGCAGCGGGCGTACGAGCAGCGCGCCTCCCTGACCAGGGGCGCCGCCGGGGCCGCTCTCGCGTTGCCTCCCGACGCCGTGGTGCTGTCGGCCGACGACGCGGTCGACCTGTCCGACCGGGTCTACCAGGTGCGGTGCGCGGCCGAGGACGTCGCCACCGCCCTCGAAGAAGGAGCCCGGGCAGCCGAACTGCGCGAACTGTGCGACGTGCTGATCCGGGCCGCCCGAGCGGCCGACGGCTGGCGCCGGGCCGGTGTCTGAGCCGTCCTGAGCACTGCCGATGCACAGCCGGGTACAGTCGCGCCATGGCAGGCGCGTCAGTTGCATCCGGCTCTACCCGGGTCTGGACGGACCCCGGTACCCAGGGGCGCAACGGCGCGTTTCGAGCCCCTTGGACAAGGCGTTCCGCAGGCCGAAGCCGGTCCTCCCGCAGCAACCGGGGGCATCGGACGTTTTGAAATCCCGTCGGAGTTGGCCATACTCACCAGCGACATTCTTGGGCCGGAGAGCGGCACGGCATCGCATCGTGCAGCAATTTCCGTGACTCGGCGAGAGTCGCATCGGGGCAGCTGACGGCCAAGTTAGGCGAGAGGTAGTGATGGTGGATCAACTCCAGCATGCGACCGAGGCGCTGCGGAAGGCGCTGGTCCAGGTCGAACGCCTGAAACGCACCAACCGTGCGTTGCTGGAGCGGTCCAGCGAGCCGATCGCGATCGTCGGGATGTCCTGCCGCTTCCCCGGTGGCGTCGAGACACCCGAGGACCTGTGGCAGATGGTCGCCGACGGCCGCGACGTGATCACGGAGTTCCCCGCCGACCGCGGCTGGGACCTGGCGGGCCTGTACGACCCGGACCCCGACGCGCGCCACAAGACCTACGCGCGGACCGGTGGGTTCGTGGACGGTGTCGCCGACTTCGACGCGGCCTTCTTCGGCATCGCTCCGAGCGAGGCGCTCGCGATGGACCCCCAACACCGGATGCTGCTGGAACTGTCGTGGGAGGCCTTGGAAAGGGGCGGGATCGACCCCAGCGGGCTGCGGGGCAGCGCGACCGGTGTGTTCGCCGGCCTCATCGTCCAGGGCTACGGCATGCTCGCCGAGGAGATCGAGGGCTATCGCCTGACCGGCATGACCTCCAGCGTCGCCTCGGGCCGCGTGTCGTACGTGCTGGGGCTCGAGGGGCCGGCGGTGTCGGTGGACACGGCGTGTTCGTCGTCGTTGGTGGCGTTGCACATGGCGGTGCAGTCGCTGCGCTCGGGGGAGTGCGATCTGGCGCTGGCCGGCGGTGCGACCGTCAACGCCACCCCGACGGTCTTCGTTGAATTCAGCCGCCACCGGGGGCTGGCCCCTGACGGCCGGTCCAAGGCTTACGCCGGCGCGGCCGATGGCGTCGGCTGGTCGGAGGGCGGCGCGATGCTCGTCGTCGAGCGGCTCTCGGATGCGCGGCGGTTGGGTCATCCGGTGCTGGCGCTGGTCCGCGGCTCGGCGGTCAATCAGGACGGTGCGTCCAACGGGTTGACCGCGCCGAATGGTCCGTCGCAGCAGCGGGTGGTGCGGGCGGCCCTGGCCAATGCCGGCTTGTCGACGGCCGATGTCGACGTGGTCGAGGGCCACGGCACGGGGACCACGCTGGGCGACCCCATCGAGGCCCAGGCGTTGTTGGCGACATACGGCCAAGACCGGTCCGAGCCCCTGTGGCTGGGGTCGATCAAGTCCAACATGGGTCACACGCAGGCCGCGGCGGGCGTGGCCGGTGTGATCAAGATGGTCCAGGCCATGCGCCACGAAATGTTGCCGGCGACATTGCATGTCGACGTGCCCAGCCCGCATGTCGATTGGTCGGCGGGTTTGGTGTCGCTCCTGACGGAGCCGCAGCCCTGGCCGGCGAGTCGCGTCCAACGGGCCGGCGTGTCGTCGTTCGGGATCAGCGGCACCAACGCACACGTGATCATCGAGGCGGCGCCTGCGCCCGAGCCTCCGGAGGACGGCCCGAAGCCTGCGGCAGTGCCTTGGGCGGTATCTGCTAAATCGTTGCCGGCGTTGAGGTCTCAGGCCGCCCGGCTGGCCGCGCATGTGCGCGCCAGCGGTGAACTCGACGTCGCCGACGTGGCCTGGTCGCTGGCGGGGCGCGCGACCTTCGAGCATCGGGCCGTCGTCGTCGGTGGCGATCGGGACCGGTTGCTGGCCGGGCTGGACCAGTTGGCCGGCCCCGACGTTGAGGTCCCGACCGGTTCCGTCATCCTGGGCAGCGCCGGGCCGGCCGGCAAGAACGTGTTCGTGTTCCCCGGTCAGGGTTCCCAATGGCTGGGCATGGGCGTCGAATTGCTGGACACCGCACCGGTATTCGCCCAGCAGATCCACGTGTGCGCGGAGGCGTTCGCCGAGTTCGTCGATTGGTCGTTGATCGACGTCCTGCGGGGCGCCCCCGGCGCTCCGGGGATGGATCGCGTCGACGTGGTGCAACCGGTGCTGTTCGCGGTGATGGTGTCGCTGGCCGAACTGTGGAAATCGATCGGGGTCAACCCGGACGCGGTGATCGGCCATTCGCAGGGGGAGATCGCCGCGGCGTACGTCGCCGGCGCCCTCTCGCTGCGCGATGCCGCACGGGTGGTCACCCTGCGCAGCAAGTTGTTGCGGTCGCTGGCTCATTCCGGCGGCATGCTGTCGATCGCATGCAGCACCGAGCGGGCGCGGGAATTGTTGGCGCCCTATGGCAATCGGGTCAGCATCGCGGCCGTCAACGGCCGTTCCGCGGTGGTGGTATCGGGTGAGGTGGCCGCGCTGGAGGAACTCGCCGGCTTCTGCGCCGACCTGGAGCTGCGCACCCGTCGGATCGACGTGGACTATGCCTCCCACTCGGTCGAGGTCGAGGCCATTCGTGACGAGCTGGCCGAGGCGCTGGCCGGTATCGAGCCGAGTTCGTCGCGCATCGCCTTCTTCTCCACGGTGACCGGAAACCGTTTGGACACGGCAGGTTTGGATGCCGCGTACTGGTATCGCAACATTCGGCAGACCGTGCAGTTCGACCAGGCGGTGCGCGCCGCATGCGAGCACGGGTACCGCACCTTCATCGAATCCAGTCCGCACCCCGCGCTGATCGCCGGCATCGAAGACACCTGCAACGACTGCACCGGCGGCGAGACCGAGGCCGCCGTCATTCCCACTTTGGGCCGTGACGACGGCGGCCTCGAACGATTCCTCACGTCGGCCGCCACCGCGTTCGTCGCGGGCGTGAGCGTGGATTGGCACGGTGTCCTGGCGGGCGCACGCTTCGTGGAGCTGCCGACGTACGCCTTTGACCGGCGCAGGTTTTGGCTGTCGGGGGAGGGTATCGGGGCGGACGCCGCGGGCCTGGGGCTGGTCACCAGCGAACACGCGTTGCTCAGCGCGGTCGTGGAGCTGCCCGCCTCCGACGGGGTGCTGCTGACGGGTCGGCTGTCGCCCAGCCTGCAGGGTTGGTTGGCCGATCACGCGGTCTCCGGCGCCGCCGTGTTCCCGGGCGCGGGGTTCGTCGAGTTGGCGATCCGGGCCGGCGACCAAGTCGGCTGTTCGGTGGTCGACGAACTGACCCTCCAGGCCCCCCTGATGCTGCCGGCCGCCAGTTCGGTTGCCGTACAGGTGGTTGTCGGTCCCAGCGAAGAAACGGGCCGGCGTGCCGTCTCGGTGTTTTCCCGCGCCGATGCCGGTTCCGGGTGGGTGTGTCACGCGGAGGGAGTCTTGAGCTCCCGGTCGATCGAGCCGAGCGCCGACCTGGCCGTGTGGCCGCCCGAGGGCGCGGTCGCCGTGAACGTGGCCGACGGTTACGACCGCCTGGCGGCGCACGGATACGGCTACGGCCCGGCGTTCAGGGGATTGACCGCGACGTGGATCCGCGGCGACGAGGTGTTCGCCGAGGTGCGACTGCCGGACGCGGCGGGCGGCGTCAGCGGGTTCGGAGTGCACCCGGCGTTGCTCGACGCGGCCATGCACGCCGTCATCATGGCGCAGCAGGCGGCGGGCCAACCCGTCGAAGTGATGCTGCCCTTCTCCTGGCAGGACGTGTCCTTGCACGCCGCTGGCGCCAGCGCGGTGCGCGCCCGGATCGCGCCGACCAATCCGGCGGTAGGTGGGGGCGCGACCGCGATCTCGATCGAGCTCGCCGACGGGCTGGGGTTGCCGGTGCTGTCGGTGGGCGCGATGGTGGCCCGCCCGGTGAGCGAGCGGCAGCTGCGCGCGGCGGCGTCGAGTTCTGGTCCCGAGCGACTCTTCGAGGTGGCGTGGTCACCGGCCACCGCGGCGGCCGCTACCCAGCCGGCGCCGCCCTACGAGATAATGGAATCGGTTGGCTCCGAACAGGATCCGGTCACCGCAACCTACCAGCGGACCCACCAGGCGCTGACCGCCGTGCAGGCGTGGTTGACCGAGCGCGATTCCGGGGTGCTGATCGTGGCGACCCGCGGAGCCGTCGGATTGGCCGGCGAGGACGTCGGCGACCTGCCCGGCGCGGCGGTTTGGGGTCTGGTGCGCTCGGCGCAGACGGAGCACCCCGGGCGTATCGTCCTCGTGGATTCCGATGTGCCACTGGATGATCGGACGGTGGTATCGGTGCTCGCGGCCGGGGAGCCGCAGATATTGCTGCGTAACGGTCAGGTCTATACGGCGCGGGTGCGGCCCAGCCGCGCGGTCGAAGATCTCCTGGTGCCCCCGGCGGACGGACCCTGGCGCCTGGGCATCGGCAACGCCGGTACCTTCGAAAACCTGCAACTGGAGCCGGTTCCCAATGCCGGCGCGCCATTGGAGCCGGGTCAGGTGCGGGTGGCGCTGCGCGCGATCGCCGCCAACTTCCGCGACATCATGATCACCCTGGGCATGTTCACCCACGACGCGCTGCTCGGCGGCGAAGGCGCCGGCGTGGTGACCGAGGTCGGCCCGGGCGTCACCGAATTCGCGGTCGGCGACTCGGTTTACGGGTTCTTCCCCGACGGCAGCGGCACGCTTGTCCCCGGCGACGTCCGCCTGCTGCAGCCGATGCCGGCCGACTGGTCGTACGCCGAAGCCGCCGCCATCTCCGCGGTCTTCACCACCGCCTACATGGCCTTCGTGCACCTGGCCGACGTCAAGCCGGGGCAGCGCGTGCTGGTGCACGCGGCCGCCGGTGGTGTCGGCATGGCCGCGGTCCAGCTGGGCCGGCACCTGGGTCTCGAGATCTTCGCGACGGCCAGCAAGGGTAAGTGGGACACGTTGCGGGCCATGGGCTTCGACGATGACCACATCTCGGATTCCCGCAGCCTGGATTTCGAGGAGAAGTTCCGGGCGGTGACCGGTGGCCGGGGGATGGATGTAGTGCTGGATTCGCTGGCCGGCGACTTCGTGGACGCCTCCCTGCGACTGGTGGCCCCCGGTGGCGTGTTCTTGGAGATGGGCAAGACCGACATCCGTGACCCCGGGGTGATCGCCCAGGAGTACCCGGGCGTGCGTTACCGCGCGTTCGACCTCTTCGAGCCCGGCCGTCCCCGGATGCACCAGTGGATGATCGAGCTGGCCGGGCTTTTCGACGCCGGTGTGCTGACGCCGTTGCCGGTGACCACCTTTGACATCCGGCGCGCCCGTGCGGCGTTGCGGTACCTGAGCCAGGCCCGCCACATCGGCAAGGTCGTCATGACGGTGCCGGACGCGTGGGCTGCGGGCACGGTGCTGATCACCGGTGGCACGGGAATGGCGGGTTCGACGCTGGCCCGTCACCTGGTGACGCAACACGGGGTGCAGAACCTGGTGTTGCTGAGCCGCAGCGGTCCCGACGCGCCGGGGTCCGCCGAACTGATCGCCGAACTGCAGGAAGCCGGCGCCCGGGTGCGTGCGGTCGCGTGCGATGCGGCCGACCGGGCGGCCCTGGCCTCGGTGATCGACGATATTCCGGCGAGCCATCCGCTCACCGGGGTGATCCATGCCGCCGGTGTCCTCGACGACGCGATGGTCACGTCGTTGACTCCGGAACGGGTGGATGCCGTGTTGCGCGCCAAGGTCGATGCGGCCTGGAACCTGCACGAGCTCACCCGCGGTCTCGACCTCTCCGTGTTCGTCATGTTTTCGTCCATGGCGGGTCTGGTCGGGTCTTCGGGCCAGGCCAATTACGCGGCCGCCAACTCCTTCCTCGACGGGTTGGCCGCGCACCGGCGGGCCCACGGGTTGCCGGCGATCTCGCTGGGATGGGGCTTGTGGGATCAGGCCAGCGCCATGACCGGTGGGCTGGACGCCGCCGACCTCGCCCGGCTCGGCCGCGACGGCATTCTGGCCTTGTCCTCCGACGAGGCGATGCAATTGTTCGACACCGCGCTGATCGTCGACGAGCCGTTCATGGCGCCCGCCCGCATCGACCTGGGCGCGCTGCGTGCCCACGCCGCCGCGGTGCCACCCATGTTCGCCGATCTGGTCAACGCGCCCGCGCGGCGCCAGGTCGACGACTCGCTGGCGGCCGCGAAGTCGAAATCGGCTCTGGCGCACCGTCTGCACGGGCTGCCCGAAGCGGAACAGCACGCCGTGCTGCTGGACCTGGTCCGCTCGCACATCGCAACGGTCTTGGGGAACACCACCCCGGAGGCGATCGACCCGGACAAGGCGTTCCAGGACTTGGGCTTCGATTCACTGACCGCCGTCGAGATGCGTAACCGGCTGAAAACCGCCACCGGGCTGGCGCTTTCGCCCACCCTCATCTTCGATTACCCGACACCTAACGGCCTCGCCGGCTACATCCGCAGCGAACTTGCCGGAGTGCCACAGGAAATCACGCCAACACCGGTCGTTCGTGGCGCCGCCGACGACCCGATCGTGATCGTCGGAATGGCGTGCCGGTATCCGGGCGGGGTGAATTCCCCCGAGGACCTGTGGCGGATGCTCGTCGAGCGCCGCGACGTGCTCTCGGCCTTTCCCACCGATCGCGGCTGGGACCTGGCTGGCATCTACAACCCGGATCCCGACGTCCCGGGCACCTGCTACACCCGCACCGGCGGCTTCGTGGACGGTGTCGCCGACTTCGACCCGGCCTTCTTCGGGATCGCGCCGAGCGAGGCGCTGGCAATGGATCCACAGCAGCGGATGTTCCTCGAGCTCTCGTGGGAAGCCTTGGAGCGGGCCGGAATCGAACCCGGCGCGTTGCGGGGCAGCGCGACCGGCATGTTCGCCGGGGTGTACACGCAGGGCTACGGCATGGGTGCCGCCCCGGCCGCGGAGGGCTTCCGCCTGACCGGGCAGTCGTCGAGCGTGGCGTCGGGCCGGGTGTCCTACGTGCTGGGCTTGGAGGGCCCCGCGGTGTCGGTGGACACGGCGTGCTCGTCGTCGTTGGTGGCGCTGCATCTGGCGGCGCAGTCGCTGCGTTCGGGGGAGTGCGACCTGGCCCTGGCGGGCGGCGTCACCGTGAATGCCACACCCGACATCTTCGTGGAGTTCAGCCGCATGCGCGGGCTGTCCGCCGACGGCCGGTGCAAGGCGTACGCGGGGGCCGCCGACGGCACCGGATTCGCCGAAGGCGGCGGCATGCTGGTCGTGGAGCGACTCTCGGATGCGACGCGGTTGGGCCACCCGGTGCTGGCGGTGGTGCGGGGTTCGGCGATCAATCAGGACGGCGCGTCCAACGGCTTGACCGCGCCCAACGGTCCGTCGCAGCAACGGGTGGTGCGCGCGGCGCTGGCCAATGCCGGGCTGTCCGGGGCCGAGGTCGACGTGGTCGAGGGCCACGGCACGGGAACAACATTGGGCGATCCCATCGAGGCCCAGGCGTTGCTGGCGACCTACGGGCAAGACCGGCCCGAGCCGCTCCTGTTGGGATCGATCAAGTCGAACATGGGCCACACCCAGGCCGCCGCCGGCGTCGCCGGTGTGATCAAGATGGTGCTGGCGATGCGCCACGACCTGCTGCCGGCGACGCTGCACGTCGACGAACCCAGCCCGCACGTCGACTGGTCGGTGGGATCGGTGGCGCTGCTCACGGAGCCGCAGCCCTGGCCGGCGAACCGTCCGCGCCGGGCCGGCGTGTCGTCGTTCGGCATCAGCGGCACCAACGCGCACGTGATCATCGAGGCCGCGCCGGTCGAGGCCGCCCCTGCCGTGGAACGCTCCACAGCGCCGGTCGTGCCATGGGTGGTGTCGGCAAAGTCGTTGTCGGCATTGGGCTCCCAGGCCGCGCGGCTCGCGGGGCATCTGCGCGAGCGAGACGAGCTCGACGCCGGCGACGTGGCCTGGTCGTTGGCGGGCCGATCCAACTTCGAGCACCGCGCCGTCGTTGTCGGTGGTGATCGCGAGCAGCTGCTGGCCGGCCTGGACGAGTTGGCCACCGGTGAAGCCGGGTCGGTCGTCCAGGGCACCGCGACGCCCGGCGGCAAGACCGTTTTCGTCTTCCCCGGACAAGGCGCCCAGACGCTCGGCATGGGAATGGGCCTGCACGCCGCCTACCCGGTGTTCGCCGAGGCGTTCAACGCCGTGGTGGCAGAGCTCGACCGGCACCTGCTGCGGCCTTTGCGCGAGGTCATGTGGGGCCACGACGAAAACCTGTTGAACACCACCGAGTTCGCCCAGCCCGCGCTGTTCGCGGTGGAAGTCGCCCTGTTCCGGTTGCTCGAATCCTGGGGCGTCCGCCCCGACTTCGTGCTGGGCCACTCGATCGGGGAGTTGTCGGCCGCGCACGTCGCCGGCGTCCTGTCGCTGGAGAACGCGGCGGTCCTGGTGGCCGCCCGCGGCCGCTTCATGCAAGCCCTGCCGCAGGGCGGCGCGATGATCGCCGTGCAGGCGACCGAAGACGAAGTGTGCCCGCTGCTGGTGCCCGAGGTCGGCATCGCCGCCATCAACGGGCCTGCGTCGGTGGTCATTTCGGGCGCCGAGGACAAGGTGGCCGCGGTAGCGGAGCGACTGCGCGCCGACGGCCGCCGCGTCCACCGATTGGCGGTATCCCACGCGTTCCACTCGCCGCTGATGGATCCGATGATCGACGAATTCGGCACGGTCGCAGCCGGACTCGCCGTCGGCAAACCGGCGATACCGATCGTGTCGAACCTGACCGGGCAGCCGGCGGCCGACGACTTCGCCTCGCCGGCCTACTGGAAACGGCATATTCGCGAGGCGGTACGGTTCGCCGACAGCGTGCGCTTCGTGCACTCGGCCGGCGCAAACCGCTTCCTCGAGGTCGGCCCCGGCAGCGGGCTGACGGCATCGATCGAAGAAACGCTTCCCGACGCCCCCGTGATCACCATCTCGGCGCTGCGCAAGGACCGCCCCGAGCCGGTGACCCTCACCCACGCGGTCGCGCAAGGATTCGTCGGCGGGATGGACGTGGATTGGCGCGCCGCCGTCGGTAAAGCCAATTTCGTGGAGCTGCCCACCTATGCGTTTGAGCGCCGGAGGTTTTGGCTGTCCGGCGACGGTGCCCCGGTCGACGCCGCGGGGTTGGGGCTGGCGCCCGGTGAGCATGCGCTGCTCGGCGCGGTGGTGGAACTGCCGGCTTCCGGCGGGGTGGTGTTGACCGGCCGGCTGTCGCCCGGCGCGCAAGGCTGGCTGGCCGACCACGCCGTCGGTGGTGTGGTGCTGTTCCCGGGCGCGGGATTCGTGGAGCTGGCGATCCGCGCCGGCGACGAAGTGGGTTGCGGTGTTGTCGACGAGCTGAATTTGGCCGCGCCGCTGGTGTTGCCGGGTTCGGGATCGGTCGCGGTGCAGGTCGTGGTCGGTGGTGCCGACGAATCGGGCGCCCGCGCCGTGTCGGTCTTTTCGCGTGCCGACGCGGGTTCGGGTTGGTCGTTGCACGCCGAGGGTGTGCTGCGCGCCGGCTCTGTCCAGCCGAGTGTCGATCTGTCGGCGTGGCCACCGGTGGGCGCCATCCCGGTGGACGTCGGCGACGGCTATGAGCGCCTGGCCGACCGCGGGTACGGATACGGGCCCGCGTTCCGCGGCCTGACCGCGATGTGGCGTCGCGGCGACGAGGTTTTCGCGGAAGTCAGCCTGCCCGCCGACGCGGGGGTCTCGCCGGCCGGTTTCGGCGTCCACCCGGTGATGCTCGACGCGGCACTACACGCGGTGATCTTGACCTCCGACGCCGACGATCTCCCCGAAGGTTCGATGTTGGTGCCGTTCTCGTGGCAGCAGGTGTCGCTGCACGCCGCGGGCGCGACGGCGGTGCGGGCGCGGATCGTGCCGGTGGGCGATTCGGCGGTGTCGATCGAACTGGCGGACGGTTTGGGGCTGCCGGTGCTCTCGGTGGCCTCGATGGTCGCCCGGCCGGTGACCGACCAGCAGCTGATGGCGGCGGTGTCGAACTCGGGACCGGAGCGGCTCTTCGAGGTGGTCTGGTCGGTGCAGCGGTCGACGTCGGTGCAGCCGGTCACGGTGTCTGCCTGGGGCGCAACCGAATCGGATGAATCCGGGGCGCGGCCGTCGGCGGTGGTGTTCGAGTCGGCGCCGGTGGCCGAAGATGTCGTGGCCGACGTCTACGCGGCCACCCGCGCGGTGCTGCCGGTGCTGCAGTCCTGGCTGGCCCGCGAGGGGGCGGGGACCTTGGTCGTGGCGACGCGCGGCGCGATGACGTTGCCGGGGGAGGACGTCACCGACCTCGCGGGCGCGGCAGTGTGGGGCCTGGTGCGTTCGGCGCAGACCGAACACCCCGGCCGGATCGTCCTCGTCGACACCGATGGCCCGTTGGACGATGAGTCTGTCGCCGCCGCCCTGTCGGTCGGCGAGCCGCAGGTATTGCTGCGCGGCGGGGCGGTGTACACCGCCCGGGTGCACGGCAGCCGCGCCGTCGGCGGTCTGCTGGTGCCCCCGGGCGAGGGGCCGTGGCGATTGGGCATGAGCAGTCCCGGCACCTTCGAGAATCTGCGGTTGGAACGCATCCCGGACGCCGACGCCGCGCTCGAGCCCGGGCAGGTGCGCGTCGCGCTGTCGGCCCTGGCCGCCAACTTCCGCGACGTGATGATCGCGCTGGGGCTGTATCCGGATCCCGAGGCCGTCATGGGTATCGAGGCCTCCGGCGTCGTCGTGGAAACCGGCCCGGAAACCGGCTCGGGCGAGCCACGTTTGGCGATCGGCGACCGCGTGATGGGCTTGTTCCCCGACGGCACCGGAACGATCGCCAGGACCGACCAGCGCCTGCTCGCCAAGGTGCCGGCCGGCTGGTCGCACACGGCGGCCGCCACGACCGCGGTGGTGTTCGCGACGGCCTTCTACGCGCTGGTGGACCTGGCGGCCGCCAAGCGGGGCCAGCGGGTGTTGGTGCACGCCGCCACCGGCGGGGTCGGGATGGCCGCCGTCCAGCTGGCCCGCCATCTGGGATTGGAAGTGTTCGCCACCGCCAGCCGCGGCAAGTGGGACACGCTGCGGGACATGGGCTTTGACGAGGACCACATCTCGGATTCCCGCAGCCTGGACTTCGAGGAGAAGTTCCGTGTGGTCACCGGTGGCCGGGGGATGGATGTGGTGCTGGATTCGCTGGCCGGCGACTTCGTCGATGCCTCCCTGCGACTCGTCGCCCCCGGCGGCGTGTTCCTGGAGATGGGCAAGACCGACATGCGCGAGCCCGAGGTGGTGGCCCAGCAACACCCCGGTGTGCGCTATCGCGCGTTCGATCTGTTCGAGGCCGGCCCGGACCGCATCGCGCGGATCCTCGACGAGCTGGTCGCCTTGTTCGGTGACGACGTGCTCCGGCCGTTGCCGGTGACCAGGTTCGACGTGCGGCGCGCGCCGGCGGCGTTGCGGTATCTGAGCCAGGCCCGCCACGTCGGCAAGGTTGTCATGACCCTGCCGGACGCCTGGGCGGCCGGCACGGTGTTGATCACCGGTGCGACCGGGATGGCGGGTTCGGCGTTGGCCCGCCACGTGGTGGCGCGCCACGGCGCGCCGAATCTGGTGTTGGTGAGCCGGCGTGGTCTGGACGCGCCGGGGGCCGCGGAGTTGGTGACGGAGCTCAGCGCCGCCGGTGCCCAGGTGCAGGTGGTGGCGTGCGATGCCGCCGACCGCGAGGCCCTGGCCAAGGTGATCGCCGATATTCCGGTGCAGCGGCCGCTGTCGGCAGTGATTCACGCGGCCGGCGTCCTCGACGACGCGGTGATTTCTTCGCTGACCCCCGAGCGGGTGGCTGCGGTGTTGCGGGCCAAGGTCGATGCGGCGTGGAACCTGCACGAGCTGACCCGCGAGCTGGATGTGTCGGCGTTCGTGCTGTTTTCGTCGATGGCCGGATTGGCGGGAGCGTCAGGTCAAGCCAACTATGCGGCGGCCAACTCGTTCCTGGACGGGTTGGCCGTGCACCGGCGCATGCACGGGTTGCCGGCGATGTCCCTGGCCTGGGGACTGTGGGACCAGGCCAGCGCGATGACCGGCGCGCTCGGCGCTGCCGACCGTGCCCGGTTCGGCCGCGACGGGATTGTCGCGATGTCCTCGGACGAGGCGCTGGAACTGCTGGACACCGCGCTCATCGTCGACGAGCCGTTCCTGTTGCCCGCCCACATCGACCGTGCCGCACTGCGGGTCAAGTTCGACGGTGGAACGTTGCCGCCGATGTTCGTCGATCTGATCAACGCGCCGACCCGTCGCCAGGTCGACGATTCGCTGGCCGCGGCGAAGTCTAAATCCGCCCTGCTGCAACGCCTGGAAGGGTTGCCCGAGGACGAGCAACACGCGGTTCTGCTGGACTTGGTGCGATCCAACATCGCCACCGTGCTGGGCAACACCAGCCCGGAGTCCATCGATCCGGACCGTGCATTCCAGGAGCTGGGCTTCGACTCGCTGACCGCGGTCGAGATGCGCAACCGGCTGAAATCCGCTACCGGCCTTGCGCTGTCGCCCACGCTGATCTTCGACTATCCCAACTCCGCTGCGCTGGCCGGTTACATGCACCGAGAACTCGTCGGAGCAACCGAGCAACAGAGCCCGGCCGCGGCGCCCGGGGAGGCCGAGATCCAGCGCGCGGTGGGGTCGATTCCGGTCAAGCGCCTGCGGCAGGCCGGGGTGTTGGAGCTGTTGCTCGCGTTGGCAAATGAGGCCGACGGCGCTCGAGCCGACGGGCAGTCCCCGGCCACGGCGGTGACCTCGGAGAAGGACATCGCGGACATGGACCTCGAGGACTTGGTCAACGCGGCGCTGATGGACGACGACGATTAACGATGAGCTTGCGCAAGGGCATTCAGTGAGAATCGCCATCACCGGGGCGAGCGGCGTGCTCGGCCGGGGCCTGGCCTCCCGCCTGCTCAGCCAGGGCCACGACGTCGTCGGGATCGCTCGGCGCCGGCCCGAAAGCTGGCCGAGCACAGCGGAATTCGTGGTGGCCGACATCCGGGACACCGATGCGGTGAGCCGCGCGGTCGCCGGCGCCGTGGCCGTCGCGCACCTTGCCTGGGCGAACAGCCCGGGCCCCGAGGCCCGCATCAGCGAGCAGGTCAACATCGAGGGCACACGCAACGTGCTGGCGGCGATGGCTGGAAGCGGGGCCAGGAGGATCGTCTTCGGGTCGTCGGCACAGGTTTACGGCGGCGGAAACGCGCCCAGGACCGAGCACGACGACAGAACGCCGGTCAGCGCCGACGGTCATCACAAGGCTCGGGTCGAGCGGATGCTCGAGGAATCGGATTTGGAGTGGGTCGCCATCCGCTCCGCGCTGATTCTCGGCCGAAGCGTCGATAACTGGGTGCGTCGGCTGTTGGCGCGGCCGGCATTCCCCGACGGGTCGGCCGACCGCCTCATGCAGGTCGTCCACCTCGACGACGCCCTTCGGCTATTCAACCGGGCGATCGTGGACACCGAAATCGGCAGCGGTCCCGTTAATCTCGCGGCCCCGGGCGAGCTGACCTTCCGGCGGGTTGCCGCGGCGCTCGGACGCCCCGTCGTGCGGTTGGGCCTTGGACCGGCCGAGTTGCAACTGGTGCACGGCGCGGCGTTCATGGATACCGCCCGGTTGCGTGAGCAGTGGGGATTCCGGCCCGCGTGGAACTCCGGTGAATGCGTCGAAGATTTCGCGCTTTCGGTGCGCGGCCGGGTCACCCTGGGCAAGCGGGTGGTGTCGCTACCGTGGCGGATGGCCACGATCGATGACCTTCCGTCCGTTGACGCGCCGACCGAGGACGGGGTGAAGCCCAATTGGGCTGGTCCAGCCGGAGATAACGGGGAGTTCGATACCCCGATCGACCCGCGTTTCCCAACTTTTCTGGCCACCAATTTGTCGGAGGCGCTGCCCGGCCCGTTCTCGCCGGCGTCGGCGTCGGTGACCGTGCGCGGGCTGCGTGCCGGGGGAGTCGCCATCGCCGAGCGGCTGCGCCCCGGTGGCATCATCCAGCGTGAGATCGCCACGCGGACGGTCGCCGTCTTCGCCCACCGGCTCTACGGGGCCATCACCTCGGCGCATTACATGGCCGAGACCGTACCGTTTGCCAAGCCCGCGACGATCGTCAGCAACAGCGGATTTTTCGGCCCCAGCATGGCGTCGCTGCCGATCTTCGGTGAGGAGCGTCCGCGCTCCGAGACCAGCCGAATCCGAAAGCAACTGCGGACCATTCGCAACATCGGGGTATTCGGTGTCAACCTCATCGGCCTGTCCGCCGGCTCGTCGAGGGACACCCACGAGTTCGTCGGCGATGTCGATCGCCTCGAACGCCTGGCGGACGACATCACCCGGCTGGACGATCGCCGGCTGCTCAGCCTGATCGCGTTGGCGCGCGACGATGTGGTGTACGGCTGGGTGCTGGCGTCGGCGTCGTTCATGCTGTGCGCCGCGTTCAACGTCCTGCTGCGCGGCTTGTGTGGGCGAGAAGTCGCTGCGCCGGCGGGACCCGAATTGGCCAGCGCGCGATCGGTCGAGGCAATCCAACGGTTGGTTCTCGCCGCACAACGCGACCCGAAAGTGACTGCGCTGCTGGCCGAACCGGGGGCGCGGCTGGGCAAGCTGGCCGTCGAGGCGCCGGAGTTTCACGCCGCCGTACTGGCCGAACTGGCGTTGATCGGGCATCGCGGCCCGGCCGAACTCGAGATGCTGTCGATCAGTTACGCCGATGATCCCGAATTGGTCGTCCGGATGGTGACCAGAGCGATGAGCGTCGCTCCGGTGCCCCAGCCACCGCGTGTCCCGATTCCCGTGCACGC
This sequence comes from Mycobacterium seoulense, assembly GCF_010731595.1. NCBI lineage: Bacteria > Bacillati > Actinomycetota > Actinomycetes > Mycobacteriales > Mycobacteriaceae > Mycobacterium > Mycobacterium seoulense. Next base: position 1,861,763 of record NZ_AP022582.1, on the reverse strand, counting down.
CAAGCCAATTGCGCAGTTGGCCGCTCGCCAACTGCGCGACCGCGAGGTCCGTCGCGACAAAGTGGTGCGGGCCAACTGGGTACTGCGCAATCTGATGCGCGAGTACGGGCGCAGGCTGGTCGAGGCCGGAATCTTCGATACCGCCGACGATGTGTTCTATCTGCTGGTGGACGAGCTCGATGCGCTGCCGGCGGATGTCGGCGCGCTGGTGGCCCGGCGCCGCGCCGAACAACGCCGGTTGGTCGCCGTGGTTCCGCCGACGGTGTTCAGCGGGACCTGGCAACCGACAACGACGGCGACCGCCGTTCTCACCAGCGGGGAAACCCTGCGCGGTGTCGGCGTATGCGGGGGCAAGGTGCGCGGCCGCGTGCGAATCGTCCGGCCCGAGACCATCGACGACCTCCAACCCGGCGAAGTTCTGGTCGCGGAGGTCACCGACGTCGGCTACACCGCGGCTTTCTGCTACGCCGCCGCTGTGGTGACCGAACTCGGCGGCCCGATGTCACACGCCGCCGTGGTTGCCCGCGAATTCGGCTTCCCCTGCGTGGTGGACGTGCAGGGAGCTACCAAGTCGTTGCCGCCCGGCGCCCTCGTCGAGGTCGACGGCGCCGCGGGCGAGATCCGGGTGTTGGCGCCGGCTTCCGAGCACAGCCCGCCGCTGCCGGCGACCGGTGACACGCACTGAAATCTGTTGCGTTAACCGCCAATCGGAGGTCACGACGTCTGCTCGAGAACCCTCCAGCGGCAGCGGGGCAGTGTGGGTTGGTACACCGCCTCATGGCAGGTTGGTTGACAGGAAGGTCAGGGGCAGGCCCAACACCGATAAGTCGATTTCCTCGAGATAATGACCGTCGCCCTCGAAGCCTTGCCGGAAGCGTGTGGCGGAACCATAACGCTTGGCGATGTCCTCCGCCTCCGACGCTCCGGGAACCTGCACCACTACCGTGAAGACGCCGCCATCGCGATGACTGGCCAGGAATTCGGTCACCGAGGTGGCCACCTCGGCGGTGGACCCCGGGTTCGGACTGATCACCTCGATGCCTCGATTCCAATCGAGGAGCACCCGCAGCCCGAGCTCGTCCAAATTGATCTCATCGAAGCTGAATCCCACCTCGGCAAAAAGCCGTCCCACGGCTTCCTGTCGTTCGCGTGACACCGCGAAGACGACATGATGCAACCGTGGCGATGAGTCATTCATCAGTGACCTCCGGGCACGGTCAGGAGACGGGGCAGGGGCATCATCGGCGGCCGAACTCTATGGGAAGGCTTGTCGGCCCGCTCATGCCGAGCATCGGCTTCCAGGGTGCCGGTCCGACACGTCGGGCGTCCGGCAGCCGGTGCGCCAGGATCTTGAGTCCTTCGGCCAGCTCCAGCCTGGCCAGGTTCGCACCGAGGCAATAGTGCACGCCGCCACCGAATGTCAGTACCGCCGGCGCCTCCTTGCGGGTGACGTCGAAGCGGTCGGGATCCTGGTAGATGTCCGGATCGCGGTTGGCTGCAAAAGAATTCACAAAGATATAAGTGCCGCTCGGGAAGGTGTATCCGCCCAACTCGACGTCTTCGTTCACGGTGCGGACCGTATTACACACGGCGGGCGAGTGGCGCATGCTCTCCTCGACCGCAGGCATGGCGAGTTCGGGGCGCTCGCGCAGCATCGCCCACTGCTCCGGGTGATCGAGCAGCACCTGCAAGGACGCGGCCAGCTGATTGCGCGTGGTATCCGTTCCGGCGAGCAACAATCCGGCCACCGTCATCCGAAGTTCGTCGGCACTGAGGCGATCGCCTTGAACAGTCGGGTCCTCGGCCCGGATGAGGTCGGAGAGCAAGTCGTCGGTCAGGCGGTGTCGTCGCTCGGCGACCATTTCGTCGACGTGGGCGTCGAGCTCGGCCCAACCGCGAAGAATCGTGGACATTTCGTCGGTGAGATTCACCGAGAAGTCGACCATCTTGAAAATCGCCTCGGCCCATCGTGAGAACTGCGCCCAGCTTCCGCGTGGCGCACCGAGCAACGCGCAGATGATCGGGATCGGGTAGTGGCGGGCAATGTCTGTCACAACGTCGCAGCGGCCGGCGTCAATGACGCCATCGACCAGTTCGTTGACGACTTCGCCGATAGTGTCGTGCAGACGCGCGGTGGCCCGTGGGGTGAACGCCCTCGAGACCAAGCTTCGCAGCCGATGATGTTCGGAGCCTTCCGCGCAGATGATGCTTCCGACGACTCTGTCCCAAAGCGGGCCCGAGGTCGCGCCCCGCGCGCTCAGGTGAAGACCCGGGGGAATGATGAATCGCGTGTCGCGCAGAACAGTGCGCGCGAGCTCGTAAGAGAGGATTTCGGGTCCGAATGGGCCGAGTGCGATTGGGCCGCGTAGCTGCGCCGCTCGGATGCGAGCGCAGACCTCGTGCGGTGACTCGGTGATGTCGTATTCGAGCACCGGAAGTCCCGCCTCAAAGACACTGGGCGCACCGGTTGTTGCGGTCATCAGACGCACGTCCTCTCAGCTCCGTGCCAGTACTCCCCGCGGAAGGAGCAGCGGCAGGTCGTTGTAGGTGGCGATGCCGGGTGGAGCGGCAACCACGGCAGGTATCGCGTTGACCGCCGGCATGGCGGTGATGGTGAGACCCAACATGATGTAGTCATCCAACGTCTCGCCCTGAAAGTCTGGCGGCGGAAGGAAGCTCAGCGTCGTCTTGATCGTCGGTTGGCCTTGCACCTCAATGGTGTAGCCCATGTCCAGCGGCCAATCCGGATCCAGCGTTTGACCCTTGCGCCACCGGCCACGGATCTCGATGATCTCGCGGCCGCCGAGAACACCTTTCCAGCGGACGTCTACACCGGCGACGCATCCTTGGGCAATCGTCCAGTCACCGGGTAGCTCAAGATCCTCGGTGGTCTGGGCATACTCGACCTCGCAACGCACTTCGTCGAGCTCCACACCGAGAGCGTCGGCGATCAGCAGCACAGCGTCCCGGAAGACACCGGAGCCCTTCTCGGTGATGGCCGGTAAATCTGCCTGGTCGATGGGATAGCCGAAGCCCATCGGTATTTCGGTCTCGGGGGAGTTGTAGATGGTGGTGTCAGCGGATTCCAGCATTGACACCTTGTCCACCCGGTCCGAGAGGCCTGCCGACACGATTGCCAACAGTTGGATGAAACCGGGGTTGATGCCGCTGCCGAAAATGGTCGACCCGCCGTGCTTACAGGCCTCGGCGATGCGATCGCGTCCCGCGCCCAGGAAGTGGCCGGTGACGGACCCTGCCGTACCCACCACATTGATACCCGCTTCGAGGATGCGGACCAGCTCATCGACATCGGCGAACATCGGGTTGTAGACCACACAGTCCGGCTTGAGCGCGAGCAGTGCGTCAATGTCGTTGGTGGCCTTCACATCAAGCGGTTCGATCCCGCACAGCTCGCCGGCATCGCGGCCGACCTTCTCTGGCGACCAGGCGTAACATCCGACGAGCTCCAGTGTGGGGTTTGTGGCTATCGCCCGCACCGAACTCTTGCCGACGTTACCCGTCGTCCATTGAACGACCCGGTAGGTCACGGGTGCGGCGCCGCGTGCTGTTGGGCCGCCTGGCGAGCGAGCCGCTCGTTGTGGATCCTGACCAATTCGCGGAACCCGAGCCTGTGGTACTTCGGTATCGGCTGGATCCCCCACACATCCTGCGCGGTGGCCTTGCCTTCGGCGCCCTCCGGCGGCCCGAAGGGCGGGTACGGGTACTTGCACTCCAGGGTGTCGTTGGAGTATCGAATCTTCAGCAGCTCACTGCAGATCTGCGTGAGACTCAGGGTCGGGTAGCCGTAGTAGACCGCCATGAACGGCAAGGTGAATGCACCCTCGATGACCAGGGCGACCAGGCATACCAGCACGGCCCGTTTGATCCATTTGTGCATTCGCGCGTAGTACGGCGTGGTCCCCGGCTCGAGACCGGCGGTGGGATCTTGCTCGTCGGTGGGTGTCGGTGCGGTCATGGCTTTGCTCCTTAAACCTGTTCAGTCGGAGAAGATTTCGCGGTTGACAGTGTGCAGGTACGGGATGGCGAGGAAGGGGGTGATGTAGAAGATGTCATAGAGCCACCAGCCGATGACCGGGAACACCACACCGGCGTACCGCACGTCGGCGAACATCGTCATGTTGAACACATACGCGGACCAGATCACCACGCCCATCCAGCAGGTGACGACCATCCACTGATGGCCCCAGCGCTTCATCTGCAGAAACCCGATCGCCGCGGCCACCCGCATGGAGAACACCGTGAGGATCAGCCCTGCCACGTAGGCCTTTTCGCCAGGGCCCGCCGCACCGCCGATCCAGAGCTCGTTGTAGTGCCAGAAGTAGCCGGCGTCAAACATGTTGCCCCACCCAACCATCAGCACCCGGTTGATCAAGGTGTGGTTGGCGACCAGGTCCAGGGCCCAGCCGAGGCTGTTCAGCATTCCGTCGATCAGCACCAGATAACCGATGAGGGTCACGATCATGGGCCGGACCGACAAGCCGGCCCGCAGTGCCTGGCGCTGCAGCCACACCCCACGCATGAAGATGGGAAATCCGATGAGCCCCGGAGCCCACATGCCCATCAGGGCGGCGCCGATGATCATCCACTTGTCGGCGCGGCGCTGCGCAAGGCGGGACTCGCCGTGGTGATCCTCGAGGCTGACTGCGCTTGCTGTCTGCGCGACAACAGGTTTCACAAATCCCACCACCCTCGGGCGAACGACATGTACAGCTGGATGCCGAACATCACCAGCAGGTAGCCGTAGATGAAGATTTGGAAGACGATGAGCGCCCGTTTGCGCTTCTGTTCCTGTTGGTCCATGCCGGACTCCTCTCTTAGGGGGTTGCGCTCGGGGCGTCGATGGCGGCCAGGCTGGCTGCAGCAACCTCGCGTAGACCGTCGGTGACCGCGCCGTCGCTACTCAGTGGCGCCAGTACGCACGCGTCGGCCGCTTCCAGTTCGGTTGCGCCGGCGGCGATCAGGTGCGCCGCCGTGACCAGCACCCTGGTCGACGGCGGCTCGAAGTGAAAGGCTTCGTCCGCAGTGCGGATGGCAACCGCGCATTCGACCAACCGCCGTGCCGTTGCGATGGGAATCCCGGCCTCGGCGACAATCACTTCGGCCTCCCGCTCGGGCGGCAGATACCTCATCGTGAGTGTGACGAACCGTTGGCGGAACGACGGTTTGAGCTCCTTGAGCGAGCTGCGATATGCCGGGTTGTACGAACACACCAGCATGAAGGTGTCCGGCGCGGTCACGACTTCGCCGGCTCGGTCGAGGTACAGCGATCGGCGGTGATCGGTGAGCGAATGCAGGATGGCCAGCGAGTCGTGGCGGGCTTCGACGACTTCGTCGAGGTAGCAGATCGCGCCGGCTTTGACGGCCCGGGTCAGCGGGCCATCGGTCCAGACCACGTCGCCGCCGGTCACCATGAAGCGGCCGACGAGGTCGGAGCTGGTGAGGTCGTCGTGGCAGCTGATGGTGACGACCGGTCGTTGCAACAGCACGCCCATGTGCTCGACGAAACGGGTCTTGCCGCAACCCGTGGGGCCGGTGAGCATCACGGGCATGTGCTGGCGGAAGGCCTGCTCGAACAGCTGAACTTCGTTGCCGTTCGCGAAATATATGTCGGTGGCGGCGTTCATGCGGCGACCAGTTCACGGTGGACGTGAGCCAACACCCTGGGAAGCTCCTCTACGCGTCGGATTCGTTGCGATCGTCTGGGCCCGAACACCTCGGGAAGGGGATCGACACGGGTCGGCCCGATGCCGACGTAGTACATCGACACACCGGCGTCGTTCGCCTCCTCGACGGCGTGCGCGACGTCCGCCCAGGCATAACGGCCCTCGTAACCCTCGTCGGAGATGAGACCGTCGCCGATGACGATCAGCAGGCGCCGCTCGGAGGGCTGCGCCATGAGCCGGCTCGTCAAGTGGCGCAGTGGCGCACCGAGTCGCGTGTATCCCCGGGTGGACAGGCCCAGCCCGCTCGGCGGCACAAACCGGCGATCGTCGAAATCCTTCAGACACCGCACTTCGACTCGATGCCGAGTGTTGCCGGTGAACACAAAGACACCATGGCGTTCGCGGGCCAGCGTCATGGCTCGCGAAAGCGCATCGGCACAGGCCAATTCGAGTTGGAAAACTCGACCGCCGTGTACCCCTAGCGACGAACTGCCGTCGAGCAGCAACGCTGTGGCGACGTCACGGCTGCTGGGCAGCAAGTCGCGGAAGAGCCGCGGCTCCTTGGCCTCGCCGGTAGACAGGTCGATGTAGTGGTTGACGTATTGGTCGACGTCGAGGTCGGATCCGTCTTCGAGGCGGTTTGTCATCGCACGATGGGTGTGTTCTTCGAACCACTTGCGTACGTCGACGGCGACCGGCACGGGACGACGAATGCGGCGGCCGTCTGCATGCTCGATAACGGCGACGTGGTCGTGCATGAACTGCTTTGTCCACATATTCCATTCGGGATAGGGGATACCGGGCCGGTGTTCGGGCGTGACGTCGAAATCGTTGTCCTGGGGCCGGCTCGGGGGCGGCAGGTTGGGATTGCGGACGCCTCCATCGCCGCCGACGGGAACTGAGTACGGCCGCGGCAGCCGTTTCTGCGCGCTCGTCCAGGGCATCCGGCCGAAGCTGCGGCGTAACTTGTCGGTCAAGCCATGCGGCGCCGTATAGGCCAGCGGCAGGTGGCCCAGCAGCGGGTGGACCGTCAATGCCTGGCCGGTGGTCGCCAACGCGATTGCCCGCCTGAGCATTTCCGCTGCATCCATGTCATCGGCTTCGGCGTGCACCTCCGGGAGCAGTCGGTGGACCTCGGGGAGCAGGCCCGGCCACCGCGACGCGATCCAGCCGAGCGCGACACGGGCTTCGACAAGCGTGAGCGCGCGCAGTTCGCGAGCGGACAGCTCGTTCAGGCGGTATTGGGTGATCCGCTCTTTCGACGGCGAACACTGCAGGGCTACACCGCATGTCAGGGTCCTGCGTGTCCAACCCGACATGGCGGGGTAGGGGACATGAACGAACGTCAGCGCTGCATTCAAACCGAAGCGACGCTGTTCACCGGTGACCAGTCGGACGCCCTCGCGACGTTGCTCGCTGAGCGCGACCGCTGTCACGGAGCAACTCCGTTCCAGCGCCATCGCGTCGGAATCGTCAGCCATTGGCCGAATCCCGCGCGTCCCGGTGGCCTGGTGAACCGTTCAGAACGTACCAATGTTGGAGAACAGCCAATACCAGAACCAGATGATCAGTCCGGTACCTCCCCAAGCGGCGACGTACCGAAGGATTTCCCACACATAAGCCACGATCTGACCTCCTTGGTGACACGCACTCGGCCGAGTGATGCTTGAGTTGACTTCGCCGGCTTCCCCGCCCGACGGGATGTCGACACACCCTCCGCCGCAACGAAATTTCCCCGGGGCGATCGGCCGGTCGGACCGGAATCGGCTGACGATGCGGGTCGTCGAACAGCATGTGCGGCATGTCAGTCGATGAACAGTTCGCGGTTGACGGTGTGCAGATAGGGGATTGCCAGAAAGGGCGTGATGTAGAAGATGTCGTAGAGCCACCAGCCGACGACCGGCAGCACTACGCCGGCGAAGCGCACGTCGGCGAACATGGTCATGTTGAAGACGTAGGTAATCCAGATCACCACGCCCATCCAGCACGTGATGACCATCCATTGGTGACCCCAGCGTTTCATTTGCAGGAATCCGATGGCAGCGGCGATTCGCATGGTGAAGACGGTCAGGATGAGACCGACTTCCATGGCCTTTTCGCCAGGCCCGGCCGCGCCGCCGACCCACAGCTCGTTGTAGTGCCAGAAGTAGCCGGCGTCGAACATGTTGCCCCACCCGTTGAGCAGGACGCGGGCCAGCAGGGTATGGCTTGCCACCAGGTCGAGTGCCCACCCCACAGTGTTGATGGCGGCGTCGATGATGACGAGATAGCCGAGCAACGTGACCAGCATCGGGCGAACCGAAAGGCCATCTCGCTGGGCGCGGCGCAGCAACCGGACTCCGTAGAGAAACAGCGGCAACCCCAAGACGCCCAGGGCCGCGGTCCCGATCAGGAGACTGCCGGAGATAAGCCATTTGTCGGCCCGACGCTGCGCGAGTTGCGACCGCTCCATGTGCTCGTCGATGGTCAGACCTGGCGCGGGGCCGGTCGAGCGGGTGGCCGTGCCGACGCCGGCATCGCGCCCTTGCAGCTTCGGATGATTCACGAACCCTCCCCATCATCGACGCTGATTGGATCGGCGTGTGCACTATAACAGGCTGACTGTAGTCAGCATATGTGCCGGCCCGACAGACCCCAAGGGGAAACAAAACGCCAGGCTCCCGCCCGGCAACTATCGACCGTGAAGCCAAACTAACGTCGATCCTTTCCGCACCGGGGTGGCTGCCTGCTGGACGCCCGGTCCCACTTACTGACACAAGTCAAGCTATTTCTCGTTGACACACCAATCGGCCGATGCCTACGCTCAGCGAGCGCCCCCCTTCAGGCCTGGTGTGCCGCTGGCGAGACCGCTCGTTCGTCATCGCGCAGTCGGTGCATGCAAAGGAGTAGCAATGACGCTCACCGAAGAGAACACAGTGACCCGAAAGTCGCCGGTCGAGCGGAAGTATCGCGTCATCCAATGGGGCGTAGGCAATGTCGGAACGGTGGCGCTCCGCCATTTCGCTCATAACCCGGCCTACGAACTGGTCGGGGTGCTCTGCAATCGTCCCGAGAAGGTCGGGAAAGACGCCGGCGAGCTCTGTGGCAAGCCACCTACCGGGGTGCTGGCCACCGACGACAAAGCGGCCATCGAGGCCCTTGACGCCGACTGCGTGTTCTACGCGCCGCTGTGGTCCGATCCCGATGAAGTCTGCCGCCTGCTGCGCGGCGGGAAGAACGTGGTCGCGTCGGGCGGCGCGTGGTGGTATCGAACCGAGCACAGTCAGGCGGATATCGACAAGATCCACGCCGCGTGCCTAGAGGGTGGTACATCGTTCCACGCGGGTGGTGTCAATCCAGGTTTCGCGGGTGACCTCCTTGTTCTGACGTTGGCCCGGATTGTCAGCCAAATCGACACCATCCACATCTACGAGGTTGTGAACTTCGGCAGGGACACCCTGAAGTACTTGTTCGAGATGGGGATGGGCAGCGATCCGGCCGGTTTCGAGGACGGCCCGAATCTGCTGGGGCAGGCCTGGCCGCTGTTCGCACAGTCGATGGCAATGATCGTCGAGAACATGGGCAAGACGGTCGAGAGGTACACGACGGAGGTGGAGCTCGGCGTTGCCACGCGGGACATCCCCTTCGAAGGCGGGGAGACCAGCGACATGCCGGGCTTCAAGGGAGTGATCAAGGCGGGTACCGTGGCCCGCCAGCATCACAAATGGACGGCGTGGGTGGAGGGAAGGCCGCTCATCGTCTTTCACGAGATCTACACGATGGACACCTACGATGCCATTGAACCACAGGAGGATTGGCCCCAGCATTATCACTACCGCATCGTGATCGAGGGTGACTCGTCCACGGAGCTGATCCTCCAAGGGGCGCAGGACCCTGACGGCGGCTACGCGTTGCCCGGGTACACCTGGACCGCGATGGGCCCCGCGAACGCCATTCCCGCCGTCTGCGACGCCCCGCCGGGCTTCATGTCCCACAACGAACTTGGGCTCATGCCGCTGCGCGGCGTGATACGTCCCTGACGCGCCGGCCTCAGGGCCGCATACTCCGCAACGTCCGCGCGACGTAATCCTCCAACAGTGCGCGGCCCGTCGGCCAGTGATTGGTCGTGATCAACAGGGAGTAGAGGCCGAGCAAGAAGAACACCGCACTGTTCATGGGGCTGACGCCGGGATCGATCTCGCCGCGTTCTTGAGCCTGCGCGATCTCCTCGGCGACCAAGACGACCAGGGGGTGATCCCTGCCGTCCTCGGTAGGCGGACGAGTTTGGGAGAAGTGCAGCGCGAGAAAGTCGTTGAAAAGCAGATCGCCCAGCCGGCGTTCCAATCCGATCACCAAGCGGACCGCCTCGTTCAGGGCGGACGCAAGATCGTGCTTGGCCTTCAAGAATTGCGCGAATTGCTTTGCGATGCGGTCCTCTTCGCGGCGCTCCAGCTCCAGCAGCACATGCTCCTTGGTGGGGAAGTGGAAGAAGAAGGTCCCGTGCGCTACGCCCGCAGCTGCCACGATCGCGCTGACGTCGGCCTCGGCCATCCCGGCGCGGGCGAACTCCGCGATCGCGGCGCCCATCAATCGTTCCCTTGTCTGCAGGCGCTTCGCTTCTCGTGCCGACAGCCGGTCTGTGACAGCCATTTCGTCCCTCACACGTTGACCTGACTCATGCCTGAGTTTCAGGGTTACCTCGACCAGTATGCCGTGTCCTGGTCAGAAAGGCTTGCACTACTTGGACGTTGTTGGACCGCGCACACCGCTTCTGGTCGGGACCGTGTGGATTCATTGACTTTAGTCAGCAACGTTCATAGATTGAACGGCGCACCCGTCACACGCGGCCTAGGGAGTCCGGCATGGCATTGGAGCAATTCAGGTTGGATGGACAGGTCGCGATCGTCACCGGCGCCGGGAAGGGTGTCGGCGCGGGGATAGCGCGGGTCTTGGGAGAGGCGGGCGCCACGGTCGTCGGGACCGCACGTACCGAGGCGGATATCGTTGGCACGATTCAAGGCATCGAGTCCGCGGGCGGCAAGGGGCTGGCGCTCGTCGCCGACGCGATGAGTCGTCCCGACGGAGAGCGGGTCGTGAACGCCGCGATGGAGCGGTTTGGCCGCATCGACATTCTCGTCAACAACGTCGGTGGCTCGACCTATGCGAGGTTTCTGGACATCACCGACGAGGACTTTCGGCACACCTTCGACTGGTGTGTGACATCGGCCTTCATCATGAGTCAGCTCGCTGCCCCGCACATGCTCGATGCGGGGCACGGTTCCATCATCAATATCTCGTCGGGGTCAGCTCGGTTCGGCATCCGCGCCCTGACCGCCTATTGCGTCGCGAAGGGCGGCCTCGAGGCTCTTACCCGCGCGATGGCACAGGAACTGGCACCCAAGATTCGCGTCAACGCCATAGCCCTGGGTTCGTTCGCCACCGACGGCCTGAAGGGCAGCCTGGATCTGATGCCCGGGTCGCTGGAGAAGATGCAGGAGGCCACCCCGCTGCATCGGCTGGGCGACGTCGAGGACCTCGGTCGGCTCGCGGTGTATCTCTGCACCCGCGATTGTTACGCAACCAACGCGACCTTCCATGTCGACGGCGGCATCGACTCCAACAATTCGCCGCTGCCGATACCCGACTACTGACCCGCGCGGTGATTGAACGCGCCATGATGGGTCATCACCCGCCGCTGGAAGGACGAGGGTAGCCGTGCGCAGAGTCATTCAATTCTCCACCGGAAATGTGGGCCGGCACTCGTTGCGGGCCATCATCGGCAGACCGGACCTCGAACTGGTCGGCGTGCATGCCGCGAGCGCCGAGAAGATCGGCCAGGATGCAGCGCAGTTGTGCGGACTGGACAAGCCGACCGGCGTCATCGCCACCGACGACATCGACGCGCTGGCGGCCCTCGGTGCCGACTGCGTGGTGTACACGTCTCAGGGCGAAACCCGGCCGATGGAAGCCATCGAACAGATGGCCAAGTTTCTTGCGGCGGGCACCAACGTCGTCGGCACGTCGATGGTCTGGCTCGTCACGCCTCGCCACGCCGACGACTGGCTGCGCGAGCCCCTGGAGCGTGCCTGTGCGGCCGGCGACACCTCGCTCTACGTCAACGGCATCGACCCCGGTTTCTCCGGCGATACGCTGGTGCACGCCGCCGCCAGCCTGACCACCCGCATCTCTTCGATCACCGTGCAGGAGATCTTCGACTACGCAAACTATGACGATGCCGAGTTCACAGGCGCAGCAATGGGATTCGGGACAACGCCGGACGACGACTCGCCGATGATGTTCCTGCCAGGGGTGATCGTGTCGATGTGGGGCGGTCAGGTCCGCAGCCTCGCGGACAATCTCGACATCAAACTGGACGACGTACGCCAGCGCGTCGAACCCTGGTACACGCCGGAACGAATCGAATGCACGATGATGACGGTGGAGCCGGGACAGATGGGCGCGGTGCGCTTTGCCACCGAGGGCGTGATCAATGACAAGCCGGTGATCACCCTCGAGCACGTCACCAGGCTCACCCAGGCCGCGGCGCCGGACTGGGAGTTCCCACCCGAGGGGCACACCGGCGTGCACCGCGTCGTCGTGGAGGGCGAACCGCGGGTGGAAATCAACACCCACGTTTCCCACCCCGTCTTCGATTCCACTGATGCGGGCTGCATCTCGACGGCGGGCCGGGCCGTCAATGCGATCGACTGGGTGTGCCGCGCGCCCCAAGGACTGATCGGGGTGGAGGACATCCCGCTGTCCGCGACGATGCGTGGCCTGATGTGGAACGAGCGGTAGCCGGGTGACACCACATCCGGGACGTGTTGCCGGTAAACGCTTTCTGATTACCGGTGCCGCCCGCGGGATGGGGCGTAGCCACGCGCTCCGGCTTGCCGAGGAGGGCGCCGACCTGATCCTGGTCGACATCTGCCGATCTCTGCCCGAGATCGAATATCCCTTGGCCACAGAGCAAGACCTCGACGAGACGGTGCGGCTGGTTCGTGAATTCGGCCGCCGCTGTGTGAGTCGGGTCGTCGACGTCCGCAACGAGGTCGCGCTCCGCGAGACGGTCGATGACGGTGTCGCGGTTCTCGGCGGTTTGGATGGCGCCGTCGCCAACGCCGGTGTGCTGACGGTTGCGCCGTGGGACAAGACGACTCTCGAGGACTGGCGCACGGTGGTCGACGTCAATCTCATCGGGGTGTGGAACACCTGTGCGGCGGCCATACCCCACTTGCTTGACCAAGGCGGCGGCAGCCTGGTCAATATCAGCTCTGCCGGCGCCATCAAAGGCTTTCCGCTGCAGCTGCCTTACACAGCCGCGAAGCATGGTGTCGTGGGTTTGACGTTGGCGTTGGCCAACGAATTGGCCGCCCAGAATGTTCGGGTCAACTCGGTGCATCCGACGGGATCTCCCACCGGCATGATCCCGCCGTCGATCGGGGCCGCTCTGGGCGAATTGCGGCCCGACCTGATCCCCATCTTCGTCAATGCGATGCCCACCCCGGCCATCGAGCCCCTAGAGGTCAGCCACGCGGTGCTGTTCCTGCTATCCGACGAGTCCCGCTATGTGACGGGATTGCAGTTCAAGGTCGACGCCGGCGTAACGATCAACTAAAACGCTTACAGCGGCCAGCTATTCGGCCCGACGACATACCGCAGCGGCGCGGGCGGGGGCAACGGCCGGCGTTCATTGACCGATATCGCATCGACGACGAGGGCGACGTAACGTCGCCAGCCGTCGCTGTCCGCATCCATGGTCGACAGCACGCTGAAGAGCATCGCGACCAGGCGAGGCAGGTCGTCGGTGACCAGGTCGGCGCGGATGCTGCCGGCTCGCTGGCCCTCGCGGGCAAGCTCGCCAAGCGCAGCGTTGAGCGAAACCGAGATGTCGGACGTGAGTGACCCGGCCCGCCGTGCGGCGGTCAGTAGGTTATGTTCGCGGGCCCCCAGCGAGATCGCCGCTTCGATCAGTTGGGTGAGGCCCCGCAGCGGGTCATCGGCACGGCGGGCGTTTTCGATCACCGGCGTGAGGTCCTCGGCGATGCTTTGATCCAGGGCGGCCCGCACCAGGTCGGCCTTCGTCGGAAACCTGCGGTAAAGGGTGCGCTCACCGACGCCCGCGCGCCGTGCGACCGCCTCCGCCGGCGCATCGGGCCCCAGCTCCCCATAGACGTCCCGCGCCGCGCGCAGAATGCGCTCGACGTTGCGCGCCGCGTCCGCCCGCAACGGCCGGTCCTCAACCGCGGTCATCCCGACAGCCTAACTGACGGTTGACTGCCAACTAGCCTGGCCTTACGCTGCTACAACTGGCAGGCATCTGACACTTAACGAGAAATACGGGTCATGTCAATATCTTCCGAGATTTCCCAATCCTGCTCCGACGCGGATCTTCCTGTGCTGCCCGTCCGGCGGCCGTCGCACTGCCCGCTCGCGGCCCCGCCCGAGTTCGCGGAGTGGCGGGAGCAGCCCGGGTTGCGGCGGGCGATGTTCCAGGGCAATCCGGTCTGGGTGGTCAGCCGCTACCAGGACATCCGGGCGGCGCTGGTTGACCCGCGCTTGTCCGCGAAGACCATTCCGGACTCGATCCTGCCGACGGACGCCGACAACAAGGTCGCGGTGATGTTCGCGCGGACCGACGATCCCGAACATCATCGGTTGCGGCGCATGATGACGAGCAACTTCACCTTCCGGCGCTGCGAATCGATGCGGCCGCACATCCAGGAAATGGTTGATCACTATCTCGGCCAGATGATCGCCCATGGCGCGCCGGCCGACCTGGTGCGCGAATTCGCGCTGCCGGTGCCGTCGATGGTGATCGCGCTGCTGCTGGGGGTGCCGCCCGAAGACCTCGCACTCTTTCAGCACAACACCACGAAGGGGCTTGACCAGAGATCCACCGACGAGGAAAAGGGCCGGGCGTTCGGGGCCATGTACGCCTACATCGAGGAGTTGGTGGAACGCAAAGCGCGCGAACCGGGCGATGACTTGATCAGTCGCCTGCTCACCGAATACGTCGCGAAGGGCCAACTCGACCACACCACCACCGCCATGAACAGCGTGATCATGATGCAGGCCGGCCACGAAACCACCGCCAACATGATCTCGCTGGGAACGGTTGCGCTCCTGGAACATCCCGACGTGTTCGAGCGACTCGGGCAGACGGAGGACCCGGCCGTCATCGCGAACACCGTCGAAGAGCTCATGCGCTACCTCAGCATCGTGCACAGCCAGGTCGATCGTGTGGCGACCGAAGACCTGATGATCGGCGGTCAGCTGATTCGCGCGGGAGAGTACGTCATGATGAGCCTGCTCGCCGGGAACTGGGATGCCGAATTCGTCGACAATCCCGAATCCCTCGACGTCGACCGAAACACCCGCGGGCACTTGGGCTTCGGTTATGGCGTGCACCAATGCATCGGAGCCAACCTGGCCCGTGTCGAGATGCAGGTTGCGTTCGCCACGCTGGCGCGCCGCCTGCCCGGGCTCAAACTCGCGGTCCCGCCCGAGGAACTGAGGTTCAAAGACGCCAACATCTATGGCATGAAAGAACTTCCGGTCAGTTGGTGAGGACGGCCATGCGGTTCGACGGGCAGGTCGCCGTGATCACCGGTGCGGGCGGCGGTCTGGGCAGGCAATACGCGTTGCTCCTCGCGTCGCGTGGCGCGCGCGTCGTGGTCAACGACATCGGCGGCTCGGTGACGGGGGATGGCTCCGACGCCGCGGTGGCGGGCGTCGTCGTCGACGAGATCCGCCGCCAGGGCGGTGAGGCCGTCGCCGACAGCCACAGCGTGACGACTCCCGAAGGCGCAGAGGCCATTATCGACACCGCCCTACGCGCGTGGGGACGCGTCGACATCGTGATCAACAACGCCGGCATCGTCGGCGACGCCCCCTTCGAGGACATGACCGCCGATAGGCTGGAACCCCTCGTCGATGTGCACCTCAAGGGCGCGTTCTATGTGGCGCGGCCCGCGTGGAAGGTCATGCGTGAGCAGCGGTACGGCCGGGTGCTCAACACCTGCTCGGCCGCCGGACTCCTTGGCGCCGAACGCATGAGCAACTACGGCGCGGCGAAAACCGGGATGATCGGCCTCACCCGCGTGCTGGCCGCCGAAGGGGCCGAGCACGGAATCAAGGTCAATGCCATCGCGCCAATCGCCCACACGCGGATGCTGACCCACTCGCTCGACGGCGCCACCGAGGCAGACGACGCGGCGGCGCGGGCCGTGTTGGATGACCTTGCGGGCCAATACCTGCGGGAGCTCGACCCAGCGCGGGTCGCGCCGGTGGCGGCCTTCCTGGCGCACCGGGATTGCCCGGTTTCCGGAGAGATCTACACGGCGGGCGCCGGACACGTCGCACGGTTCTTCATCGGCAGGACAAAAGGATTCCGTAGCCCCGACTTGTCCATCGAAGATGTGCGCGACCATCTCGACGAGATCCGCGACGAAACCGGCTACACGGTCCCGGGTGGACCCGCCGACGAGATAGCCGAGTTGTTCGCGACCATCACGAACAACTGAACGCCGTGCCGACGCCGTCCGGTGCCGGCCCCGGTCGTAGGCAACCGAACGGTTCGATGCCCGCGGGACTCAATCGTGCCGCCGACTGGTGGGCATAGTTCACGCAATACACCCCGGTTTGATCGGCGCGGCAACGATAGTCGCCGAAAGACAGCGAATCACCGTTCGCGAGTTCCGAACCGTTGCCGTTGATGAATGGACCGGGGTCGGCGCGGGACGCGCCCACTTGCAGGTTCACGCCGTCGAAGGTCACCCAACCGCCCTGCCAGCCGCCGTAGGAAGTCGGCGGAGCGGGCGGCGGATTGGTCAGGCTCACCAGGCAGATCAGGGACCCACCGGTGTGCTTGGAATCGGTCAGGCAGGAGACTTTGCCGGCGGCCGCCGAGAAGGCGATGTCGTCGCCGAGCGCGGTGGTCGCCCCGTCGCGAATCGCGTTGTGGTAGCGGCCCGGATCCGCGGGGCGGCCCGCCTCGATCCACGCGATGACGTCGGAGATCGGCGCCTTGGCTGCGGGTGCGGCCGACGGGGCCGGTGGATTGCTGCCCGGCGGAGTGGCGGATGGGCTGGTGGATGCCTGAGTTTGCTGAGACTGGCCGCCGATGGTGTGAGAACACCCGGCGACCAGTAACGACGCTGCAAGCAGCGCGGCAATCCGCATCCAGTCAGGCTAACCGCCATGCGCGAAAATAACGCGCTGCGCGCGCGTTACGCCCGCCATGTCCGCTACCGTCGGGTTATGCATCAGCGCACCGTCCGCGCACGCACGACGATCGGCACCGTCGAAGGCTTCACCCGCGACGGGGTCCACCGCTGGCGATCCATCCCTTACGCCCGGCCACCGGTCGGACCCCTGCGGTTGCGGGCGCCCCGGCCGGCGCAACCTTGGTCGGGTGTGCGGCACTGCCACGGCTTCGCCAACTGCGCACCCCAGCAGCGTCGCTACACCATGCTCGGTGTCGGCCGCTACCAGCCGATGGGGGAGGACTGCCTCACGCTCAACGTCGTCACCCCCGAGGCGCCCGCCGACGAGCCGCTGCCCGTCATGGTCTTCATCCACGGGGGTGGCTACATCCTGGGCAGCTCGGCCACGCCGCTGTACGACGGTGCGGCGCTGGCGCGCCGCGGTTGCGTGTACGTGTCGGTGAACTACCGCCTGGGCGCGTTGGGATGCCTGGACCTGTCGTCACTTTCGACCCCGGATATCCCCATCGACGGCAACCTGTTTCTGCGCGACCTGGTGATGGCGTTGCGCTGGGTGAAAGACAACATCTTCGCGTTCGGCGGCGACCCGGACAACGTCACCATCTTCGGGGAAAGCGCCGGCGCGCACATCACGGCCACCCTGCTGGCGGTGCCCGCCGCCGAAGGGTTGTTCTCCCGGGCCATTTCGGAAAGCCCGGCCGCCGGCATGGTGCGATCGCCAGAGACCGCCGCGGAATTCGCGACGCGCTTCGCCGCCCTGCTGGGCGCTCGCCCGCGGGACGCCGCCGAGGCGCTGATGCAGGCGTCCCCGGCGCAACTGGTGGACGCCCAACACCGGTTGATCGACCAGGGGATGGAGGACAGGCTCGGCGCCTTCCCGATCGGTCCGGTCGCCGGCGACGACGTCGTGCCCCTCGACCCCGTCGAGGCGATGCGCGGTGGCCGCGCGCACCGGGTGCCGCTCATCGTGGGCACCAACGCCGAAGAGGGCCGTCTGTTCACCCGCTTTCTCAAGATGCTGCCGACCAATCAATCGATGATCGAGGAGCTGCTGGCCGATACGGAACCGGCTGCGCGTGAACGCATCACTGCCGCCTACCCGGATT